>NZ_CP109999.1:2400000-3000000 GCF_025947145.1 Flavobacterium sp. N1994
TCATAGTATATCCACTAACTGTAAGGCCTCCATTTGCCACTTGACCTAAGATCGCATTGGCATCTACAAAAGCTAATCCTTTAGCAGTTGCTAAGGTTTGTATAGAAGTATTAAAAGCATCAGTTGCGGTTTTTACTTCAGCTGTTTCACTAGCTGTTAAAACGGCACTATCTTGTAAAGGATACGAAACACCTCTTACATTAAATGGAGATGGCGCACCAGACTGAATATTGTTAGGAGGAGAAATTAACCCACGTGTGGTTAATAAGATATAATCTTTAGAACCAGCAGCATTACTAGCGTGTCTAGCTTGACCATATAAAGTACCAACATAACCTGCTGTAGGTCCGCCAAGAACTGGAGTTAGTGCTGCAGTTATTTGTGCAGAAATATTAGGCAAGGTTTCATCAATAATCAATAATGGATTAGCTTCTGTAGTTGAAGGATTTCCATCATCGGTCACTAATGTAACAAAACGTGGAGGCAAACCAGCCCCAGCTAATGCTGCATTGATACCACCAAACAATTGGTTTAATTGTGCTGCGTTTGAAGCAGGTAATCCTGGAATTGGATTGGTAGGTACGGCAGTAAAAAACGGAACTGAAGTAACATAAGGAATATTAGCAACAACCCCCTTAGCACCATTAGCCGTTAATTGATCTAAAAGTGTTGAGTAAACGTTTGCAAAAACATTGGTGTTTGTTATATCATTTGGTCCATAAGTCGCTGGATTAATATTGGTTAACTGATTTACACCAGTTCCTCCAGATGTTGCGTATGCTAAAACATCATTGTTTCCAATCCATAAGGAGAAAAAAGTTGGGTTTTGAGCTACAGCATCTGCTAAAACAGTTGTTGTTGGACTTGATGCAAAACGAACAAAGTAAGGATTTGCTTGTCCAGTTGCTACACCAGCAATATTACCATAACCTGGCGCTAATAAATGAAAACTTTTTGCCCCTGGAACTCCCATATTATTATAAGGTCCTGTCAAAATATTACTTATTTCGGTTGTTATTGTACCAGTTACAGGTGTTGGATTATTACCTGGTGCCAAATATAATCTTGGTCCTTGAATTTGAAATCCTCCTAAAAGTAATCCACCAACATTATCGTTCATGTAAGGAATTTTAAATTCTCCACCACCAACTAAAGCAAATTGTTGCGATAGTATATTTGGATAAGAGTTTGCTTGTCCAGCTGCAAATAACGCCCCGTCACTATATCCTGCACACAATGAATTTCCGAGAGAAACATATTTCGTAAAGTCGGCTGATCCTGCAGTTAATGGTAAACCATCTGATGAATTTGGATCGACAGTTGCGTCGTCATTATTAGTACACGCTACAAAGGTCAATGAAACCAATAATAGCCATTTGAAATTTTTTATCATAACTTTTAAATTATATATTATTGATTATTATGGATTAATTATTATTGAGGCAAACCATTGTTGTCCGATGGCACCAGCTCCAATAACTTGTATGTAGTCTTTTCCAAATAAATTATTAGCTCCTACTTTTAAAACGGTTTTTAATTTTGGAATCGCATAGTTCATTTGAGCATCAAAAACTACGTTCTCAGGAACCATACCATCTGCAAAAGACGATTGCCATAAATACTCAGTGTTCCATCTTACGTTAGTATTAAATCCAAAGTTTTTAAATAATTTTTGGTTACCCAATGAGGCTTTAACTCTGTGTTTTGGAGTGTTGAAACTTGGAATAAAACTTGGGTCTTCCGCTTGATTAAATGTATACTCAGCATAATTATAGTTAGCACTAAGGTCAAAGTTTTTATATACTTTTTTAGATAATCCAACTCCAAATCCCATTGAAGTAACTTTTGCTTTAGAGTTATCATATACTTGATACACTCTTCTGTCTCCATTTGATAAAGCCGCTACAGGAGCATAAGTTGCTAAGTTAGCAGGGTCAAATGTATTTACATCACCATAGTAAGGAGTAATAACTCTTGACTGATTTAAAAAGTCATTGTAAATATTGTAGTATCCAGTAATATCAACAGTTAAATCATTATTGATAACTGAACGATATCCAACATCAAAAGCTTGTACTTTCTCTGGTTTTACTAAATTAATCTTAGCAACTTCTAATAGTGCCGCGGCTGTTGTTAGTGGTTGACCAGCTGCAACGGCTGTAGAAAATGCTTGTACTGATGTTAAAGTAAACGAATTGTTATAAGCTTTTGTCCCATCTAATGTAGCTGTAGGGTTTCCGTTATTGTACGGTTGACCTGCGGTACTAACAGGAAACGTTTCTACGAATCTTGTTAAGTTATCTGGAGCAGAACCAATTAAAGCGAATGGCCCTAAATTCAAACCAATGTATTGATCTTGTGTAGTCGGATTTCTAAAACCAGTTTGATATGACGCTCTAAAGTTATGTTGTTTTTTAGCGCCAGCTGAGTATACAAGGGATATTCTTGGAGAGTAAAATCCATCAAAATTTTGTGATTTGTCATAACGAATAGACCCAGTAAATTTCAAACGTTCCTCATTCATAAGCTTTTTTTGAACCTGAGCATAAGCTCCATATTCACTGTATTTAATTGGACCATCATAATCAGTGAAAATAGTTCCGTCAGAATTCATTACATATTGTCTGTAGGAACCTCCTAATTGGATTTCGGCTACTTTGATTAAATCTTTAAAGTTATAATTTGCATCAGCATGATATAATTTAGAATGGTCTTTAAATTTAGAACCTGTAACTAAGTCTGGATCTGCTGATACACTTGCTAATGCATTTGTAAAAGCTGCTGTTCCTGGCATAAATCTTGGGCTTCCACTTGCAGGAGCTAGAGGGACATCAGTTGGTATGATGTTATAATCAGAATAATTTCTTGCTATGGCATTAGCTTGTTCAGGTGTTTTTCCAGCCAAAGTTGATTGAATATAAGCACCAGCATATTGACCGAACCAAGTTGAATCATCTTTCCATGCTCTATTAACATTCCATGCCGCAAAACGCATATCATAAGAATCACCAGCATTTTCATCTGTCATATACCCTCTAACAAAGAAATTTTTCCCTTTTATTTCAAGTCTTGTTTGATTCATAAAGAAGTTTTTCAGAGAGTATCTGTTAGCTCCTTGATAAATGGTATTTCCTAAACCTATTTTATGTTGGAAAATAATTTCAGTTTCATTTGCCCATGGTCTAAAGTGAAGAGAGAAATCAGCTTTTACACTTTTTACAGTGTTATCATTCAAATCTCTTTCATCATAACCTGTTCTAGCTACATTATAGTTTGGCAACAAGTTTACAGCTGATTGAGGAACCAAACCTAAGTTAGCTAATGATTGACCAACACTTTTTATATTAGTTGATACTTCGTCACCATAAGTGTTCAATCCGTCATAATTTGGATTTGTTTGAGAACCAGTAAAATTAGTTGTTAAATCTCTTTTATCAGCAGCAATCCACTCTGTTCCTTTCATGAAAGTGAAGTTGGCTTTAGCTGCAAAATGTTCAGAAAACGCATGTGCTGCTCTTATACCAAAATCCCAGTAATCATTAGTTCCAGCAGCTTGTTGAGTCGTCTGTCCGTATTTGAAATAAAAACTCAAACCTTGATTAGTAAAAGGACTTTTGCTGTTCATAAACATAATTCCGTTGAATGCATTTGCACCATACAATGCTGAAGATGCTCCTGGAAGAAGCTCCACATTGGCAACATCTAATTCAGAAAGTCCAATTAAATTTCCTAATACAAAATTTAATGCTGGAGAGGAATTATCCATACCGTCTACTAACTGTAAAAAACGAGTATTAGCTACAGTAGCAAAACCTCTTGTGTTTATGGATTTAAACGATAAACTACTAGTGTTAAAATGAACTTCTTTAAGGTTTTCTAAACCATCATAATAAGTTGCAGCAGTAGTGTTTTTAACTTGTTGCAAACTCATACGCTCAATGGTTACAGGGGATTCTAAAACTCTCTCAGGCGTTCTAGAGGCAGAGACAACGATTTCATCTAGTTTAGTTTCTTCATCTACTAAGACAACACTAACTTTTTGATTATTTGTTGTGATGCTCACTTTTTTCATTCCATTACCAACACTAGACACTTCGATGTCAAATGGTGGCTTTTTTTTGGTAGATAAGTTGAAATTTCCATCACTATCTGTAATGGTTCCAGAACTATCGCCAACGACTTTGACATTGGCACCAGGAATTGGTTCGTTCTTAGAGTCTTTTACCGAACCCGATATTGAAGTTTGCGCAAAGGTTATTCCGCAAAAAAACAATGAAACGATAAATAAATAAATCTTCATTTGGTTTTAATTTTGTTGGTTTATGATGCCAAAGTACAAATATTTTTTTTACATTATCAAAAAACCTTGGGTATTTTTATTAATAATTTATTTTATAGTTTTATGACTAAACTATTATCATTTAAACGTTTTTTAAGTTTTTATTAACGAATTGGCTTTATTGATACAAAAAATATTATGCGTACATATAAAAAGAAACATTTAATAAATTAATCATAAAATTTTAAGCAAAAAAAAAGCGAGACATTGTCTCGCTTTTTAATTCTTTTTTTTAAATTATTCTACTGTAACCGACTTAGCTAAGTTCCTTGGTTGATCTACATTACAACCTCTCATTACTGCAATATGGTAAGATAATAATTGAAGTGGAATGGTAGTAATTAAGGGTGATAAAGCATCGGATGTTTCAGGTATTTCTATAACATGGTCAGCTAGTCCTTTTACTTGTGTATCTCCTTTAGTTACAACAGCAATAATTTTTCCG
The DNA here is from genome assembly GCF_025947145.1 of Flavobacterium sp. N1994. Taxonomy (NCBI): domain Bacteria; kingdom Pseudomonadati; phylum Bacteroidota; class Flavobacteriia; order Flavobacteriales; family Flavobacteriaceae; genus Flavobacterium; species Flavobacterium sp. N1994. The sequence continues at coordinate 2,404,785 of NZ_CP109999.1, forward strand.
CTTCTTGATTTAATTTCTTGGATATTACTCACGACTTTATCATAATGACCTTGTTTTGGAGCAATAACAATCACAGGCATTTGTTCATCAATTAAGGCAATAGGACCGTGTTTCATTTCAGCTGCAGGATAACCTTCGGCATGAATATAGGATATCTCTTTTAGTTTTAAAGCACCTTCTAATGCAACTGGGAAGTTATATCCTCTTCCAAGGTATAAACAGTTGGTGGCATCTTTGAATTTTGAAGCTATTTCCTTTGCCGTTTCATTTGTTGATGCTAATGCTTCGGCCACTTTTTCTGGAATGACTTCTAATTCTTGAAGATATCTATGAAAGTCTGAGTTCGAAAGTGTTCCTTTGGCTTTTGCCAAACGTAAAGCTATCATGGTCAAGACGGTAATTTGCGTAGTAAAAGCTTTGGTTGATGCTACTCCAATTTCAGGACCTGCATGAGTGTATGCACCGGCATTAGTCTCTCTTGAAATAGAAGAACCAACTACGTTACAAACTCCAAATACAAATGCACCTTTTTCTTTAGCCAATTTAATAGCGGCCAATGTATCAGCTGTTTCACCAGATTGGGATATAGCTATAACGACATCTCCTTTGTTGATGATTGGGTTACGGTATCTGAATTCTGAAGCATATTCCACTTCAACAGAAATTCTGGCAAATTCTTCAATAACATATTCTGCTACTAATCCTGCATGCCATGAGGTACCACAAGCTACGATTATAATTCTATCGGCGTGAAGAAATTTTTCGAGGTTGTCTTCAACACCGGCCATTTGAATAATACCTTGATTCGCTAACAGCCTTCCTCTGTATGTATCTTTAATAACGTTAGGTTGCTCATAGATTTCTTTCAACATGAAATGATCATAACCTCCTTTTTCAATTTGTTCCAAATTCATTTGCAATTCTTGAACATAAGGATCAACTAAAGAATCATCTTTAATTTTTCTAATTTTTAGAGGTTTGTGAAGTCTAACAATGGCCATTTCTTCATCTTCTAAATAAATAGCGTTAGAAGTATATTCAATAAATGGTGAAGCATCGGAAGCAATGAAAAATTCATCTTCTCCAACACCAATAGCTATAGGACTTCCTAATCTGGCAACAATAATTTCATCTGGATTTTCTTTGTCAAAAACACAAATAGCGTAAGCACCGACAACTTGATTCAAAGCAATTTGTACCGCTTTTCCTAGTTTTATATTTTCTTTCTTTTTAACATCTTCAATTAGATTAACCAATACTTCGGTATCGGTATCTGATTTAAATGTATATCCTCTTTTTAGTAATTCTTTTTTTAAGGGTTCATAATTTTCTATGATTCCATTATGAATAATTACAATGTTTCCAGAATTAGAAACATGCGGATGAGAATTAATATCATTAGGAACACCGTGAGTGGCCCAACGAGTATGTCCCATTCCTATGGTTGCCTTAGAGGAAGCAATAGAAACTGACTTAGCTTCAAGGTCAGAAACTTTGCCTTTAGTTTTGGCAATTTTGAGACCCTTATCATTACCATAAAGCATGATTCCAGCACTGTCGTAGCCTCTATATTCTAATCTTTTTAGTCCTTTGATTACTATAGGATAAGCTTCTCTAAATCCAATATATCCAACAATTCCACACATAACTTTACTTAATTAGGTTTTGTATAATAAATTTCAAGTTTTAATCTTTGCTTATAAGGTTGTCCAGGATTGGGTCCTGGAACGGGCGGATTATTAGTCCCATATAATATTGTACCCAACGGACTTAAAACCGACATTGTTGGTGCATAGGCAGAAATACTGTTGGCTGTTTTTAGTTTAGAAATCCCCGTACTGTTTATACTTTCAGTTATTGACAAACCTAGTCTTACATTGGTTGAGTCATTCTTGATTAAATTTCTAACATAGTTAGTAATTCTGATTTTGTATTTAGTTCCTTTATTAGTAATTTCACCTGTTGTAGCATCTCTTTGTTTTAATATGGCATTATTATTATCTAAAAGAATTCCACCAAAGATATATTTATTGTTTTTTGGATAACTACTATCAGTAGTTCCGTCATAGGTATAATCAACTAATGCCTTCTTATGGGTTAAATCATAAAGAAAGATACGATTGGGCTCAATCGTTTTGGTATCCGACATGGCTGATTTTTTGATGTTAAAAGTTAGATTCGCTTCATTGATAAGCCAACCGTTATATATGATATCATCAATTTCATCAGGTTTCCCATTTGGCCCAGTAAGTGTATATTTTTGATTGGTTGCGCTAATAGGCAAATTTGAATTATAAGCCGAATTAAGAACATAGCCTTTTGTATCAGTCGAGCCAAATAAATCAATATAAGCCATAGATCCTTGCCCTCCTTTTAAATAAATCTCAGAGGCTTCTTGAGAGCTGTTTGCGGCATTTAAATAATCAGTATTTTCCAATGAATTTTTCAATAAACTGATAGAGTTTCCAGTTAAATTCAATATAAATGATTTATTTTCTCTGGTGTAAGTTACAACTCCAGTAGAAGAGGTTGTTTTATTGTCTTCGTTGTAATATAATGTTATTTTTCCTCCTTTGAAATTAAGCATTGCCATATTACCAGGATTCCCATTCTCCACTTTGAAATATAATCCTCTAAAATAATTTTTAAATGTGGTATTATCCGTTAACTTTCCACTTGGAGCATTAAATATAAGATTGGCAAAAATGGTTTTATTCAAATGCAAACGCATAGAAGGGACACTTCTGGTATAAACTGGAGTTACACCATCTGACGCAAGGCTTTTTGTTTTGTGTTCTCTTTTGTCAAAATAGAAATTATCGTTCTCATGGCCATCTGCATTTTGTATTCCATCTGTTACGTTAACAAGAGGCGCGTCATTCAGTAAAACAGGAATTTTGTTGTTATTAATAACATCATCTTGATTTTGCCCTGTGTAATACAATTGTTGTTCTATCAAAGATTGGTCAGGGTCTAAATCTCTTAAAAAATAATTGGATTGAAAAATACTTAATTTGAACTTTGAACTAACCTCAGCAGGAGTTTCAATGTCATATGGTTTTGCTCCGTATATTGAATCCAATCTGTAGATGTTAGTCCCATCAGTGTTAGCCGTTTTTAACGTTTTAAAATAGGGGATTTCCATTACTACACTATCAATAGCAGTTGGGCCGTGACCAATATCAGTAGAATAATCGCCCGGTGTCGTGTTATTGAAAGTTGGATTGATAGCTGCTAGTTCAACTTGTGTTACAAAATTAGCTTGCGTAGTACCAAAAGCTGGATTGGTGTAAAACCCCAAAGCATTAATTGGCAAATTATTAGAAGCAATTTCTCCTAATTTTTGATTATATGCTTTTATTGTAGAAGTTGTATCAACTTCAAAACCAAAGTGGTCATCGCCAACAATATTCGTTCCTATTTCATTATAATCCTTATCACAAGAAATGAAAAGAATAGTAACTAATCCAAATAAAAGGGGGTGTAAAAATGTTTTTTTGTACATAAAATTAATTCTGTTTAAGAAAGCATACTTTTATAAAAGTTGGTGTAGGCTTCGGTAAATTTGTCTTTCGAGGCGAAAGATAAAAAAGGTTTTCCTGAAGATTCTATAAATTTTGTTAAACTTGCCGACACATTTTCAGAGGCAATAATCACCCCATCAGAATGGTTTACGGAAGCTTTGATAAGATTTTCATAATTTGGAGTTTCCAATTCTTGAATGGCTTCGTGAGGGATGTTGTCAAATTTTATTTTGTTAATCATTTCAATATCTAAATTGCCTTCAAAAGATTGACCATAAACCGAAGTTACAATCTTAGTTTCAGAAAATAAAGCCTCGTCTTTATAGTAATGTTTCATGTAAATAGGCAACAAACTAGCCATCCAACCGTGAACATGAATAATATCTGGAACCCAATTTAATTTTTTTACGGTTTCAACAACACCTTTGGCAAAGAAAATAGCTCTTTCATCATTATCAGCATAAAGAACACCGTCTTCATCACTGAATGTGGCTTTTCTTTTAAAATACTCATCATTGTCAATAAAATAAACCTGAATTCTCTCTTTTGGAATAGACGCAACTTTAATTATCAAAGGCATATCCAAATCATTCACGACTAAATTCATTCCCGACAATCGGATAACTTCATGCAATTGATGTCTTCTCTCATTGATATTTCCATATCTTGGCATAAAAATTCTTATCTGTCCGCCCTGATCATTAATCATTTTGGGAACATCATAAGACATTAAAGAAACCTCATTTTCAGCCAAATACGGCACCACTTCAGATGATACATACAATATCCTCTTATCTTCCATAATCTATTTTACTTTACTTATTGGCAATAAAAAACAGGCAAAAGTACAAAAATTTATGCAGTTATTTATGAAAATGGTAAGTTTGCAACTCATTTATTGAAAGCCAATGCTTATTTTTAAGACTCAAAATGAATTAGTATCTCATCTGAATTCTGTTTCAAACACAGCAACTTCAATAGGTTTTGTACCCACTATGGGAGCGCTTCATCAGGGACATTTGTCTTTATTGAAAGAAGCATTACAAAACAACAGCCTTGTTGTGATTAGTATTTTTGTTAATCCAACGCAGTTTAATAATCCTGAAGATTTAGCAAAATATCCAAGAACCTTAACATCAGATATTGAAAAAATAAAAACAGTTTCTGATAAAATCATTGTTTATGCTCCAAGTGTAGATGATATTTATGAAGGAAAAACCATTTCGCAACATTTTGATTTTGATGGATTGGAAAACCAAATGGAAGGCAAGTTCAGGCCAGGTCATTTTGATGGTGTGGGAACGATTGTAAAACGATTATTTGAAATTGTACAACCGACTAACGCTTATTTTGGCGAAAAAGATTTTCAACAATTGCAAATCGTAAAAAAAATGGTGCAAAAAACGAAACTCCCTGTTACAGTTCTTGGCTGCCCAATTTTCAGAGAACCAAACGGATTAGCGATGAGTTCGCGTAATGAAAGGCTTTCAGAAAAGGAAAGAAATGAAGCTGCCATTATCTTCAAAACATTATTGCAGACGCAAAAACTTTTCAAGACAAAATCAAGTAATGAGGTAACTCAAATTGTTGTTAAAACATTTGAAAACTATAAAAACTTTGAATTGGAATACTTTCAAATTGCCGATGAAGCTACTTTATTACCCTGCATTCGAAAAAGTAAAACCAAAAAATACCGAGCCTTCATTGCAGTCTTTGTGAACAATGTCAGATTGATTGATACGATTTCATTAAATTAATTTACTTTTGACCCATGCAAATTGAAGTTGTAAAATCTAAAATTCATCGAGTAAAAGTAACCGGTGCCGATTTAAATTATGTTGGTAGTATAACCATTGACGAAGTCTTAATGGAAGCAGCAAATCTGATTGAAGGCGAAAAGGTTTCTATTGTCAATGTAAATAATGGGGAGCGTTTTGAAACCTATGTTATCAAAGGAAATAAAAACTCAGGCGAAATTACGCTGAATGGTCCAGCAGCAAGAAAAGTACACAAAGGTGATATTATCATCATTATGTCCTACGCTTTAATGGATTTTGAAGAAGCCAAAAGTTTCAAACCATGGCTGGTTTTTCCCAACGAAAACACTAATTCCCTCACCTAAATATTTTGAAAAAACAAATAGTCAAATTACTGACAGTCTTTGTTCCTCTTTTAATAGGGATAGGAATTATATACTATCAATTTACAACCTTAACTGCGCAGGAAATTGAAAAGATAAAAATCAGTTTTGAAAAGGCAAATTACTATTACATACTGCTTTCACTAGTATTTGCCATTATTGGCTATTGGTCAAGAGCCTACCGATGGAGATTCGCTTTAAATCATTTGGGCTATCAAACGAAATTCCATAATAACTTTTTTACCGTTTGTGTTTCTTATTTGGTAAATCTGACAGTTCCTCGTTCCGGAGAAATCACACGTGCGGTGTTATTAAAAAAATACGAAGATGTTCCTTTTGACAAAGCATTTGGGACTATTGTAGCCGAAAGAATAGTCGATTTATTTATCTTTTTTTTATTTGTATTCATTGGGTTTGTTTCTCAGTTTGATAAAATTTACCAATTCCTTTTGAGCGAAAATGTATCGCTTCAATCTCTAATAATAACCGCAATCTTTGGGTTAGTTTTATTCGTTGTTTTTGTTCTAATTTGGATTTACGCCGAATGGAAAATCATTCTAAAACTAAAGGAAAAAATGTCAGGATTAATGGAAGGAATGACCACCATTTATAAAATGAAAGACAAATGGAAATATATTTTTCATTCCTTTTTTATTTGGTTTACTTATTTAATGATGTTTTATGTAGTCATATTTGCTATGCCTGAAACGGCTACTATCAGCTTCGATATCGTTGTTATGGGATTCATTTTTGGTAGCCTTGCTGTAGGTTTTTCTAACGGAGGCTTGGGAGCTTATCCTTTCTCTATAGCACTTGTTTTTTCCCTTTACGGAATTACTAAAGATGTGGGAACTGCTTTTGGATGGCTTGCTTGGGCTTCACAAACTATTCTAGCCATTCTCCTCGGATTGATTTCCTATGTTTTACTCCCGCTATTGAATAGGAATAAATAAATTTGTTATATTGCTAATCAATTTAACAAAAGTGTTATTAAATCAATTCTAACAGTTATGAAAAAAAGTATCCTGTTTTTATTTTTCGTTTGTTCTAATGCTCTATTTTCTCAAAAAGTAACGGATAGTATTACGTCCAAAAGACTTAATGAAGACCGACAAATAACCATTGGTTTACCTCCATCTTATGATAAGCATCCAAATCAAAAATATCCAGTATTGCTTTTACTTGACGGCGATTTCCTATTTGACCCTTTTCAAGGAGCTTTAAGTTATGGCTACTATTGGGACGATTTACCAGAAGTAATTATTGTTGGGATTAGTCAAAATAAAAATAACGAACGTGAAACCGATTGTGCTGTAGACGAAACTACGGGTTTACCAACCGAAAAAGGAGAAGGTTTCTTTGAATTTATTGGAATGGAGTTGTTGCCTTATATTGATAAAAAATATAGAACAGCGCCATTTAAAATTGTAGCAGGATTAGATACTACCGCAGGTTTTTTAAATTGCTATCTCTACAAAGACAACCCGATTTTTGACGCTTTTATTTCAATGAGTCCTGAACTTCCAACTGGAATGGAAGAACAAATCCCAGACCGATTAGCCGCCATTCAAAAGCCTCTTTTCTACTATCACTCTACTGCTGATGGTGATGTGAAAAAGATGCGTAATCGAATTCAAGCGCTAGATGAAGGAGTAAAAAAAATCAAGAAAGAAACACTGAATTACCAGTTTGACGATTTCAAAGGAGCTTCACATTATTCCTTGGTTTTAAATTCGATTCCAAGTGCTTTATACCAAATATTCTCAGTATATCAACCTATTTCTACAACTGAATTCAATGAAAAAATTGCTGTATTGACTTCGGGGTATGTTGATTATTTACAAAAAAAATATGAAGTAATCGAAAAATCTTTTGCCCTAAAATTACCTATTCGTTTAAATGATTTTAAAGCTATTGAAGCTGCAATTTTAAAAAACAAAGCCTACGATGAATTTGATAAATTAGCACAGTTAGCTCGAAAAAATTACCCTAAATCCATGCTTGCTGATTATGAAATGGGTCAGATGTATGAGAAAAAAGGAGATAATGCTAAAGCCGTTAAATCCTATTTGAGTGCTTTTCAAAGAGAGGAAATAGGAGATTTGACCAAAGATATGATGATTGATAGAGCCGATGAATTGAAAAAAAGTTTGCCTAAAAAAGGGAAAAAAGGAAAAGAAGAACCAGTCGTTGAAGAAACGCCACCAGCTGACACTCCAACCGATGCAACTCCTACAGATACGCCAGCACCAAAAGAAACTCCTGCGCCAAAAGAAGATAAAAAACAATAACAATACTGATTCAGCAGCAATGTCTAAAATAAAAACGACTTTTTTTTGTCAAAATTGTGGGTCTCAATACGCCAAATGGCAAGGCCAATGCAATTCGTGCAAAGAATGGAATACCATTGCTGAAGAAATTATACAAAAAGAAGAGAAAACCAGTTGGAAACCCACTTCAACAGAATCAAAAAGAGTCTCTAAACCATTAAGGATAAAAGAAATTGATGCTACTCAAGAAGCCCGGATGGATAGCACAGATGGCGAATTTAACCGAGTGCTTGGAGGCGGAATTGTTCCGGGTTCCTTAATTCTTTTAGGCGGTGAGCCAGGGATAGGGAAGAGTACTTTATTACTCCAAATTTCACTAAAATTACCCTACAAAACGCTGTATGTTTCGGGAGAAGAAAGTCAGAAACAAATCAAAATGAGAGCAGAACGCATCAATCCAAATAGCGACAACTGCTACATTTTAACCGAAACCAAAACGCAAAATATCTTTAGACATATTCTAGAAACCGAACCCGATATTGTGATTATCGATTCGATTCAAACCTTACATACGGATTATATTGATTCGACTCCGGGAAGCATTTCTCAAATTCGAGAAACCACAGCCGAGTTGATAAAATTTGCTAAAGAAACTAACATCCCTGTTATTCTGATTGGTCATATTACCAAAGACGGAAGTATTGCCGGACCAAAAATATTAGAACATATGGTGGATACTGTTATCCAATTTGAAGGTGACAGAAATCATGTGTATCGCATCCTTCGATCACTAAAAAACCGATTTGGTTCTACAGCCGAATTAGGAATATACGAAATGCAAGGTTCTGGCTTAAGAGAGGTGACTAATCCTTCAGAGATTCTAATTTCGCATCGAGAAGAAGAACTCTCAGGAACGGCTATTGCTTCCACTTTAGAAGGCATGAGACCTTTGATGATAGAAATTCAAGCCTTGGTTTCAACAGCAGTTTATGGAACGCCACAAAGAAGTACCACAGGATATAACGCTAAACGATTGAATATGATTTTGGCGGTTTTAGAGAAGCGAGCTGGATTTCGATTAGGAACAAAAGATGTTTTTTTAAATGTTACTGGAGGTATTTCTGTTGATGATCCGGCTATTGATTTGGCTGTTGTGGCTGCCATACTTTCTTCTAACGAAGATATTGCCATTGGGAAACAATATTGCTTTGCTGGCGAAGTAGGACTTTCTGGAGAAATCCGCCCAGTAAATAGAGTAGAACAACGCATTCAAGAAGCCGAAAAGCTTGGTTTTGAAACGATTTTTGTGTCTAAATACAATAAGATTGCCATCAAAAATCCGTTAATTAAAATTGTTTTGGTTTCTAAAATTGAAGAAGTAGTGGAGCAATTATTTGGCTAAACTTTCTCAACACAATAAAAGCCTTTAAAAGCCGTTTTATATAAATGAACTTCCGCTATTTATGAAAACAAAATCACTACTCTTAATTGCATTTCTTTTTATTGTATTGTCTTGTAATTCTTCAAGCACTTTTAATCAATTTGATAAAATGCCCGAAAATAATCATTGGGATAAATCAGATGTCAAACAGTATGAATTTGAAATTAAAGACGATACCAAATTATACAATATTGTATTTGAATTCAGTCATGTTTATGATTATCAATTCGCAAGTGTTCCCATCCAATTTTCTATTGAAAGTCCCGACGGTAAAACGGAAAATTTAGCAATTGATATGCCCATAAGAGAATCCGACGGTAAAGAAATTGCCGACTGTTCCGGAGATGTATGTGATTTAAAATACCGAATAAAAGAAAAAACAACACTTTCCAAAGGAATTTATAAAATTACTATTTCACAAGATTTTAAAATGGCTACCTTTCTTCCCAATGTCATCGGAGTTGGATTAAATGTTGATAGTGTAAAATAAAATGAAAAACACAAAACAAAAAGCATTTCTATTTCTCAAAATAGTAGGTATCATTATACTGCTGGGATTAGCTTTGGTTTTTGCTTTTCGGAATACCATTTTAGAAAAAGTCATTCATCGTATTGACGCCAAATTGGATAAAGACTATCAATGTCATTTTACTATTGAAAAAGCCCAATTTCAGGGGTTGACTAACATCGAATTTCAGCATATTTATTTGGTTCCAAAACAAGCCGATACTTTGGTTCGCATTGACGAATTGAAAACCAGTGTTAACTTTTGGAAACTTTTGGTGGGAGATATTCAATTGGGAAAACTAGAAATCAATAAAGGCTATATTCAGTTGGTAAAAACCAAAAATGGAAGCAACTTTGACGCTTTTCTTCGTTCGAAAAAAGATAAAAAAGACAATGAAGAAGTCAATTATGCGAAGCTTCTAAATCGTATAACTTCTAAGTTGATGGATTTAGTTCCAACCGATATGAACGTTAAAGGATTTGCCTTTAAGATTGATGACAAAGGGAATAAAGTCGTCTTCGATTTTAATCAATTGGCTTTAGCCGATAAAAAACTGAATACACTAATTCAAGTTACTTCGGATAATTTTTCACAACAATGGAGCATTAATGGTTTTGCGGATCCTAGAGATAGGAAAGCCGATTTACAGTTTTTCAATGCTCAAAGTGATACCATTCGTATTCCGTTTTTAGACAAAAAATTCAATTTGAAGACCGGATTTAAATCCATTCATTTCAACTTAGACAATCTTGCTATGGACAGCGGGGAATTGCATATTGATGGGTATTCTTCTATTCAGGATTTATTTGTTAATCATCCTAAAATAGCTGGAAAAGATGTTGTTGTAAAAAATGCCCGCTTTGATTATCATTGGATTGTAGGCAAGCGTTTTATGGCGTTAGACAGTACTTCGACTATTCAATTGAATACAATTAAGTGTCAACCTTATATTTCTTATACAAACGAAGAAGACAAAGTATATGCGCTCAAATTGACCATACCAAAAATGAAAGCACAAGACTTTATAGTGTCTTTGCCAAGCGGTTTATTTCGTCATTTTGAAGGAATGGAAGCCCAAGGAAATTTTAGCTATGTTTTGAATTTTGAATACAACAACCACAAACCAAAAGAGGTTATTTTTACCAGTAAACTCAACCCTGAAAATTTAAAAATCATTAAATATGGTGAAGCCGATTTGAATAAAATCAATGGTGAATTTGTTTATAGAGCTAATGATAAAGGAGTATTGCAACGTCCGATTTTAGTAGGCTCAGGGAATCCAAATTTTACACCGATGGCCGAAATTTCTCCGTATTTGCAAAAATGTGTGTTGACTAGCGAGGATCCCTCTTTCATGACACATCGGGGTTTTATCAATGAAGCTTTTAGAGAATCCATTACTAAAAATATTCGAACAAAGAAATTCTCACGCGGAGCCAGTACTATCAGCATGCAATTAGTAAAAAATGTTTTCCTAACACGCGAAAAAACATTATCCCGAAAATTGGAAGAAATTTTATTGGTTTATATCCTTGAAAACAATCACATCAGCACCAAAGAACGAATGCTTGAAGTGTATTTCAATATCATCGAATGGGGACCAAACATTTATGGCATCGGAGAAGCTTCACACTTTTATTTTCAAAAACCACCTCGTGATTTGAATGTGAATGAATGCTTATTTTTGGCCACTATTATTCCAAGCCCAAAAGGATTTATGTACCGATTTGATGCCGAACATAAATTAAAGATAGGACCAAAACAACAAGAAAAATTCTTGACTAACCTGATGTTCCGTAGAAATTTATTAACAGCCAATGATACTATTGATAATTTCCCGTTGTCTATTTCTGGACCTGCGCAATCTTATTTAAAACAAAAAGCAAAAACTACTGTGATTGATAGTTTAGAGACCAACGAATTTGAGTTTTAAACTGTCTAAATCTGCTTTTTGTTTCTTATCAAACTTTTTGTAGCAATTTTTTCTGTAGCAATTTATTTTGCTACAACTTTCTTTGCTACATTTTTTCTAGATTATTTTATGTGAAAGATTTTCAACACAATCCTAACCGATTGCGTTTTTTATAAGTAGTTGACAATAAACTTTTTATTTGTAGCTTTACGAAACAAAAAGCTCCACTATGAAAAAACTACTCTTTCTTTTATCATTTTTTAGTTTTACTGTAAACGCTCAAACAGTTGCTTTACAAAGTTTCGCTACCGGATTTACCTCGCCAACAGAAATAACACATCCAGTGGGCGATTCTCGTTTGTTTGTAGTGCAACAAGGAGGGATTATTAAAATTGTTAACTCTAACGGTTCTGTTAATGCTACTCCATTTTTAACTTTAACCACAGCAACCATAAGTACGGCAGGTAATGAAAGAGGTTTATTAGGCTTGACCTTTCATCCCAATTATGCGACTAATGGCTATTTTTATATAAACTATACTCGTGCAGGTGATGCCGCCACGGTTATTGCAAGATATACGGTTTCTGCCGACCCAAACGTTGCTGATGCTTCAAGCGGAACTGTTTTACTAACGGTTGCACAACCTTATAATAATCATAATGGCGGTAGTTTAAAGTTTGGCCCTGATGGTTATTTATATATTGGACTGGGTGATGGCGGTTCATCTGGAGATCCCGAAAACAGAGCCCAAAACATAAATGAAAATTTAGGCAAAATGTTGCGTATAGATGTTGATTCTGCTTCTCCTTATGGTATTCCACCAACCAATCCTTACGTCGGCATTGATGGCAATGATGAAATTTGGTCTATTGGTATGAGAAATCCTTGGAAGTTTTCTTTTAACCGATTGAATGGTGATTTGTGGATAGCCGATGTGGGTCAAAGTAATGTTGAAGAAATAGATAAAATCACAAGTCCGTTACCAACAGGTTTGAATTTTGGATGGCGTTGTTATGAAGGTTCGGCAAATTATAACACATCGGGTATTTGTCCTGCTTTTGAAACTACTGTTGCTCCTTTTGCTCAATATACTCATGCCGCTACTAGTGGTTGCTCTATTACTGGAGGATTTTTATATACTGGGACAGCTTTTCCAAATTTCCAAAATAATTATTTCTGTGCAGACTATTGTACTAATAAAATTGGCTTAGTAAACGCATCGGGAGTTATTACTTGGACTCCGGCACTTTCTGGTGGAGCATTCACTACTTTTGGTGAAGACAAGGATGGGGAACTGTATATAGCTAGCAAAGGAAACAGCACTCTTTACAAAATTATTGATACTTCTTTGGCAATAAATAATTTTAATAAAAGTGGTTTGAGTTTTTATCCTAATCCGGCCAAAACTGAAATTTTCATTAAAAACAGTACAGAAATATCACTTTCCAAACTCAAAATAGTTGACCTTACGGGGAAATTAGTATTGATAAAAACACTAGAAAACAATAGTAACCCTTCTATAAATATTACGTCTTTATCTAGTGGACTTTATATGATTGCTGTTGAAGATTCTACAGGGAATCAATATCAATCAAAATTAATCATAGAATAATTAAGGTGCAGGATTTGGAATTAATTCCTGAATTTTATTAATCTCAGAAATAATCTCTGGTGTTAAAACCGTTTCAAAAGCAACAATATTTTCCTTAAGTTGTTCCATAGTGGTGGCACCAATAATAGTTGAGGTCACAAAATCTTGTTGGTTAACAAAAGCTAAAGCCATCTGGGTTAAAGTTAGTCCGTTGGCTTGAGCTAATTCATGGTAAAGTTTTGTGGCTCGATGACAATTGTCGTTTGAATATCTTGTAAACTGAGGAAATAAACCTAAACGAGATGTCGGTAAAGTGCCATTCAAATGTTTCCCAGTCAAAAAGCTAAAGGCCAAAGGGGAGTAAGCTAACAAACCTACATTTTCGCGCATGCCAATTTCCGAAAGACCTACTTCATACAAACGATTCAGCAATGAAAATGGATTTTGAATGGTTATAATTCTGGGTAAATTATGTTTTTCACTTTCGCTAATGAATTTCATTACACCATACGGATTTTCATTAGAAACTCCAATATGCTTTATCTTTCCTTCTTTGATTAAACCATCATAAACACTCAATACTTCAAAGAAATTTTCTTGCCAATTAGGGTCAATTTTTGAAACACCGCGTTGCCCAAACATATTCATAATTCTTTCTGGCCAATGCATTTGATACAAATCGATATAATCGGTTTGAAGATTTTTTAAACTCAAATCCACGGCTTCGTGAATGCTCTTCTTTGAAAAATCTAATGGATTGCGAATGTATCCCATACCACGATTTGGACCAGCGATTTTGGTAGCGATAACTAAATCTTCTCTTTTACCAGATTTTTTTAACCAAGTCCCAATATATCTTTCCGTTTCACCAAGTGTAGCTTCTTTAGCAGCAATAGGATACATTTCAGCAGTATCAATAAAATTAACGCCTTTTTCTATAGCATAATCTAATTGAGCATGTGCCTCGCTTTCTGAATTTTGTTCGCCAAAGGTCATGGTGCCAAGACAAACTTTACTAACTTTTACGGTAGTATTGGGTAAAGTGGTGTACTTCATTTTGTGTTTTCAAAATAAATGAGAGGCTAATGCACTAAACTAAATCTCTTTTTTAGCTCAATAAATTAGTCACGAATGAGGGATAAATTCCCATCAGAATGTTAAGTAAAATGGCCACTACGGCTACGCAGTAATATACAAAAGGAACAGCTCTCTTTTCTTCAGAAGCGTCTTTAGTATACATCGCGAGAATTAATTTGAAATAATAGCCTATGCTTATTATAGAGTTAATTACACCTGCAATTACTACTACCATAAAGCCTGCTTTAATAGTTTGACTAAACAACATAAATTTCGCAAAGAATCCGGCAAAAATTGGAATTCCAGCCATCGATAATAGTGAGGCAGTTAATACTGCAGCCAATAAAGGACTGGTTTTTCCTAAACCGTTAAAGTTCTCAATATCTTCGTTGTCTTTGTCTTTAGTAACATAAATAATTACGGCAAAAGAAGCGATACCAGCTAAGGCATAAGCTGCGGTATAATATAAAAGTGTGCTTGCCGCCGATGATAAACTTAGAATCGCCATCAACATAAATCCAGCATGTGAAATCCCGGAAAAAGCCAACATACGTTTGACATTCTTTTGGCGTAAAGCCATAATATTTCCAACGGTCATTGATAGAATAGAAACCACCACAATCACCATTTCAAATGTTGGTGATAAAGCCGTCATCATACCACTCAATAATTTGTACAAGGTTGCCATCGCTACCACTTTTGCTAAAGTACTCATTGTGGCTGTGGTCATGGATGGAGAGCCTTCATAAACATCAGGCGCCCAAAAATGAAACGGAGCAGCTGCAATTTTGAATAACATCCCGATAAGCATCAAAGTAATTCCTATTGGGAACCAAATTGGTAATCCAGCACCTTGTGATAAATCTTTGATTTCTGCTATGTCAAAATAACCAGTAGCACCATAAATCAAACAAATTCCAAATAGAATAATTCCTGAAGCAAATGAACCTAATAGGAAATATTTCATACCAGCTTCATTACTTTTAATATCCAATCTTCGGCTAGCCGCTAATACATATAATGAGATGGATAACACTTCAATTCCCAAAAAGAACATGGATAAGTTTCCAAAAGAAACCATAGCAACAGCGCCCGCTAAAAGGAATATTTTAATGGCAATAAAATCGGATATTTTAGTAGGATGGTCTTTGTAAAAATCACCAGATAACGCTACTAAAAAGATAGTTAAAACAATAAATAAACTAGAAAAAGCAACAGAGAATTTATCTACAACAATCATATTATTGTAGAAAGCTCCTGGCGTGTTAAACTCGGAGATGGTAAGTCCAAGAATGGCTAATAAACCAAGTACCGCTACTGGAACTAACAGCTTTCTTAAATTAAAGATTTCAGCGATAAGGCAAAAAACACCTAAACCTGATATGGCAATTAATGTATTCATTGGTAGGACTTAGTTATTAATGTTGGTTAAAATTTCTTTTAAACTTGGGGTTACCAAATCCACGATAGGTTTTGGATACAATCCGAAGAATAATAAAAAGGCAATAATGATGATAAACGTAATCGCTTCACTGGTTGTGACATCAGCAAATACTCTTGTGTTCGTTTCTCCTAACATCGTATTTTGGAACATTTTCAGCATGTAATAAGCGCCCAAAATGATAGTCGTTCCCCCTAAGACAGCAAACCAAATATTAGCTTGACTTAAACTATACAATACGGTAAACTCTCCCACAAAGTTGAAAGTTCCGGGTAATGCTACCGATGCTAATACCAAAATCATAAACATAGAAGTGAACTTTGGTGTTTGGGAACGAATGCCTCCCATATCCTCGATTTTATTCGTTTCGTATCTTCTGAAAATGATTTCAGCAGCAAAGAACAACCCTACAATCACAAAACCGTGAGCTATCATTTGAGAAACCGCACCGCTTAATCCGTCAAGCGTTAATGTATAACATCCCGCAGCAATTAAACCAACGTGAGCCAATGAAGAATAAGCCAATAATTTTTTCAAATCCTTTTGACGTAAAGCCACAATAGAACCATAAATTACACCAGCAATACTTAAACCGATTAATATCGGCATATAGGTTTTTGCAGCTTCTGGAGCAATAGGTAATTGCCAACGTATAACGCTGTACAATCCCATTTTTAGCATAACTCCTGATAAAAGCATTGTTCCAACAGTTGGTGCTTTTTGATACACTTTTGCTTGCCAAGTATGGAAAGGAATAATCGGAATTTTAATGGCATAAGCTAAGAAGAATGCGAAGAAAACCCAGCATTGTTCGTTAGCCGTAAGATCTAATTTGTATAAGTCTTCCAATAAAAAGCTTCCTGCTTTTGAATACAAATAAGCAAAAGCAATTAGCATGAATAATGAACCTCCTAAAGTATAGATAAAGAATTTCAAGACTGCTTTTTTACGCTCTTCAGCATCTCCGTTCCCCCAAATCAAAGCAATAAAGTAAATCGGAATCAAAGCCAATTCCCAGAAAATATAATACAATAATCCGTCAGCGGCTAAGAATGTTCCTGTCATAGCGAATGACATAAACAGCACTAAAGCATAAAAACTTTTGGCATTTGAAAACGTATTTCCAAAAGAGGAAAAGATAATCAACGGAGTTAAAGCTGTCGTCAATAGGATCATTGCCATAGATAAGCCATCTGCTTTGAAAGCTAAAGCTACTTTTGGATTATCAATCCAACTTCCCATAAAACTGATGTCAGCCCCTTGACTCAATAAGTTTAACAAATACAAGGACAAGCCTAAAGCACCTAAACTGAAAACCAGTGCGACTTTAGAAGCTAATTTATCTCCTGCTAGAAACGTGGCTATGGCACCAACGAGAAGTAATAATAATATAGTAGTTACATCCATTATGTAAAAATTATTGAGCTATAAATAAATAAGTTACGATGACAACAACGCCAATTACAAAAGCAAATAAGTACAAACCAATACTGCCGTTTTGTAATTTTTTACCTTGTTTTCCAATTCCATTAGCAACAGTTCCCAAACTGAAAACAGTATTTCCTAAAGCGGGTTCTAAAGTGGTTCTAAAGAAATTAGCCAAACTGTTTAACGGTCTTACGATAAGGAACGTGTAAAATTCATCTACGTAATATTTGTTGTAAACTGTTTTTGCAAAGCCAGTAATGTCCGCATCTTCTTTTGGTACAAAACTTTGTTTGATATATTTTGAGTAAGCCCAAAGAATACCAAATATTGCTCCAGCCAATGCAATTCCCATTAACATATATTCGTTGCTTCCTAAAGCGTGTTCTTCGTGTTTTATTCCTAATATGGGTTCAATGAAGTGGTTTAACCAATTACTTCCTGGTAAATTAATGGCACCACCAACGAAAGCTAAAATCGCTAATATCACCAAAGGAATAGTAATCAGACTTGGACTTTCATGCAAATGATGTTTTTGTTCTTCGGTTCCTCTGAAGTCTTTGAAAAAGGTCAAGTACATCAATCGGAACATATAGAAAGCTGTCATTATTGAAGCTATAGAAGCCACAACCCATAATACTTTATTGTGTTCAAAAGCAACCATTAAGATTTCATCTTTGGACCAGAATCCAGCAAAAGGGAAGATACCAGCAATCGCTAAAGTAGAAATCATCATAGTCCAGAAGGTGATTGGCATTGCTTTGCGCAAACCACCCATTTTTCGCATATCCTGTTCACCATGCAATCCGTGAATTACAGAACCCGAACCTAAGAACAAACAAGCTTTAAAGAAAGCATGAGTGATTACGTGGAATACAGCAACATTATAAGCTCCCAATCCTAATGCCAAGAACATTAATCCCAATTGAGAAACGGTAGAGTAAGCCAATACTTTTTTAATGTCGTTTTGTAATAAACCAATCGAAGCCGCTACTAAAGCAGTTGCTGCTCCAACAATAGCAATTATATTTTGAACGCTTGGAGTTAAGTCGAATAAGATGTTCATTCTAGTTACCATAAAAATACCAGCGGTAACCATCGTAGCAGCGTGGATTAGGGCCGAAACAGGTGTAGGACCAGCCATCGCATCAGGCAACCAAGTATATAAAGGCAACTGAGCCGATTTACCACAAGCTCCAATAAATAAACATAAAGCAGCAAGTGCCAACATCGCAGTATCTGAATTACCTGCAGCAAGAGCGGTTCTCAATTCAGTATAATTTAAAGTAGAGAACATTGAGGCAATGATAAACATTCCGATAAGGAAACCTAAATCCCCAATACGGTTCATGATAAAGGCTTTCTTAGCAGCATCATTATAAGGTTGGTTTTTATACCAAAATCCAATTAATAAATACGAACACAATCCAACGCCTTCCCATCCAATAAACATTACTAATAAGTTGCTTCCGATAACAAGTGTAATCATAAAGAAAACAAACAGATTTAAATACGCAAAGAATTTATGCATATTCTCATCATCGTGCATGTAGCTGATAGAATACAAGTGAATTAGGGAACCAATTCCGGTAACGAATAATAACCAAAGCAATGACAATTGATCTAATAAAATTCCGAAACTTAAACTGAAATTATGAACCGAAATCCAATCGAATAAAGCAAATTCAAATGGTTTTCCTGATTGTTGTAATTGGGTAAAAAAGCAAATGCTTAGTAAAAAAGAAACCACTACAGTTAGCGTTCCGATAGCACCCGAAACGTTTCGGCTTACTTTTTTTCCAAAGAAAACATTGAAAAGAAATCCAACAAATGGAGATAAGAGTAATAGTAAAGCTAATTTTGTTTCCATCCCTGATTATCCTTTTAAGTTCTTTAAATTAGCTATATCAATAGAGCCGACATTTCTATACACCGAAACTAAAATGGCCAAACCTACAGCAACTTCTGCAGCGGCAACTGCCATCGAGAAAAATACAAATACTTGTCCTTCGGCATCTTGATGATAAGTTGAAAAGGCTACAAACAATAGATTTACAGCGTTCAACATTATTTCGATAGACATGAATACAATAATCGCATTTCTTCTATATAATACACCAAAAACTCCGATGCAAAACAACAGTACCGAAAGGAAAATGTAGTTTTCTATACCTATTTGATTTAAAATATTATTCATTTTATTTTTCGGTTTTTTCTTTTTTAGACAATAAAACAACACCAATCATAGCCACTAACAATAAGATAGAAGCAAATTCAAAAGGCACCATGTATTCATTAAGCAATACTGTTCCTAGTTTTTTGATGGATTGAAAATCTTCTCCAGAAGAGTCATAATCACCCATAATCGTTTTCGAATTAATGAAAATCGTTACCAAAACAACACTCATTAATATAAAAACTGTGATAGCGCCAAGTCTTGTAATACGAGGCTTATGGACTTCATCTTCCTTATTCAAATTCATTAACATGATAGTAAAAAGGAAGAGCACCATAATGGCTCCAGAATAAACTATAATGTGTACAATAGCCAAAAACTGGGCATTAAATAATAAATAATGACCCGCAATCGAGAAGAAACAAATCACTAAATAAATAGCGCTGTGAATAGGGTTTTTACTGTAAATAGTCAAAAACGCCGAAGCCAACGTAATGGCCGATAAAAAGTAGAATGTAATTAATATAGGCGACATTAGTTAGCGTTTTTAAGTTGAGTGTTTTTCATAGCCATTTCTAAAGGCATAACCAATTTATCTTTTCCGAAAATAAAATCTTCTCTGTTGTATTGAGCAGGAACCAATTCTTTTGAAATCGTTAAGTAGATAGCGTCTTTTGGACAAGCCTCTTCACACAACCCACAGAAAATACAACGCAACATATTGATTTCATAGATTTCGGCATACTTCTCTTCACGGTACAAATGTTCTTCTCCTTTTTTACGTTCAGCGGCTTTCATAGTGATAGCTTCTGCTGGACATGAAAGAGCACATAAACCACAAGCGGTACAGTTTTCACGACCTAGTTCATCACGTTTTAACATGTGTTGTCCACGATAAACTGGGCTGAATTCACGTACTTGTTCTGGGTAATGAATAGTGGCTTTTTTTCTAAAAAAGTGTTTGATGGTAATTAGTAAACCCTTAAAGATGGCTACTAAATATAGGCGCTCCAAGAAAGTCATTTCCTTATTGGAAACTTGCTTTTTGTGACCCGAAAGCGAAATGCTTTGTATTGTTGTTGACATAATTGCTGTATCTTAATTAAAAGCTAAAATGCAAATTCCTGTTATTATAATGTTGATGATAGAAAGCGGAATTAAAATCTTCCAACCCAAGTTCATCAATTGATCGTATCTGAAACGCGGTATCGTCCAACGCACCCACATATAAAAGAATATGAAGAAACATATTTTGACAAATAAAACTCCGATTCCTAAAACATTCGCAGTATTCACCCCTACATGATCTACCATCCATTGCATACCAGGATAGTTATATCCACCAAAATAAAGCACCGCAATAATCGTTGATGAAATAAACATGTTAGCATATTCGGCAAACAAATAGAATCCCATTTTCATGGAAGAATATTCAGTGTGATATCCACCAATTAATTCTGATTCACATTCGGCCAAGTCAAACGGAGTTCGATTTGTTTCAGCGAAAGCACAGATTAGGAATATTAAGAATCCTACGGGTTGGTAGAACACATTCCAGTTCATACCTTGTTGTTGCAACGAAACTTCTTTTAAGCTCAAGGTTCCAGTCATCATTACTAAAGCAATAATTGATAGTCCCATCGCCACCTCATAAGAAACCATTTGTGATGCTGCACGAACCGCTCCCATTAAAGAGAATTTATTATTGGATGCCCAACCCCCAATCATGATCCCATACACACCAACAGAAACCACTCCGAAAATGTATAATAAAGAAACATCAATATCAGTAGCTTGCAAATAAACCGTTCTTCCGAAGATTTCCAATTTATCTCCCCAAGGAATTACAGCACTGGTCATCAAAGCCGTACTCATCGCAATAGCGGGTCCTACGAAAAACAAAAATTTATTGGGTGTATTAGGCTCAAATTCTTCTTTGGCAAATAATTTCATACCATCAGCAAGCGGTTGTAATAAACCTCCCCATCCGGCACGATTTGGACCAACTCTGTCTTGAAGAAAAGCCGCCACTTTACGCTCAGCCCATGTGGAATACATCGCCATAATCATGGTAACGGCAAATACGGTTATAATCAAAACGCTTTTTTCTATAATAAAGGCACTATCCATTGTTCTTTGAATTTACTGGGTTACCATCTATTTTTTCGTTGTATTCAATCTCAGACATACTAATTTTTTTACGGTCGATATCTCTACCTTGAAGGATTCCTTTTTCCGTATCAATGACAACTGAATCTAATTTTCCGTAATGTTTATTTTGATTGATAACCGAATCTTTCTCAAATTTTCTAGGACCTTCAATTACCCAATCCGAAACTTCTTTTTTATCAAAACGACAAGTATTGCAGATGAAATCTTCTACTTCGTGGTATTCGTCTTTACGAGCAGTTACTCTCTGAATTTCGTTTCCGAACATCCATAAAGTTGTTTTTCCGCAACAACCCGGTGTAGTACATTCTCTGTGTGCATTAAAAGGTTTGTTGAACCAAACTCTTGATTTGAATCGGAAAGTCTTATCTGTTAAAGCTCCAACCGGACAAACATCAATCATGTTTCCAGAAAATTCATTATCAATCGCTGCTGAAACACAAGTAGAAATTTGGGAATGGTCTCCACGATTCAAAACCCCGTGAACTCTTTTATCTGTTAATTGATCGGCAACTTCTACACAACGTTGGCAAACGATGCAACGGTTCATGTGCAATTGGATTTTATCCCCAATGTCTTCTGGCTCAAAAGTTCTTTTTTCTTCAATGAAACGTTGTTGTAATTTTCCGTGTTCGAAGCTTAAGTTCTGTAAATCACATTCTCCTGCTTGGTCACAAACCGGACAATCTAATGGGTGATTGATCAAAAGGAATTCGGTTACCGCTTTTCTCGCTTCAGTTACTCTATCTGATTTTTTGCTGGCTACTTCCATTCCATCTTGACAACCTGTTACACAAGAGGCAACAAGTTTTGGCATCGGTCTTGGATCGGCTTCGCTACCTTTGGTAACATCCACTAAACAACAACGACATTTTCCGCCGGTTCCTTTTAGTTTCGAATAATAACACATGGCTGGCGGAACTGATTCTCCACCAATCATACGAGCAGCCTGCAGGATGGTTGTCCCTGCTTCTACTTCAATTTCTTGACCGTCTATGGTTACTTTCATTGTATGAAATTCTAGTCTTTATATTTCTTGTTTGGCCACTAAATGCTTCACTTTTTCAAAAGGTTCCGCTACAAAGTGATCTCTGTTTTTTACTTTCTCAGGAAAACGAATATGGTATTCAAATTCATCCTTGAAGTGACGAATCGCCGCAGCAACAGGCCATGAAGCCGCATCTCCTAAAGGACAAATGGTATTTCCTTCAATTTTGGATTGGATACTCCATAATAATTCGATATCCTCTTCACGTCCGTGTCCGTTTTCGATTCTGTGCAATACTTTTTCTAACCAACCTGTACCTTCACGGCAAGGAGTACATTGCCCACATGATTCATGGTGATAGAAACGAGAAAAATTCCAAGTATTACGAACGATACAAGTTCGGTCGTCATATACAATAAATCCTCCTGAACCCAACATCGAACCGGTCGCGAATCCACCGTCAGACAAACTTTCGTAAGTCATCAAACGGTCTTCACCGGCAGCAGTTTTATAGATTAAATGCGCTGGTAAGATTGGCACTGAAGAACCTCCTGGCACTAATGCCTTCAAAGGTCTGTCGGTTTGCATTCCACCACAATATTCATCGGAATTCATGAATTCATATACAGAAACTCCTAATTCAATTTCATAAACGCCTTGGTTTTTGATATTTCCAGAGGCCGAAATTAATTTAGTTCCCGTAGAACGGCCAATTCCAATACCAGCATAATCAGCGCCTGAATTATTGATAATCCAAGGCACAGCTGCAATCGTTTCAACATTGTTTACTACGGTTGGATTTTGCCAAAGTCCTTTAACAGCAGGGAAGGGTGGTTTCAAACGAGGATTCCCACGATTTCCCTCTAAGCTTTCAATAAGCGCCGTTTCTTCTCCACAGATATAAGCTCCGCCTCCAATTTGAACAAACAATTCTAAATCGTAGCCCGAGCCTAATATATTTTTACCCAACCAACCAGCAGCTTTTGCTTCGGCGATGGCTCTCTCTAAAATCTTGTAAACCCACATATATTCTCCACGGATGTAGATGTAGGATAGGTTAGCACCCAAAGCATAACTCGACGTAATCATTCCTTCAATCAAAAGGTGAGGAATGTATTCCATCAAATAACGGTCTTTGAAAGTACCCGGTTCCGACTCATCGGCATTACAAACCAAATGTCTTGGATTACCCGATTTTTTGTCGATAAAACTCCATTTCATTCCAGCAGGGAAACCCGCACCACCACGACCACGAAGTCCCGAAGTTTTTACTTCTTCCACTACTTCATCTGGAGTCATTTTTTTCAGGGCTTTTTCTACCGAAGCATAACCGCCTTCACGACGATAGACTTCATAGGTTTTAATGCCTGGAACGTTGATTTTGTCTAATAATATTTTTCTCCCCATGATATTATTTATCGTGTAAAGTGATTTTTCCGTCTTTGCAATCAGCAATTAACTGATCTACTTTTTCTTTTGTCAAATGCTCTTTATAGAAATCACCTAACTGCATCATTGGTGCATACCCACAGGCTCCTAAACATTCTACACCACGTACTTCAAACATACCGTCAGCAGTGGGTTCGCCAATGCCTACGCCTAATTTAGAACAAGTGTAATCCATCAAATCTTCAACGCCGTTTTGACAACAAGCAGCAGTTTGACAGAATTCGAACATGTATTTTCCTATTGGTCTTTGGTTGAACATGGTATAAAAAGTAACTACTTCGTATACTTCAATAGGTAATATTTCTAAAATCTCGGCGACTTTATCTTGTAATTCAATACTCAACCAATTGTCGTGAGCATCTTGAACTTCATGTAAAACAGGCAATAAAGCGGATTTCTTTTTATCGGCTGGATAATGACTGATTAACTCATTGATGCGAGCCATCAAGGGTTCAGTAATGTTTATCTCTTGTTTGATGTGTGATCTTTCCATTTTTATTATTTTAAATTTTGAATTATAAATTTTAAATTATAAATTTTAAATGTTTGGAATAATTTAGAATTTAAAATTCATCATTTATAATTTTTTTAGGCGTCTAATTCGCCTGCAATTACATTTAAACTTGATAATATTACGATAGCGTCGGATAACATTCCGCCTTTAATCATATCGGTGTAAGCTTGATAATAGATATAACAAGGTCTGCGGAACTTCAAACGGTAAGGAGTTCTACTTCCGTCGGTAATTAAATAAAAACCTAATTCTCCATTTCCACCTTCAACGGCATGATAAATTTCATCTACAGGAACTGGAACTTCACCCATCACAATTTTGAAGTGATAGATTAAACTTTCCATATTCGTATAAACATCTTCTTTTGGAGGCAAATAATAATCAGGAACATCTGCATGAATTGGTCCTTCTGGTAATTTGGCTAGAGCTTGTTTAATGATACTGATGCTTTCCCAAACTTCTGCATTACGAACACAAAAACGGTCATAAGTATCACCTGATTTTCCAACAGGTACATCAAATTCAAAATCTTCGTAAGACGAATACGGAGCGGCTTTTCGAACGTCGTAATCAATTCCAGCTGCACGTAAATTAGGGCCAGTTAATCCATATTGCATAGCTTTTTCAGCAGTAATCGGACCAACGTTAACCGTTCTATCAATAAAGATTCTATTTCTTTCGAACAGGTTTTCGAATTCTTTCCAAGCTACTGGGAAATCTGTTAAGAAAACATCCAATTTTTTAAAGGCTTCTTCAGACCAGTCTCTTTCGAAACCACCTATTCTTCCCATATTGGTTGTTAAACGAGCCCCACAAATTTCTTCATATATCTCGTATACTTTTTCTCTGAATTGAAATACATAAAGGAAACCAGTATAAGCTCCAGTATCCACTCCTAAAATCGAATTACAAATTAAGTGATCCGTAATACGAGCTAATTCCATCACAATAACTCTTAAATACTGTGCTCTTTTAGGAACTTCAATATTCAACAATTTTTCAACAGTCATCCACCAAGCCATATTGTTGATAGGCGATGAACAATAGTTCATACGGTCTGTCAATACATTGATTTGGTAAAACGGACGGTTTTCAGCAATCTTTTCAAAGGCACGGTGAATGTAACCTACAGTGGGTTCGGCATCTAGAATTCTTTCTCCATCCATCAATAAGATGTTTTGGAAAATTCCGTGAGTAGCCGGGTGAGTTGGTCCTAAATTCAGAATAGAAAATTCACTTCCGTCTTCATTTCGGGTTTGCTCTATGATTTTAGCATAGCGATGCTCTGGTGGTAATAATAAATCTGACATTTATAATGTTGAGTTATCCATTTGACTTTTTACTGGTGTTCTTCCAAAGAAACGGTCGTCTTTATCGGTTCTTCCGCTGTCTTCCATTGGGAATTCTTTTCGCATCGGATGAGAAACCATTTCATCCATATTCAAAATTCGTTTCAACTGGGGGTGTCCTTTAAAATTGATTCCAAAGAAATCCCAAGCTTCTCTTTCCATCCAATTGGCACATAAAAACAAATCGGTTATCGTATCTATTTCAGCTGGGTCAGGCAAATAAGTCTTAACTCGGATACGAACATTTTCAATCCAATTATGCATTTGATAAACAACTGAAAATTGGTGCGTTTCATCATTATCTGGAAAATGAATTCCAGCCAAATCCGTTAAAAAATGGAAGTTTAAATCTTCTTGTTCTTTCAAAAAGCGAATCACTTCATGAATAGTTTCTGGGGTTGCCTCAAAAGTGAAAATATCTCTTTTCATTTCAAAATTTAGCACATTGTTGCCAAACGCTTGAGACAATTTTTCTTGTATAAAAGCTGTTTCTAAAGCCATATTATAGGTTGTAAGAAGCTAATAATTCTTTGTATTCTGGTGAATTTCTTCGGCGTACCGATTCATTTTTCACCAATTCTTGTAATTGCATTACACCTTGCACAATTTGCTCAGGTCTTGGTGGACAACCTGGTACGTAAACATCTACAGGGATTACTTTGTCAATGCCTTGTAAAACAGAATACGTATCAAACACCCCTCCTGATGAAGCACAAGCTCCAACAGCAATTACCCAACGAGGTTCCGACATTTGTTCGTAAACCTGACGTAAAATCGGCGCCATTTTTTTAGAAATAGTTCCCATTACCATTAGCATATCTGCTTGACGAGGCGAGAAACTCACCCTTTCAGAACCAAAACGGGCTAAATCGTAGTGAGAGGCCATGGTTGCCATAAATTCAATTCCGCAACAAGAAGTGGCGAAAGGCAATGGCCAAAGGGAATTAGCGCGAGCTAGTCCGACAACATCATTCAGTTTTGTAGCAAAGAAACCTTCACCAACTACTCCTTCTGGTGGAGCAACCATATTTGTTTTAGAATCACTCATTTATAATTCGTAATTTATAATTTGTACTATTCCCATTCTAAGGCTTTCTTCTTGATAATGTAGAAGAAACCAACTAAAAGCAATAACATAAAAATAACCATCTTTATCATGCCGTCAACTCCTAAAGCTTTGAAATTAATAGCCCAAGGATAAAGGAAAATCACCTCTACATCAAAAAGCACAAAAAGTATAGCTACTAGGAAATATTTTACAGAAAAAGGAATCCTTGCATTTCCAACAGATTCTATACCACATTCAAAATTGATGTCTTTGTTTTTAGAGTGTCTTTTTGGCCCTAAAAAACTAGAACCGATAATAGTTAAGACCACAAATCCGACTGCTAAACCTGCCTGCATAAGGATTGGTAAATAATCTAATTGATTAGACTGCATATTGGGTATTTTTAGAAGTAATTAAAATAGGCACAAATATACATCGCATTATTTAATTCGCAAAAATCAAGCGATAAACGTTTGCCAATTATCCTTGTAAAACATTTATTTAAACTGATTTTAAATAGTGTGATTAGGGTATAAAAAAACGTCCCGAAATTTTCGGGACGTTAAGTCATTTTAGGTAATCAAAAAATAATATATATTAGTCTTCGATAGCTACTACTTGAGCCGCTACTTTACCTTTTCTACCTTCTTCTTCTTCGTAAGATACTTTGTCTCCTTCGTTTAAACCTTCGGTTTTAACTCCAGTAGCATGTACGAAAATGTCTTTTCCAGTTTCATCATCTGTGATAAAACCATAACCTTTAGACTCGTTGAAAAATTTTACTGTTCCTGTGCGCATTTTGTAAAAAAAAATAATTAATAATGCTCAAAGATATATTTTATTGCGACATAACAAGCATTTCAGACACAAATTATTATAAAAATGTTAAAATTTTATTTTTTTTATAAAATATTGATAGATAAATACTTGCGACATTTTAAATTAAAGCATAAAAAAAGCAACTGTTTTTAACTATTTAAACAATTGCTTCTTAAAATTATGTGAATTTGATATAAATTACTTCAAATCCAATTGGATATATAATTCTTTTAATTGTGCATCGTCAATGGCTGATGGCGCATCAATCATAACATCTCTACCTGAATTGTTTTTTGGGAAAGCGATAAAATCACGAATCGTTTCTTGTCCACCAAGGATAGCCACTAATCGGTCCAATCCAAAAGCTAAGCCACCATGAGGAGGCGCACCAAACTGAAAGGCATTCATCAAGAAACCAAATTGAGCTTCCGCTTGTTCTGGACTAAATCCTAAAAGGGAGAACATTCGGCTTTGTAATTCTTTATCGTGTATACGAATAGAACCACCACCAATTTCATTTCCATTCAGTACCATATCATAAGCATTGGCTCGAACTTTTCCTGGTTCTGTTGCAATGAGTTCCATATCTTCTGGTTTAGGAGAGGTAAACGGATGATGCATCGCATGATAACGTCCACTTTCTTCATCCCATTCTAATAAAGGAAAATCAACTACCCATAATGGGGCAAATTCCTCTGGTTTTCTTAATCCTAATCTAGTAGCCACTTCCATTCTCAAAGCAGAAAGCTGAGTTCTTGTTTTGTTAGCTGGACCAGAAAGCACAAAAATCATATCACCAGCTTTAGCATTAGTAGCCTCCGCCCATTTTTTCAAATCATCTTGGTCGTAGAATTTATCTACAGAAGATTTAAAAGTGCCATCTTCTTCACATTTTACATACACCATTCCTGAAGCACCAACTTGAGGGCGTTTTACCCAATCAATCAAAGCATCGATTTCTTTTCTGGTATATGAAGCACAACCCAGAGCTGCAATTCCAACTACTAATTCGGCCGAATTGAAAACACCAAAATCTTTATGTTGAGCTACTCCATTTAATTCACCAAACTTCATCTCAAAACGAATATCTGGTTTGTCATTGCCATAGGTCTTCATAGCATAATCATAAGTCATTCTTGGAAATTCTGCTACGTCTATCCCTTTTATTTCTTTTAATAAATGTCTGGTCAATCCTTCAAAAACATTTAAAATATCTTCCTGCTCCACAAAAGCCATTTCACAATCAATTTGAGTAAACTCTGGTTGTCTGTCAGCACGTAAATCTTCGTCACGGAAACATTTTACAATCTGAAAATATTTGTCCATGCCACCTACCATCAATAATTGCTTGAAAGTTTGAGGGGATTGTGGCAAAGCATAAAACTGTCCTTGATTCATTCTACTAGGCACCACGAAATCTCGAGCACCTTCTGGAGTTGACTTGATTAAATAAGGGGTTTCCACTTCGCAAAAATCTAAATCAGATAAATATTTGCGGACTTCCATAGCCACTTTGTGACGGAAAAGTAAAGAGTTTTTCACCGGATTTCTTCGTATATCTAAGTAACGGTATTTCATTCTGATGTCTTCCCCACCATCGGTCTCATCTTCAATAGTAAAAGGAGGTAGGATAGACGAATTTAATAAAGTCAATTCGGTTACCAAAATCTCCACATCTCCCGTAGTCATATTGGCATTTTTCGACTCACGCTCAATAACAGTTCCTTTTACTTGAATTACAAATTCTCTTCCTAAAGATTTTGCTTTGTCAAATACAGCTTTATCAGTTCTTTGTTCGTCAAATATTAATTGGGTAACACCATAACGGTCACGCAAATCCACCCAAACCATAAATCCTTTATCACGCGATTTTTGAACCCAACCTGCCAGCGTTACTTCCTTATTGATGTGTGAGGCGTTTAACTCGCCACAATTATGACTTCTATACATTAGAATAAAATTTTTGCAAAAGTAAAAACAAAAATCAAATTAACGAGGAATTCTTTGCTCCAAATTAGCAACGAAAAATTGTGTTAAAATTAAAGTTGGAATAGAATAATAAAGTACTTTTGGATTCATCAATTTAATGTTTATTTATTATGAAGACTCTATTTTCGCTATTGTTTGCAATAGTTTTTACCACCATTAGTTTCTCACAAGAGAAAATTTTATTTCACGGAAAAATTGCCAATAGGAATGGCGATGTGATTTATATTAAAGACAATAAAACGATTGTTAAAGAAATAAAATTAAATAAAGAAGGTGCTTTTAATGATTCTTTTGAGACTAAAGCAGGAATGTATCAAATGTTTGACGGAGTAGAATATGCCGAGCTTTATTTAAAACCAGGCTATGATTTAGATTTAAAAATGGATGCGGCCCAGTTTGATGAGTCTATTGTTTTTTCTGGAAACGGTGCAAAAGAAAACAATTATTTAGCCCAAAGCACTTTGCTAGATGCTAAAATAAATTTTGAAGCCTTATTAAAATCAAATGAGCAAGATTTTATGAAGCAAACCAACGAAATGAAAGCCGCTGATGTAGCTCGTTTAGAAAAAGCAAAGTTAGATCCTGGTTTTGTAGCGTTACAAAAACAAGAAGGGGAAGCAAAAATAGGGGAGTTGCAACAATATTATACGATGACGCAAGCCAACAAGAAATTAAATAATGCCGTAGCTCCAAATTTCAATTATGAAAATCACGATGGTAGTAAAACATCCTTAGAAAGTTTAAAAGGTAAATACGTTTACATAGATGTTTGGGCAACTTGGTGTGGTCCTTGTCGTGGTGAAATTCCGTTTTTACAAAAAGTAGAAGAGAAATATAAAGGAAAAAACATCGCCTTTGTTAGCATTTCTGTTGATGTAGATAAAGATCACGATAAATGGAAAGCATTTGTTACAGATAAAGGACTAGGGGGTATTCAATTGTTTGCTGATAAAAATTGGACCTCTGATTTTATCAAATCCTTCAATATAAATTCAATTCCTAGATTTATTTTAATCGATCCAAAAGGAAATGTACTCGATGCTGATGCAGCCAGACCTTCAAATCCTAAATTAAGCGAACAATTAGATAGCTTACTCCAATAAATCACTAATCATTATAAAAAAGGAGCTCCATTGAGGCTCCTTTTTTTATTTAAACCAGTAGCATTAGCTAGTTTTAATTTATCAAAATGAATAAGATACTTGTAAGCTAGAGTACCATAATTTATAAAAATTGACCTGTAATTTATAAAGTAGCCTGCGTAATTTATAAAACTCCACTTGTAATTTATAAAACTCTACTTGTAATTTATAAAACTCCACTTGTAACTTTTAATTGTATAGGATACAGTTGCAATAAAAAAGGGAACTCAATTGGAGTTCCCTTTTTAGTAAAGTGTTTTTACAACGCTCTTCTATCTCTTAACCAATATTTAGTTCGTTTCACTAAGAAGAACATTACGGGCACCATCACCAAAGTTAATATGGTGGCATAAGTCAACCCGAAGATGATAGTCCATGCCAATGGCGACCAGAAAATAACATTATCTCCTCCCATATACAAATGCGGATTCAAATCAGTAATCAATCCGAAGAAGTCAAAGTTTAACCCAATCGCTAACGGAATCAATCCCAAAACGGCGGTTAAAGCAGTTAACAGAACTGGACGTAAACGTGATTTCCCACTTTCTATGATGACTTCTTTTATTTCGTCAAGCGATAAGTCATTGTGTGATTCTACATCTTTATCCGCTACTTTTTTATCCAAAAGCAACACAAAGAAATCCATCAATACAATTCCGTTCTTCACCACAATTCCCGCCAAGGAAATAATTCCCATCATGGTCATCAATACCACAAAGTCCATTCCGGCAATGACATAGCCATAGAATACTCCACTAAAACTCAGTAATACCGTAAACAAAATCACAACGGTTTTAGAAACCGAATTAAATTGTAACACAATAATCACGGTAATTCCGGCCAAGGCTAAGAATAAGGCATAAAATAAGAAACTTTGATTTTTACCTTGTTCTTCTTGCACTCCAGAAAACGAATACGAAACGGCTTTTGGCATTTGGTACCCTTTCAATTCGGTGGCAATCTGTTTGGTAATTTGGTCTCCATTATAACCCGTCAATACATTCGAATAAATAGTCAAGATGCGTTTGAAGTTCTTTCTTTTAATTTGGTTATAAGTGTTTACTTTATCCGTTTTAGAAACAGCCGAAATAGGCACTTGAACGATTTGACCATTAGATTGGTTCCTGAAAGTTAACGATTGATTGAAAAGAATGTTTTCATCTTTACGTTGATCTTCTTGCATTCTCATGACAATATTGTAATCGTCATCACCTTCTTTATAAGTCGAAATTTCCTGACCATAAACCGAACGACGCAAATTGAATCCTAATTGTCCGGTAGAAACGCCAACACTTCCAGCATTAACTCTATCTACTTTAACTTCAAGCTCCGGACTTTCTTTATTCACATCCACATTTAATCTTTCAATACCAGGAATGTTTTTCGAATTTACGAAAGCAATCATCTTATCAGCTTCTTTCAACATCACATCATAGTCAACGCCAACATCACCAGTTAACTGAATACTAATAGGATAACCAGCAGGCGGACCATTAGCGTCTTTCTCTACGGTAACTTTGGCACCTGCAATTCCTTTTACCTTAGCTCTAATTTCTTCTAAAACATCAGAAGTATTAACGCCTCTTCTGAATTTGAATTCAGAAAAATTGACAGTAACTTTCCCTTTAAATGGGGTTTCAGAAGAATTCCCAGCATCAACATTTGGATTCCCAGCGCCAATACCTACTTGCGAAACAATACTTTCAGCCAAGAAATTTTCATTGGTTTTAGGATCAACATATTTCTTCAAAATGGTGATAACTTGTTTTTCTACAAATTTGGTAGCCTTGTTAGTCTTTTCAATATCGGTACCTTGAGGATATTCGATATAAGTAATGACTTGTTTTGGGATATTGTCTGGGAAAAACAATACTTTTCTTGGGAAGATGCCCAATAAAATGAAAGAGAAAAACAACATTCCAATAATGGTGGCCAAGGCGAGCCAAGCGTTTCTTCCAGTTAAAATTTTGGATAAAAAGCTTTGGTATTTTTTCTCCATTCTCGGGAAGAAACTATGTTGGAAATCTTGGGTCCATTGGTACAATTTGATTTTGTACAACCACATTAATCCCAACGAAATTATAGCCAAATGCCCAATAGCTCTAGCAAATTTGGAATCATAAATATTACCAAGGGTTACAAATATCACAGCCACAATGGTAAAAATTATAGAATACGTTTTAGCCGATTTCTTAGTGACATTTTTATCTTCAATATCCATAGAACCACCGGTCATAGCAGCATTTACAACCATCGCTACGAATAGCGAAGCACTCAAGGTTATTGTCAATGTAATAGGGAAATATTTCATGAATTTACCCATAGTTCCAGGCCAAAGCGCAAAGGGTAAAAAGGCCATTAAGGTAGTTGCTGTTGAAGAAATAACAGGCCATGCAATTTCGCCAATACCAACTTTAGAAGCTTGAATTCTTGGCATTCCTTTCTTCATGTTGGCAAATACATTATCGACCACCACAATTCCGTCGTCAACAAGCATTCCTAATCCCATTACTAATCCGAAAAGCACCATCGTGTTCAAGGTTAAACCAAAGGCAGAAAGAATCGTAAAAGCCATCATCATCGATAAAGGAATGGCAGCTCCTACGAATAAAGAGTTTCTTAATCCCATAGTAAACATCAGTACAATCATCACCAGAACAATCCCAAAAATGATATGGTTTGATAACTCATTAACTTGATGTTCTACTCGAGAAGATTGGTCGTTGGTCAGTTTTAGAGATAGGTCTTTTGGTAAATAATGTTCTTGTGCCAATTTTAGTTTTTCCTTCACTTGCTCAATGGCAGAAATCATATTTTGACCCGAACGTTTTTTTACGTTTAGCATGACCACTTCTGTTCCTTTTTCACGAGCATAAGTTGTTTTTTCTTTCTCTTTGAAGGAAACCGTAGCAATATCTTTTAAGTAAACGGTGCCGCCATTGTGTTTTACAATGACGTTTTCAAGTTCTTTAGGGTCTTTAATTTCACCCACTATTCGGATGTTATTTCGCGAACCTTGTGAAGTTAAGTTCCCACCAGAAAGGGTCATATTCTCATACTTAACAGCATTTTGAATATCGTCAAATGAAACTTGTGCTGCAGTCATTTTAAATATATCCACAGCGATTTCTACTTCTTTGTCATCCACACCAAGGATATCTACTTTCTTAACTTCTGGAATTTCCTCAATGTCATCTTGCAACTTTTTACCATAATCTTTCAACTGTTGTGTGGTATAATTTCCTTGCATGTTGATATTCAAAATAGGCACTTCTTCCGAAATATTCAATTCAAAAACATTCGGTTCTACTTTACTTCCATTGTCTAGATTAGGCCAATCAGTATCAGCTTTTACAATGTCAACTTTGTCTTTGATTCTAATTTTAGCTTCCTCAATAGAAACTTTATCATCAAACTCAACGACAATCATTCCGTAATCTTGAAACGAACTAGCGGTTACTTTTCCAACACCACTGATGTTTTTGATTTCTTTTTCGAGAGGTTTTATAATCAATTTTTCCACATCTTCTGGTGAATTTCCAGGAAAAACAGAAGAGATGTATACTTTATTTTCGATGATTTCAGGGAAATCTTCACGGGGCATCGTCGTATAGGCAATTACACCAGTAATGACGATTAAAAGAGTCAAGATATAGACGGTGACACGATTGTCAACTGCCCAACTTGATATGCTGAATTCTTTATTTTGGTGACTCATTGTTTTAAGTTATGAGTTATAAGTTATGAGTTATAAGTTAAAGATTGAGATAACCTAAAACTTAGAGACTAGAACTTACAACGGATTTAGAAATTAAGTTTCATTCCTTCTGAAATGGTATTCACTCCTTCAGACACAATAACATCTTTTGCTGACAAACCGCTTAAAATTTCAGTTACATTATCAGAAGATTTCCCAATAGTAACAACCACTTTTTTAGCAGTTCCTGTTTTTCCATTACTTCCTTCAACAGTGTAAACATAGTGGTCGCCTTTCCCATCTTCCTGAATTACATTCGTTGGAACCACAATGGCATCTTTGCTGGTATAATCTGTGATTTTAAGTTTAGCAACTTGGTTTGGACGCAATAAATTATCAGGATTTGGAATACTAACTTCTATACCAAAAGTTCGGTTGTTTGGATTGACAAAGTTTCCAATTTGACGTACTTTTCCTTTATAAGTCTTTCCTAATGAAGTTAAATAAACATCTACCATATCACCAACTTTTAGTTTCCCAATATAGGTTTCAGGAATGCTGGTTGAAACGTACATGTTTCCTAAATTTACAATTCGCATCAAACCAGTAGCGCTTGGTGCCACAACCTGACCTTTTTCTGCGAAAACTTCATCAATGCTTCCGTTAAATGGAGCACGAATAACGGTTTTTGCTAATTGTGCTTGGATTTGTGCCACTGCTTTTTGAGCAGAAATCATTTGGGTTTGTGCTTGTAAAAACTGAATTTCAGAACCAATCTTTTTATCCCAAAGATTTTTTTGTCTGTCAAAAGTTGTTTTTGCCAAAGCGTATTGATTTTGTGCATTAGCTAGTTGTTGACTCATTCCGCCATCATCCACTCTTCCTAAAATTTGCCCTTTCGAAACTCGGTCACCCGCTTTAACGGTCAATGAAGTTAATGTCCCACTGAATTCTGGTTGCACCAAAATATTTTCTTTAGTGTTTACATTTCCTTGAATATCTAGATAGTGATTAAAAACAGTGTCTTTAACTGTCAAGACAGAAACCAAAGCTTCTTCTTTTTTCACATCCAAAGTGGCTAATGCCTCTTCGATTTTGGTAATGTCAGCTTGGAGTGCTGTTTTCTTTTCATTTAATGCCTTTACGTTTTTGGCACTAATTAAATCATCAATGTTTTCCGTTTTTGCTCCTTTGGAACAAGACAATAAAAACAATGAAAGTGCGAATAGGTATAGTAATTTTTTCATTTGTAATAGGTTAGTTTTTATTTAATATTTTTTCGAGAGTTGCTTTTTTATTGATAATATTTACCATCGATTGTAAATAGTTTTGTTGTGCGGTATACAATTGTCTTTGAGCCTCACTAAAGTCAAAGCTTGAGGATAAACCTTCGGTAAACTTGATTTCTTGTTTTTTCTCTATACGTTCGGCTAATCTCAAATTACTTTTTGAAGTGGCATATTCTTCGATGCTAAAGTCATACTCACTTTTGGCTTTTTCGTATTCTAATTTTAATTGTTGCTCGGTTTGAGTAAGCAGGGTTTTAGCTTGGTCTAAAGCAATTTTAGCTTGTTGCGTTTTAGCATGTCTTCCAAAGCTGCTAAAAATAGGTACGTTCAGATTCAGTCCAAGACCAGAATAGTTATACCATTTTTGATCTTGTGAGAAAAGTTGAAACTGATTGTTAAAGGCATTGTATCCAAAGTTAACACTAGCAGATAATGATGGTAATGCTTTGCTTTTTTGCAATTTCAACTCTAATGAACGTTGCTCAGTAAAGTTGGTAGCCATTTGATAATTAATATTGTTGGTTACAGCAAATTCTCCTTGGCTAAAAGCCAAATCTAAATTGGATGTCGTCAAGTTGTCTAATTTATCGGTCAGTGTCAAATCATCATTGATGTCCATTCCTAAGGCGAACTTTAGCATTTTGAGCGCTACATCCTGAAGTCTTTTAGCATTATTCAGATTGCTATTTACAGAGGCTAATGTGATTTGCAATTGCTCTACATTTTCTTCTTCAATCAAACCGTTTTTATACGTTTCTTGGGTGTCGTTCAATGTTTTAGAAAGTGTTGCTTTATTTTTTTCAAGAATAGAGATGCTTTCTTGAGCTAATAAAACGTTTCCATACGCATTGATAACCATCTCCTTGATTTCAGAATTGGTTTTTTGTTTGGCATTTTCATAGTATTTCAAATAGGTTTTAGAGGCCTGTAGTGCTACAATATAGGAACCGTCAAAAATCAATTGACTCAATCTCAAACTAGCATCCATAGAATTGAAATTTCCAAATTCAAGCGTATTAGTTTGTCCGTTTACTGTGAATTGGTTTTGCTGTATTTTGAAATTATTGCTATAATTTACTACTCCGTTTATTTGTGGGAGTCCTGCAGCTGTGGTTTCCCATTTTTTTTGCTTAGCCGAAGCAATGTCTCTATCAGCATTGATAGCAGAATAACTGTTTTGCAGCGCATGATCTATCGCCTGTTGCAAGGTAAAGGAATAGGTTTGTTTTTTTTCTTGTGCTTGTAAAATACTCACAAACAAGAGAAGGGTTAGTATTAGATTGTTTTTCATTTTGATGATTATTGATTATTGTTTTTAAGTAATTGTTCTAAAACAGCAATGCCTTTTTCTGTTGCAATGCCGCGTAAATGATATTCCAGATAAGTTTCTTGAACTTCTTTGGTGCTGAATTGTATTGGGTTAAAAAGTTCGGCATCTTTAATGCTAGTCATACCAGCAAAATAGAAACGAGCAATTAATTCCATATGAATGTCTTCTCGAAACAATCCTTGCTCAATCCCTTTTTTCAAGTTATCTATAACACAATCGCCCATTTTGTCAAACTGACGCGACATCAAGGTTTTGTGTATTTGTGGATAGTATTTTTGCAACTGATAAATAGGGGAAGTACTTTCATTTTTCAAATTCTGCATCACAAAGTCTTTAATAGAAAAAAGTTCTTCGATGGGATTTTGATTTAAGGTAATGATCTCATCTATACCACAAGAAATGGTTTCAAACAAATGCATCGTTACGGCTTCTACCAAATCATTCTTGTTTTCAAAATGCTGGTAAATGGTCTTTTTTGAAATCCCCATTCTTGATGCAATATCATCCATAGTAACACTTTTGAATCCCAGTGTTAAATACATTTCGGTTGCTCTCTCAATTATTTTATTGTCCATGACTTATATTATAATGAAATACCGCCTGAAGCTTCAATTCTTTGTCCTGTAATCCAGTAGCCATCTTTAGAGCATAAGAAAGCCACAATTCCCCCAATGTCATTGGCTTCTCCAACTCTTCCTAAGGCGGTCATACTAGCTAAACGATCTTTAATTTGCGGATTATTTCTAATAGTTGCATTGTTAAAATCGGTTTCAATAGGTCCCGGAGCGATAACATTAGCAGTAATTCCTCTCGGTCCTACCTCTTTGGCTAAATATTTAGTAAAGGTCTCAACGGCTCCTTTCATAGAAGCATAAATAGAATATCCAGGATTACAAAAACGAGTTGTTCCGCTAGATAAATTAATGATACTGCCACCGTCGTTAAGCAATGGCAATGCTTTTTGGGTTAAGAAATACACACTTTTAAAATGAATATTCATCAAGATGTCAAAATCTTCTTCGGTAGCATCTAAGTAGGCAATTGTTGCACCTACACCTGCGTTATTAATCAAAAAATCAAAGGAATTTCTTTGCCACTTTTCATTTAAAACATCCGAAACAGTGTTTAAAAAACCATCTAAACTACCTATGTTGTTTACATTTAATTGTAAAGCAACTGCTTGTTGACCCATGTCTTCAATTGCTTTTACTACCAATGCCGCTTCTTCTTTTTGAGTGTTGTATGTCAGGATTACATCGTGACCACTTCCTGCTAGACGCAAAGCCATGTTCTTTCCTAGTCCTCTACTGCCTCCAGTAACTAAAGCAATTTTTTTGCTCATCTTTGTTGTATTGTATTAAAAATATGGCGCAAATGTAAGACGGAAACTTTTAACACAAAAATAGTTTCCTAAGTTTTTACAATTATTTAACATTTAATTATCGTTTGATAAATTCGCTTTTTCCTTTACTTTAGCAAAAAATAACCGCATGCAAGGCATTACATTCTATCAAGACATTATTTCTTCACACTTCAAAACGTTAGCACTCGATAAAGAACCTCTCAATCTTTATAACCCTATTGAGTATATTTTATCTCTTGGCGGGAAAAGATTGAGACCAGTTTTGACCTTAATGGCAACTGAAGTTTTTGATGCTGATTATAAAAAAGCATTAGACGCTGCCACAGCCGTTGAGGTTTTTCATAATTTCTCCTTGATTCATGATGACATTATGGATGATGCGCCACTAAGAAGAGGAAGCGAAACGGTACATGAAAAGTGGAACATCAATACCGGAATCCTCTCAGGGGATGCAATGCTCATTTTGGCCTACCAATATTTTGAAAGTTACGAACCGGCCATTTTTAGTCAGTTAGCCAAATTATTTAGCAAAACAGCTTTGGAAGTATGCGAAGGACAACAATATGATGTTGATTTTGAAACACGTGATGATGTAACGATTGCCGAATATTTGAAAATGATTGAATATAAAACAGCCGTTTTGGTTGGTGCTGCAATGAAAATGGGAGCTATAGTGGCTCAAACTTCACAAGAAAATGCGAATGCTATTTATGATTTTGGATTGAATTTAGGGTTGGCGTTCCAGTTACAAGATGATTATTTAGATGCTTTTGGAGATCCAGAAACCTTCGGAAAACAAGTGGGTGGTGATATTATAGAAAATAAAAAAACCTACTTATATTTGAAAGCAATGGAATTTGCTAATGCTGATGAAAAAGAGCAGTTACACCATTTGTTTTCCATTCAGCCGAATGATAATACGGATAAAATTAACTCTGTAAAAGAGATTTTTAATCAAACTGGAGCATCAGAGGCTACTCAAAAGGCCATAGAAAATTATACCTTTAAAGCATTAGAAACTTTAGAAAAAATGAATATTACTACAGATAAAAAAGCAATCTTGAAAGCCTTTGGAGAAAAATTAATGAATAGAAAAGTCTAATGTTTGTAGCACCAACATCAACAGATCTTTTACTTTCGGAAGCCGAAAAAGAGAATCTGTATTCCAAACTAATTGAGCAAATCAATAAGGATTTTAACTTAGCTAACGAAGGCATTGATTTTCCTCAAAGCACAACACCTAATGAACTTAAGGTGCAATTACACGAAAAAATATACCGACTAATTCAGTACAAATACGCCGAATTACTCAATCTGCTATACATTATTGATGTTCCCGAAGATAACGTCAAACAGTTAGATGGTGCTGACACTGTAGTGCTTTCCGAACAAATTGCATTTTTGGTTTTAAAACGAGAATGGATGAAAGTTTGGTTTAGGAATAACTACTAAAAAAACACCCTTACAAAGGGCATAAAAGCACTGCCATAAATTTCTTTGTCTTTATCAAAAAGCACATTAATTCTACCTCCAATAGTAACATTATCTTGTCGGTAACCGCCACCAAGATACAAGCCCGTGTTCCAAAAACTTCGTTTAAGCGTACCTCCCATGTCCGTGTATTGATTGTTGACATTCACTTCTTCTAATTCTACGGAAAGCTGAATCTCTTCCATTGGACTGAACAATCCAATTAAACTGCCCCCATAAACATTAGAAGAATAATAATTTTTTTGTTTCAATTTGCTGTATTGTAAGCTAGTGCCAAAAGCAAAATGTTCATTAAAATTATAAATAGCACTTGGCGCAATGGTGATATCGGTATAATCGTTACTGATAGATAATCCTAATCCACCACCAAATTGTACATGTTCCCAAAAAGCGCCAGTTTTAGCTTTGGGCATAGTTTTTTCTTGAGCTGAAATAACAAATGGGAATCCAAATAGTATAATTAACAATAGTAGTTTTGTTAGTGTTTTGATACCATTTTTTTGCATAGCAAAATATATATTTAATTAGCGATATAAATGTATTAAAAACATTGAAAGATTATCACAAATATCATACTTTTGCATCTGATTTTTTAATACAAAGACTATTTACTCATAACATATGGATAGGTTTTCCTTTTTAAACGCAGCACATACTGAATTTTTCGCCGATTTATACGACCAATATCTTCAAAATCCCGATAGTGTAGAACCAAGCTGGAGAGCCTTTTTTCAAGGTTTTGACTTTGGTTTCACCACTTATGGAGAAGAGAATTACGCCGATCATCAAGTGCAACAATTGGCTACTTATGCTGCCAATGTTCCTCAAAACGGACAAGTTTCTGATACCCTTCAAAAAGAATTTAATGTATTAAAGCTAATTGACGGCTACAGAACACGTGGACATTTATTTACTGAAACAAATCCAGTTCGTACTAGAAGACAATCTACACCTACTTTAGGCTTAGAAAATTTCGGGTTGTCCTCTGCCGATATGAATACGGTTTTTGATGCCGCTAAGGTTTTAGGACAAAAGCCATCCACTCTTAAAGAAATATTGAATCATCTGAAAAACGTGTATTGCCAACACATTGGTATCGAATACATGTATATGAGAAATCCACAAATCATTCAATGGATTCAAGATAAATTAAACATCAATGATAATCTTCCCAACTTCGACAACGACCAAAAGAAACATATCTTAGGAAAGTTGAACGAAGCGGTTTCGTTTGAGAACTTTTTACATACCAAATATGTAGGTCAAAAACGATTCTCATTAGAAGGAGGAGAAAGTATTATTCCAGCCTTAGACGCTTTAATTGAAGCCGCTGCTGAAAAAGGAGTAGAGCAATTCGTTATGGGTATGGCACACAGAGGAAGGCTAAATATCCTTGCCAATATTTTCGGAAAAGCAACTCAAGATATCTTCTCTGAATTTGACGGAAAAGATTATGACAAGGAATACTTTGATGGCGATGTTAAATACCACTTAGGATTAACCGCAGAAAGAACTACAAAATCAGGAAAAAAAATAAACTTGAATTTAGCACCCAATCCATCTCACTTGGAAACCGTTGGTGCCGTTATTGAAGGAATCACTCGTGCCAAACAAGACAAATATTTCCCAGACGATTTCTCAAAAGTATTGCCTATTGCCGTTCACGGGGATGCTGCAGTTGCTGGACAGGGAATTGTTTATGAAATTGTACAAATGGCACAATTGGACGGATACAAAACTGGAGGAACTATTCATATTGTAATTAACAACCAAGTTGGATTCACCACTAATTATTTAGATGCTCGTTCGTCAACGTATTGTACCGATGTGGCTAAAGTGACTTTGTCTCCAGTACTTCATGTGAATTCTGATGATGCAGAAGCGGTGGTTCATGCCATGCTTTTCGCCTTAGATTTCAGAATGCAATTCGGACGCGATGTCTTCATCGATTTGTTAGGCTATAGAAAATATGGTCACAATGAAGGAGATGAGCCTCGTTTTACACAACCCGTTTTATACAAACTGATTGCCAAACATCAAAATCCGAGAGAGATATACGCCGAGAAATTAATTGCTTCAGGAATAGTGGATGCCGCCTATTTGACTAAAATAGAAAACGATTACAAAGAACAACTAGATGAAAATCTACAAGAGTCTCGTAAAAAAGATTTGACGATTATCAAACCCTTCATGCAAGACGAGTGGCAAGGATATGTTCAGGTTTCCGATGATGAAATGTTGAAAAAAGTAGACACGACTTTCGACAAAAACAAATTAGACGAAATCATCGTTTCCGTATCAACATTGCCTTCAGATAAGAAATTCATCAGCAAAATAACCAAAATTGTTACTGATAGAAAAACCATGTATGACAATGATGTCATTGATTGGGGAACGGCAGAAACCTTAGCTTATGGGTCATTGTTGACCGAAGGCTATGATATACGTGTCTCAGGACAAGATGTGGAAAGAGGAACTTTCTCTCACCGTCATGCCGTAGTAAAAGTAGAAGACAGTGAAGAAGAAGTAATTCTTTTAAACACGGTAAAAGATAAAAAAGGGAAGTTCAATATTTTTAATTCCTTCCTTTCAGAATATGGCGTTTTAGGATTTGACTATGGCTATGCTTTAGCCAATCCGAATGCTTTAACCATTTGGGAAGCTCAGTTTGGAGATTTCTCTAATGGAGCCCAAATTATGATTGACCAATACATTTCGTGCGGGGAAGACAAATGGAACAACCAAAACGGTATCGTTCTCTTGTTGCCTCACGGATATGAAGGACAAGGAGCGGAGCACTCTTCGGCTCGTATGGAAAGATATTTGCAATTGTGTGCTCGTCACAACATGTTTGTCGCCGATTGTACTACACCAGCCAATTTCTTCCACTTGTTGCGTCGCCAAATGAAAACCAAATTCCGCAAACCATTGGTAGTGTTTACTCCAAAAAGTTTGTTGCGTCACCCATTGTGTGTTTCTACTCGCGAGGAATTATACAACGGCAGTTTCCAAGAAGTAATTGACGATACTATCGATAAGAAAAAAGTAAAAACTTTGGTGTTCTGTACAGGGAAATTCTATTACGATATCTTAGCCGAAAGACTAAATTCAGGTAGAGATGATGTAGCTTTGGTTCGTATTGAGCAGTTATTCCCGTTACCAATAGAGCAGTTGAAAGCCGTGATTGCGACTTATCCAAATGCTGATGATTTTGTTTGGGCACAGGAAGAACCAAAAAACATGGGGGCTTACAGTTATATGCTAATGAATTTCAATGTAGTGAAATGGAGATTAGCTTCATTAAAAGCCTACGCAGCACCAGCAGCAGGAAGCAGTACTCGTGACAGACGCCGCCATGCCG
Source organism: Flavobacterium sp. N1994 (assembly GCF_025947145.1). NCBI lineage: Bacteria > Pseudomonadati > Bacteroidota > Flavobacteriia > Flavobacteriales > Flavobacteriaceae > Flavobacterium > Flavobacterium sp. N1994. The sequence goes on from NZ_CP109999.1 coordinate 2,448,288, forward strand.
ATGCTATTAAAATGGTATTTGATAAAAATTTATTTCAATAATTTGGAGCTATTTCCCGCTTTCCGTTGCAATCTCTTCGAGGATTTCCACTACAATCGGGGCTAGAAAAAGATAAATAAGAACAACACTATAAAATTATAAAAGATGATTTTAGAAATGAAAGTCCCTTCACCGGGAGAATCGATAAAAGAAGTTGAAATTGCTACTTGGTTAGTAAAAGACGGCGATTATGTAGAAAAAGACCAAGCCATCGCTGAGGTGGATTCGGATAAAGCTACTTTGGAATTACCAGCAGAAGCCAGTGGAATTATCACATTAAAAGCAGAAGAAGGTGATGCAGTAGTAGTAGGCGCGGTAGTTTGTTTAATCGACACTAGTGCGGCTAAACCAACAGGAAGCGCTCCTGCAGCAGATGTAAAACCTGCAGCAGTTGAGGCTCCAAAAGCAGAAGCTCCAAAAGCAGCTCCAGTGGCGACTACTACTTACGCTTCACAAACGCCATCACCAGCAGCCAGAAAAATATTAGACGAAAAAAATATTGATCCGGCAACCGTTACAGGAACTGGAAGAGATGGAAGAATTACTAAAGAAGACGCAGTAAAAGGAGTACCTTCCATGGGAACACCAATTGGAGGAACTCGTGGTTCTGAAAGAACAAAATTATCGATGTTACGTCGCAAAGTAGCAGAAAGATTAGTAGCGGCTAAAAACGAAACGGCTATGTTAACTACTTTTAATGAAGTAGATATGACCGCCATTTATGCTTTACGCGAACAATACAAAGAAGAATTCAAAACCAAACACGGATTAGGATTAGGCTTTATGTCGTTCTTTACTAAAGCGGTTACTCGTGCATTACAATTATACCCAGATGTAAACTCCATGATTGATGGACAAGAGAAAATTTCATATAACTTCTGTGATATCTCTGTAGCTGTTTCTGGACCAAAAGGATTAATGGTTCCTGTAGTTCGATTTGCAGAAACGTTAACTTTCCGCGGAGTTGAAGCTGAGATTAAACGTTTAGCAATCCGTGCTCGTGACGGACAAATCACGGTTGATGAAATGACAGGAGGAACCTTTACTATTTCTAATGGAGGGGTTTTCGGAAGTATGTTATCTACACCAATCATCAATCCACCACAATCTGGAATTTTAGGGATGCATAATGTGGTAGAAAGAGCCGTGGTTAAAAACGGACAAATCGTTATTGCTCCAGTAATGTTTGTAGCCTTATCATACGACCATAGAATCATTGACGGACGTGAGTCTGTAGGTTTCTTAGTGGCGGTAAAAGAAGCATTAGAAAACCCAGTAGCAATTTTAATGGATAATGATCCTAAGAAAGCTTTAGAACTTTAAAGTTTTTTCCGTCTCGGATGAGGCGCCTATATATGTAAAATCCCGCTTAGTTTTATAAGCGGGATTTTTAGTTTGTATATATTATGGAAGAGCATTTATGGCGGCTGTCAATTGCTCTTGAGTACCTACTGTGGTTTCACTCAGAGTAAAATTATAGACTTCACCAGCAGAAATTGTAACAGCTTTTATGGCATATCTAAAATGCCCATTATCTTCAGTAGCAAATATAATATGGCACGCTAATCCAATGGGAATCTGTCCATAATGTTCGGTAAAAAGCCCCGTGGTAGTATCGTAAGTGTCTAATTTGGCTAATGCATTTCCTTTTCCATCATAATGTAAATAAATGGCAGAGTTTTGATCAGTATAACCATTTGGAACAGAAGCTAAAATAGTCGTTTTTGGACCAGTGTAGTTATAAAAACAATCTACATTGGTCCAACCAAAAGTGCCAACATAGGCATAATAAATAGAAAATCCATTTCCGGTTGCTATTTGTCCTTGTCCCAGCTCCACACCATTTGCTCCTGCTGGGTTGTTGTTTTCATTCGGTACCCATACAGAATCGTTTTCAGTCTTGTTCCACAAAGTCATATTAGGATTTCCGCCATTATCTCCATCTGTTAAATTGGTTGGGATTCCCAATGTTATTGTTCCTTGTAATTCTAATTGTTGTCCATTTTTAGTGGCATTAATATAAAATTCTCCACCAGAAAGCAACAAAGAATGATTACCGTCAGGCATTTTTCCCATAGTGTGTTTACCAGTAACTAACATGTTGCCACCGTCAAAAATTTCAATATATTCGATGTCAATGGTTCCTGTTACAGGATTTCCGTTTAAGGATAAGGCAATGGCACTAAAAGATATTTGAACTCCTTTGGAAGATGTAAAACTGGCATAACCATCTGCAGTATTAAATTGGAAATGTTGGGTAAGAGAGTTAAGAGCATCCGTTTTTAGTTTGTTAAATTTAATAGCGGTTGGAAGGCTATTCCCATTATCGGAACTGCTGCAGCTAATAGTAATAATGATTAAAATTAAAGCTGTTAAAAAAGGGAAAACTGCTTTTTTTAAGTTGAAAGAGTTGGTTGTGTTTTTCATACGATTTTTTTTGAAAGAGTGCTTTATTGTTAAATGGTTGCGTCTGTATGAGTAAAACGTTAAAAACTTGAATTTAGTATCAAATAGTTTTTTTAAATATGTTTTCCGTTAATTTGTGTTACAGTTTTTAGGTATGAAGCAAAATCAAAAACAAGCAGCGATAGGATTTATTTTTATCACTATGCTTATCGATATTACGGGTTGGGGTATTATTATCCCAGTGATTCCAAAATTAATCAAAGAACTCATTCATGGCGACATTAGTGAAGCGGCAAAGTATGGAGGTTGGTTGACTTTTGCGTATGCTATAACTCAGTTTATCTGTGCTCCTTTGATTGGGAATTTGAGTGATAAATTTGGACGACGCCCCATCATCTTGATTTCGCTTTTTGCTTTTGCCCTAGATTATCTTTTACTAGCCTTTTCGCCAACGATTGCTTGGTTATTTCTAGGAAGAATTATTGCAGGCTTAACGGGCGCGAGTATCACAACAGCCTCGGCCTACATTGCTGATGTAAGTACCCCTGAAAACCGAGCCAAAAACTTTGGAATGATTGGAGCTGCTTTTGGTTTAGGCTTTATTATAGGACCTGTAATTGGAGGGCTTTTAGGCCAATATGGTTCCCGTGTTCCGTTTTATGCGGCTGCCATTTTGTGTATGTTGAATTTTCTTTATGGTTATTTTATTTTGCCAGAATCCCTAGACAAAGAAAACAGAAGGGACTTTGAATGGAAGCGAGCCAATCCCATAACTGCTTTCTTAAGATTAAAAAAATACCCTTCTTTATTGGGTTTGATTTTAGCTATTTTCCTTTTGTATGTTGGTTCTCATGCTGTGCATAGCAACTGGAGTTTTTTTACCATGTATCGTTTCCATTGGGATGAAAAAATGGTGGGGATATCGCTTGGGGCAGTCGGACTTTTAGTAGGCATTGTTCAAGGAGGATTAATTCGATGGACTAGCCCAAGATTAGGGAATGAAAAGAGTATCTATATCGGCTTAATGCTTTATACTGTTGGGATGTTGCTTTTTGCTTTTGCCACAGAAAGTTGGATGATGTTTGTTTTTTTAATACCGTATTGTCTAGGAGGAATTGCTGGTCCGGCATTACAAGCTACCGTTTCATCGAAAGTCCCAGCAAATGAGCAAGGTGAAATTCAAGGAACTATGGCGAGTTTGATGAGTGCTTCGGCGATTATTGGTCCGCCGATGATGACTAACACCTTTTACTTTTTTACGCACAAAGAAGCACCATTCCAATTTGCTGGCGCACCATTTGTTTTAGGAAGTTTTTTGATGTTATTGAGTACGATTTTGGCCTTTTATTCTTTGAAAAAACATTTTACTTCAAATACAAACAGTGATTAGAATAATCAATAATTGCTTTTCCTTCTAACAAAACATCAGCACCAATAATACCATGAACGGGCTTGGCTTTGTATTGTTGTAAAGCTTGATTCACATGCCCCATATCAAAAATAACCAAATGGAATTCTTCTGTTTTCCAACGACCAATTTTCAAAGAATTGTTTTTGGCTAATTGGGTATACATTCCAGTGGCACCAGCACCAGCAGCTTTGGTCTTAGACTTTCCTGCTTTTAAATCAAATTTTTCAATACCTTCAAAACCAACACAACTATTGGAAGCTCCAGTATCTAAAATAAAATTTCCAGTAACGCTATTAATAGTAGCTTTGATAAGCAAATGTTGTGTTTTCGACACCTTGAAGTTTATTTTCTTGTACTTTTCTTTTTTCAGTACTTCTTGCAGGTTTTTCATAAAAGTGAAATGATGTCAAATGTAATTCAAAAATCGATAGCAAACTTTGTAACTTTGCGGCTTTGAAAAACACTATGATTTTTACCGATACACATACCCATCTATATTCCGAGGAATTTGATCAAGATAGAACTGAAATGATTCAGCGTGCTATTAAGGATGGAGTCTCCCGTTTTTTTGTGCCGTCAATTGATTCGAATTACACTCAGAAGATGTATGATTTGGAAGCGCAATTTCCAGAAAATATTTTTTTAATGATGGGCTTACATCCCTGCTATGTGAAAGAAAATTATAAGGAAGAACTAGCTCATGTTGAAACGGAATTATCCAAAAAGAAGTTCTACGCTATAGGTGAAATTGGTATCGATTTGTACTGGGATAAAACCACGTTAAAAATCCAACAAGAAGCTTTTCAATATCAAATACAATTAGCCAAAAAATATCAGTTAGGTATCAATATTCATTGTCGTGAGGCGTTTGATGAAGTTTTCGAGGTTTTAGAAAGCGAACGAGCTGCTGATTTATTCGGAATCTTTCATTGTTTTTCAGGTGATTTCGGTCAAGCCAAAAGAGCCATTGATTTGAATATGAAGTTGGGAATAGGAGGAGTGGCCACTTTTAAAAACGGAAAAATAGATCAGTTTTTAAACGAAATCGATTTGCAACATATTGTTCTTGAAACCGATTCGCCTTATTTAGCCCCTGTTCCTTATCGCGGTAAGCGAAATGAAAGCAGTTATACTAAATTGGTTGCCGAAAAATTAGCACAGATTTATCAATTGCCAATAGAAGAAATTGCTCGAATCACGACCGAAAATTCTAAACAAGTTTTCGGGATTTAACCTAAAATGTAACAAAAAGTGACTTTTTTTTTGTTCATTTGTTCCAGCTAAATTGTAAGCCAAGATGCAAAGATTTGATTCTATTCGACCGTATTATGATGCCGAAGTCAATGAAGCTATTCACTCAGCGGTAAATCATCCGATGATGAAGGCGTTGATGAGCTTTACTTTCCCAGATGTGGATGAAGAAGTTTGGAAAAACCAACTTAAAAAAACACATTCGATTCGCGATTTTCAATGTAATTTTATTTACCAAGCCGTTCAAAAAGTCTTGGAAAAAAGCTCGGAAGGATTGACCACTTCAGGTTTTGAAAAGCTGCAAAAAAACACGGCTTATCTTTTTATTTCTAATCATAGAGATATCATTTTAGACACCTCATTACTAAACGTTGCCTTGTTTGATCACGGATTAGTAATGACAGCTTCGGCCATTGGAGATAATTTGGTTAAAAAATCGTTTCTAAAAACGCTTTCAAAACTGAATAGAAATTTTTTGGTACTTCGAGGTTTGCCTCCCAGAGAATTACTGGTAAGTTCAAAATTAATGTCCGAATATATTGGTCAGTTATTACTAAGAGAAAATCGTTCGGTTTGGATAGCTCAACGTGAAGGAAGAACCAAGGATGGTAATGATGCTACTCATTCAGGCGTTTTAAAAATGCTAGCTATGGGTTCGGATGAAGTGAATTTGATGGATTATTTTAAGAAAATAAAAATAGTTCCTGTTTCCATTTCTTATGAATATGACCCGACAGATGCTTTGAAAATGCCACAGTTAATAGCTGAAGCAAATGATGAGATTTACATCAAAGAGAAAAATGAAGATTTCGTTACGCTTTTAAGCGGAATCATTGGTCAAAAGAAAAGAATCCATATTCATGTAGGTGATATTTTAGACAAAGAATTAGATAAAATCACACAAGAATTTGACAATTCCAATAAACAAATTCAAGCTTTGGCTCAAGCCATTGATGATTCTATTTTACAGAGTTATAAATTGTGGCCCACTAACTATATTGCTTACGATTTATTACATAAAACGGATAAGTACAAAGACTTTTACACCGAAAACGAAAAGTCGTTATTTGAGCGTCGATTAGAGATGAAAATTGATGAAACTAATCCGCAAATGGTAGAAAGCTTTTTAGCGATGTATGCCAATCCAGTAGTGAATAAATCAAAATACTAACATGCAATCTAAGCCTAACATATTGCTGATTTATACTGGTGGAACCATTGGTATGATTAAGGATTTTGAGACGGGCGAATTGAAAGCATTCAACTTTAAAAAACTATTACAAAAGATTCCAGAACTCAAGCATTTGGATTGTAATATCGAAACGATTTCTTTTAAAAAACCTATAGATTCCTCGAATATAAACCTAGAGAAATGGGTTGAAATTGCTGAAATTATAGAAGAAAGATATACTAACTTTGATGGATTTGTAGTGCTTCACGGTTCAGACACGATGTCTTATTCCGCATCAGCATTGAGTTTTATGTTGGAGAATTTAAATAAACCAGTGGTCTTTACAGGTTCACAATTACCTATTGGAGATTTAAGAACGGATGCCAAAGAAAACTTGATAACCGCCATTCAAATTGCTTCATTGCAACAAAAAGGGAAGTCGGTAATTCAGGAAGTTTGCTTGTATTTTGAATATAAATTATACCGCGGCAATAGAACTACAAAAATTAATGCAGAACATTTTAAAGCTTTTGCCTCACCAAATTATCCTGAGTTGGCCGAGTCTGGCGTGCATTTGAATGTCAATAGTACTTTGGTTTTACAAAAACAATCCAATAAAAGATTAGTCGTTCACAAAGAGATGGACAACAATGTAGTGATAATAAAAATATTTCCGGGCATTAATGAATCTGTCTTATCGTCTATCATTGCTATTCCAAATCTGAAGGGGATTATTCTGGAAACTTATGGTTCAGGAAATGCACCTACAGAAGAATGGTTTGTCAATACCTTAAAAAAAGCCATCAAAAAGGGTTTGTATATTATCAATGTTACCCAATGCTCAGGTGGAAGTGTCAATATGGGACAATACGAAACCAGTTCGCAACTTAAAAAAATTGGAGTAATTTCTGGAAAAGATATCACTACGGAAGCTGCCATTACTAAGTTGATGTATTTGTTAGGACAAAATGTAGCACCAGCAGTTTTCAAAACGATTTTTGAAACCTCTCTTCGAGGAGAAATGCATTAACAAAATACAGACTAACCTTTTTTTACTGAAAAATTTTGTTGTTCTTTGCAACACAATTAGAGAGGTGTCCGAGTGGTTGAAGGAGCAAGCCTGGAAAGTTTGTATATGGGTAACTGTATCGTGGGTTCGAATCCCATCCTCTCTGCTTTTCTTTCTAAAAATAGTTTTATGCGAATAGGTCTTTTCATCATAATTTTTTTTAGTTCTATTCCCACTTTTGCTCAGGAAAAAGAAATTAATTTTGATGCTATCGATTCGTTGTATAGAGAAGATCAATTTTATCTGAACATCACTTATAATGCCCTTCAAAGACGTCCTTCAGAAATAGCACAGAATAAGCTTTCACCAGGTTTTGCAGGTGGTTTTTTAAGAGACATGCCCATCAATAAATCTAGAACCGTTTCCATTGCTGCAGGGTTAGGTTATTCATTGGCCATTTACAGTCAAAATTTAGGAATTTCTAATGTCGATGGAACGAATACATACCAAGCCTTAGATCCCAATGTTTACTATTCTAAAAACAAAATATCTTTTCATTACATAGATTTACCAATAGAATTCAGATGGCGTAATTCTACTCCAGATAGTCATATTTTTTGGAGGGTTTATTCAGGATTTAAGTTGAGTTATCTTTTTTATGATGAGTATAAATCGGTATCTTCAAACGCAACGGTTACCCAATCCCATAACAAAGATCTTAATCCACTTCAATATGGTGTTTATCTAACTTTTGGTTGGAACACTTGGAATTTTTATTTCTATTATGGATTAAATCCATTGTTTAAATCGTCGGCAAAAATGGATGGTGAATCCATTAATATGAATACGACTAATTTTGGTTTAATGTTTTACATTTTATAGCCAAAAAAACAGCAACGTTGTTTGTGGAATAATGCCACACAAAAACCCAATTAACAATTCTTTATTTGTATGCGCCTTCATCACCAATCGTGAGGAAGCCACTATGCCATTCATAATCACAAAAAAAGCAACCAAATTAATAGAGTTGATTTGATTGTGAATACTCAGTCCAATGATAAAAACAGTTAATGAACTAATTCCAATCATGTGAATGCTGGCTTTGACTTTTACATATAACAATAAAAAAGCAAAAATGGTACTTAGTAATCCAGCCACAAAAAAGAAATATAAGCTTGGAAATCGATCTACAGTAATACTTTTTTCTATTAAAACAGCAAATAAAACCATTTGCAATAACAACGGAATTTTTCGGTGCGCTATATCTGAAAGCATTACATTTTCAATTTTTCCAAAGGTTCTTAAAAGATAGAAAAATGCAATCGGGAGTAAAAAAGTAACAATAATGATTTGCAGAAATAGAATCAGGTATTGTGGTAAAGTGAAATATTTTTCATCAAATAGCACATAGAATATAGTTCCTAAAAGTGGAATGAAAATAGGATGGAAGAGGTACGAAAAAAAAGGGAGGATTTTTTTCAAAATACTTTGGTTTTAAATCTTCTTCCTCATTCTAGCTACAGGGATGTCAAACAAATCTCGGTATTTAGCAATGGTTCTTCGGGCAATAGGATATCCCTTTTCTTTAAGAATTTCTGCTAATTGATCATCAGGTAGCGGTTTGTGTTTGTCTTCTTCTTCAATAATAGTCTTCAGAATTTTTTTAATTTCGAGCGTAGAAACATCTTCACCTTGGTCATTTTTCATAGACTCTGAGAAATACTCTTTGATTAGTTTTGTGCCATATGGTGTTTCCACATATTTGCTGCTGGCCACACGGGATACTGTAGAAATGTCCATTCCAACCATATCGGCGATGTCTTTCAAAATCATAGGTTTTAGTTTGGTTTCTTCTCCATCCAAGAAGTATTCTTGCTGAAAATGCATAATGGCATTCATCGTTACATAAAGTGTCTCTTGTCGTTGAAGGATGGCATCGATAAACCATTTGGCCGAATCTAGTTTTTGTTTGATAAACATCACCGCATCTTTTTGAGAGTTGGATTTGTCTTTAGAGTCCTTATAAGTTTGAAGCATCTCCTGATAATCTTTGGAAACGTGTAAAGAGGGTGCATTTCTGCTGTTTAAAGTAAGTTCTAATTCCCCATCTACAATTCTAATGATAAAATCGGGTACAATTTGTTCTATAGAACGACTACTGCTACTATCAAAAGTACCACCTGGCTTTGGATTTAATTTCTCAATTTCTTCGATGGCTTTTTTGAGTTGCTCCTTCGAAATTTCAAAAGTGAGCATTAGTTTTTCGTAATGCTTTTTGATAAAGGCATCAAATTCGTTTTCAATAATATTGATGGCTAACGCTATATATTCTGTTGGGGTTTTATGCCGAAGTTGTAGCAAAAGACATTCATGCAAATTACGCGCACCTACTCCCGGAGGATCTAAGTCGTAAATAATGTGGAGCATTTTCTCAACTGCTTTTTCATCCGTATAAATACCTTGAGTAAACGCCATGTCATCAACAATATCTTGAACATCACGACGTAAATAACCATCATCGTCAATACTTCCTACCAAAAATTCGGCAATATTACGTTCTTCCTCAGTTAAAAGAAAGGTGTCTAATTGATTGAGTAAATCTTGATGAAAAGTAGTCTGAGCGGCAAAAGGTATTTCTCTGTCATCGTCATCATCACTGTAATTATTAGCTTGAAGTTTGTATTCAGGCGTTTCGTCATTACTCAAATACTCATCGATGTTGATTTCATCGGTTTCGATATTATCGCTTCCAACAAGATCATCATACTCTTCGTTGTTGTCAAATTCATCTTTTTCGTAAAGTTCTTGTTCTTCATCTCTACCACTTTCCAAGGCCGGGTTTTCAACCAACTCCTCTTTCAATCGTTGCTCAAATGCCTGCGTAGGCATTTGTATCATTTTCATCAACTGAATTTGTTGAGGCGATAGCTTTTGTGATAATTTAAGATTTAGAAACTGCTTTAACATTGTTGTTGGTTGTAAGTTGTCGGTTGTCGGTTTCTGAATTTATTTTAACAGATAACTTAAAACAGAATACAGTTATTAAAACTCTGCGTTTTGTGGTGTTCTTGGGAAAGGAATCACATCGCGAATGTTTGTCATTCCCGTTACGAAAAGCACCAATCTTTCAAATCCTAATCCAAAACCAGAATGCACAGCTGAACCAAATCGACGGGTGTCTAAATACCACCAAAGTTCTTCTTCGTCAATGCCAAGCACTTTCATTTTTTCAACTAGAACCTCGTAACGCTCTTCTCTTTGTGAACCTCCAACAATTTCTCCGATACCAGGAAATAAAATATCCATCGCACGAACGGTTTTTCCATCTTCGTTCAAACGCATGTAAAAGGCTTTAATATTCGCTGGATAATCAAACAAAATCACAGGACATTTAAAGTGTTTTTCCACTAAATATCTTTCATGCTCACTTTGTAAATCAGCGCCCCATTCGTTAATGATGTATTGGAATTTCTTCTTTTTATTTGGAGTCGAATCTCTTAAAATGTCAATAGCTTCAGTATAGGAAACACGTTTGAAATTGTTTTCTAAAACGAAATTTAATTTTTCCAACAATCCCATTTCACTTCTCTCAGCTTGAGGTTTTTGTTTTTCTTCTTCTTGCAAACGACTTTCTAAAAACTTCAAATCGTCTTGGCATTTGTCCATCGTATATTTAATTACGTATTGGATAAAATCTTCTGCCAAATCCATATTGTCGTTCAAATCATTGAAAGCTACTTCTGGCTCAATCATCCAAAATTCAGCTAAGTGACGAGAGGTGTTTGAGTTTTCTGCACGAAAAGTGGGTCCAAAAGTATAAATCTGACCCAATGCCATGGCAAACGTTTCGCCTTCTAATTGACCAGAAACGGTTAGGTTGGTATGTTTTCCGAAGAAATCTTTTTTGTAATCGATGTTGCCTTCTTCGTTTTTTGGCAAATTATCTAAAGGCAAGGATGTTACTTGGAACATTTCTCCAGCACCTTCGGCATCAGCACCAGTGATTACAGGCGTATTTACATATACAAATCCTTTTTCTTGAAAATATTGATGCACCGCAAAAGCCAATACCGAACGCACTCTCATGATAGCTCCAAATGCATTGGTTCTAACTCTTAAATGGGCGTTTTCACGTAAAAATTCAAGCGAATGTTTCTTAGGTTGCATTGGAAATTTCTCGGCATCAGAATCTCCTAAAATCTCTAGTTTTGAAACCTGAATTTCATATTTCTGACCAGCTCCTTTGCTTTCTACTAAATTTCCTGTAAGCGAAAGTGCTGCGCCAGTAGTAATTCTTTTTAAAGTCTCTTCAGGAGTGTTTTCAAAATCGACAACACATTGAATATTGTTAATAGTCGAACCATCGTTCAACGCAATAAATTGATTGTTTCTAAAAGTTCTTACCCAACCTTTTACAGTTACTTCATAGTTTGATTTCTCGCTGCTTAGTAAGTCTTTTACTCTTGAATGTTTCATTTTTAATTCTTTTTCTGATGCAAATATAATTGAAAATAGCCTTATTTTTCGCTGTCTTCTTCTCCGTGTTCTTCGTTGTTATCTCTATAGATATTAATGCTCGGTTCTTCTAGCAATTCTTCGAGTAATTCTTTTTTGCTCCCCCATCTTTCAGTGGTTAAAACCAATGCCGGAAGCACTACCAAATTGGCAAACATAGCAAAAGTCAGAGTAACCGAAATTAATCCTCCCAAAGCAATCGTTCCGCCAAAACTTGATAAAGTAAAAATAGCAAAACCAAAAATCAACACCACCGATGTATAAAAAGTACTAACGCCAGTTTCATGTAAGGCACTAATAACCGCTTTCTTGATTTTTCCTCCATTCTGAATTAAGTCATGTCGGTACTTCGCCATAAACTGAATAGCATTATCGACTGAGATTCCAAAAGCTATACTAAACACTAAAATGGTGGAAGGTTTCAGGGGAATTCCGAAATAACCCATTAAACCAGAAGTGATACAAAGCGGTAGAATATTGGTTACCACCGAAGCAAAAATCATTTTCCAGGAACGGAACATATAAGCCATCAATCCAGCAATTAGTAAAATGGCAAAGATTAACGATTCGATAAGATTGGTAACCAAGTAAGATGTTCCTTTTTGGAAGACCAACGCCTTTCCTGTTAACGTAACTTCATAGCGGTCGCTAGGGAAAATTTTATCAATTTTGGCATGCAATTTCTTTTCGATTTTAGCCATCTCTTCAGTGCCAATGTCTTTCATGAACGTAGTAATTCGAGCATATTGACCAGTCGAATCCACATAGCTTTTCATCAAATTGTCTTTTGAACCTTTGGTAGCATTTTTGGCATACGACAAAATAAAAGCTTGCTCTTGGGAATTGGGTAAATCGTAATATTCGGGATTGCCATTATAGAAAGCTTGCTTCGAATACTTTACTAAATTTACTATCGAAACTGGTTTTGATAATTCAGGAATGCTATCAATGGTGGTTTGTAATTCATCCATTTTTCGCAAAGTGGAGGATTTCATTACTCCTTTTTTGCGTTTGGTATTGATCATAATTTCCAAAGGCATCACTCCGTTAAATTCTTTTTCAAAGAAAACAATGTCTTTAAAGAACGAGGCACTTTTTGGCATTTCTCCAATTAAACTTCCAGAAACTTTCATTTGAGAAACCCCTATGACACTAAAAATCAAAAGCAAACCGTAAATACTGTAAATCAAATTGCGTTTGTTTTTTACCAAATTCTCAACCAAATTTAAAATGGAAGACAAGTAGTTTTTGCTTAAATGATTCAAGTGCTTTTCTTTGGGCAATGGCATAAAACTATACACTATCGGCACCACCATCAAAGTCAAAAGATAGACCGTAATTACATTGATAGAAGTGACCAAACCAAACTCATACAACAAATCATTGCCAGTAATCATGAAAGTAGCAAAACCAATGGCTGTGGTCAAATTAGTCATCAAGGTTGACACCCCAATTTTTGAAATTACTCGTTGTAAAGCTTTCGCCTGATTGCGATGGGTCTTGATTTCCTGTTGGTATTTATTGATAAGGAAAATACAATTTGTAATACCAATTACGATAATTAGAGGTGGAATAATAGCCGTTAAAATGGTGATTTTGTAATGGAACAATCCGAGTGTTCCAAAAGACCACATTACTCCAACTATCAATATACAAATGGAAATAAAAGTTGCTCTATGGGAACGGAAAAATAAAAAGAAAATTAAGGAAGTGATGAATAAGGCTGCACCAATAAAGAGCCCAATTTCCCCTTTCATGTTTTCGGTATTGATAGTTCGGATATAGGGCATGCCCGAAACTTTCAAATCAATTCCAGTCTTCTTTTCAAATTTGGCTACTTCAGGAACCAACACATTTAGAATGAATTTTTTCCGAATAGGAGAGTTAACTACCTTTTTGTTGATATAAATAGCAGAGCGAATACTTCCCGATTTTTTATTGAAAAGCAACCCTTCGTAAAAGGGTAAATCATGAAAAAGTTGTCTTTTGATTTCAGCTAAATAAGTAGGGTCTAGCGTTCTTTTTTGATTAACTAGCGGGACTAATTCAAATTTTTCTAAGGTGTCGTTTTTTTGTAATTTTTTTAAATCATTCAATGACACTACCAATTCAACCTCCTTGTGAGATTTCAAATTAGTCATCAATTCATTCCAAGCTTGATAGGCCTTTGGTGTAAAAAAACGATTGTCTTTAATTCCAATAACGACTAAGTTCCCTTCTTCACCAAAAATATTGAGGAATTGAGTATAATCTTTATTGGCTTTATGGTTTTTTGGAAGTAGATTGGCTTCTTTATAAGTCATGCCAACATTTTTCCATTGCATGGCTAAGAAAATAGTTAATAGAAAAATACCAATGCTAATGGCAATTCTATTTCTCAGAATTATGCCTGCAATAAATTCCCAAAATCCTACTTTAATTTTCTTTTTCATTTTACGATAAAAACGGTTGCAAAGGTAATTAAAACGCGTAAAATAGGATAGTCTTTTGCAAAAGATTTGCTTAATTTATGGCAGATTTACGGATGAAGTTAAATAATCATTAATAGCATAAAAAAAAATAAAAAAATACATTGCTTTTTAGCATCTTTGTAAACAGAAGCAACAACAACTTTTGGATGAGAAATATAAAAAACTCTTTATTTTATATCATTGTTACCGGTGGGTTCACCTACTTAATGTATAGAATTGTTGAACAAGGAAAACTTTTAGAAGTAGGTAGAAAAATCATTTCTCCATCATCTACAGATAGCCAATGGGTTCAGTTTCTATCTTCTTTATTTCATAATTTACAACATCCGCTAGCTTTATTGCTTTTCCAAATCATTACCATTGTCCTCGTGGCTAGAGTTTTTGGATGGATTTTCAGAAAGATTGGACAGCCTTCAGTCATTGGTGAAATCATCGCTGGAATTGTTCTTGGTCCCTCTCTTTTTGGATTATATTTTCCCGATATGAAGGATGCTTTATTTCCAGTTGAATCTCTTGGAAATCTTCAGTTATTGAGCCAAATAGGATTAATACTTTTCATGTTTGTTATCGGAATGGAATTGGACTTAAAAGTCTTAAAAAACAAAGCCAATGAAGCCGTAGTAATTAGTCATGCGAGTATTGTTATCCCGTTTGCTTTAGGTATCGGATTGTCGTATTACATCTATCATCAATTTGCGCCATCAGGCGTTGAGTTTCTTTCATTCAGTTTGTTCATGGGAATTGCTATGAGTATCACTGCATTTCCGGTTTTAGCCCGAATTGTGCAGGAACGAGGCATTCATAAAACAAGATTAGGGACTATCGTTATTACATGTGCCGCTGCCGATGATATTACTGCATGGTGCATCTTAGCAGTCGTAATTGCAATTGTCAAAGCGGGAAGTTTTGTGAGTTCTTTGTATGTTATTGGATTGGCTCTTGTCTATGTTTTGACTATGCTTTTTGTGGTAAAACCTTTTTTGAAACGTGTCGGAGATTTGTATGCAAAAAAGGAAAATATCAAAAAATCCGTTGTCGCAATTTTTCTTTTAACCTTAATTGTTTCTGCTTATGTAAGCGAAATCATTGGTATTCACGCTTTATTTGGTGCCTTTTTGATGGGAGCCATTATGCCTGATATCGCTAAATTCAGAAATGTTTTTATTGAAAAAGTAGAAGATGTATCAGTCATTTTATTGCTGCCGTTATTCTTTGTATTCACAGGATTACGAACCGAGATTGGATTAATTAATGATATCTATTTATGGAAAGTTACGGGCTGTATCATTGCAGTAGCTGTGGCCGGAAAATTCTTCGGAAGTGCATTAGCGGCAAAGTTTGTCGGACAAACCTGGAGGGATAGTTTGACCATCGGCGCTTTAATGAATACTCGAGGGTTAATGGAATTAGTGGTGTTAAATATTGGATACGAATTAGGAGTGCTTTCCCCAAAAGTATTTACCATGATGGTTATTATGGCATTGGTTACCACATTTATGACTGGGCCAGCATTAGATATAATCAATTTTATTTTTAAAACTAAAGATGTTATTATTCCTTCTGAAGTTAAAAAGAATTCCGATTTTAATATCCTGATTTCGTTTGGGAACAATGAAAAAGGGAAATCATTATTGCGTTTGGCCAACAGTCTTACCAAAAAACAATCTGATACAGCTAATGTTACGGCCATGCATTTAACCATGAGTGACGAAATGCACGCCTACAATTTAGAAGAATATGAAGCAGCTACTTTCAAACCTATTATAGAGGAATCTCAAAACCTTAATCAAGAAATTACAACGATTTTCAAAGCAACTGGGGATATAGAAACCGACATTGCTGATATTGCAAGAGAAGGGAAATACGATTTACTATTGGTCGGTTTAGGGAAATCCATTTTTGAAGGAACCATTTTAGGGAAAGTACTTGGATTTACTTCAAGAATTATTAACCCAGATAGATTATTGGATAAGTTCAAAGGGAAAGAAGGATTGTTTGAAAACTCACCTTTTGATGATAGAACTCGTTTGATAATTTCAAAAACCAAAACACCACTAGGAATCTTAATTGACAAAGATTTGCAAAAAATTGAAAAAGTCTTTCTGGGTATTTTTAGTGTTGGTGATGTATTCTTAATTGACTATGCTCAAAAATTGATTTACAATAATGGTTCTCACATTACCATTTTAGATAATAATGAACATACTAAAAACAATTTTATTGTTGAAAATTCATTAGCTGCCTTAGAACAAAGCTATCCTAATAACATTGAAGTTTCTGTCACAGATAAACTCAACAAACCGTTTTTACAACAGCAAGATTTGATGGTTTTTAGTTTAGAAACTTGGAAAAAGTTAGTAGATGATGAGGTGTCTTGGCTGACTGATATTCCTTCTGTGCTTATTGTTAAGCCGTAACTAAAATCCAAAATCAAATATAAAACTTACTTTAATGGCAAGATTATCTTCAAATCTTGGTAATTGATTTGGACCATATCTGTAAAATCCACCCAATCCAAAACCTTTGTAAATTTGGTTGAGTTCAATGCCTGACTCAAAAAAACCACGGTCTAAAGTTTTATAAACTATTCCTAAGTGTCGCTCAGGATGTTGCATGTCGCCCCAAGCCATTCGAGTTACTAGTACAATAGAAGGCTTTATGTTTCGAAATACGGTTAGTCGCTTGAAACCATGTTTGAGTTGAAACATCACATATTCACTTGAAAAAAATTCGTTATAATACATGGTCTCAAAACTGTTTTTTCCACTTAATTTAATTTGTTCTATTATATTTTCCGCAGTCAAATTGTTGGGAGAAACACTATACAAATGAGTAATAGGAGCAGCACCAAAGACACTTCCTGCCTGCACTAAAAAAGTAGATTTTTGATCGTTTAAATATTTTTTTTCATATTCAATCCTAATATCAATTTTGTCAAAAACAAAGTGATTTCCCCAAACGCCAGGAAGTGATTTTGTATATTGTAAAGAGAATTTTGGAAACCGTTTTTCAAATTCAATTCTGCCAGTGGGAGTTTGCATAAAATCACTGTTCGGATTCCATTGTATAGACAATAAGGCTGTTGTAAAAGCAAACTCATTGTACAGTTTGCCTTCATAAGCAAAAGTATAATTAAACAAAGGCCGGATTTCGCTATGGGAAAGCTGCCAAATACTTTCGGATTTTGGAATGATTTTAGTCTCCAGATAGGCCCGCCAAGTTTTATGATTATAAAACGTGCTAATATTGAAGGGCCTAGAATCATAGAATCTGAAGGTCCGTTTGTCAGTAGCGAAATTAGTACTAGCAATTTCCCGAACATCATCAGTATAAGCGGCGCCTATCCAGGAGCTGGAGGCATTGCCAATTCTGAAGGCTGAACCAATATTATATTTAATCGTTTCGTCTTTTAAACCATAGGCGGTATATCCTTCAACTCTAATTTTTTTCGAGAACAATTCGTTAGTAATGCCTCCTATGCCAAATCGGAATCCTTCATAATTATTATAAGTTAACAAATAGCGTAAATCAAAATCAAAACAGCCCACAGGTAAATACCCATTGATGATTTTTCGGCCCAATCTAATCTTTTTTTCAATCTTTCGCTTGGTTACTAAACTATCCAAAACGAGATAGGTTCTTTCACTTCTTCTATCTAAACTGTCAATGCGATTGGATTTCCAAAAAGCATTATTTTGGTTATTTGCATTCTCTTTAACATCAATGGCAATAAATGATTTTTTTATAGACAAAGGGGGATTTACTTTCAAATCAAAAACATGCATTTCGGAAGAAAGATAAGTAAAATCAGAAGCCGCTTTTTTCGAATTTGTTTCATCATCTTCGGCTGAAAATGCAATCCTTCCGCCTAAAATAGTAGTTTGTTCTTTGCTTTTCCCTTTTACAATTTTAAAATTTTTACGCGTTGGAAACCAAACTTTTTCCTCTGGCAAATAGCTAAATTCATGAATTCCCGTAATATCTAAAACGCCTCGAATTCTCATTATAGCTTTAGCAATGGCATAGTTTTCTTGGTCTATATAAAGCAATCCCTCTAATCCTTTAGCATTATTTTTATTTTTGAAGTATACCACCACCACTTTTCGATTATCCACAAAAGTGGTGTCTAATATTTTAAATCGATATCGTTGCAATGCATTATTGGCAATTGGGCTTTTGTATTTGGTTTCAAAAAGTTCATATTGGTCATCATAAATAGAAAATGACTGTAAACTGAATCCCAAAAATTCATAAACAGGCTCTTTGAAACCAGCCATTTTGGTCCCTAGAATTGTTTCTTTTAAAAGAGGTTTTTCAAATTGAAATTGGGATACTTTTTCAGTAAGAAACAAATGTTGCTTATCAATTAGCTTTTTAAACTTATAATCCGAAGAATCAATTTTGACGATTTTATCTTTGGAAACTGCATTAACAAAAACGGTGTCAATTTTACCAATAATAGAGTCAGGATTGGCAGTTACTACTAATTTATTGTATGATTTGAATTGAAAACTTTGTAGCTTTTTTTGAGGATTGTTGTTTGCCTTTTGTTGAATTACTTTCGTAATAATAGCATTTGCCGTATTTGAATTGGGAATAATAACCTCTTTTAGTGCATCAATTTTTGGGGAAAGATAAAGTGTTAAAAACGATTTGATTTCTACTAATGAAATGGTTTTTGATTCATAACCAACATAAGAAATAGTCAAGATTTCAGGTGCTGTAACTGAAATTAAATTAAACTTACCATCCACATCAGCAATGGTTGTGACTTTTTTTTCTGTAGTAATTGTGGCAAAAGGAAGTGCTTTTTTTGTCTCAACATCTTTAATAATTCCATGGACTTGATATTGTGCTTGAAGCAACATCGGGAAAAATAAAAACAAAATAAAGAATTGCTTCATTAGTGAAATTTTGGCACCAAACTATCAAACAAAAATAAGGATAAAAAAATCCGCACATGGCGGATTTTAATATTGAATTAACAAAAGTTATACTTTCATAATTTCGGCTTCTTTTGTAGCCAAGTGTTCCTCCACTTTTCGGATAAAACCATCCGTTAATTTTTGAATGTCATCTTCAGCCGTTTTACAAACATCTTCCGAAGTCCCTTCTTTTTCTAATTTTTTAATTTCAGTATTGGCGTCTTTACGAGCATTTCTGATTCCGATTTTGGCATCTTCTGCTTCTGCTTTTGCTTGTTTTACCAAGTCACGTCTTCTTTCCTCAGTCAAAGCAGGAACATTGATGATAATGTTTTCACCATTGTTCATAGGATTGAAACCAAGATTGGCCACCATAATGGCTTTTTCTATAGTTTGCAACATGTTTTTTTCATAAGGCTGAATAGTAATGGTTCGAGCATCTGGAATGTTCACATTGGAAACTTGCGATAGTGGTGTTTGAGAGCCATAATAATCTACAAAAACACTCCCCAACATTTGTGGTGAAGCTTTTCCAGCGCGAATATTCAAAAACTCTTTTTCTAAATGCGCAATAGAACCTGCCATCGATTCTTTTGTACTGTCTAAAATAAATTCTATTTCTTCCATTTCTTTTTAGATTGTTAGATTATTAGATTTTTAGACTTCATAGATTGTAAGTTGGTCTAAGATGTCTAAGCAGTCTAAAATGTCTATATTTTCACTACGGTGCCAATAGATTCACCGTTACATATTTTTAGTAAATTTCCTTTTTTATTCATATCAAAAACCACAATCGGTAAAGCGTTTTCCTGACTTAAAGTGAACGCTGTACTGTCCATAACATTCAATCCTTTTTTGATAACATCATCAAATGTAATGCTGTCAAATTTCACGGCATTTGGATTTTTCTCTGGATCAGCATCATAAATTCCGTCAACACGTGTTCCTTTCAAAATTACATCAGCATGTACTTCTACGCCACGTAGTACCGCAGCAGTGTCTGTCGTGAAATAAGGATTTCCAGTTCCAGCTCCAAAAATAACAATTCTTCCTTTTTCTAAATGACGAACAGCTCTTCTTTTGATATAGGGCTCTGCAATCGCTTCAATTTTTAAAGCAGTTTGCAAACGAGTTAACATGCCTTTATCTTCTAATGCACCTTGTAATGCCATTCCGTTGATAATCGTAGCAAGCATTCCCATGTAATCCCCCTGCACTCTATCCATACCATTACTGGCTCCAGCAACTCCTCTAAAAATATTTCCTCCACCAATAACGATGGCAATTTCTACACCTTTATCATGAATTTCTTTGATTTCATCGGCATATTCGGCTAAACGTTTTGGGTCGATACCATATTGTCTTTCGCCCATTAAAGCTTCACCGCTTAGTTTTAGAAGAATTCTTTTGTATTTCATTCTGGATTGTGTTTATTTTTAGTGTTGCAAATATAAACATATTCTCTTTTTTTACAGTATCTGATAAAAATATTGTTTTGGTAACAATTATCACATTTTTTGAATCTTTGGTTTTGTAATTTTGCAATATAAAATTCAAGCCATGGTACCTATCATTAAGAAAAGTTTGTCTAATAGCTATGATTATGCTCAATATAGAAGTATAGTTTCCTCTTTACTTAAAGAAAGAAAAGCATCTGGAAAAGAACAAACTCAAGATTTGCTTCACTATTCTGAATTGAATGAAGCGCGTATGAATCGTTTGGGGAAAACCATAAAAATTTCAACCGAATACATTCAGCAATTAAATCATTTGCAGGGGGAATATATTTGGTTAGTGCTTTCTGAAGGATGGTGTGGCGATGCAGCTCAGATTCTTCCTGTGATTCATAAAATGGCCGAAAGTTCCCATAAAATTGATTTAAAAATTGTGTTTCGAGATGAGAACGAGGATTTGATGAATTTGTTTTTGACTAATGGAACCAAATCTATTCCCAAATTAATTGTATTAGATAAAAATACTTTGAGCGTTTTAGGCGATTTTGGACCAAGACCAAACGGAGCTAAAAAACTGATTCTCGATTATAAAGCACTACACGGAATAGTAGATGAAACGGCTAAAACTAATTTGCAACTTTGGTATTTACACGATAAAGGATTGTCAACTCAAAAAGAAATTATGGATTTGATGACTAGGGCTGATTTAGCAGCTGCTCAAATCCCGATGGTGAAATAGCATTGGCAACATCGTAATCGCCAATCTTAGTGCGTCGTAAAACGGATAAATAAGCACCTGAATGGAGTGCTTTTCCAAAATCAAAAGCTAGCGAACGAATATAAGTTCCTTTGCTGCAGACTACTCTAAAATCAATTTCAGGCAAAGCAATTCTGGTGATTTCAAATTCGTGAATGGTAGTTTTTCTTGACGCTATCTCCACTTCTTCGCCAGCACGAGCGTGTTCATACAAACGTTTTCCGTCTTTTTTGATAGCCGAAAAAACAGGAGGTTTTTGGTCAATTTCACCAAGGAATTGTTTTGTTGTCTCTTGGATAAATTCGGCTGTAATATGATCTGTTGGAAAAGTAGCATCCACTTCCGTTTCCATATCGTAGGAAGGAGTAGTAGCCCCAATAGTAAAAGTTCCAGTATATTCTTTGGCTTGACCTTGAATTTCAGTAATGCGTTTGGTAAACTTTCCAGTGCAAACAATCAGTAATCCTGTGGCTAAAGGATCTAAAGTGCCAGCATGACCAATTTTGAATTTTTTAGGAAGATCATATTTCCTTTTCAGAAGGTACTTCAACTTATTCACCGCTTGAAAGGAAGACCAAGTCAGCGGTTTGTCAATGAGAAGAATTTGACCTTCTAAATAGTCTTCAGCAGTCATTAAAGCGTAGTTAATGTCATTACAAAGTAATGGATAAGAAGTATCGCTAAACCTGCTACAATTCTATAGTAACCGAACATTTTAAAACCATGTTTGGATAAATACCCAATAAACGATTTAATAGCCAACAGCGCCACAATAAATGCCACGACATTACCAATAATCAAAAAGTTAATTTGGTCATGACTCAATACAAAACCGTCTTTGTAATAATCGTAACATTTCTTAACCGTAGCTCCAAGCATCGTTGGAACCGCCAAGAAAAACGAAAATTCAGCAGCCGTTTTACGAGATAATTTTTGAGACATCCCACCAATAATACTCGCACCACTTCGGGAAACTCCTGGTATCATAGCCAAGCATTGAAACAAACCAATTTTAACTGCCGTAGCATAACTTATTTTCTCTGTTTCTTGAGTCTCTTCTTTTTGGGTAAACCAATCGTCTACTTTCAGTAAAATGATTCCGCCAATTACTAAGGAAATTGCAACCGTGATTGGGTTTTCCAACAAAGCATCAATCTTTTTACTAAATAGCAATCCAAAAACCACAGCCGGAATAAAAGCCGCTAGTAATTTGAAATAAAAATCAAGCGTTTGAAAAAATCTTTTGAAATACAAAACTACTACTGATAGTATCGCGCCAAGCTGAATCACAACGGTAAATAATTTGGTAAAATCATCATGTGCAATCCCAAAAAAGGAAGAGGCAATAATCATGTGACCTGTAGAAGAAATCGGAAGAAATTCAGTTATCCCTTCAATAATGGCCAGAACAATGGCTTGAATATAATCCATTAGGCAGTTTTACTTTTCTTAAAAATAGAATAAATCGTAATTCCAAACCCAATCAAAACCACAGTCGGCGCCAATCGGATTCTTCTAAAACTAAAAACATCTTCATTAAAAACTTTAGGATCATCGCTTCCACCACCACTCATAAGGATAAACCCTAAAGCAATTACAACTATGCCAATCAATAATATCTTGTAATTTACTTTATCAAAAAGAAAATCTGGTTGTTGCTCGTTATTTTTCATGTTTTCTATAGGTATAATTCTTTTTTCTTGTCTCTTGCTTCTTTATTCTAATACAAATCGTCTGTTCTCAAATTCAAAAAGCGCTGTGTTGCAAAATAGGTGCTAATAAAAGTAATCACAGTTCCAAGCACTAAAACACCCAACAACACCCCAATGATAGCCAATTTATTTTCCATAATTCCCAAATTCGGGAAACTAGTTTCAATATAAATCAACACGCCAATCAAAGCCAAAATCGCCAATACCGCTCCCACAAAACCAAGAATAACATTAGTCTTAATAAAAGGTTTTCTAATAAAGGACTTGGTAGCCCCCACCATTTGCATGGTCTTGATAATAAAGCGATTCGCATAAATAGATAAACGCAACGAACTGTTAATCAACAACACCGAAACCAGCGCAAAAACACAACTAATAATCAATATCCACATACTAATGTTTTTGATGTTGTCGTTCACCAAAGTCACCAATTGCTTGTCATAAACAATATCCGCAATCATATCATTTTTACGCAAACGATTCTGAATTTTAGCTATCTCAGGATTGGTCACATAATCAGCTTTCAAATGAATATCAAACGAATTTTGTAAAGGGTTTACGCCCAAAAACTGCATAAAATCCTCCCCAATAACTTTCTTATGTTGCTCAGCCGCTTTCTCTTTCGAAACATAGGCAAAAGATTTTGCAAACTTGGCTGTTTTCAATTCGGTGTTAAAGGCGCTTATAGCGGAGTCGGAAGCTTCGGTTTTAAAGAATACCGTCATCACAATTTCTTCCTTAAAGTTGTCTGACAATCGTTTGGAATTGATGACAAAAAGCCCCAAGATTCCCAACAAAAACAACACCAAAAAGATACTCAACACTACCGAAAAATAAGAGGTAATAACTCTGCGCTTCTGAAACTTTTCAAATGAGTCTGACATAAACAGTGATTTAAGCCGTAAAAATAATAAAGAAAATTGTTTTTCTCCTTTATAACGTACAAACTTTTAACTTTATTATAATAAACGTAAATTTGTCGCTTAAAATTTTTTAGCAGCGAATGGTTCGGGCAGTTTCAGTCAGCCATTTTCCCGCTGTTCGTTGCAATCTCTACGAGGATTTCCACTACCATCGGGGCTAGAAAGTAAATGTAATTAACAATTTATAAATACCAGCAACTTTGCGACTCTGCGACTTTGCGAGCTTATAATGGCAAGCCCTAAAGGCAAGCATGAGACCAATAAAAAACAATAAGATTGACGAATGAAGTACTTCCACGAAAAAATCGAAGCCAAATGGCAACAGTATTGGGCACAAAACCAAACGTTCGCTGCCTCTAACAACTCTGATAAACCTAAATATTATGTACTCGACATGTTCCCTTATCCTTCCGGAGCAGGCTTACATGTAGGGCATCCTCTGGGATACATCGCTTCCGATATCGTGGTCCGTTTCAAACGTCATAAAGGATTCAACGTATTACATCCACAAGGCTACGATTCTTTCGGATTGCCAGCCGAACAATACGCCATTCAAACAGGACAACATCCCGAAAAAACCACTCGGGAAAATATTGCAAGGTATCGCGAACAATTAGATAAAATCGGATTCTCCTTTGATTGGAGCCGAGAAGTCCGTACTTCTAATGCCGATTATTACAAACATACGCAATGGATTTTCATCCAACTCTTCAACTCCTGGTACAATAAAGAAACCGACAAAGCCGAAGATATCTCGACCTTGATTGCTATTTTTGAAATGAGTGGTAACGCCACTGTTGATGCGGTGTGTGATGACCATGTGGAAATTTTTTTCCCATCCGAATGGAGCGCGTTTTCAGAAGAAGAAAAACAAAGAAGATTATTGCAATACCGATTAACCTATCTAGCCGAAACCGAAGTCAACTGGTGTCCAGCTCTAGGAACGGTTTTGGCCAATGACGAAATCGTAAACGGAGTATCTGAAAGAGGAGGGCATCCAGTCATCCGTAAAAAAATGACCCAATGGTCGATGCGAATTTCTGCCTATGCCGAAAGATTATTGCAAGGATTAGAAACCATCGATTGGAGCGAATCCATCAAAGAATCACAACGCAACTGGATTGGTAAATCAGTCGGAGCTTCTGTTGATTTCAAAGTAAGACATTCCCACGAAGTCATTTCGGTATTCACCACAAGACCTGATACCATTTTTGGAGTAACGTTTATGACATTGGCTCCCGAACATGAATTGGTGGCCCAAATCACAACAAAGGAACAAAAAGCAACTGTCGAAGCCTACGTAGAAGCCACAGCCAAACGCTCAGAACGCGAGAGAATGGCAGATGTAAAAACTATATCTGGAGTCTTCACAGGAGCTTATGCCGAACATCCTTTCACTCACGAACCGATTCCCGTTTGGATAGGCGATTATGTATTGGCAGGATACGGAACTGGAGCAGTAATGGCAGTCCCTTGTGGCGATGAAAGAGATTATGCTTTCGCGAATTTCTTCAAAGGTCAAAACGGAATGCCCGAAATTAAAAATATCTTCAATCAAGATATTTCCCAAGAAGCATTCGCCTCTAAAGAAGGTTTCGAACTAGTCAATTCTGATTTCCTAAACGGGTTAGGTTACAAAGAAGCCACCAAGAAAATCATTGAAGCCCTAGAGAACATCCACCACGGAAAAGGCAAAACCAATTACCGTCTTCGCGATGCGGTATTCTCTCGTCAAAGATATTGGGGAGAACCTTTTCCAGTGTATTATGTAAACGGCTTACCGCAGATGATTGATGCCAAATATTTGCCAATAGTATTGCCAGAAGTAGAGAAATATCTACCCACAGAAGACGGACAACCGCCTTTAGGAAATGCAACCGATTGGGCTTGGGATACGGTTAACAACAAAATAGTCTCTAATGAACTTGTCACCCTGAGCGCAGTCGAAGGGCTCGCTTCAAACGGAGTTTATCCATTAGAACTCAACACCATGCCAGGTTGGGCAGGAAGCTCTTGGTACTGGATGCGCTATATGGACGCTCACAACGATGCTGAATTTGCCAGCCAAGAAGCTTTGAAATACTGGGAAAACGTTGACTTATACATAGGAGGAAGCGAGCACGCCACAGGCCACTTGCTATACTCTCGTTTTTGGAACAAATTCCTAAAAGACCTTGGCTACGCCCCAACTGAAGAACCATTCAAGAAATTGATCAATCAGGGAATGATTTTAGGGATGAGTGCTTTTGTTTACAGAAGTGAAGATTCAAAAAAACTATATTCAAAAGGATTAATAGCTGGTGAAAAGGTTCATCCTATCCATGTTGACCTTGCAGTTATAAATGACATCACTAACGAATTAGATATCGAAGCTTTCAAAAAGCATCCGTTATATACTGATTATGCGAATGCCGAATTCATACTTGAAAACGGCAAATACATAGTAGGTCGCGAAGTTGAAAAAATGTCCAAGTCTAAATACAACGTAGTCAACCCAGATGACATCTGTAACGACTATGGTGCGGATACGTTGCGTTTATATGAAATGTTCTTAGGTCCACTAGAACAAGCCAAACCATGGAACACAGCAGGAATCACCGGAGTATCAGGTTTCCTAAAAAAACTATGGCGTTTGTATTTTGATGACAACACGGGTTTAAACATTTCCGAGGAAGAACCAACGGCCGACATGTACAAGTCCTTAAACAAAACCATCAAAAAAGTAACTGAGGATATCGAGAATTTCTCGTTCAACACATCCGTATCTCAGTTTATGATTTGTGTCAATGAGTTAGCCGCTATGAAATGCAATCACCGCAAAATACTAGAGCCACTAGCCGTAGTAATTTCTCCGTATGCCCCGCATATTGCTGAAGAAATATGGTCACAATTAGGGCATGAAGGTTCTATCTCAACAGTAGCTTTTCCATTGGTTAACGAAAAATACTTAGTAGAATCTGAAAAAGAATATCCTGTATCCTTCAACGGGAAAATGCGTTTCACCATCAAGCTACCTTTAGATTTAACCGTAGCTCAAATACAAGAAATCGTAATGGCCGACGAAAGAACCTTAAAACAATTAGACGGAAGAACTCCAAATAAAGTCATCATCGTACCAGGAAAAGTCATCAACTTAGTAGGATAAGAACAAAGCTCGTCAGTTCGAGTGGTTTTTATGAAGTAAAAAAGGTTTCGAGAACACTAAATAAGCCCAAATTCCAAAAGAGTTTGGGTTTTTTTAATTCAACCGGGAGTGATTTAGCATTCAATCGGGGTGAATCAAAAATCAATCAAAGAAATACTAAATTCAATAAGGGTGATGGACTAATCAATCGGGGTGACACTCTAAAAAGTAGGGGTTTTGCTCAATTCAGGAAGGGTGAAACTAAAATTAGAAGGGGTTTTTCAATTTTAGAAGGGGTTTTTCTCCAATAAGAAGGGGTGAAAACAAAAATAGAAGGGGTTTTTTAATTTTAGAAAGGGTTTTTTCTCAAATAATAGGGGTGAATTGCGAATGAGGAGGGGTTTCTTTCTATAAGTTGGGGTTTTTTGCGAAAAGTTGGGGTTTTTCTCTGTTTCATTACAATATTTTCAAAAAGCAATAGGGTTAATATTGGTTCACAAATCAAGATGCCAAAAACAAGTAGGATGGTGCTTCATTAGGTTACAATGTCAAGATGTCACATTATCCTGTTTGGAATATAATTTGATACTAGTCTAGCAACTAAAAAGATATAATCATGTTAGGATATTATGTATTAATCGGACTCATAGCTTTAGTAAGCTTTGCCGTAAGTTCAAAATTGAAAAGCAAATTTGAAGAGTACTCACACATTCATTTACAAAATGGCATGAGTGGTGCCGAAATTGCGACCCAAATGTTACATGACAATGGCATCTATGATGTGCAAGTCATCTCAGTAGAAGGTCAGTTAACCGACCATTACAACCCAGCCAACAAAACGGTCAACTTAAGTGAAGCGGTATACAGTCAAAGAAACGCTGCCGCTGCTGCTGTAGCCGCTCACGAATGCGGTCATGCTGTACAACATGCTAAAGCTTACAGTATGTTACAACTCCGTTCCCAACTAGTGCCGATTGTCAACGTTTCATCAACCTTATCGCAATGGCTTATTTTTGGCGGATTGATATTAGGAGCTGCAGCTCATTTCGGTTTCGGATTTTATATCGCGGTAATAGGCTTAATGTTGATGGCTGTTGCCACACTATTCAGCTTCATAACCCTCCCAGTCGAGTATGATGCCAGTAACCGAGCTTTAGCTTGGCTAAAAAATAAAAATATGCTTTCTTCAGAAGAATATGCAGGAGCCGAAGACGCTCTTAAATGGGCCGCTAGAACCTATGTAGTAGCTGCAATAGGTGCTTTAGCTTCACTATTGTATTGGGCATTACAAGTCTTTGGGGATAGAAGATAGAACTAGAACCCGTTACTTGTGTAGCGGGTTTATATTTTAAAGAATTTGGCAGACGATTTTATAATTTATTTCCTGCAAGCCTTGTTATAATTGACTTTGATTAAAATATTTAATTCAAAACAAGTATTTTTTTCGTAGATTTGAGATTCAAATACCACTATAATGATTAGAATTTATCCAAATGAACTATTTCGGGAAATCGAAACAGAGTTTCCATTGAAATTTAGATACGCAGTTTCCAACAGAGGCCGACTCATCAGTTTTACAGAAAATTTTATGGATGGTAATTTATTGAAAGGATCCAAATTTGATGGCTTTAGAGCTTTCCGTTATTCCAAAACAGTAAATGGAAAAAGGATTACCAAATCGCTTTTTATATACAAGTTAGTGGCTGAGTTTTTTATACCCAAAACTTCCGAAGATCAATTGCATGTGTTGCATCTTGATTATGTTCGTGACAACGATAAAGTTGAAAATTTAAAATGGGCTACCTATGAAGAGAAATTAGAACATCATAAGAAAAGTCCACATGTCATCAAGTCTTTGCAAAAGTTGACAGAGCATAACTTAAAAGCGGATGGAAGTAAACTTACTGCAACAAGAGTAATGTATTTAAAAAAATTACTAAACGATCCAAACAACAAAACCCGTATGAAAATGTTGGCCAAGCAGTTTGGAATAAGCGAAATGCAGGTAAGTCGTATTAAGCGTGGTGAAAATTGGGGGCATATAAAAGTATAGCTATAATTGAATCTGTCTTTCAATCTGCTGTTCCAAAGAAATAAACGTTTCCGTTCTTGAAACCCCTTCAATAGGTTGAATTTTTTTGTTTAACAGTTGCATTAAATGTTCGTTATCTCGGCAAATCATCTTGATTAATATGCTCCAGTTTCCAGTGGTGTAATGGCATTCTAACACTTCAGGTATTTTTTTAAGTTCTTTAACCGCTTCGGCATTACTAGAAGCTTTATCTAAGTAGATTCCAATAAAAGCCATGGTTTTATAACCCAAAACTTTATTGTCTACAATCAGTTTGGAACTAGCAATCACACCAGCATCCTCTAATTTCCGCAATCGTTGATGAATGGCAGCACCAGAAATTCCTATTTTATGAGCTATTTGCAGAATAGGCTTCCTAGCATCTTCCATCAAGTCGCGAAGAATTTCTTTATCTATACCATCAATTTCTATTTGTAGCTGGTTTATCTTCATGGCTTTTGAGTTGGTTTATAATGATAAGGCAAGCTGAAGCTTGCGTACCTCAAGCCCACTGGGCTTGCTCCTCTTAATATCAAATCATCTATTTCTATTTGTAGCTGGTTTATCTTCATAATCTAAATATTTGAAAGTAAAAGTAACGATTTACTTTACATCTTTAAACAAAAAACCGAAATCGGTTAGGATTTCGGTTTTATGATATTTTCAAATCTATTTAATTTCCTAATAACTTATCAGGATTGTAACCTACATAAGGCATCTCGGTTTCATTGAAAACGATACCATGTACCGCTAGCTCTTTTAAAATAGGTTCGTATACTTCTTTTTTAATAGGCAATTGTACCCCAGGAGTTTTAATATTACCACTCAAGATTTGTAACGTAGCCATCGCAACAGGTAAGCCAACGGTTTTGGCCATGGCTGTATAGATTTGGTCATCCCCAATACAAACCATTTTGGAATCTATTTGTTTTCGTTCCCCATTGATTTCATAACCAAATTTGTGGTACATCACAATCATGTCTTTATCATCAGGTTGTAAAGTCCAACTGTCGTTCAAGATGCGTTCTAAAATTTGGGCAGGCGTTGCGTTTTTGAGGCCTACTATTTTCTTAGGATTAAAGATATCCAGCTCTACTAATTTGTCCCACATGATATCATCTTGTTCAATCCCCAATGCCATTCTGGTTTTTAATTCTACAGAATCTGAGGCATGGAATGGTAAAAACGAATTAATAAAATCACGGTAACTCATAGTCTCTGAATTTTCCATAACATAAGAATCATCAGTCATGCCTAATTGCACAAACATATTCCAAGCTTTGGAAAAACCAACTCTACGGATAGTGCCTCGATATAAAGTTAGGATATCATCAAGACCATAAATACTTCTATATTTTAAGGAATCTCTATTGGCATAGCCTTCAAATTTTCCGTAACCTTCTACATGAAAGAATTCGGTTCTACGGAATAATTTATGATACGGAATGTATTTGTATTTTCCTTCTTGAATGAATTTGGCCGCCCCACCTTGTCCTGCTAAAACCACATTTCTAGGAGCCCAAGTAAATTTGTAATTCCAAAGATTATCATCTGATTCGGGTGCAATCAAACCCCCACAAAACGACTCAAATAAAATCATTTTACCTCCTTTTTCTTCAATTTCATGAATCACTTTCATGGCACTCATATGGTCAATACCAGGATCGAGCCCCACTTCATTCATAAAAATTAAGTTGTTGGCTTTTACCGCTTCATCCAAACTTTGCATCTCATCCGAAATATAAGATGCCGTTACCATGTTTTTTTTGAAAGTCACACAATCTTTTGCAACTTCAATATGCATGTGCGCTGGTAACATGGAAATAACGATATCTGCTTTTTGAATTTCGGCTTGACGTTGTTCTACATTATTGATATCTAAAGCAATTGGATTAGCATTAGGATGGTTATAAGTTTTTCTTCTAGCTAGTTCTATAGATAAATCGGCTAGTGTTACCGTTAAGTTTTCCTGAGGAGATTTTCTTAAAAGATATTTTATTAGGGATGATGCTGAACGTCCAGCACCAATGATTAAAATGTTTCTCATGCGTTTGTTATTATTGCAAATCCTTTTCTAAATTTTCAAGTTCTTGTTTAGCTTCTTTATTTTCTTCTACTTTTTGCTGTTCAAATTTTACGTCTTTTTCAACTTCATCTTTTACCAAAAGCGTTTTACCTAAAACAAACACTGAAGAAAGGACACATATAAGAAGCAATATATTGGGTAGTATTTTTTGGTTTTCATTCGATTTTTTAAGGAGTAATAATCCAAAAACAAGAGCCAAACCAATAGGTAAAAAAGCAATAGTGTCCATTGGTAAAACCGAAAAGACAACTGCCAAAACAGTAAAAATAATCCCTAGAACAACAAGTATCTTTCTCATGGTTTAATTAGATTAAATTCCGGTTGCTGAGGTTAAAGTTAATTGCCCTGTTCCAACTGGAATACTAAATTTTAATAAAGCAGGAATCTTTTTGTCATCGGCTGTTAGCCAAATTAGGTTTTTATCTTTACCACGTAAAGCATCAGTTTTGGCGCCAATAGAAATCTTATAACATTCTTTTTTGCCCAAATTTCCAGCACTTATAGTTTCTTTCCCCATGTATTTTAACGTTACTGGAACTTCTTTTTCATCAAAAACAATCATTAGCGATTGCGTTTGACCTTCTTTGAATTTACTAAAATCCATAGTCCTTACTTTATAAAAAAGCGAAATTACATCTTGGGTTGTGCCGCCAATAGTAAAAGTCTTTTGAGTTTCAGGTGTATTTTTTTTCTTCGCGGTACTATTTACAGTAGTGCCTTTGAATACATATTTTTCTTTTTTAGTCCAACCTCCTTCGTCAATGCTTCTTTTGTATAAACTAGGTTTTAACGTTTGCGGATTAACATACGATTCATAAACATCTCTGATTTTAAAAAAAGAGTCCCATTTACTATACGTTGCTAGTTCACAACTTAAATGCAAATAATTATTTTTAGAGGTATTGATACTTTCAGTTGACATAGTAACTTGAGCCAATTGAGTCATTAGGCCACTCATGTTATAGGAGCCAGCAAAAACTAATCTTTCACCTGGTTTTATACTTTGGTTTCCTTCAGAAGTAAAGGAGCAAAAAACGAAAAGTATACAAAGGATAAATAGTAACTTCTTCATAATTGTAAAATAATGGTGCAAATATAAAATTTTTAAAGTGGTAACTTTAAGAAAAGAAACATGAAATTTCTTTATTGGTAACAAGATAACGGATAAATTTGTGTTTTAGTATATGGATTTAATATGGAAAGAAAAATTATTAGTGTTGCTGCTTTGATGGGATTGACAGCAATCATTTTAGGAGCTTTTGGAGCACATGCTTTAAAAAAACAATTATCTATTGAAGAGCTAGGGGCATTTGAAACAGGTGTTAAATATCAAATGTATCATGCATTATTTTTATTGTTTTTGGGAGTCACTACTTTATTAAACGAAAAATCCAAAAAGAGGGTATTGCAATTGGTGATTTTTGGAGTACTTTTCTTCTCAGGGTCAATTTATTTATTGACCACAAAAGCCATATCAGGAATCGATTTTAAATTTATTGGAATAATAACACCTATTGGTGGAGCCTTATTAATAGGGGCTTGGAGCCTTTTATTCTGGAATGTTTGGAAAGTAAAAAGATAATATTTCAATAAATAAAATAGTTTCTAAAATTTAATTTTTACCTTTGCCGTCTAATTTATAATGCAACACAAACTAATTTCTATGGAGAACTACGCTCAAATTACGAAATCGATTTCGTTAGAAAAATATGGGATTAAAAATGTTCAAGAAATAATTCATAATCCATCCTACGAACAATTATACATTGATGAATTAAATCCAAATTTAGAGGGTTTTGAAAAAGGACAATTAACTGAACTTGGAGCTATAAATGTTATGACAGGTGTTTTTACCGGTCGGTCTCCAAAAGACAAATATATTGTTAAAGATAGCATAACCGAAAATACCATTTGGTGGAATTCAGATAAAGCAGCGAATGACAATAAACCTATTTCGCAAAACACTTGGAACGCCCTAAAAGGGAACACCACAGATCAGTTATCAGGCAAGAAATTATATGTTGTCGATGCCTTTTGTGGAGCCAATGAAAATACAAGATTAAAAGTTCGTTTCATTATGGAAGTGGCTTGGCAAGCTCATTTTGTCATCAATATGTTTATTCGTCCAACCGAAGAAGAATTAGAAAGCTTTGGAGAACCTGATTTCATTGTAATGAATGGTTCTAAAACGTCATTCAAAGAATATGCAGATTATGGGTTAAATTCAGAAGTATATATCGCTTTCAACTTGACTGAGAAAATCCAAATTATTGGAGGTACTTGGTATGGTGGTGAGATGAAAAAAGGAATGTTTGCCATGATGAATTATTACTTGCCATTGCAAGGAATTGCTTCTATGCACTGTTCTGCTAATAAAGGAACGGCTGGAGATGTTGCTGTTTTCTTTGGTTTATCCGGAACAGGAAAGACAACACTTTCAACAGATCCAAAAAGAGAATTAATTGGTGATGATGAACACGGATGGGATAATGAAGGAGTCTTCAATTTTGAAGGAGGATGTTATGCCAAAACTATCGATTTAAGCAAAGAAAATGAACCTGATATTTATGATGCCATCAAAAAAGATGCATTATTGGAAAATGTTACTGTTGATTCGGATGGAAAAATAGATTTTAAAGACACTTCTGTAACGCAAAATACAAGAGTTTCTTATCCTATTTATCACATTCACAATATTGTAAAACCAATTTCAAAAGCAGGACATGCTAACAAAGTAATTTTCTTAACGGCAGATGCTTTTGGAGTTATGCCACCAGTTTCAAAGTTAACACCTGAGCAAACTAAATATTATTTTCTTTCAGGTTTTACAGCTAAATTAGCAGGAACAGAAAGAGGAGTGACACAACCAGAACCTACTTTTTCAGCATGTTTTGGAAAAGCTTTTTTAACATTACATCCAACTAAATATGGAGAGGAATTAGTTAAGAAGATGGAACAAAACAATGCCAAAGCCTATATGGTAAACACAGGTTGGAACGGAACAGGGAAACGTATTTCTATCAAAGATACCCGTGCAATCATTGATGCCATTTTAGATGGTTCGATAGAAAAAGCAGAAACCAAAACAGTTCCAGTTTTTAATTTAGAAATTCCAACTTCTTTACATGATGTAAATGCAGCAATTTTAGATCCTAGAGATACTTATGAAAATGTTTCTGATTGGAATACTAAGGCTGCAGATTTAGCCTCACGGTTTGTTAAAAATTTCGAACAATATACAGATAATAATGAAGGTCAAAGTTTAGTAAAAGCTGGGCCGCAACTATAATAACAAACAAACCTAACCAAAGAAAAAAGCCATTCTCAATTAAGAGAATGGCTTTTTTTATAACTTTATGTTCTTTTACTTTCCTTTATTAGCATCAGCTATATATCTTTCTAAAGCCATCGTCATAGATGGGGTTTCTGGTGTTGGTGCTAAAATATCTATTCTCAAACCATGTTCTAAAGCTTCTTTTTGAGTAGTACTTCCAAAAACCGCAATACGAGTATTGTTTTGTTGGAAATCTGGGAAGTTTTTGAATAACGATTTGATTCCAGTTGGACTAAAGAAAGCTAAAACATCATAATAAACATCTGCTAAGTCAGAAAGATCACTCATTACTGTTTTGTAAAAAGTTCCTTGTGTCCACTCTACTTTTAAATTATTTAATGTTTGAGGAACATCAAAATTCAACTGATCTGAAGCAGGTAATAAGAATTTCTCTTCTTTATATTTTTTGATAAGAGGTGACAAATCGACAAAGTCTTTTTGTCCCACATATATTTTACGTTTTCTATAAACCACATACTTCTGTAAGTAAAAAGCAATGGCTTCTGATTGGCAAAAATATTTTAGGTCTTCAGGAACCTTATAACGCATTTCTTCAGCCACTCTAAAAAAATGGTCAACAGAATTTCTGCTTGTTAAGATAATTGCCGTAAAGTTATTTAGGTCAATTTTTTGAGCTCTAACATCTTTTGCACTTACACCTTCAACATGGATAAATGATCGAAAATCAATTTTTACCTTATGTTTTTGTTGTAACTCAAAATAAGGCGAATTCTCTACTTTGGGTTCTGGCTGTGACACCAAAATTGTTTTCACTTTCAAATTTGACATTCTAATGTGCTAAATTTTTTGTAATCAAATAATATATAAAATAGTAGGGCGCTATTTCAAGTGCGCAAAGATACAAAATAAAATAAAACAACTTACCTATCAGTAAGTTTTGATAAATCTTTAGCGAAATGAGATATGTGTATAAATTAATTGCCAAAATCACACCAATAATGCAAAAAAGCAAAACATTTGATGAAGAATTATTATAAAATAAATAGATATTAATAGGTAACAACACAACGCCAATAAATGTTCGGTAACTTACTTTTTGTAAATTAAATTGTTCCGTAAATTCCTCTATATTAAAAATAGTAGCTACTATTTTTTCTATTAAAAATTTTGAGAGCACAAATATGCCAAAAAAGGTAAAAATTCGTAGAAAGATTATCCAATCAGTTTTCGAAACATAACCAAGAGAATGTAACAGTAATTGGATAAAAAATGAAAACGAAATAACTTGAACTATAAATAAAAGTATCGTAAAACCACTCATTAAATGGGAGGTGTCTTTGTATATTTTGATATATTTATCCGAAATCAAAATTCTCAAGAACTCGCTGAACCGAGTTTCAAAAACAGTTCTTGAAATTGCAATCAAAGCAAACGAAAGTATAAATAAATACGTAGCCCAATCTCTAGGTTCTAAAACTCTCGGCTGTAAATAAGTTGCTATCATAATCCCGACAAAATTACTAATTTTTTATTTGTTAAATTATTATAAAATTATTAAGATAGTGCTCTGATAAAAAGTTTATTTTTGCAACGAAGTATGACAGTATTTTATGAGCGACGGCATTGTAATTATTCCTACCTATAACGAAATTGAAAACATCGAAAGTATTATTCGAGCTGTATTTTCTTTACCAAAGCAGTTTCATGTTTTAATTGTCGATGATAATTCGCCAGATAGAACAGCTGAAAAAGTGATTGAACTTCAAGCCGAATTTCCGAATCAGTTATTTTTATCCGTAAGAAAGAAAAAGTCAGGTTTGGGAACAGCCTATGTACACGGTTTCAAATGGGCATTAAAACATCATTACGAGTATATTTTTGAAATGGATGCCGATTTTTCACACAATCCTAATGATTTAGAGCGATTGTATGATGCTTGCAAAAATAATGGAGCTGATTTAGCCATCGGTTCTAGATATGTTACTGGAGTAAATGTTGTAAATTGGCCTTTAAGTAGAATTTTACTTTCTTATTTTGCATCGGTTTATGTGAGAATGATAACGGGGATGAAAATCATGGATGCCACAGCAGGGTTTATTTGTTATCATCGAGAAGTGTTAGAAAAAATAAATCTGGATAAAATAAAGTTTATCGGGTATGCGTTTCAAATAGAAATGAAATATAGGGCTTTTGCCAAAAATTTCAACATACAAGAAGTTCCAGTCATCTTCACAGATAGAACTAAAGGCCAATCAAAAATGAGCGGCTCCATTATAAAAGAAGCAATATTTGGAGTTATTTCCTTGAGATTCAGGAAGTTTTTAAACCAATTATAAAGACCAAAAATGAACACCGTTTTAATTAAGAATGCCAAAATTGTAAATGAAGGGACGATTCTTGAAGGAGACGTTTTGATAGAAAACGAGTTTATTGTCGAAATTGCTGAAAGTATTAGTCCAAAATTATCCAGTTGTAAAATCATTGATGCTGAAGGGAGTTATTTAATTCCTGGTGCAATCGATGACCAAGTGCATTTTCGCGAACCAGGACTGACACACAAGGGCGATATTGCTTCCGAAAGTAGAGCGGCTGTTGCAGGAGGAATTACTTCATTTATTGAGCAACCTAATACCATTCCGAACGCTGTAACACAAGAGATTTTAGAAGAGAAATACCAAATTGCATCAAAAACTTCGTATGCCAATTATTCCTTTATGATGGGCGGAACGAATGATAATTTGGAAGAAATTTTAAAAACAAATCCAAAAAATGTGGCTGGATTAAAATTATTTCTCGGCTCGTCAACAGGTAATATGTTAGTCGATAATGATGAGTCTTTAGAAAAAATATTTTCTAGTACAAAATTGTTAATTGCAGTGCATTGCGAAGATGAAGCCACTATAAAAGCCAATTTAGAACGATACAAATTGCAATTTGGAGAAGATATTCCTGTAGAATGTCATCATTTAATTCGAAGTGCAGAAGCCTGTTATCTTTCTTCTTCCAAAGCAATAGCTTTAGCAAAAAAGACAGGAGCAAGATTGCATATTTTTCATCTTTCTACAGCTAAAGAAATGGAGTTGTTTACCAATAAAATTCCGTTAGAAGAAAAACAAATCACTGCCGAAGTTTGTATTCACCATCTTTGGTTCTCGGATGAAGATTATAAAACTAAAGGGAATTTGATTAAATGGAATCCAGCGGTAAAAACGGCTGAAGACAGAGCTGCTTTATGGGAAGCATTGTTAGATGATAGAATTGATGTTATTGCCACGGATCATGCGCCACATACTTTAGAGGAAAAACAGCAGTCTTATTTGAAAGCTCCATCAGGAGGACCCTTAGTGCAACATGCTGTTGTAGCTATGTTTGAAGCTAGCCATCAAGGAAAAATTTCGGTAGTTAAAATTGTCGAAAAGATGTGTCACAATCCAGCAAAGATTTTTAAAATTGAAAAAAGAGGCTTCATCAAAGAAGGATTTTATGCTGATTTAGTTATTGTAAATCCTGGTTTACCATGGAATGTGAAGAAAGAAAACATTTTGGCCAAATGCGGATGGTCACCGTTTGAAGGATATAATTTTAAGTCAAGAATTACTCATACTTTTGTAAACGGCGAGTTGGTGTATCAAAATTTTAAAGTCAAAGAAACTCCTGTTGGAAAGCGTTTGCTTTTCGATAGATAAAATCATAAAAATGAAGAAAAATATTTTCCTTGTTTGTTTGTTGTTTGTTGTTTTTGGTTGTCACAAGAGTACGATTGAAAAGCCAAACAACTTAATTGAGAAAGATAAAATGATAGACATTTTATATGACATGTCTTTGTTAGAAGCTATTAAAACTCAAAACATCAATGGAGGCATGACCAATAAAGCCGCTAATGAATATATTTATAAAAAGTATAAAATTGATAGTGTTCAGTTTGTAAAAAGCAATAAATACTATGCCTCTAATTTGGATGAATACAAAAAAATGTTTGAAAAAATTAAGGAAAGATTAAATAACGAGATAGCAAAAACAGATGAGGAATTGAAAAAGAATGGCCAACCCGTTCCGACAAATCCTAATAGCACTTCAAATTCAGATACTCCTCAAGTCCAGTAATTATTGTTGCAAACGAACGACTTCTTGAATAACAATATCAATGCTTTGAAACTCAAAATTCAGAGCATTTTTTATTTTAAAGTTTGAAATTTCATCCTCATTTAGCAAAGAAGAAGCACTATACTTTGATAGTTTCCTTTTGGTTCTGAAAACGGTTGAAACTAACCAATCCAATCTCCACCCCAGATTTAAAAGCCATGGTTTTGCTTCAATAGTTGGTTTTTTGACTTTTAGCTTGTCGGCAATTTCAAAAATTATTTTTTTAAAGGAACTATTTTCAGCAATCACTATAAATCGTTCGCCAGTACTATCTCCATTCATTAATTGGGTCATTATTTTCACTACATCAGTAACGCCAACGTAACCTGTTGAACCTAAAGTATAAAAAGGGAATCCGTTTTTTATGGCAGAGAAAAATGTTCCGCTTCCTTGATTCCAGAAACCGGCTCCAAAAATCACTCCTGGATTTACAATAACCACATTTAAACCTTCTTGGTGTCCGCGCCAAACTTCTATTTCCGCACCGTATTTTGAAATGGCATAATCGCTATGAGGAGTTTCTGGATTCCATTCTGTTTCTTCTGTGATTTGGGTTTCATGAGAAGCCAAACTCCCCAAAGCTGCTATGGAACTTACATGACACATTTTTTTGATATTATATGCCAAGCAAAAATTCACAATATTAGCAGTGCCTTCTATGTTTATTTTTCGAAGTAAGTTTTCGTCATTGGGGTCATAGGAAATTAAACCAGCGCAATGGTAGACATAATCTATGTTTTGGAATGCATTTTCTAAGGAAGGAACATCAATAATATCAGCTTGTGCCCATTCTATTTTAGAGAATGAGGATTCTTTTTGATGGAGTTTGAAAAGCGATTTTGTTTTATCGATTGATTTAGGTTCTCTGTAAATAGCCCTAATAGCATCTTCATTTTCAACCAAATGAAGAAGCAAATGTGCTCCCACTAAACCTGTTCCGCCTGTTACTAATATCATGCGGTAAAGATAAATAGATTGTTAGATTTTTGGATAGTTAGTGACGAGAAAAAGTAAGCCCAAAGACTTTCTATTAGCCCTGATTGTAGCGGCACCAAAGTAGAGCGGAAAGCGGGAATATGGATTACTGATAAATCCCAAACCATTCGCTTCTAAAATTCCCAATTCTGCTTATATTTGCGCAAATTATTTTAGAATGACACGAGCCTGTATGGCGACTGCATCGAACACCTTGAACAAATACAAAATAAGTGAGATGAATAATCTAGTAGAAGAATTAAAATGGCGTGGTTTGTATCACGACAGCATGCCTGGAACCGAAGAACAATTACTCAAGGAAGCTACGACCGCTTATATTGGTTTTGATCCAACGGCTGATTCGTTGCATATTGGAAGTATGGTGCAGATTATTTTGCTACTTCATTTGAAAAATTTTGGGCACAAACCGATTGCTTTGGTAGGTGGGGCTACAGGAATGATTGGGGATCCTTCGGGGAAATCGGATGAGCGTAATTTGCTTAATGAAGAACAGTTGGCTAAAAACGTAGCTGGAATTAAAAGTGTACTCTCTCGATTTTTAGATT
Organism: Flavobacterium sp. N1994; assembly: GCF_025947145.1. Taxonomy (NCBI): domain Bacteria; kingdom Pseudomonadati; phylum Bacteroidota; class Flavobacteriia; order Flavobacteriales; family Flavobacteriaceae; genus Flavobacterium; species Flavobacterium sp. N1994. The sequence continues at coordinate 2,488,592 of NZ_CP109999.1, forward strand.
TTAGTCAGACGGGTCCCAATGCGCCTGTGATGGTGAACAATTATGATTGGATGAAAGATTTCTCTTTTATCAACTTTGCACGTGATGTGGGAAAAAGAATTACGGTGAATTATATGATGGCAAAAGATTCGGTGAAGAAACGTTTGTCGGGAGAAGCTGGAGATGGAATGTCGTTTACTGAGTTTACTTATCAATTGATACAAGGCTACGATTTTTATCATTTGCACAAGCATTACAATTGTGTTTTGCAGATGGGAGGTTCTGACCAATGGGGAAATATCACCACAGGAACGGAATTAGTTCGAAGAATGAATCCGAATACAGAGGCTAAGGCTTTTGCTTTGACGACTCCGTTAATTACAAAAGCGGATGGTTCTAAATTTGGGAAGTCAGAAGGAGGGAATATTTGGCTGGATGCTGATAAGACTTCGGTGTATAAATTTTACCAATTTTGGTTGAATACTTCGGATGAAGATTCGGAGAAGTATATTAAGATTTTTACGTTTTTAGATAAAGAAGTTATTGATGCTTTGATTGCTGAACATAAAGAAGCGCCACATTTGCGTGTGTTGCAAAGAAAATTAGCAGAAGAAGTTACGATATTAGTTCATGGAAAAGATGAATTAGATAAAGCGATTCAGGCTTCCAATATTTTGTTTGGAAATGCTACTGCAGATGATTTGAAACAATTGGATGAAGCTACTTTTTTAGAAGTTTTTGATGGTGTTCCTCAAGCTGAGATTTCAAAAGGAGATATTGAAACAGGAATTAATATTGTGGACGTGTTGAATGAGAAATCTGGGTTTTTAAAATCGAATGGTGAGGCTAGACGAGCTTTGGCAGAGAATTCGATTTCGGTAAACAAAGAAAAAGTAACTGAGGAATTTCAATTGACTACAAAGGATTTGATAAATCAACAGTTTGTTTTATTACAACGTGGCAAGAAGAATTATTTTGTGATACGAGTTAAATAAAAAAAGGAACCATTTGGTTCCTTTTTTTATTCTTTAAAATTGATTTCCTCTTTGTTGGACACAAACCATCCTTTAATAAAATTTGGTGTATTCATAAGATTGGTATAATCCGATGCTAATAATTTTTCTTTGTATTCTTCTTTGAGTAGTACTATGAATAATTGCAAAAAGCAGTTGGATTTTTCATCGATGTAATATTCCATTTCATCAACTTTGTGATATCTTTTTTTGTCCCAATAGAATGTTTTTGAATAGTGTTTTGCTTCAAAAGGATTTAGTTTCATTATAGATTTCATTAATCTTTCACTTGATTTTGTTAAACGATACGTTGAATCGCTATTTTTTTTGATCTCTTCCGATTCGCTATCTATATCAAAATCTAAAACTTCTTTCAGGTATTTTTTGAGGACTTCATTTTTTATTTTTTCATCTTTTATGGATTCGAACCCAGCTGGTAATTCTCTACTTTTCCAAGTATATGCTAAAATTCTATGAGCTGGCAACTCTTCCTTTTCTTGAAACAAACTCATAGAAACAGAGGTATCCATAGATCCGCCGGAGCCAGGTTGTACTCTTTCAGGATTTAGAAAAAAGGAAATAGTATTGTTTGATAAATTTCTAATGCTATATTGAATAGTGAATTTTCTGAAAGATGCGCTGTCTATTGTTTTAATGGAATCAATTTCGATTTTGATATTTGGACTTTGTGCCAAAAGAGTAGTGCTGATAAATAAAAGAAAAAGGTATTTCATGGTGCTGATTTAGAATAAAACGGAGAAAAATAAATTTTATTACATCACATCACCATCAAGTTACAACCTCGAATATCAGAATTATCAAAGCGCCCTAATATTTCGAAAGAATTGTTGGGGTATTTTTTCCCCAAATCCTGCGTAGCTATAAATGAGCACGAGTTAATATTGGCTAAATCAATAACGTTTACCCCGCCAGTTTTTCCATTAGCAACGTATGTTAAAGCATCTTCTGTATCCCGAATTAGAATTTGCATCCAAGCAGGACATTCAAATATTCCATTTCCTAGAGAGTAGGCTTGTGATAAGAGTTCAGTCATCCCATATTCGGAATGGATATTTTGCACTCCAAAACCGTTACACAAAATTTCGTGCAATTCCTCCCGAATCATTTCCTTACGCTTCCCTTTCATACCGCCGGTTTCCATGATGATGGTATTCTTTAGTTGGAATTTTTGTTTCTCAATTAAATCCAATAAAGCATAAGTAACACCAATTAAGATTACATTCTGACCCGCGTTATCCAATTCAATAAGCTTAGCGATTAATTCATCATAATTATTCAAATAAAAGCCGCTGTGTTCGTTATTTGAAAGTGCTATTAAATCCTTAACCATATAGATTAGTGAGGAACCACTGCGTTCTAAATAGGACGGAAGCAAGGCTAAAACGGTATAATCTTCTATGTTTCCGTAAAACTCAGAAAATGCTTTTCTATAACTTTGTTCGTAAAGAGATACATCTGTCACTAAATGTTTACTGGTAATCATTCCGGTGGTGCCACTGCTTGTAAATATTTCTTGAACACTATCAGTATTAGAAACTATATCATGACTTTTAAAGAACTGAATTGGTAGAAACGGAATTTGCTGCAATGATTTTACGGATTGTTTGTCCACTTTCATATAATTGCAAAACTCTTGATAGACCATGTTGTTTTCGTATTGAAAACGAAAAACCTTCAAAGCTATTTTTTCAAATTGCTTTTGAGATGCTATAGTGAATATGTCTTGTGGGTTTATCAAGAGTAATAGGTTTCTAAATTGAATCAGAACGATGCAAAAGTAATGAAAATAAAAAAGCCCTAACTTTCGTTAGAGCTTTTTGGAAATATAGTGTAATTAATTATTTGATAACTAATTTTCTTGAAGCAGTTTTTCCTTCTTCAGTAATGTTTACAATATAAACGCCAGTGTGTAATGAGCTAACATTTACAGCACTATCAGCAGTTGTAGTGTTTAATACTTGTTTTCCTAATACATCATAAACAGTGATTGTTTTCTCAGCATTAGCAGCAGTTTCGATGAACAAAGTTCCACCTGAAACTGGGTTAGGATATATTTTTAAACCTGCAATAGCACTGTTTTGACTAACACCTAATAAACCAGCAATTGTAGTTGTGATTTTTAATTCGTCAACAGTAATTGTTGGAGTTAATGTAGCGCTATCTTGTCTTAATAAAAACCCTCCTAAAGTAGTGATAGCTGTAGTTGGAGTTGATGTTAAGTCTGGAGTTGTAGCATCTGTTAAAGTAGCAAGAGTTGGGTTAAACCAAGCTTTTAAAGTATTTCCAGCAAAATCATAACCTAAAACTACACATACAACATCACCAACATTAAACAATGTAGAGGCAAAGTTAGTTGTAGTAGAAGCAGCGTCTAAGCCTAACTGATATTGAGTTCCACTCTTTTTGATAAACAATCTACCTTTGTGATTAGATGGATTACCGTCTGTTAAAGTTGCAAAATATGTTGTACTAGCATCAGCTATTGTTCCGTAATCAGTAACATTGATTAAAAATCTTGCATATAAACCGCTATCAGCACTAGTTGTAGCAGTAAATGGAGTTTGACATTCAGCACCTGTACCAACAAAAGAAACTGAGTTGCCAGTTGAAGTAACACCTGTATAACTTAAACTTCCTGCAATGGCAAGAATACTGTCTCCAGTATTAGCATTAGCCCAAGTTTGATTAGCTCCTAAAGCAGAACCAACAGTATAAGGGAATTTATCTTCAAAAGGTAATGCGTTAGCTGGTTTGCAATCAATAGCAGCAACAGCATTGGCATCGTAAGTACAACTTCCTTTAGTTATGTGTAATGTGAACCCTGTACCTTCAGTAACACCACTTACAACAATATTACCTACTGGTACTGTAGCAGGATTATCACCTCCTACAGTTCCTGATGAAGGAGTGAAGGTATAAGCTCCAGAAGTTCCTCCTGTGTAAGGAATGGTAACTGTATAAGTATCAAGTCCAAAAGTAATTGCATCACATGCGGCTGTTGGAGTTCCAAGAGCTAATGTACATGAAGGATCAAAATTGAAAACTTTTATGTCATCAAGTCTAAATTGTGACGCTGTAGTTGATGTAAATCTAATAGATAAGGTTGTAGATGATGGAATTCCTGAGGAAATTGTGGCCAAAGTCCAACCAATTCCAGTTGGGGTATAAGTTACCGGCGTCCATGTTGTCCCGTTTGTACTAACTTCTACAGTTAATAGATTTGTTACTGCTGTAGGCGTATTAATTCCAAAAGAAAGTTGTAATCCTGAAGAAGTATATGCCGATGTATTTATTCCGTCAATTTGAAAATATTCCGCAATAGCATTTATTAAAACATTACCACCTCCAGAAGCAGCCGTATATCCACTAGATACACTTGTGATTCTAACATCAGCAGTACCAGAATAAGCGATTGGAGAAGAATTTTGGAAAGTTGCAGGAGCAGTACCAGTACTGTAAGCTGGAATTAATGTTGTTCCAGTTGGAGTTCCCATGTTTTCTGTATAGATAGTTTGCCCAAAAGACGCGCAACTAACTACCAATAATAATAAAGAGTAAATTTTTTTCATTTTTTTAAATTTAATTAGCCCACAAATATAAGTACAAATTTCATTTGTAGAAAAAAAGAAAGTAAAAAAATGATTAATTAAAAGTTAAAAAACAAAAAACCAACTATCTGATAATAAGTTTTCTAGTGGTGGTAGTTTCGCCTTCTGTGATTTTTATGATATAAACACCAGGAGGGATTGAGGATATGTTTAATTCTCGAGAAGAAATTGTAGTTTGTAAAACCTTTTTTCCAAGCACATCAAAAATCAAGACTTCTTTATCAAGGCTGGTTTTAGAAGTGATGTAAATCTTACCATTACTAACTGGATTAGGATAAAATCCTAATGCATCATTACCTTGCTGTTTACCATCTTGTGCATAAGTAGCAAGGGTAAACAAACAAAAAATAAAAGGTAGTATAAAGTAATTTTTAGCCATCATTTCAATTTGGTTAAGACAAATGTATAAAAAACATTTCAAATAGTATGCCAAAAAAATTAATCGCTCTAAATTTTTGCAATGATTTAACATTTAGAGTCTTAATTTTTTTGATGAAAAGACTAAACATCAATATTTCATTTGATAAAAACCGCTCATCAATACAGTTTTATTCTTTTAATATTATCAAATTGTTACTAGATTAAATTACTGTTAACTCAGATATCATTGTGGTTAATCATTTTGTATTATCTTTACCTTTACATCCACAAAACAATTGTGTCCATTATGAAAAAGAAAGACATCAAGATTTTATTAGTAGATGATGAGCAAGATATCCTAGAGATTGTAGGGTATAATCTTTCCCAGGAAGGGTATCAAATAATTACCGCTACCAATGGGAAAGAGGCCATAACCAAAGCCAAAAAAGAATTGCCACATCTCATTATTATGGATGTAATGATGCCCGAAATGGACGGTATGGAAGCCTGCGAAAACATCAGAAAACTACCAGAATTGAGCAATGTTATTATTACTTTTTTAACAGCAAGAAGCGAAGATTACTCACAAGTGGCTGGATTTGATGCAGGAGCGGATGATTATATTACAAAACCTATCAAACCAAAATTATTAGTTAGTAAAGTAAAAGCACTACTTCGTCGTTTGAAAAGTGATGAACATGCTTCAGAAACACTTAATGTTGGGGGCATCGAAATTAATAGAGAAGAATATAAAATTGTCAAGGACAACAAAGAAATTATACTGCCAAGAAAAGAATTTGAGTTGTTTTATCTTTTAGCTTCTAAACCTGGAAAGGTTTTTAAAAGAGAAGAAATTTTAGATAAGGTTTGGGGCAATGAAGTCATCGTAGGTGGAAGAACTATTGATGTTCACATTAGAAAACTCCGTGAAAAAATTGGCGAAGACTTATTTAAAACCATCAAAGGAGTTGGCTACAAATTAGAAGTGTAAATGAAAATAAAATTCAAGAAAACATACACGTTTGCCCTAGTTTCAACGTCTTACATTACTGCTTTTTCTACAGGTTTTCTTGCTGTTTTGTTATGGTTTTTTCATGAGTTTTCTTTGCCAATAGTAACCGTTTTTGCTTTTTCTATTGCTACCTTTTCCTTTTTTGTTATTCAATACCGTGTTGAAAGATTCATCTACAGAAGGGTTAAAAAAATCTATGATGACGTTTCTCTTTTAGAATCTACTTCATTTCGTAATCAACCCATAACAACAGATATGGCGACTTTGACGCAACAAGTTAAAAAGTTTGCGACAGATAAAAAATTAGAAATCGAAACCCTAAAAGTGCGTGAAGAATATAGACGTGAATTTTTAGGAAACGTTTCACACGAATTAAAAACGCCTTTATTTACCGTTCAAGGCTATCTTTCTACTTTGCTAGATGGTGCTATTAATGATAAAAGTGTTAGAAAAAAATATTTAGAAAGAGCCGAAAAAGGGGTAGAGCGATTAATTTATATCGTTGAAGATTTAGATATGATTTCCAAACTCGAAATGGGTGATGTTAATCTTGAATTATCAAGGTTTGATATTGTAGAGTTGGTTCAAAATGTGTTTGATTTATTGGAAATGAATGCCGATAAAAAGAACATTATCCTCATGTTTGACAGAAAGTATAACAAACCCATAATAGTTTTTGCCGACAAAGAAAAAATCGAACAAGTCTTGACCAATTTGGTAACCAATTCTATAAAATATGGAAAGGAAAACGGTACGACCGAAGTCACGATTGAAGATTTAGTAAATGACAAAGTTATTATCCGTTTTAGAGACGATGGAGAAGGTATAGAAAAACAAAATATACCAAGGCTCTTCGAACGTTTTTATAGAGTAGATAAAAGCGGTGCTAGAAGCGAAGGTGGTTCAGGATTAGGGCTTTCTATTGTGAAACACATAATCGAAGCTCATGGTGAAAAAATCTATGTAGAAAGTGAATTCGGAAAAGGATCTGAGTTTTCATTCACCCTCGAAAAGGATCAATAACTGTTTCCAGTGAATTGTTTTTTCCAACTGAGGCAAACCCCGATATAATTTCACATCTTTTAAAAATTCAATTTTGAAATCATCTTGTTTGCTATAAGGCGCATAACCATTTCTTTTAAATCGCTTAGCCAAATATTCTTGTTCAAATTGCCCCGGAGTTGGGATGAAAAAAGCTTTCTTTCCTAACTTTGCCAAATCCATGACAGTGGTGTAACCTGATCGACACAACACCATTTCACTTTCGTTGAAAGCTGTTTCTAGCTCGGCAGAAGTCATAAAATTGTAATAGGTTACATTTTCATCCTGATCTATTTTTTGCTCTTCCTCAACGCTTCCTTTGATGAAAAGAACTTTTCCAGCAAAAAGGCGAACCTCATTCTTGAGCTTTTGTTCCAAAAAAGTACGTTGCGGTTCAGGACCAGAGAGAATAACCATCAAATCATATCGGATTGGTAAATCTCTTTTCTCTAATCGGCTAAGTGGGCCAATGTAGTTTAGATTTAATTTGTTCTTCTTTAGATGTCCCAGTTTTCCAGTAAGATTCGGATTTTTTTCCATATCGGGAATCCAACATTCTGTGAACTTTTTGATAAAATGTTGGTGTAGCTTACTAGAAATCCATGTGGTTTTTCCTGATAATACATTCAATTGATGCGTAATGAAAACACAAGGAATTTTTTTGCTATAAACCCCTAAACGGTTATCCGATATGATACCTTGAAGATGGTATTCTGCTATCCATTTTTTGACGATTTTCTTCTCGGAAAAGATAGCATCAATCATTTTTGGACTGTTTTTTATTAGTTTCCATTTAAAATCAGCCTCATTTTTAGCATATTCAATATCATAAGAAGGTAATTCCAATGCTTGTAAATGAGGAAATTCTTTTTGAAGCATTTGCAAAGCAACACCATCAGAAGCTAGTATTGGTGCAAAACCATTTTTTTCTAACTCACGAATGATAGGAATGCATCGTGTAGCATGGCCTAACCCCCAATTTAATGGGGCAACAAGAATATTTTTTTTTGAATTTTCCAAGTAGTGAAATTACGGTTTTAACATTGCAAAGTAAAAAAGATTTTGAATAGTTTATATTTCCTTAATTTTACCAAAAAATTAAGTTTGTGGGAAGTAAGAATAAATTAAAGCGGTTTAAAGAAAACGAGACTTTTGAAAACGTTTTTCAACCAACAAGAGAAGAGGTAGTAAATGGAGAATTTCCGTTAAGAGGGAAATGGAATACCGATTTTTTTAAAAATGACAATCCTATCGTTATTGAGCTAGGTTGTGGCAAAGGGGAGTATTCAGTTGGTTTAGCCGAACGATATCCAGAGAAAAACTTTGTTGGAATAGATATTAAAGGAGCCCGTTTTTGGCGTGGAGCTAAAACGGCTGTGGATAGCGCCATGTTTAATGTAGCTTTTGTTCGAACACAAATCGAGTTAATTAATTTTATTTTCGCTGAAAAGGAAGTAGATGAAATTTGGATTACTTTCCCTGATCCGCAAATCAAATACAAACGTACCAAACACCGTATGACCAACTCAGAATTCCTGCAGTTGTACAAAAAAATCCTCAAACCAGAAGGCGTTGTCAATCTCAAAACGGATAGCGAATTCATGCACGGATATACCTTGGGATTATTGCATGGTGAAGGGCACGAAGTGTTGTATGCTAACCATAATGTTTATAAAAATGAAGGAGCACCAAGTGAAGTAACTTCTATTCAAACATTCTATGAAAAGCAATATTTGGAAATCAACAAAGCAATTACGTATATTCGTTTCAAAATCAAATAAATGACTTATTTTCTGCCACTTGTTTTGGGTTTTTGCATTGCTTTTTTGGCGGTTATCCTTCCAGGACTAATCAATATGACGGCAGCCAAAATAAGTACACAAGAAGGCAGAAATGAAGCGCTAAGTTTTGCTGTTGGGGCTTCTGTAATTATCTTTTTTCAAACTTTTATTGCAGTCCTTTTTGCTCGATTCATTAACAACCATCAGGAGATTATTTCCACCTTACAAGAAATCGGCATTTTTGTATTTACGGGATTGAGCATTTACTTTTTTTGGATTGCCAAAAAACCAAAGAAAATTAAAACCGACATCAAAATAAAAGCAAAGTCTAATCGTTTCTTTTTCGGAATGTTGTTGTCTACATTGAATTTGCTCCCAGTTCCATTTTATGTTTTTGCTAGCATGAGTTTGTCGGCATCGGGTTATTTCAGTTTTGATAAAATTCCAGTTTCTTGTTTTGTTACAGGTGTGGTTTTAGGTTCTTTTAGCGTTTTTTATATTTATATAGTAGCCTTTAAAAAGATAGAAAAAAAGACCGATTTTTTGTTTAAAAACATTAATACGATAATTGGTTCTGTCACTACTTTTATGGCTGTTGTCACCTTGTTAAAATTACTTTATAAATAATGGAAGCCAATTTCTTCGAAAGAGTTTATGCTATTGCAAGACAAATTCCAGAAGGGAAAGTTACTTCTTATGGTGCTATTGCAAAGGCTTTAGGTACTGGTCGTTCGGCTAGAATGGTAGGTTGGGCTATGAATGCTTCTCATAATATGGAGGATGTTCCTGCTCATCGTGTAGTAAACCGCATCGGAGTGCTTTCAGGAAAGCATCATTTCGAGGGGACAAACTTGATGCAGCAGCTCTTAGAAAACGAAGGCATCAAAGTTGTCAATAATCAAATCGTAGATTTTGAGAAACATTTTTGGATGCCTGAGATTATTACTCCACTAAACACACTGTAAACTTCGTCTGATTATCGCCATTTTCAAAAGCCAGATAACCACCGTGAGCTTCAATAATATTTTTGGATAACGTCAATCCAATTCCTGCCCCATCTTTACGTGTAGTGAAAAATGGAAGGAAAATTTTATCTTCAATTTCTGGTTCAACACCTGTTCCGGTGTCCGTAATAATAAGATAAACACGCTTTTCTTTTACTTGAGCAGAAATCACAATTTCCTTGATTTTTTTTTCTTGTAAAGCATACATGCTGTTGGTCAGCAAATTGATAATCACTTGCTCCATTTGGTTTTTGTCAACGAGAATCCATCGCTTAAACGCAATATCGTTGATTATAGTTATGCCGTCTTTCTTGAGCAAAGGATTCATAATCTCCAAACAATTTTCAACCAATTCAGATAGCTCTGTTTTTTCTTTTTTTGGCGAAGGCAACATGGCCAGTTTTCTATAGCTTTCTACAAATTCCTGCAGGTGATTGCTTCGGTTGTGCATCGTAGTAACGCTTTGTTTGATGTCTTCTAAATCTTCCGTTGATAGACTTTCCTGTTGCACTAATTCGTTTAAATTCTGCGAAAGCGACCGAATCGGCGTAAGCGAATTCAATAGCTCATGCGAGATTACTTTCATCAAATTAACCCATGCTTCTTTCTCCTTTTTTTCAACGACTTTTTGAATGCTGTCCAACAAAACAATGTAGTACTCCTGATGGAACGTTTTTGTCCTCGATGTTTGAATGATAAACGTTTGGGTGTCTTGTTTGTTAACTCGTATTTGCAGCGAACTTTTCATTTCTTGAAAGCCTTGTTCTTCAATTATATTGCAAAGCGATGGCAATTGGTTTTTTAGATAATGCCACTTGGAAACCTTAGGAACTGCAAAATATTTGGAAAAATAATCGTTCATCAGAAAGATATTCCATGAGTCTTCTTCCTTTTGCAGGATAATAATTCCGGTTTCAATATTGTTTAAAATGGATCGATAAATGATGTCTTTAGAAACTTGTTCGTGTTGTTTTTCTTTCAGCTTTTTATACAGTTGAAAAAGGCTTTTATAGTTTTCATAAGACCTGTGTTTAGAAAAGTCAGAAGAAAAATCATTCTGTAAAATTGAAGCGATAGTTCGGTCATAAAGCAAAAAAGCATTTCGCAGGAAAAAGTAGATTTCAACCAACAATAAAAAGGAGATAAAAGTTGAAAACAAACCGGTATAGCCTAAATCTTTGTAAAAAAAGAAGATGCTCAAACCACTACTACACAAAATAAGCAGCAGTCTAATAAAAAGGGAGTGATATATCTTTTGGATTTTAAACATTTAGGAATTGCTGATGTTGTACTTCTCCATTCTTCGGTATAATGCGGCTCGAGATAATCCTAATTCGTCAGCCGATTTACTGATATTGTATTGGTGCTTTGCCAACACTTTTTCTATGGTGTTTTTCTCTACATCCGAAAGCGGAATATCATCGCGATTTTCGTAAAAAGTAATTTGATCTAAATCCAAATCGGAAGCAGAAATGGTATTGTTATCGCAAAGAATTACGGCTCGTTCGATACGATTTTCCATTTCCCGAATGTTGCCGTTCCAGGCATGTTTTCCAATTTGTTCCAATGCTTTTTCGCTAAAAGTAATGGTATTACGCTCATACTTTGCAATGATTTTATCTAATAGAAATTGTGCTAACGGAATTTTGTCTTCATTCCGATCTCTTAGCGAAGGCAAGGTGATTTCCATGGTATTAATGCGATAATACAAATCTTCCCTAAATCTTTTTTGAGCTACTTCTTCTTTCAAATTCAGATTGGTTGCTGTAATGATTCGAACATCCAACGGACGAGGTTTTGATTCTCCTAATCGGGTAATGGTTTTGGTTTGTAGTACCTGCAATAATTTAGATTGTAAATGAAGCGGAACGTTTCCGATTTCATCCAAAAAAATAGTTCCGTTTTGAGCGTTTTCAAACCTTCCGGCTGTATCGTTTTTAGCATCAGTAAATGCGCCTTTGGCATAACCAAAAAGTTCACTTTCAAAAATGTTATCGTTTAACGAACCCAAATCAACATGAATAAACGGACTGTTTTTACGAGCTGATTGCTGGTGAATATATTGTGCCATAACGAATTTTCCGGTTCCGTTTTCTCCTAAAATCAATACATTGGCATCGGTTTTGGCTACTTTTTCACCCAAAGCATAGGCTTTTTTAATGGTGTTTGAATCTCCAATAAAAAAAGAATCTACAATGGGTTTTTTATCTGATTTTCTTTTTGTTTTACGACTTTCTTCAACAGCTTGTTTTACGATTTCGACTAGTTTTTCGTTTCCCCAAGGTTTTAATACATAATCAAAAGCTCCCGATTTTAATCCTTCCACAGCAGTTTCTACTTTGCCAAATGCCGTCATTAGTATCACAACAGTTTTTGGCGAAAGCGTTTTAATCTCTTTCAAAAAATACAAACCTTCTCTTCCATCTTCAAAGCCAATACGGTAATTCATATCTAACAGTACTACATCAATTTCATTTTCAGCTAGTAAACTAAGTACATTTCTTGGTTTATTAATCGTGAAAATTGTTTCAAAATGTTTTTTTAAAAGCATTTTTGCCGCAAAAAGAATGTCTTCCTGGTCGTCTATCACTAATATGTTGGCATTGGTTTTTTTCATTGACTGTTCGGTTTCGTACAATTGGTGTTCGATAGTGAACACATAGAATTTTAATTAGTTTGTATAAATCACAAAATCAATAACTTATCGTTTTTAAAATTTTGGCACAAAATTGTATTTACACCTTCCAAAGAAATCAAAATGGACACTATCATCAATCGTAAAAATAACAAAAAAAAGTATCTGACCATCGCCGCATTGGTAATAGTAATTTTGAGCTATTTGGGATATTCCATGGTCACCAAAAAAAGAAGTTTTAATGTAAAGAAAAACGAAATCAGTATCAAAACGGTGGAGCAGGATTTTTTTGAAGATTTTATGGTTTTTCAAGCAAGGGTTGAACCTATGAATTCTTTGTTGGTGAATATCGTCGAAGGCGGTTCGGTTCAAGAAATTTTTGTAAGCAATGGCGATATGGTAATAAAAGGTCAACCGTTGGCCAGATTATACAATCCGAATACGGAACTGAATTATATGCAACAGGAAACGGCCATTATCGAACAAATCAACAATTTGAATAAAGCCAAATTAGATTTAAGAAATCAGGAACTGAACTTAGCAAAAGATTTAATCGCTATTGAACATGATTTTCAAGATGCCAAAAATTTATTCGATTTGAATAAGAAATTGTTTGAACAGGAAATTTTAGCTAAAAACGAATGGGAGAAAACACAAGAGAATTTTCGATTTCAGAAAGAACGTATGAACATTATCAAACAAAGTGTGACTAAAGAAAAACAAGCCAATCAAATCCAAATCGGACAGCTTAATCAATCCATTGGAATTATGGAAAAAAGTTTGGGTATCTTGAGAAACAACAAGAAGAATTTTTTAGTACTTGCCCCACTATCTGGGAGATTGACCTCTTTTGAACCTGTTTTGGGACAAACGTATCAACAAGGACAAACCTTGGGTAAAATTGATGTAATGAAAGGCTATAAATTAATGGCGGATGTAGATGAGTTTTATCTGCCAAAAGTAACTCAAGGAAAAAAAGGAACCGTAGATTTTAACGGAAAAGATGTGGAAGTGGTTATAGCCAAAGTTATCCCAGAAATTAAAAGTGGTAAATTTCAAGTGGAAATGAATTTTGTCAGTCATGAGGATTTAGATTTAAGACAAGGACTTAGCTTCAGCGTTAGATTGAATTTGTCCGTAAAAACCAAATCCATTGTGCTATCAAAAGGCAGCTTTTATCAGGAAACATCGGGGAAATGGATATTTGTAGTTACCGGAGACAAAGCCGAAAGACGAAACATCGAAGTCGGTAGAGAAAATCCGTTGTATTATGAAATCACAAAAGGATTAAAACCAGGAGAAAAAGTGATAACTTCATCCTACAAAGATTACACAGAAGCCGAATTATTAAACATTGAATAATCACATCAAAAAACGAATATATGATACACATCAAAAATCTTTCTAAAGTTTATAGAACCGAAGAAGTCGAAACCAAGGCATTAAGCGAAGTTTCAATCACAATCAATCAAGGCGAATTTGTTACTATTATGGGTTCATCAGGAAGCGGAAAATCAACGCTTCTGAATATTGTTGGACTTCTTGATAGCGCCACAACCGGAAATTATCAATTACTCAATCAGGAAATGGTAGGGATAAAAGAGCAAGAAAAATCCAAAATCAGAAAACAAAATATTGGCTTCATCTTCCAAAATTTTAATCTGATTGATGAACTTTCAGTATTTGATAATATCGAATTGCCACTCATTTATAACAATATTCCAGCTTTGGAAAGAAAGAACAAAGTAGAGACTATAGCAGAAAGATTGGCTATCTCTCATCGATTGAAGCATTATCCGCAGCAACTTTCGGGTGGACAACAACAAAGAGTTGCCGTTGCCAGAGCATTAATCAATGACCCAAAAATCATTTTGGCCGATGAACCTACAGGAAACCTTGACAGTAAAAACGGAAATGAAGTTATGGAATTACTGACCGATTTACATGCTAATGGTGCTACAATCCTAATGGTAACACATTCAGATTATGATGCTTCTTTTTCGCAAAGAACTATTTTTATGAAAGACGGAATGATTCTTTCCGAAAAGAATAACAGTCGAAATGTTGATGTTCTTATATCTTAAATTAATAATTAAAAAATAAAATCATGTCAAAAGTAATCGCAACGGGAGCCGCAATTTTAATAAGCTTGATTGCCTCTTCACAGGTCTCAGAAAACAGAAATGTAGCCGAATTTTCCAAACTGAAAGCATCAACCGGAATTGATGTTTTTTACACAGTTTCTTCTACAACCAGTGTAAAAGTAGAAACTGACGATAACGATAAACTGCAGTATATCAAAACTGAAGTTGAAGGAGAGACTTTAAAAGTTTTTGTGGAAACGAAGAAAAATAATTACAATTCAAACAGCAGTAACGGAAAGAATATTAATGGTATTAAATTTAAAACGCTCAAGGTTTACATTACTGGAAAAGCTTTGACAGCGGTTAAAGCAAGTTCTTCGGCAAAGATCAAGATGCAAAATTTGAATTCGGCAAATCAAGTAGAAATTGCCGCCAGTTCTTCAGGAAGTGTTGTGGGAAATTTTGATTGTGATGAAATGAAAGTAGATGTTTCTTCGAGTGGCGATTTTGATGGTAATGTGAATGCCAAAACGATAAACATCGAATCTAGCAGTTCCGCTGATGTTGATTTAGACGGAAAAACAATCACGCTACAAGTTAAAGCCAGTAGTTCATCGAGCTGTAATTTGAAGAAATTACTATCAGAGAATGCCAAAGCAAAAGCCAGTAGCTCTGCCGATGTTACTTTAAATGTGACCAAATCTTTAGACGCCGAAGCAACATCGAGCGCATCCATTAATTATTACGGAAATCCAGCTCAGGTTAATGCCGAAAAAGGATCATCAGGTTCAGTAAACAAAAAATAAATTGCATTTATGAAGATTTTAAAAATAATAACCACCCTAGTTTTAGTTTTCTTTATTTCAAAAGTAACTGCTCAAGAGACAGTTCCCACACTTTCGGGCAAAGTCACTATTTCTATAAAAGAAGGAACTTTTGACTGTGATGTGACTCTCAGTAACATTCCGCCTTTGAAAGATTATTTTTTACGATTGAATTCCGGTATGAATATATTATATTTTCATAGTCTGAAACCCAATGATTTTTTGATTGGGTATGACAAATCATTAAAAGATACCACAGCAACCGGCGAAGCTAATGCGTATTTTTTTCCGGATAATACTAGAAAAGGGAAGTTCTTACCAAAAGAAATCCGAATGAAATATACTGGTAAATTTCCAGTAGCGACCGATACTATTCAAAATTACAGCAAATCGGACTGGAAAGGAAATATAGCATTCAATGGATATTCTGTTCGAGCTGACGGACGCCAAACAGCATGGTATCCGGTGTTGTATGATGTTGAAAAAGACAAGACTTATAGCGAAATAAAATATGATATTGAAGTAGCTTGTAGCGACTGCACCACTTTGTATATAAACGGAAATCTTCCTGTAAAAGCAACCCAATCCCGATTTAAAAGCGAAGTGCCCATAGAAATCAGTATGTATTGTGGCAATTTTGATTTTAAAAATAGAGGTGGAACCTACATTCTCAACCCAAATTTAACCGATGAACAGTTCAGCGAGTTTTGTAATCTCACCAATTCCTTTCAGAAATATTACGAGAAAAACCTCAGAATTCCTTTTGGAGGTGCAGTGACTTTTGTAAATACGACGCCAACATCAGCTAAAAATGCGTGGCTATTTGTAACCTATCCTACTATTTTTAGCATTGGTCATGGTGAAAATGGACTGAAAAGTTTGTTTAATCCTAAAATACAGAATTGGTACCGTCCTTTTATAGCACATGAAATCGGGCATTATTATTTCGGAACCTATAAAGTATTTAATTCCGAGTTGGGCGACATGATGAGCGAAGGATTTACAGAATATCTTTCACTTCAACTTACTCGAGATATTTTGGGAGAAGATGTTTACCAAAAGAAAATAAATGGCAAACTGAAAGAGTTGCAAGGTTTTGATCCGACGTCGTTTTCTAAGGTGAATTCTAAAAATGATTACAAAGACCGTGAACTTTATGTTTACAACTATGCACCATTAATTTTTACAGCAATTGAAAAAGAAATTGGCAAACCAAAAATGTGGCAATGGCTCGCAATCCTTCTCAAAGAGAAAACAGATTTTACCAATTATGATTTCCTAATCAAATCGCTCGAAGCAACACTTCAGAACAAATCACAATTGGAGAACATCAAATCAAAATATTTTGATTCAGATGTTTCTGTTACGAACATACAATCGGCACTCAAATAAGGCCTTATCATCAATCATCATCAAAAAACACAAATCATGCTAAAGAACTGGTTACATATTTTTTTATTCCAAATCAAAAACAACAAGCTGTTTACGGCACTCAATATTTTAGGATTAAGCATTGGTATAGCCGGATTAATTTTTGCCATTCTTTATTGGAATGACGAGCAAAGTTACAATGCTTGGAATCCCGAGAGAGAAAAAGTTTTTCAATCGATAAGTAAAGTTAGTGATGTCGACTATTGGGCAAGTAATGTTATTCCGTTTGACCAATTGTTCAAGAAATATTTTCCCGAAGTTACCTCTCATTGTTATCTGGAAAATTGGTATTTAGAAGAAATTATTAAATACAAAGACAAGAAAGAAATTATTAAAATTACCGATGCACAAAACACTTTTTTCGAATTCTTCCCATTCAATTTTATTAAAGGTTCTGCTAAAACGGCTTTGAAAGACAATACTAGCATTGCTATTTCTGCTGAAACAGCTCAAAAACTTTTTGGAGATGAAGATCCGATGGGTAAAATCGTTACCTACTCTGAAAAAAAATTAGTAGTGCGTGGCGTTTATACTATTCCTGGAAAATCATCTATGGCACCAATGGCAGTAACCAATTTGATGGAAGAAAAAACAATAAGAGATAAGGATAATTGGGGTAATTTCAATTATGGATTACTCTTAAAATTGAAAAATCCAGTGGACAAGGATAAAGTAGCATCCCGAATGGAAAAATTGCTTCATGAAAACAGAGCTTTGAAATGGGCAAAAAACGAAGGATTAACTCCAGAGGAATGGATGAAAAAGAATGGAGATCATCGTACCAGAATTATTTTGGGGTCACTAAAAGATGCTCGTTTGCATGCTATCGCAGAAGGATTTGCAGAAGGTAAAGGGAATTATCAGTTTTTGCTCATAATGCTTGGGTTGTCTATTTTAATTTTAGTGTTATCGATAGTGAATTATGTAAATCTGGCAACAGCCAATGCCATTAAAAGAGCTAAAGAAGTTGGAGTTCGAAAAATATTAGGTGCTTCGAAACATAATATTGTAAAGCAATTTTTATTCGAAACCATACTAATAGTGTTATTTTCTATATTGCTTTCTTTAGTTATTGTCGAACTTTCTCTGCCTTATTACAATGAGTTTTTAGGAAAAAAATTGCTAATACACGGTAATCAATTTTACCTGCAAATAATCTTTATTTTTATTCTAACTATCGTTTTTGCTGGAATATTTCCAGCTATATATGTCTCAAATTTCGAGACTTTGAAAGTACTAAAAGGTAATTTTGGAAGAAGCAAAAGCGGGATTTGGCTGAGAAACGGCATGTTAATTCTACAATTTGCCATTGCTACATTTTTTATTATTGGATCGTATATTGTTTATGAACAAATTCAATACATAAGCACCAAAGATTTAGGATATAAAGGGAGTCAGGTAATAGCCATTACTTACAGAAATAAGTACGACTGGAAAGAGAAAAACTATAAGGCTAAAGTATATGATCGATACAATCTGATAAAGCAGGAAATTTCTAAAATCAAAGGTGTTGAAAAAGTAGCTACAGGAGCTTTCACCTTTGGTTCTTCTAACGGTTCAACTTCTGGTTTTAGCTATAAAAACGGAGAAAACATTCAAGGAAGAAATATGGGAGTTGATTTTGGGATGCTAGAAATGATGCATATTCAACTTAAGGAAGGTCGGTTTTTATCTGAAAATATTGCTTCAGACACTATCAACTCTATGTTAATTAATGAAACAACGTTGAAAAAGATGAATGAGAAAAACCCAATTGGGAAAGAGGTTGATTGGAATGGCACTAAGCTAAAAATTGTAGGGGTTGTTAAAGATTTTAACCTTTTAGGACCTCAAGAAGATATTCCGCCCATGGTTTTTTTTCATTTCAAAACCATTGATTGGATGCTTCAAAACGCCAATAAAATTCATGTAAAAATTAATGGAGATAATCCAGAACAAACTATAGCCGATATTGAAAAGTTTTGGGCCAAAAAAGTAGATACCGATTATCCGTTCGACTATGATTTTGTGGATAAAGCTTATGCCCGAACTTATGAGACCTATGTAAAGCAAAGAAACCTTTTTTCACTTCTTAATGTTATCGTAATCTTGATAGCCTTGTTCGGATTGTTTGCCTTAGCTTCTTATTCTATACAGCGCAGAATGAAAGAAATCGCTATACGAAAAACACTTGGAGCAGAAACGTCAGTATTGCTTAAAGAGTTGTCTAAACAATATGTAGTTTTTTGCATTGTTGGTTTTATTATTGCCTTATTCCCGGTATATTATTTACTGAATAAATGGCTGGAGAACTTTGCTTTTAGAATAGAAATTAGCCTGATTCCATTTCTAATTGGTTTCATAGTTTTATTGACCTTGACATTGTTAGTAGTCCTTTCAAGAGCCTATCAAGCAACACGATTAGATGTTTTGAAATATTTGAAATATGAATAAGAGAGCTTTTATACTACTGTGTTTTTATATATTTTGCACCACTACTTTTGGTCAGGTAAATTCTTGGCCATTGCAGAAATGCATTGATGAAGCAAGGAAAAATGCTATTGAAATCAAAATTCAGCAACTCAACATCAAGAAAACTCAGAAAGAGCATAATTCTTTGGTAAATCAAATGCTACCAAGTATTTATTTAACCGGAAATCAGAGCTATAATTTTGGGTCAACCATTGATCCCGCAACCAATGGAAGAGTAAGTACCAATATTCAAAACGACAATTTCTTTTTGAATGCCCAAATGAATTTAATCGATTTCAAAGCTTTCGCAACTGCTCAAAAAACAAAAATCAATATCGAAAAATCAAAAGCCGAATTAGAAGTAATCGAAAACGAATACCAACTCCAAATTCTGGAGAGTTATTATCGGGCGCTTTTTACACAGGAATTGCTAAAAATTCAAAGAGAACAATTCAGAAATGCTCAATTTAATTTAGACAGGGTACAGAAAGAAGTTGCTATTGGCAGCAAGCCTCAAAGTGATTTGTACGATATGCAACTCAGTTTTGCTCAAGAAGAACTAAAGATAACCGAAACAGAACAATTATCGATTCTTCAAAAAAAGCAGTTGTTTCAATTAATGAATGTTGAAAATGTGTCTGTAACTGAAGTGATCTTAGAAAATTTTATCGAAAACAAAACTTTGAAAGAAGTCGGCAAAGTTTCCAATCCGAAAATCAAATTTGCCGAGCTCAATTATAAAAGTAACCTGAATAACATTCATTTGGAAAGAGCCTATAACTTACCATCTTTAACCACGTATTATGGATTTTCTACTTTCTACTACAAGCCTTTAAACCAGCCAAATACCGTTGTGGATGAGTTTAACAAACAACTTGACGATAACAAAAATCATCAAGTTGGAATTCAATTAAACGTTCCTATTTTTAACGGTTTCAGAAATAGTAAAAGGGTTTTAGTTTCGAAAATTGAAAGTGAAAAATCAAAATATGTAGTCGAGCTAGAAAAAATCAAAATCAAAAATCAAATCGATATTGAAAATCAAAACAAGGAAAATTATATGCAGTTGCAAGCTAAACTCGAGCAGATGAAATCGTTTGCTGATGCTTCTTTTAAAACGTCACAATCTAAGTTTTCAGTCGGAACGATTGATGCAGTGGTGTTTTCGGCAGTTAAAAACCAACTACTTACCACCCAATACGATTTGCTTAAAAATCAATTGCAACAACAATATATAATTCTAAAAATCAGCTTAATTCAAGGGAATTCGTTTTAAAATCAATAAGCTATTTATCCATCAATATTTTCAATTCATTAACTATTGTTTCAACACAATTCGTATTATCTTTGCAATCTAAATTCAGTTTAAATAAAAGGAACTGATAAGCTTAATTATTCGAAATGAAACTAGATAGAAAAGAAATCCTTTCAGCATTGGAAACCATTACCATAGCTGGTGAAGGAAAAAACATGGTGGAAAGTGGTGCTGTAAAAAATGTACTTACTTTTGGCAACGAAGTAGTAGTGGATTTAGTAATTTCTACTCCAGCCATGCACATCAAAAAACGGGCTGAAGACGATATCAAAAAACTAATTCACGAAAAATTTTCCCCTGATGCTGTAGTGAAAGTGAATATCAAAGTAGAAGCTCCAGCCAATCCAAATGAAATAAAAGGGAAAGCGATTCCAGGAATCAGCAATATTATTGCTGTAGCTTCAGGAAAAGGAGGTGTTGGAAAATCAACCGTAACAGCGAACCTAGCAGTCACTTTAGCCAAAATGGGATTCAAAGTGGGAATTCTAGATGCCGATATTTACGGCCCTTCTATGCCCATCATGTTTGATGTAGAAAACGAAAAACCAATCTCTATAGAAGTCGACGGAAAATCAAAAATGAAACCCGTGGAAAGTTATGAAATCAAAATACTTTCTATCGGATTCTTTACTTCTCCGAGTCAGGCTGTTATTTGGCGTGGACCAATGGCTTCTAAAGCTTTGAACCAAATGATTTTTGATGCGGCTTGGGGCGAATTAGATTTTATGTTAATCGATTTACCGCCAGGAACAGGAGATATCCATTTATCCATTATGCAATCTTTGCCAATCACTGGAGCTGTTGTAGTTAGTACACCACAAGCGGTGGCTTTGGCAGATGCTAAAAAGGGAGTGTCCATGTTTTTATCAGAAAGCATCAACGTTCCTGTTCTCGGAATCATTGAAAATATGGCTTACTTTACACCAGAAGAATTACCAAACAACAAATATTATATCTTTGGAAACGGAGGAGCTAAAAACCTCGCCGAAGATTTACAAGTTCCGTTTTTAGGAGAAGTACCTTTAGTACAAAGCATCCGTGAGGCAGGAGATTATGGTCGTCCAGCAGCTTTGCAAACGGCATCGGTAATCGAAAGCGTTTTTGAAGAAATTACCCGAAATGTAGTTCAGGAAACGGTAAACAGAAACGAAAGTTTGCCTCCAACAGAAGCTATCAAAATAACAACCATGGCTGGTTGCTCAGCCGTTAAAGGAAAATAAAATGACTCAAGAAGAATTGACTTTAAACATTGAAAAAGCCTTAAACGAAATCAGACCTTTTCTGAATTCAGATGGAGGTGATATTCATTTGGTTTCTATAGAAGATCAAAAACATGTAAAAGTACGTCTCGAAGGAGCTTGTACCTCTTGTAGTTTGAGTGTAAGTACGATGAAAGCAGGCGTGGAAACCACGATAAAAAAATATGCTCCACAAATAGAAACGGTAGAGAATATCGCCTAGTTTTAATGATAAAAATCATATTATTTGAAACGGAGTTTCCTAAACTTTGCCGCATAGAAACTTCGCTATTATGCCACAAAAGAAAATGATTGAAACAGACATATTGATAATCGGTGCTGGGCCTACAGGACTTTTTGCTGTTTTTGAAGCAGGATTATTAAAATTAAAATGCCACCTAATAGACGCTCTGCCACAAATTGGCGGACAACTATCCGAACTTTATCCAAAGAAACCCATTTATGATATTCCAGGATATCCAGAAGTCTTAGCAGGCGATTTGGTCAACAATTTGATGGAGCAAATCAAACAATTTCAACCCGGATTTACCTTAGGAGAAACTGCAGAAGCTATTGAAAAATTAGAAGATGGTACTTTTATAGTAACCACTAATGAAGGCACAAAACATCATGCTAAAGCTATTGCCATTGCAGGAGGATTAGGAACTTTTGAACCAAGAAAACCTATTCTTAAAGACTTAGAATTCTACGAAAAAGAAGATCGTGGTGTTGATTATTTTGTCAAAGACCCTGAAAAATATAGAGGAAAAAATGTAGTGATTTCAGGTGGTGGTGATTCCGCATTAGATTGGAGTGTTTTCCTCACGGATGTAGCAGCTTCTGTTACGTTGGTTCACAGAAGAAATGAATTCCGAGGCGCTTTAGATTCTGTCGAAAAAGTACAAGAATTGAAATCTGCTGGAAAGATAAAACTAATAACAACCGGAGAAGTGGTTGGTTTCTCAGGGCACGAACGCATTGAATCAGTAGACATTGAGGTCAATGGTGCTCGAATGAAGGTAGCAACTGATTATTTTATTCCTTTATTTGGTTTAACACCTAAACTTGGTGCCATTGCCAATTGGGGATTAGAAATCGAAAAGAACGCCATCAAAGTCAATAACGCTTTAGACTATCAAACCAATATCGATGGGATTTATGCCATTGGTGACGTTAATACTTATCCAGGGAAATTAAAACTAATTTTGTGTGGTTTCCACGAAGCTACATTAATGTGTCAAAGTGTGTATCAAAGAATCAATCCAGGAAAAAAATACGTTTTGAAATATACTACAGTTTCTGGTATAGATGGTTTTGACGGCACACGAAAAGAAGCTGAAAAAGCAGTTATAAAATCAATAGACTAAATGCCACAAGACATTACCATAAAAATTACAGACCGAGAAGGAGTCACTCACGAAGTACAAGCGCCAACGGATATGAACATGAGTATCATGGAATTGGTTCGTGCCTACGAATTAGCCGAAGAAGGAACTATTGGTATTTGTGGCGGAATGGCCATGTGTGCTTCTTGTCAGTGTTATGTGTTGAATGATATAGTACTTCCTGAAAAAGGACCCGATGAAGAAGCCATGCTTTTTGAAGCTTCTAATGTAAAAGAAAACAGTCGCTTAGGCTGTCAAATTCCTATTACAGAAGCTATTGAGGGACTTGAGATTGAATTAGCTCCTGAAGCTTTATAATCCTAATTTGACTTTCACTTTAGGTACAATTCGTGCTACAAATTTAGAATAAGCTATTGTGGAAGGATGCAAACCATCATTCGCCACCAATTCAGGTTGAAGTAAACCTAACCTTGTTATATCGGTAATGTTGACGAAAGCGATATTGTTGGCATTACAATAGTTTTCTGCAAAGGTGTTGTATGCATCTATCTCTGTTGAAATGGTTGAGTTTCCATTTCCATAGGGAGTGTAAGCATAATCAGGAATAGAAACCACAATAAGGTTATTCTTGTTCCCTTTAACAAATCCAATAGCTTGATTTACTAATTCTGGAAATTCTTGTTCATACAAACTAAAGGGTTTGTGCTGGTATTGATTATTTACTCCAATTAAAAGCGTAACCAAATCATAATCGCTTGCAAGATTTTGAGCAGCAATTGCTAATTTCAAATTGGTTGTGGTCCAACCCGTTGTAGCAATAAGTTTTATTGAAAAACTATCATTAGGATTTAGGCTCTTTTTTATGCTGTCTTTCAGTTGCTCAGGAAAACGACAAGTTTCACAAACACTTTGACCATAAGTATAGCTATCCCCTAAAGCTAGATATTTATAATTTTTTATGGTGCTATATACAGTATCAGTACTCTTATTTTCAGCACTACAGCTTACTAATAAAGGAATAAGGATTAAAATTACTATGTTCTTTAAGAAAGTCATGCTAATTCTAAACTAGCTTCAATTTTTTCCTCAATAGCATTCCAAAGGCCTATTCTTTTTTCTAAAGCTAGAATAGAAATCTCTTCTACATCATTCCATTTTTGTTCGTCTTCTTGGCATAGTTCTGTAATCATTTGCATTGCCATTGGTCCGTGCTCGTCAGCATCTAATTCGATATGTCTTTCGAAATAATAAATCAATTTTGACAAATCGGCTTCAGGAAAGTTTTGCTGAAAGTTTTTCAAAATCTCGGTAAACATATTCGGAATCAAATCTTCTCTTCCAAAGGTAAAAGCGGCAGCAATTTTATGGGCTTTCCCTTCTTCAATTACTCGGAAACTAAAATCTAAAAAGGCTTTAATCTTCGGATGTAAATCACTTTGTTTTATTGATATAAAAACGTTTTTGGTATCTAGTACATGTTGTAAAAATGCTTCTAGTTCATCCGTTTTTGCACCACAACTTTGCATCGCTTCTACATACATTTCAAAATGACTCAGTCTTTTTCCGTCTAAAGTCAAATCACTTTCTTCTGCTAAAACAATTTCATTAATCAAATAACGCGTTTCTGGATTTTGAGTTGCAAACCAAGGCGTGGTAGTACAAGTTAACTTACTTTGCAATGCTTTTAACAAAGACATAAAATCCCATACGGCATAGACATGACTTTCTAAAAACTGATGCAAATCATCCATTGTTTTTACTTTTTCGTAAAGCGGATGTTGCAATAAAATGTCTTTTTGGGATTGTATTTTTTCGGTGATGTTTGAAATAGTCATAGCGTTTTTTTGATATATACGATTGGAAAGAAGTTAAGGGTTTTTAATTGTAATGTAAAAGTAAAAATGCTTCCCGAAATGGAGAAGCATTTTATATCAATTTTATCTATTGTTTAATTTTATTTAAAAGCTGGAATTCCAGTGATGTCAGCTCCAGTGATTAACAAGTGAATGTCATGTGTTCCTTCATAAGTAATTACCGATTCTAAGTTCATACTATGACGCATGATAGAGTATTCCCCAGTGATTCCCATGCCGCCAAGAATTTGACGCGCTTCACGAGCAATATGAATGGCCATATCTACGTTATTTCTTTTCGCCATTGAGATTTGAGCAGTAGTGGCTTTTCCTTCGTTTCTTAAAACCCCTAATCTCCAAGTCAATAATTGCGCTTTAGTGATTTCGGTAATCATTTCCGCTAATTTCTTTTGTTGTAATTGAGTTCCCGCAATAGGTTTGTCAAATTGAATACGTTCTTTAGCATAACGCAAAGCAGTATCATAGCAATCCATGGCAGCACCAATAGCACCCCAAGCAATTCCGTAACGAGCCGAATCTAAACACATCATTGGTGCTCCAAGACCTGATTTGCCAGGCAACAAGTTTTCTTTTGGAACTTTTACATTATCAAAAATTAATTCTCCAGTAGCCGAAGCACGAAGCGACCATTTATTGTGGGTTTCTGGAGTTGTAAATCCTTCCATGCCACGCTCCACAATTAAACCGTGAATTCTTCCTTCTTCATTTTTGGCCCAAACTACAGCTACATCTGCAAAAGGAGCATTTGAAATCCACATTTTGGCTCCGTTCAACAAATAATGGTCGCCCATGTCTTTGAAGTTGGTCGTCATCCCTGATGGATTCGAACCATGATCTGGTTCAGTTAAACCAAAGCATCCCATGAATTCTCCTGTAGCTAATTTTGGCAAGTATTTTTGACGCTGTTCTTCAGTTCCAAATTTCCAAATAGGATACATTACCAAAGAAGATTGCACTGAAGATGTAGAACGTACACCCGAATCTCCTCTTTCAATTTCTTGCATGATTAAACCATAAGATATTTGGTCTAAACCAGCACCTCCATATTCTTCAGGAATGTAAGGACCAAAACCACCAATTTCTCCCAAACCTTTGATGATTTGTTTAGGGAATTCAGCACGTTGTGCATACTCTTCTATGATAGGAGAAACTTCACGTTTCACCCACGCACGGGCAGAATCACGAACTAATTTATGTTCTTCCGTTAATAAATCATCTAAATTATAATAATCTGGAGCTTGAAATAAATCTGGTTTCATAGTATTGAATTTGGTTTTACGAAAACGTTTGCAAAGCTAAAGAATCTTAACCAAAATTCCCATGAACAATTGTTATAATTTTTAGAAGCTTTTTCCAGCTATCCGTTATATCTTTTTCTTTTTATTTAAAAAGAAAAAGGATGCCACTGCTATCTGGGCTAGGGTTGAGTACAACTATTTTAGTTTGTCGAATTCCCCTTTTTTAGTCAACAAAAATTCAAGCATTGTCAGCTCATCTTTACTTTGTATGGCTGTTTTTGATTTGGAATCAGTTTCGCAATACTCAAGAAACC
This sequence comes from Flavobacterium sp. N1994, assembly GCF_025947145.1. Taxonomy (NCBI): domain Bacteria; kingdom Pseudomonadati; phylum Bacteroidota; class Flavobacteriia; order Flavobacteriales; family Flavobacteriaceae; genus Flavobacterium; species Flavobacterium sp. N1994. The sequence continues at coordinate 2,515,161 of NZ_CP109999.1, forward strand.
TAGAAGTTTCTTCAGGTTTTAACTTCAATGTTTTAGAAAAGAAGGACGGATTAAAATTGGTAAGGGCATACTCCTTGAATCCCATTGGTTCTTCTTTTATATCTTTTTTCGGATTTTTACTCTTAAATAATTTTCCAATCATTTTTCCAATCTGAACAAAATCAACCGCATTCACCATTTCGCCGGTATAAACACCTTCAACCTTTGGTTTTGCAGCATCTTTTTGGATTTGAGACATTTTTATATCGTTATATGAAACGGCAGCAACTTTTATTTTTTTAATCTGCTGGATTTCAACTTCTTCTAATGGGATTGGTTTTTCAGCCATCTTGATAATAAGCACCTTTTTGTTAAAATCATCGGCTGTTAACTTGTATTTCTGATCGACAAAAGTATCCGACATGAAAATCAAGACATCATTCACTTTTGCTTCGATGGAAAATGCTCCTAAAGCATTAGTCTGGGTTATTTTTTTGGTGGTATAATTGATAACATCAATGCTTTTTTGATACGTGTCCTGATAAGAAACTTTTCCACTAATGAGCTGTTCTGTCTGTGAAAAACCGATGTAAGAAATCAATAAAAAAAATAGGGAAGCAATTTTTGACATAAGGTATAGAATTGTGATTAAACCTTAAAGTTAAGGAAATTATGACACTTAAATTCAGAAGGCTTTGTTAAATCTTTTTGTAAAAAATAAATTTACATCTTCAAATAAAAATCTTTAGTCAATGCGATGTAGTCTGAGGTGTACTGATGTCGGGCAGTTTCAACAACCAACTCATCTGCGGTTAAAACCGATAATTCATAGCGTTTAAAAGCTAAAAGACTTCTCTTGATTTCAGTTGTTGGAGTGCCTTTTACACGGGTTATCTTTACAGGATATAATTCGGCGTCAGCGCACAAATTGATGAATTTTGCTTCTTCTTTAAACGGAATAATGACTGCTAAAAGTCCATTTTCTGAGAGTAGGAGTTGTGCCGCTTCTACCAAATCTTCAAAGGGCAAGGCGTCTTGAAAACGCGCTAAATCCCGCTGTTCATTATCACTTTTGTAATCTTCACTATAAAAAGGCGGATTCGAAATGATGATATCGTACTCCTCTTCGGGTTCATCCATAAATTCGTCTAAGCCGGCATGAAAACAAAATAACCGGTCACTCCAAGGAGAACTTTCGAAATTTTCTACACATTGCTCATAAGCATTTTCATCAATTTCGATGGCGTCGATTTGCTCAGCATTACTGCGTTGGGCGAGCATTAATGACAATATTCCAGTTCCGGAACCAATATCTAAAACAGAAAAAGGATGATTATCAATAGGACACCAAGCACCAAGTAACACACCATCAGTACCTACTTTCATGGCGCAACGATCTTGTTGGATAGTGAATTGTTTGAATTGGAACATTTGAGATTTAGAGTGGGGATTAACGATTTTTGATGGAAAAATAGGTTTCATAGCCCCGATTGCAGCTGGCTACCATGTAGCGCGGAAAGCGGGATTAGCTCCTAAAGATACATTTCAACCAAACCTTCTGGTAAATCCATGATAACTTTTTTGTTTTCTCTGTCGATTTTGACTAAAAACTGGTCAATCATTGGGATTAGAATTTCTACTTCGCCATTCACCACTTCAAACAGAGGTTGGGCAGAAGAATCGTTTATGGAAACAATTTTCCCAAAAACACCTAAACGTTTGTCTTCGATTTCAAATCCGATGACTTCGTGGAAATAAAATTTATTACCTTCCAGTTTAGGTAACATAGATAAGGGAAGGTAAATGTCGCAACCAATTAGAGTATCGGCTTCTGCTTCAGAGGTAACGTCTTCAAATTGCACCCGAAGAAAATCATTTTTATGGAGGGAACTATTTTCAATAAAAAATGGAACCAGATTTTTGTTGAACTCAACAAATACTGATTCCATATTTTCATATAATTCGGGTTCGTCTGTATCTAAATAGAGTAGAACTTCCCCTTTGAAACTAAATTTTTTAGCAATTTTACCTAAATAGAAACAATCTTCTTTACGCATAATTGCTTTGAAGTATTAAGCTTCTGTTTCTTCGCTAGCTTCTTCAGCAGCTGGTGCTTCTTCAACAGCTGGAGCCTCTTCAGCAACAACTTCTTCTGTAGCAGGAGCTTCTTCTGTAGCAACTTCAGCAACAGTTTCTTCAACAGCAGGAGTTTCCTCTGCTACCGTTTCAACAGCAACTTCTTCTACTTTTGCAGCTTCAACAGCGGCAGCAGCACGTTTGTCATTAGCTTCTTTTTCAGCTTTTAAAGCTTTCGCTTTGGCAGCAGCTTGTGCTTTTGATAACCCTTCTTTTTTAGAATCAACTTTGTTAGCTTTTTCTTCCAACCATGTAGCTAATTTAGCATTAGCTTGTTCTTGTGTTAAAGCTCCTTTGCGAACGCCACCATCAAGGTGATGTTTCATTAGGGCACCTTTGTAAGAAAGGATAGCTCTTGCAGTATCAGTTGGTTGAGCTCCATTGTGTAACCATTGTACCGCTTGGTCAAGGTTTAATTCAATAGTAGCAGGATTGGTGTTTGGATTGTAAGTTCCTAATTTTTCAAGGTATCTACCATCTCTTTTTGATCTAGCATCAGCTGCTACGATCCAGTAAAAAGGTTTTTGTTTTTTACCGTGTCTTTGTAATCTAATTTTTACTGACATAATCTTTTTGATTAATTTGAGGTACTCGACCTCGGTTATTTAAGGGCGCAAAGATAGTTTTTTTTCGTAAACAAACTAATTGTATTTTATATTTTTAAATAGCATCTGCTTATTTTAAACAATTTTAATATCTTTTTTTTAAAATAAATTAGCAGTTTTGTATTAAAAAGCTATTTTTGTGGATAAATACATTGAAAAAATGAAAAGATTATTGCCCCTATTTTTGATTGCATTAGCATTTTCTTCTTGTCAAGAAAATGTGAAATTTAACACTCCTGGTTTTCAAGGACAAAAAGATGATATTTTTTGGAGAGCTAACGACGCAAGAGCCTATGTTTCTGCAACGGGAAAGCTAACTATTGAGGCACTTACAGAATATGAAAATATTACTCTAAATACAAGTAGTACAACTCCAGGAACATATGTTTTAGGAACTACTAATGTAAATAATTCTGCTACATATTATTCCAATTTTAATGATGTTGAACTTGACTATGCTACAATTGCTGTTCCTGGTCCAGTTTCAAGCGTCGTTTTGACTAATGGAGGGACTGGATATACTAGCGCAAATTCTGTTATTACAACTGGTGGGGCAGGAAGTGGTCTGACAGTAAATATAGTTGCTAGTGCTTCAGGAGTTGTTAGTAAAGTAACAGTTTCCTCAAGTGGTAATGCTTATCTAGCAGGAGATTTAATTACAGTTGCAGGAGGAAATGTCAATTGCAAATTCAGAGTGCAGAATGTTCAAAACAGTAATGGAGAAATAAAGATTACGGATTATGATGATACAACTGGTACTGTTTCAGGAACTTTTAAATTCAATGCGACTAATACAAACAATAGTCCATTTGGAGGGCCAATTTTAAATTTTCAATACGGAGAATTTTATAAAATTCCGATTTATCCATCTATATAATCATTAAGAACCAAAAACATACAACCATCTTCGGATGGTTTTTTTGTTAATTTAATAATAAAGTCCAAATTAATAGCGGTTTAGATTTTATTTAAGTTACCTTTGTAACTGAATTTTAAATAAATAATATGAACATTTTTGTTGGAAGTCTTCCGTTTAGTATTGACGAAGCAGATTTAAGAGAGTCTTTTGAGGCTTATGGTACGGTTAATTCCGTTAAAATTATCACTGATAAATTTACTGGAAGAAGTAAAGGATTCGGTTTCGTTGAAATGGAAAATGACACAGAAGCTGAAAAAGCAATTCAAGAATTAAATGGTGCAACTGTTGAAGGACGTGCTATTGTAGTTAATAAATCTGAACCAAAACCAGAAGGCGAAAGAAGAACTTTCAACAACAACCGTTCAGGCGGTAGCGGTGGAGGTTATAACGGTGGTGGAAACTCACGTGGTGGCGGAAGCTACAGTGGTGGAAACAGCGGTGGTGGAAATAGAGGAAGATACTAGTATATATACTTTATAGATATTTGAAAAGCCAACTCATTGAGTTGGCTTTTTTGTTTTTTGTTGATAACTAAAATTCGTTTTCTGAGTGCTAAAATGTATTTTTGTTTTAGTCATAATAGAAGCTTTTGGTTAATACCTTTTGCCTAATCCCTTACTTGCATGTATTTAATTTTCGATACCGAAACCACTGGATTACCAAAACGTTGGGGTGCACCCATATCTGATACCGACAATTGGCCAAGATGTATTCAAATTGCATGGCAGTTGCATGATGAGTACGGAAATCTTATTGAGCATCAAGATTATCTGGTAAAGCCTGAGGGTTTCAATATTCCTTTTGATGCTGAAAGAATACATGGTATTTCAACAGAATTAGCAGAAGCACAAGGAATCTCATTAGTAGAAGTTTTAGAGAAATTCAATATTGCTTTAGGGAAATCTAAATTCATAGTGGGTCAAAATGTTGGCTTTGATGTCAATATTATGGGTTGTGAATTTTATCGATTAGGGATCAATTCTCCTATGGCTTCTATGCCTGTTCTAGATACTTGTACTGAGGTGACAGCATCACTTTTGAAATTGCCAGGAGGACGAGGAGGAAAATTCAAATTACCCACATTAACCGAATTACATCAGTATCTTTTTGGTGCTCCGTTTGCGGAAGCTCATAATGCTACTGCTGACGTTGAAGCTACCACTCGTTGTTTCTTAGAATTAATTAACAGACAGGTTTTTACCAAAGAAGAGTTAGACGTTCCAGCGGATTATTTTACGAAGTTTAGAGAAAAGAATCCAAAAGAAATTCAGCTTATAGGATTGCAACATATCAATCTGAAACAAGCGTCAGAAGAGATTCGCAAACAATTCCAAAAGAAAGAAGAAGTCGTCATTCCTAATGATTCTGAAAAGGAAATTCATCATGATGTGGCAGATGTTGATTTTGTTCATTTGCATAATCACACCCAATTTTCTGTGCTTCAATCCACCATAAGTGTAGCCGATTTGGTTAAAGCAGCGGTTGCCAATAAAATGCCAGCGGTTGCCATGACGGATCACGCTAATTTGATGGGTGCTTTTCATTTCGTTAGAGATATTTTATACCATAATAAATCGGCACAAGCCAAAAATAAACAAGCAGAGGAAAGCGGAGAAACTCCATCAGAAACCATCATTAAACCCATAGTGGGTTGCGAGTTTTATGTTTGCGACGATTTAAAAGACAAGTCTCGAAAAGACAACGGTTATCAGATTGTGTTCTTGGCCAAAACCAAAAAAGGCTATCATAATTTAGCTAAATTATCTTCAATAGCTTATACCGAAGGGTTTTATTATGTACCAAGAATTGATCGAAAAGCCATTCAAGAGTACAAAGAGGATATCATAGTTTTATCTGGAAATTTATATGGTGAAATTCCGAGTAAAATTTTAAATATTGGTGAAAACCAAGCGGAAGAAGCTTTGATTTGGTGGAAACAAGAATTTGGAGATGATTTATACATCGAGCTGATGCGTCACAATCAAGAGGATGAAAATCGAGTAAATGTTTCATTGATTGCTTTAGCCAAAAAACATCAAGTTAAAACGGTTGCTACTAATAATGTTTTCTACATCAATAAGGAAGATGCCAATGCTCACGATATTTTGTTGTGTGTTCGTGATGGAGAAAAGCAATCCACGCCAATTGGACGAGGTCGAGGCTATCGTTACGGGATGAATAATCAGGAGTATTATTTCAAATCGGGTCATGAAATGAAAAAACTCTTTCATGATTTACCAGAAGCGATTACTACAACAGAAGAAATTGTAAATAAAATTGAGATTTACGATTTAGCACGGGAAGTTTTGCTTCCAAAATTTGAGATTCCAAATGAATTTTTAGTCCAAGAAGATGAAGCAGATGGAGGAAAACGAGGAGAAAATAAATTTTTGCACCATCTAACGTATAAAGGAGCTGAAAAAAGGTATGCCGAAATCACTCCAGAAATTAAAGAACGCATCGATTTTGAATTGCTAACTATAGAAAACTCGGGTTATCCAGGTTATTTCTTAATTGTTCAAGATTTCATTGCCGAAGCTAGGAAAATGGGAGTTTCTGTTGGGCCTGGTCGTGGTTCTGCAGCGGGTTCTGTTGTGGCGTATTGTCTCGGGATAACCAACATTGATCCCCTTTTATATAATTTACTTTTTGAGCGTTTCCTAAATCCTGACAGGGTTTCCCTTCCCGATATTGATATTGATTTTGATGATGAAGGGCGTAGTAAAGTAATGGAGTATGTGATTCAAAAATACGGTTCTAAACAAGTAGCGCAAATCATTACTTACGGAACTATGGCTACTAAATCGAGTATTCGGGATACTGCTCGAGTTATGGATTTACCGCTTTTTGAAGCCGATAAAGTAGCTAAGTTAATTCCGGGAATGATGCCATCAAAATGGAATTTGGCCCGACTATTATCCGAAGACGAAGCCACCATCAAAAAAGTATTACGTCCAGAAGAGTTTGATAAAGTAAAAGAATTGATTTCGCTTTCTAAAGAAAATTCGCTTTGTTCTGAAACTATAAATCAAGCCAAATTCTTAGAAGGAAATTTAAGAAATACCGGAATTCACGCTTGCGGTGTCATTATTACGCCAAGCGATATTACTAATTTCGTTCCTGTAGCAACGGCTAAGGATTCCGATTTATTTGTTACCCAATTTGATAACTCAGTAGTTGAAAGTGCTGGATTGTTGAAGATGGACTTCTTGGGATTGAAAACCCTAACGCTGATAAAAGACACTGTAAAACTTGTAAAATATAGAACAGGAAAAGATATTAACCCAGATGAGTTTCCGATTGATGACTTAAAGACTTATGAGCTTTTCCAACGAGGAGAAACAGTGGGTATTTTCCAATATGAAAGTGCCGGAATGCAGAAATACATGAAGGAATTGAAACCTACCGTTTTTGGGGATTTGATTGCGATGAATGCCCTTTACAGACCTGGTCCAATTGCTTATATTCCTAGTTTTATCAAAAGGAAAAATTGGGAGGAACCCATAGAATACGATTTAGAGGCTTGCGAAGAATTACTCGGTGACACTTATGGAATCACTGTTTATCAAGAACAGGTAATGCTTTTATCCCAAAAGTTGGCAGGTTTCTCTAAGGGAGACGCCGACGTTTTACGTAAAGCCATGGGGAAAAAGCAGAAAGATGTTTTGGACAAAATGAAACCCAAATTCATTGCTCAAGCTGAGGCCAATGGACATCCCGCAGAAAAATTGGAAAAAATCTGGAAAGACTGGGAAGCTTTTGCTGAGTATGCTTTCAACAAATCGCACTCTACTTGTTATGCTTGGATTGCTTATCAAACAGCCTATTTAAAAGCCAATTATCCTGCTGAATATATGGCGGCAGTTTTATCTAACAACATGAACGATATCAAACAAGTTTCGTTCTTCATGGAAGAATGTAAACGGATGGGGTTACAAGTTCTTGGACCAGATGTGAACGAGTCATTTTATAAATTTACGGTAAACGATAATTACGCGGTTCGTTTTGGAATGGGAGCTGTTAAAGGAGTTGGAGCGAATGCAGTGGATACTATTGTTCAAAACAGAAAAGAGGAAACCTATAAATCAATATTTGATTTAGCCAAGAAAATTGATTTGCGTGCCGCCAATAAAAAAGCCTTTGAAAGTTTAGCTTTAGCTGGTGGATTTGATTGTTTTGAAAACACTCACCGAGCGCAATATTTTCATATTGAAGGAGAAGGCATTACGTTTTTAGAAAAAGCCATTCGGTATGGGTCGAAATTTCAAGAAAATGAAAATTCTTCTCAAGTAAGTTTGTTTGGTGAAGCCAGTGAAGTGCAAATCGCAGAGCCAATTGTTCCGCCATGTGATGAATGGAGTACGATGGAAAAATTGGCCAAAGAAAAAGAAGTAGTTGGAATTTACATATCGGGGCATCCATTAGATGACTATCGATTTGAGATGAAGTATTTCTGCAACAGTCGATTAGAAAATTTAAAAAACTTAGAGAATTATATTGGAAAGACCTTAACCTTTGCAGGGATTATAACCAATGTGCAATACAGAACCGCCAAAAATGGAAAAGATTGGGCCATGTTTACTCTTGAAGGATATGATGAAAGCCACGAGTTCCGGATTTTTGATGAAGAGTATTTGAAATACCGACATTTTTTGGTTAACAATCAATTTATCTATTTTAAAGTGACTGTAAAGGATGGATGGGTAAATAGAGAAACAGGTAAAAAATCGGAACCTAGATTACAATTTGTGGATGTAAAACAACTTCAAGATGTATTGCCACAGTTTGCTAAAAAGTTAAGTATTCAAATGGATATCAATGATTTGCAACAAAATGCTATTCAACAATTGAATGCTATTTTTCAATCAAACAAAGGAGATAATACCGTTACTTTTGAAATAGTGGAATACGATAAAATAAAAAAAATCCCCGAGATAGTTCCCAAATTGGAAGTCGTAGAGGAAGAAAACTTTGACGTAGAAAGTCTAGAAGAGGTTGCATTAGAAATTCCGATTTTGGAAGTAGAAAATCAAATAACAACTAGAGTTTCATTACCGAGTAGAAAATTAAAAATCAAAATTTCTAACGAATTGTTAGTCGAGTTGGAAAAAATGGGAGTCAAATTCAGCTTAAATTAAGTATCAGTTCTAGCAATGAATTAATAGCCAAAACTGATTTTTTTACAAAGGAAACCCAAAAAAAATGTCTAATTTTGACATCAAATAATTACACTAATTTAAAAATATAAAATATGGCTTTAGCAATAACAGATGCTACTTTTGATGAAGTAGTATTAAAATCAAATAAACCAGTAGTAGTAGATTTTTGGGCAGCTTGGTGTGGACCTTGTAGAATGGTAGGACCTGTTATAGACGAAATCGCGACAGAATATGAAGGAAAAGCAACTGTTGGAAAAGTTGACGTAGATGCTAATCAAGAATTCGCTGCAAAATACGGAGTTCGTAATATTCCAACTGTTTTGGTCTTTCAAAATGGTGAAGTAGTGGGTCGTCAAGTTGGAGTGGCCCCAAAGAAAACCTATACAGATGCTATTGATGCTTTATTGTAATCAATAATCAAAATAATTTTAAAAGGTTCAACGAAAGTTGGGCCTTTTTTTATGATTACATTTAGAAATTTCCCTTTATATTTGGATTATGAAGATAGAAGAACAAAAAGAAATTGTTTCAGGATTTAAGCACTTAGAATTGCTTGCTAATCAAGTTGTAGAAGGCTTTATTTCGGGAATGCACAAATCACCATTTCATGGTTTTTCGGCTGAGTTTGCCGAACATAAAGTCTATAATTCAGGAGAAAGCACTAAGCATATAGATTGGAAATTATTTGCCAAAACAGATAGATTGTACACCAAAAAATATGAAGAAGAAACCAATCTTCGTTGTCATTTAATTATAGATAATTCTTCCTCGATGCATTATCCGAAATTGAAAAACAATGAACCCTTTTATCATAGTAAAATAGGGTTTTCAGTTCTAGCTTCAGCGGTATTAATGAATTTATTAAAAAAACAGCGCGATGCCGTTGGCTTAAGTGTTTATTCGGATACTTATGAATATTATTCTCCTGAGAAAGGAAGTGATAGACATCATAGAATGATTTTAAATAAACTAGAAGATCTTTTAGAAAAGCCAAAAGTTTCTAAGACAACGAATACGATTACTTTTTTACATCAAATAGCCGAAAAAATTCATCGCCGTTCTATGATTATTTTGTTTACTGATATGTTTCAAACTGAAAATCAAGAAGCTCTTTTTAATGCCTTGCAACATTTGAAACACGACAAACATAAAGTAGTTGTTTTTCATGTTATAGATAAGCAAACAGAAGTTAATTTTGACTTTGATAATGCTCCTAAAAAATTCATTGACATAGAAACAGGTGAGGAAATCAATATTTTTGCAGATAGTATAAAACAAGCTTATGAAGAAAAGGTAAATACTTATTTCAAAAACCTCGCTATGACTTGTGCTCAAAACAAAATTAAGTACGTACCCGTTGCTGTCGAGGAAAGTTTTGAAAAGATTTTGACAACTTACTTAGTTGAAAAACAAATGTTTGGTTAATTTTTTTTCTTTCAACCATTTTTTTAGTAAAAAACTCTTGCAGATTACAAAAACCATTGTATATTTGCAACCGCAATAACGCAGAGGTTTGGTAGTTCAGTTGGTTAGAATACATGCCTGTCACGCATGGGGTCGCGGGTTCGAGTCCCGTCCAGACCGCGAAATTGGGAAAAGGTTTTCAGAAATGAAAACCTTTTTTGCCCAAAAAAGCAAATGAAATGCATTCGTCAAATAGTAGACGAGTCATTCAAAATTAGTTGTGTTGTTTTGCTACGACTTTGTAACTCGTAGCGCGGTTTAGTAGTTAGACCAATGAAAAGCTTTCCACTTTATTGTGGATGGCTTTTTTGCTTTATACTGATTATTTATTATTATAATTAACTGAAAATAGGTATATTGCATTGCATTTTTGAGCATCAAGCTTAAATTTGCATGACTGTCAATCAACCAAACCAACTTTAAAAATGAAAAAACTACTACTACTTCTCACTTTATTTTTTTCAACTTCTCTTTTAATTGCTCAAAATTTTAATCAACCCTCACAATTTAATACAGTTTGTGATGATAATAATGATGGGTTTGCTTCCTTTTATTTAGATGAAATTTCATTTGAAATTTTAGGCAATTTAAATTCACAAGATTATGTGATTACTCATCATGAAACACAAACTGAAGCGCAGACTGGCATAAATCCGTTGTCAAGTACATATTTTAATATTGTTCCTTTATCACAAACTCTTTATGCACGTATTGTTACTGTTACTAGTGGACAAGTTACCATTTTACCCTATAGTTTGAATGTTAATCCTTTACCAAATGCTCCAACACAAACCATTTCACTCTGTTCAAATACGTTTCAATGTTGGGATTTAACTAGTGTTGAAAGTGCAATTGCTCAAGGAACAGTTGGGTTTACTATCAGTTTTTATCAAACAGAAGCTAATGCACAAACAGGATCAGCAGCTATAGCAAGTCCAAGTTGCTATGTTTCACCTACCGCATCACCAACACAAGAACCTGTTTTTTATAGAATTGAAAATACTTTGACTGGTTGTTTTGCTGTTGGAATCATAGAATTGAAAACGTTAGATTGTGGCAGTGGAACTACTTGCAATCCACCAACTGCTGTTACTACTTCTGTTACTCAAACTACTGCTACAATAGCTTGGACTAATACTGATAATACTACTCAATCCTTAGTTTATGTAACACCAGCTGGTGGTCCTGCGCCAACTGCAGCAAGCACTGCTTACTATACTCAAGGAAGTCCATATATATTAACTGGACTTCAATGTGGTTCGGCCTATGATATTTATATTAGAACTTTTTGTAATTCAGCTAACTTGAGTACTTGGGTTCAAACTACTTTTTCAACTGTAGCCTGTACCATTCAAGCAGGTCAACCAACCAACTTAAACAATTGTGTTAGTAATGGTCAAGCGTGTTTTAATTTAACAGATAACGATTCAAACATTTATGGAAATTTAACTCAAACGAATTATAGTATTACTTATCACCTTTCTCAAGCCGATGCCAATGTAGGAACTAATGCCTTACAGTCTCCTTATTGTATTACAAGTGGTTCACAAGTCCTTTTTGCAAGATTAACTAATACTGTTACTCAGGAATTTCAAATCTTTAGTTTTGCTGTTGTTGCCGAAACAGTTTCCAGTACTGTAGTTCCTCTTGCTGATATGCATCAATGTGATGATAATAATGATACTATTGTGACTTTTGACTTAACTACGGTACATGCTCAAATAAATTCTACCAATACTTTAGAATATTATCCGAGTTTAGCTAATGCTCAAAATCAAGTAGTACCATTTGCTAATCCACAAGCACTGAATATAGGAGTTCAAAATCCTATAACAGCCGTTTTTGTTAGAGAAATTGTTCCTAATTCTTGTGATATTATTTATAGCTTTAATTTATATGCCTACAGTAATTGTAATTTGGCTTACACCTGTAATCAAGCCAATTCTTTATGTAATTCTTTGGGAGTTCCTTTTTCAAATACAGTTAATTTACCCGGAAGCGGAACAGTAAATTGTTTGGGTTCGACTCCTAATCCAACTTGGTTTTATTTGCCAGTAAGTGGAGCAGGAACTATTAATTTGCAAATAGCACAAGTTTCGAATGCGGGAAGTGCTTTAGATGTTGATTATATAGTTTATGGACCATTTGCTGATCCAGTTGCAGCCTGTGGTAATACTAGTTTACTGTTGAGTAATGTTGTTTCTTGTAGTTACTCGACGGCAAATGTTGAATATCCAGTTATTACTAATGCTCAACCAGGACAATACTATATAATCATGGTAACGAATTACAGTAATCAGCCTGGATTTATTACTATTACTGAACTTACTACTACTGTGGGAGCTATTGATTGTTCCGGTATGCGATTTCATGCTTTCTTAGATGCTAATAATAATGGGACACAAGATAATGGAGAGGTGAACTTTCCATTAGGGCAATTTACTTCTGAAGTAAATAGTAATGGTAATATTCATAATATAGTTTCTCCAACAGGGGTTTACAATATTTATGACACTAATGCTTCTAACTCTTATAATGTTAGTTATACTATTGACCCTAATTATGCCCCCTCTTATAATCTTACTACTGCTTCATATTCTAATTTACATGTTGTTGTTGGTGGCGGAATGCAAACCTATAATTTCCCAATCACGGTAACTCAAGTTTATAATGATTTGGCAGTTAACATTATTCCGATCAATGCTCCAAGACCAGGATTTACTTATCAAAATAAAATTGTATACACTAATTTTGGTAATCAAACTGTAGCTTCTGGGACTATTACTTTTACTAAAGATGCTTTGGTAACTATTATTGGTAATACACAATCAGGAACAACAGCAACCGCTAACGGATTTAGTTATGGGTTTACGAATTTATTGCCTTTTGAAACCAGAGAAATGACTGTAATCCTGCAAGTGCCAGCTTTACCAACAGTTGCCCTTGGAAATTTACTAACGAATACCGCTAGTATAGCACCAATAACTGGAGATGTAGTTCCAACTAACAACACTTCTTCTTGTTCTCAAATTATTATTGGTTCCTATGATCCAAATGATAAAATGGAGTCACATGGGGAAAGAATTTTATATTCTTCCTTTTCAAACACGGATTATTTGTATTACACTATTCGATTTGAAAATACAGGAACGGCTAGTGCTATCAATGTAAGAGTTAATGATGTGTTAGATTCAAAATTGGATGAAACATCGATTAAAATGATTAGTGCTAGTAATCCTTATATCATGGACAGAATAGGGAATAATTTAACATGGCGCTTTGATGACATTCAATTGCCTCCTACGGTTGCTAATACCAATACAGGCAAAGGATATATTACTTTTCAAGTAAAACCAAGAGCAGGATATGCTGTTGGAACTATTATTCCAAATACAGCTTCTATTTATTTTGATTATAATGCACCTATTATTACCAATACTTTCAATACGGAATTTGTTGCTCAACTTGGTTTGAATGAATTTGAAAATGGTGATTTTGTTTTCTATCCTAATCCAGTTTCTGATATTGTAACCGTTGCTTTGAAAAACAATGGAAGTATTGCCAACATTGCGGTTTATGATATGTTAGGGAAGCTGATTGTCTCTCAAAAGCCTAATAGCGCTGCAACAACAGAGACAGTTGATTTATCTTCTATTTCAAAAGGCATCTATCTTTTAGAAGTCACCACAGATACTAACGTGAAAGTAGTTAAGAAATTATTAGTAGATTAAAAAACTATTCAATAGACCGGAAAGCTCTCATTTTTTGAGGGCTTTTCTTTTTTTTATCAAACGACAGATGTAGTGAATATAATTTCTTATTTTTGAGACTGTTAATTTGGACCCTTACATGAAGAAAATAATACAGTTTGCCTTTTTACTCTTTTTATTTTTGGGTGTTACTCACACTACATTCGGGCAAGAAAAAGCAACCAACGACCCTGATGGTCCACTTAAAGAAACTTTGTATAAAAAGTATAAAAGAGAAGCACAAACCTTTGACAAAAAAGCCTTTGACAGTTTGTTTTTTGAGTTTTTCCAGAAACAAAGAGATTCAAAACTTACGCTTACCAAAGAAGAGTATTATGCTTATACACTCAAGATTGCTGCTTATTCTGAAAAATTAGGATTGTTGTATAAAGACCAAAAAGAAGCCTCGCAACGCACCAAACAAGAATGGTTTGACAAGAGTTATTCCGATTATTTAAACTCCAAAAAGTAATTCCTTGAAAAAAATTTCGGCCATATTATTTCTTTTCGTGTTACAGTCGTGTCAATATTTTGAGAAGCAGGTTCCTTCTGAAAAAGAGTTATTGGAGAAGCAACTCAAGGAAATTAATTGGAAAGAAGTGGATGAGTATCCTTCGGTTGCGGATTGTGAAAAGTTATCGGATGCTACCCAACGCAAACAATGTTTTTTCGAATTTTTAACAGCAACGATTCAAGAAAAATTGGCTGTTGATACGTTATCGACTTTATTTCCAAAATTGGATACCATTGAAGTGAAAGTGACGGTATTTCCTAATGCTACTTTGCAATTTGAACCTCAATTCCCTAAAGATTCTGTGGCTTATGATACTATAAAAATTGATAGTATACTTCGGGCTAGGCTTGTAGATTTTCCTAAAGTGAATCCGGCTATTAAGAGGGGGATTCCTGTGAAAACTCAGTTTGTGCTTCCTGTGATTGTTAAATCGGAGTAAAATAATTAGGAGCTATTTCCCGTCTTCCACTATATCTTTTTCTTTGACAAGAAAAAGGATGTCGTTCCAACCGGGGCTAGTTAGAAAATTTTCTCCCTTTCCAATAAAAATTTCCAAACAAAGAGTAAATCCCAACTAAGCTTGAGAAGACAGGGTATAGAACACTGCTAGCTATTGGCACAAAAAACTTTCCATTTCTTAAATAGGTGTTGGACTTATAAAGAAGTAAATAATCAACAACGTATTTTATTATGAAGGTGCTTAGGAGTATTTTATACTCTAAGTAACAGAGCATTGATAACAGAGCGCCTATTACTAAGCTAAGATTCATCAATAGCACTATTACTGCCAATGATTTGGCATAACTACTACTATAACTACTGGTTTTGCTTGCCCAGCGAACGCGTTGCATGAAGAGTTTGGCCAAGTCGTTTTCGGGTTTGGTTTTTACTATGACATCGGTATTTTTTAAATAATGCACTTTTTCTTTATTGACTCTAATGGCTTTTTGTAATAATAAAACATCGTCTCCACTAGCCTTGTCATTGATGCCGCCAAATCCTCCGATTTCCGTAAAGAAATTTTTGGTGTAGGCAAAATTAGCTCCGTTACACATAAACGGTTTTCCAATGCCAAAACTGCCTATTGTAGTTCCTTGTAAACTCATCAAATCCAATTGCTGAAAATGATGGAACCAGTTGTTTTTAGCTTTATACACTACGGCTCCCACTATCATAAAAGGGGTATTTTTTTGAATGTAGTGGTCTGAAGTCAGTAGCCAATTGGGGTTGACAATGCAATCCGCATCCGTAGTAACAATCCAATCGTGTTTAGCAATAGGCATAGCTCTGGCGATAGCGTCTTTTTTGGGAGAATAGGATAAGCGTAAATTCTCCAAAAGGGTAGTGTCGAGATGTTCATAATCTAGGCGCCATTTTATGCAAACGCGTTCTGAAGTATCTGTTGAAAAATCATCTACCATGATGATTTCTATCAATTGATGAGGATAGTTTAATTGGGAAATGGAGTGTAATAGTTTTGGCAGATTCTTTTCTTCGTTTCTAAAAGGAATCACAATGGTGAAGGCTGTTTTTGGAGTGGCATTAGTTCCTTCGAAAGAGTTGATTTTATTGAATCCGAAAATTAACTGCAGGATGAAAACAGCGTAAACTGCTACAATAATTAGTAATACTATTGAAATTAGCTCCATTTTGGTTTGAATTTAAGTACATAATAACTTCCAATGATGACGGGCAAAACGACATTTAAAAACCACATTAGTGTGGAAATAAATACCACAATCCATTCGTTGACGCCAAGTTTTCCGAAGAAAAAAACCGCCATGCTTCCTTTTACGGCAAAGTCTAAAAACTGAAAGCTTGGTAAAGAAGAAGCTAAAAAATAGACTGTTGCAATGCTTGCCATCATGGTTAGATAAGGTAAATCTACATCAAAAGCTAGAAATAAAAAATAGTATTGATGCGAAAAAACTAAATAGCGTAAGGTTCCTAGAAGGATGTTTTTACGATGAATGGGTTTCGGGATTTCATTGATTTTATAAAGGAGTTTTTGAATGGAATAGCCTTTAATCTTGATGTTTTTTGAGAGGAAAGAAGCAAAAACCAAGAAGCAAGAAATTCCGATAATAGCTAAACCCCATTTCCAATAACCGAGAATAAATAACCCAATAGTTCCGAAAAGTACCGTTAGAATCATTTGGATTCCGTTGCAAATGAGGTTAAGGAAAATGATTTTTTTGGTTTTCAGTTTTTCAAAATACAAAGCTTTCCCGGCGTATTCTCCGAGTCCGTTTGGGGTGAAAATCCCAGCAGTTAAAGCGCCGAGTACTTGTTTAGTCGATTCGCCAATGGTAATCGGTTTAAAGAAAGAAACTAGGTTTTGCCATTTTAGAATTTCAAGATACCGATTGACAAAGCTAAAGCTCAATAAAAAGAGTATGCCTAAAACCGATTGCTTTTCTTGAAGTATTATTACGAATTTGTGCCAGTCGAGTTTATCATTTTGAGCTAATTGTTGCCAGATGAAATAAAAGGCAGCAGTTACAATCAAAAGTTTGATAATAAAAACGCTGAATTGCTTAGCTTTGTGAGGAATTGAAATCATTGGTACAAAATAACGAAAATAAAAATTGGCAAACGAACGCATCATATTAGGAATTGACCCAGGAACCACTATAATGGGATTTGGATTGATCAAAGTGGTTAATAAAAAAATGGAGTTCCTTCAGTTGAATGAATTGATATTGAGCAAATATGATGACCATTACACCAAGTTGAAAGTAATTTTTGAACGTACCATCGAATTGATTGAAACCCATCATCCTGATGAGATTGCGATTGAAGCACCGTTTTTTGGAAAGAATGTGCAATCGATGTTGAAATTAGGAAGAGCGCAAGGAGTAGCAATGGCAGCCGGTTTATCACGACAAATACCAATTACCGAATACGAACCTAAGAAAATAAAAATGGCGATAACTGGTAACGGAAATGCCAGCAAAGAACAGGTAGCCAAAATGCTTCAACAGCTTTTAGGTTTAAAGGAATTACCAAAAAATCTGGATTCTACTGATGGTTTAGCAGCAGCGGTTTGTCATTTCTTTAATTCTGGAAAAGTTACTGGAACTAAAAGCTATTCGGGTTGGGATGCTTTTGTGAAACAAAATGAAGAGCGTATTAAAAAATAGTGTCAGGTATCTACATCCATATCCCTTTCTGCAAACAAGCGTGTCATTACTGTGACTTCCATTTTTCGACTTCTTTAAAGAAGAAAGACGAAATGATTTTGGCATTGTCTAAAGAAATTCAGATGCGGAAATCCGAGTTTAAAGATGAAGTTGTTGAAACCATTTATTTTGGTGGAGGAACGCCTAGTATACTTGACATTTCTGATTTGAAGTTGCTAATGGATACTGTCTATTCTAATTACAATGTGGTAGAAAATCCGGAAATCACTGTTGAAGCCAATCCAGATGATTTATCAGAAGAACGCATTATCGAATTATCACAAAACAAAGTCAATCGATTAAGTATCGGAATACAGTCTTTTTTTGAAGACGATTTGAAGTTGATGAACAGAGCTCACAATGTTGATGAAGCCAAAAAATGTTTGGAAATAGCTACAAAGTATTTTGATAATATAACCATTGATTTGATTTACGGGATGCCTAATATGAGCAATGCCCAATGGCTTCAAAACATCAAAACGGCTTTGTCTTATAATATTCCCCATATTTCTAGTTATGCTTTGACAGTTGAGCCTAAAACGGCTTTGCATTCGTTTATACAAAAAGGGATTATACCGCCATTAGATGATGAAGTAGCACAAGAACATTTTCACTTGCTTTTAGATAAACTAGAGGAAAACGGATTCATCCATTATGAGTTATCTAATTTTGGGAAAGAGAACTATTTTTCTAAAAACAACTCGAGTTATTGGTTGGGCAAAAAATACATTGGTATTGGTCCGTCAGCTCATAGTTATGATGGTGAAAAACGGGGATGGAATGTGTCGAATAATGCACTTTATTTGAAATCGATTCAAGAGAATCAATTGCCTTTGGAAACCGAAATATTATCTAAAACAGACCGATACAACGAATACATCATGACCGGTTTGAGAACGATTTGGGGTGTTTCTTTAGACAGAATTGAGAAAGAATTTGGGAAAACTTATTTAGATTATCTAAACCAACAAGCGGCGAAATATATTGAAGACCATTTACTTTTTGTAGATGATAACATTTTACGAACTACCAAAAGTGGGAAGTTTTTAGGAGATGGGATTGCGAGTCATTTGTTTTTGCTAAATTTGGAATAATGAAAGCACTAATTAATAACACCTTTGAAATCGATTTGTCAAAACCTATTGATATTTCGATTCCTTTATCTAATACAGACCAAAATCCGATTGCTTGGTATATTGAAAAACCAGTGATGGAACCCGTTCGCTTTGGTGATTGGGTTGGAAAAGTTTCTGAAGGGAGTTCGACAAATTTCAACAATATTTTTTTTAATCCTCACGGGCACGGCACTCATACTGAATGTTTGGGTCATATTACTCGAGAGTTCTATAGTATCAATCAATGTTTGAAACAGTTTTTCTTTTCAGCCGAATTAATTTCAGTGGAACCCATGAAAAGGAATGATGATTTGGTTATCACCAAACAACAAATTGAAAAGGCATTAGGAGGGAGAAACCCCGAAGCTATTATCATCAGAACTTTACCGAATTTAGAAAGTAAAAAACATAAAAACTATTCCAAAACTAATCCTCCTTATTTGGAAGAAGAAGCTGCGATTTTCATCCGCGAAAGCAGAATTAAACATTTGTTGATTGATTTACCCAGTGTGGATAGGGAAGAAGATGAAGGAAAATTATTGGCACACAAAGCGTTTTGGAACGTAAAAGACGTCAATAATTTGAATGCCGATGCCAGATGGGATTGCACGATTACTGAGATGATTTTTGTAAACGATGAAGTTAAAGATGGAAGTTATATCTTGAATTTGCAAATTGCTTCTTTTGAAAATGATGCCTCCCCTTCAAAACCCGTTTTATATAAGATATGATTACCGTTTCTAACGACAAAAGCAAACTCAATGTTCCGTTCATTCAAAATTTCCTAAAGGATATTTATTGGGCGGCTGGAAGGACGATTGAAGAAGTACAAATTACTATAGACGCGTCGTTTTGTTTTGGAATTTATTTGGATAACGAACAAATTGGCTTTGCACGTGTTGTCACAGATTATGTCGTGTTTGCTTATTTAATGGATGTTTTTATTGATGAAGCTCATCGAGGGAAAGGCTATTCTTCACTATTGATTGACGCTATGATGAAGGAACCCCAATTGCAACAAGTAAAGATTTGGAGGCTGGCTACTTCAGATGCTCATTTTTTATATGAGAAATTTGGTTTTACTTCGTTGGCTCACCCAGAGAAAATGATGGAAAAAGTTATAAAATAAGAGTATGAATATTCAGCAACTTTACGAATTCTGTTTATCCAAAAAAGCAGTTACGGAACATTTTCCGTTTGATGAGGATACTCTTGTATTCAAGGTTGGAGGAAAAATGTTTTGTCTGACTTCCTTAAAAGAATGGGAAAATGGAACACCTTCTTTGAACTTAAAAGGGGAGCCAGAAAACAATGCAGAACTTAGTGCACAATATGAAGCTATAAATCCAGGATATCACATGAGTAAAATACATTGGGTAACTGTTGATTTCAACAGCGATGTTTCCGATAAAATGATGTGCGAATTAATCAATCAATCCTATGATTTGGTTTATAGAGGCTTGACTAAAAAGGGTCGAGATGAAATAGAAAAGGAAGCTAATTAGCTTCCTTTATTTTTACATGGATTTCTTTTGTTTTGCTACAAAACCATCGGCTTGGAGTTTGAGCAACTCGGTAGCACCTTTTTTCTTGTAGTTGTATAATTCGCGATCTTCTTTGATATCAGCATATACTTTATCGTAAATCTCGGCATCCGTTTTCTTTTGCAGTTCGCTTTGGTAACGATTTTGTGAAATTACGTTTTTGATGCCCATTTCTTTGTCTTCTTGTTTAAAGTCGAATTCCCCTTTTGGCGATAATAATTTGGCGATAATTGGAGAAGTTTCGATTGCCAAGAACAACAGCATAATAAAGAAGGAAGGCAACCAAGGCAGTTTGTTTAAGGCATTTATTCTGGCCATTAATCCGTCAAAGCTGTCAATTATGGGTTGCGTGTCGGTTACTTTTTTATCTACATCAGCTTGAAGCGTTTTGGCTCTAGCTTCTTTCTCGGCAATGATTTTAGCATTGTTTATTTTTAAAGAATCTAATTGTTTGGCAGCCAAATCATGAGCCATTCTTTTTTCTTTGTAGATAGGACCTTTCCCCATTTTCTTAGTTCCCGCTGAACCTTCCGCTTCAGTGATATAGGATTGATATAAATCGGCCACTTCTTTTTCTTTTTTAGTTATGCTCGATTTCAAACTGTCCATTTCAGCTTTGTTTTTATCAACATCACTTTTGAAATAATTGGTTACCTGATTTTTATTGGCTACAGCCAATTCATTTTTTTCTTTTAATAAAACCGTATTGATTTCTTTTTCAAAAATTTTGATTTCTAATGGTTTTGAAATTACTATCGCAATAATAACTGCTAGAACAATTCTTGGAGAAGCTTGAATCAATTCGTCTAAAAAGTTCTCTCTTTTTTTGATGGTAGAAACGATAAATCGGTCGAGATTAAAAATTAAGAGGCCCCAAATTAATCCGAAAAAGACAGCCGTATAAAGGTTGTCAAAAACAGTAAAGAGCGCATAACTACTGGCAATAAAAGCCATAACTGCTGTAAAGAAAACGGTGGCACCTATGCCAGCGTATTTGTTTTGTTCGCCGTTGGAACAAGAGTTCACAATGTCACTATCGACACCTGAACACAGGAGGAAGAAACGTTTTAACATGATGATTAATTTTATTCCCGAAACGGGTTCGAGAAAGTTGATGATTGATGATATACAAATATAACGCCAAAAATTTTAAATTATTGTAACGGGCTGATGTTTAATAAAAAAACCCGCTGGTTTAGAGCGGGTTATATAATTTAGTAGAGGTAAAATTATTTACTTAATTCCACAAAATATTTGTAGAATAACGGAATCGTTTCAATCCCTTTTAAATAATTGAATACTCCGAAATGTTCGTTAGGCGAGTGAATAGCATCGCTATCTAAACCAAATCCCATTAGGATTGTTTTTGATTTTAATTCTTTTTCAAATAAGGCAACAATGGGAATACTTCCTCCGGAGCGAACCGGAATAGCTGGAACGCCAAAAGTCTCTGTGTAAGCTTTGTTGGCTGCTCTATAGCCAATACTATCAATAGGAGTTACATAACCTTGGCCACCGTGATGAGGTTTTACTTTTACAGTTACGCCACTTGGTGCAATACTTTCAAAATGTTTGGTAAATAATTCGGTGATGGCTTCCCAATCTTGATGAGGTACTAAACGCATCGATATTTTGGCATACGCTTTACTGGCAATTACTGTTTTAGCTCCTTCGCCTGTATAGCCACCCCAGATTCCGTTAACATCTAAGGTTGGACGAATGGAGTTTCTTTCATTGGTTACATATCCTTTTTCTCCATAAACATCATTTAGGTCTAAGGCTTTTTTATAGTTTTCTAAATTGAATGGGGCTTTGGCCATCTCAGCTCTTTCTTCTGCCGACAATTCTTCTACATTATCATAAAATCCGGGAATGGTAATATGATTATTTTCATCATGAAGTGAGGCAATCATTTTGGCTAAAACATTTATAGGATTCGCTACAGCTCCACCATACAAACCAGAATGTAAATCACGGTTAGGTCCGGTAACTTCTACTTCAACATAACTTAAACCACGTAGACCTGTTGTAATGCTTGGTTGTTGGTTGGAAATCATTCCAGTATCTGAAATTAGAATTACATCGCAACTCAATTTTTCTTGGTTTCTTTCTACAAACCAGCTCAAGCTTTTTGACCCAACTTCTTCTTCGCCTTCAATCATGAACTTCACATTACAAGGCAGATTGTTATTGGCAATCATATATTCAAATGCCTTAACGTGCATATACATTTGCCCTTTGTCATCACATGAACCTCGAGCAAATATGGCGCCCTCTGGATGAATTTCAGTAACTTTTATCACGGGTTCAAATGGAGGAGAGGTCCACAATTCCATTGGATCTGGCGGTTGTACATCGTAATGACCATATACCAAAACAGTTGGCAGGTTTTTGTCGATGATGTGTTCTCCAAAAACTATTGGATAACCTGGAGTTTCGCAAATTTCTACATGATTACAACCTGCTTTTTCTAAAGAAGATTTTACCGCTTCCGCAGTGGCAATCACATCATGAGCATAAGCACTATCAGCACTTACAGAAGGTATTTTTAATAATTCAATTAATTCATTGATAAAACGTTCGCGGTTTTGTTGAACGTAATTTTTTATGTTGTCCATGGATTTAAGTTTGATAAAAACCAAAAGTACAAAAATGCTTTAGATTTTTTTTAAATATTTTCCTTTGAAAGTTTGAAGTTATGATTATATTTGCACTCACGATTTCGCGGGTATGGTGAAATTGGTAGACATGCCAGACTTAGGATCTGGTGCCGCAAGGCGTGTAGGTTCGAGTCCTATTACCCGCACTCAAATAATCTCTAAAGCGTTGAATTTAAACGATTTAGAGATTTTTTATTTTAATATTCCCCGATTATTCCCCGAATTATTGTTTTTTCTGTTAGTTCATTTAATTTCATTAAATTCGATTAATTATAATAAAAACGATTAAATGGCACTTAAATTTTTTAATATTCTTGATATACGAACATTTTCAGAAAAGTCAGAAAGTGAACAAAAAACAATATTAATTGAAGCAAAAATTTATATAAAAGGTAAAAGCATTCCAATCGACTTTAGCTTGCAAGAGGGAGAAATTTGGGGAGGTAGTAATAATTATCCAAAGTACCTAGGTCAAGATTTTGAATTTGATGGAGTAAATTACAAATTAAATGATGATTTTTTAAATGAAGTATTTAATGAATGTGTTGAATATATTAAATTTCAACACGCTCCAATAATTGAAAATAATATAGAAACTATAAAACTTCAAGCAGAATTTTCTGGAGATAGTTTTATTTCGGAAATGCTTCAAAATGAAATTAAAAGTTACAATAATTATCTTCAAAAAAAACTCTTTAAAAAACTCCATAATTCAGATTTTGAAAATGAGCAACAGCATTTTGATATACTTAAAAGTTTCCTAAGTATAAATTGGTATGATTTATCAGATTATTTATTTGGATTAAAAAATATTCAAAATTATCATATTGTTTCAACTTACTACAGTTATGTAAGACAGAGTCGAATACTATTTTTTTTAAAGTCGAAAAAAGAAATAGATGAAATGGTTGAAATAGATAATCAAAAATTCAGCAGACCAAAATTTATTGCAATGCTAAATGAATTAGGTTTTTTTAAATGGGAAGCGATTAAAGATTTATCCAATGACCAAAAGGCAAAAATTATTTTAGCGTTACTTCAGCAAGATTATAATAACAAAAACACTATTCATAATGTTGTAAAGAATTTTCAAGCACTAAATCCACAAAGTGAATTAAATCCCAAAAAATTTACTGCAAATACCCACATAGAAGCGGTAAAGAAGATTTTAAATGCAATAAATAACAAATTGTAATTGTGTCTATTTGAATTTGGTGGAATAAGTTAGTGGATTCCACCCCTCTTAATGTGAATTAATTTTGACTCATAATAATTCAAACAAATTAATATTATGAGAGAAACAATCCAAATCGAAAACATCAATTCAGAGGATTTCAAAAACGAAATCATTAATGGTGTAGTTGAGCAAATGAGAAATTTGACTCAAAATTCTACTGCAAAAACAGAAACCGACACGCTTCTCACACGAGAAGAAACTGCAAAATTACTTTCAATTTCTTTAGTTTCCCTTTGGAGCCTAACTAAGCAAAATGCGTTTCCAGTTTATCATATTGGTAAAAGTGTTAGGTATAAGAGAAGTGAGGTTCTCAACGCATTGCAAAATAAATCTACAAAAATCTAAATTTATTTTACAATGAACGACGATAGTATAAACTATGATAAAGATGTATTGTATCATCTTAATCAAATTGCTCTTAATTGTGAAAATTTACAATTGAACTACAACCGTGACCGCATAATTATTCGTTATGCACAAAACACAATTGAATCCATACAGATAATTGAAAAATTATATCAATTCAGCACTAACTCAAAATTGATTGAAATAGGTAGAAGAGTAAATGAATTATTTGAATCTGATGCGGATTTAAGTAAAGTAATAATCGTATTAGAAAACACAAAACGTATGACAAACCCAAGCGGTATAGCTTTTTTAAATTTTATGCTATGAATGATATTGAACAATATATAAGAGTAGGAACTGACTATTACAGAATAGTTGAGATTCCATTGACCAACGACAAATTAAAAGTGTTAAAAAAATGGAATAAGCAGACTATAATTGACGATTATGGTAAATCTAAAATTGATGAGATTGCAAAATTTAAAGGGTTTTGTATAATTCCATCACACATTCAATTTGAGGGGGTAATTAATGGTTTTTACAATAAATATGAACCGTTATCGTATAAGCCAATCCAAAACGGCAAGTGGGCAAAAATAGAATTTTTCTTGAAACATATTTTTGGAGAGCAATATCTATTGGGATTAGATTATCTAACCTTGCTTTGGAGAAAACCAACACAAGTATTGCCGATTTTGTGTTTGGTAAGTAGTGAAAGGAATACTGGAAAAACGACTTTTCTAAATCTTCTTAAATATATTTTTGAGGGTAATATGACTTTAAATACAAACGAAGATTTCAGAAGTAGATTTAATTCTGATTGGGCGGGTAAGCTTATAGTTGCCATTGATGAAGTTCTACTTGATAGAATAGAAGACAGCGAAAGGATTAAAAATTTATCAACGGCTAGATATTATAAATCAGAAGCAAAAGGGAAAGACAGAGAAGAAGTTGAGTTTTTCGGGAAGTTTATTTTGTGTTCTAATAAAGAGGAAAACTTTGTTAAATTGGATAATAATGAAATCAGGTATTGGGTTCGTAAAGTACCTAGTTTGCAAAATGGTAGTGATACAAGATTGTTAGAGGAAATGAAAAAGGAAATTCCAAGTTTTACTTATTTTCTCTCTAACCGAGAAATGGAAACTACCGAAAAAACTAGGATGTGGTTTGCAAAAGAACAAATTTACACAGAAGCTTTAAAAGTGTTGATTCAAGGAAATAAAACAACCATTGAAAAAGAAATAGAAGAATTAATTCTTGATGAATTAGCATTTTTTGAAAAAGAGGAACTTTGCTATACAGCGCAAAACATAGTTGAAATGCTAGGTAAAAGGAATTTAAAAGTAACTAACAATTACGTTAAGACTATTCTCAATGATAAGTTTAATTTAGTGTACGAAAAAAACAGTAGCTATCAGTTATACCGTTCGGATTATTCGACCCCAGAATTTTTGGATTTCACAAACCAAAAGGGCAGGTATTATAGATTTACTGTAGATGTTTTTAACGAAAAACTGTTGAAGCGTTGAAATATGCCTTAAAACATTGATAATTAATTGCTTTTGGTTTCAAAACATAATCAACAATAGGTCAACACTAATAATATTATTAGTGTTGAAACCAAGTTGACATTGTGTTTATCGATAAACTATTAAAATATAGAAGCTTAAAGCTTTTTTCAACAAATCAACGCCAAATTTAATTTATTATGAAACTTAGGTTTGTTCAATGAGGAATTAAATAGAAGCTCTAAATCTACTCCAAATGCTTAAAATGTTTCTCGTTTTTATACACCAAACACAATATACTTGGCAATACGATTAGCAATAAAGGCATTGCAATTAGAAATCCACCAATGACTGCAATCGCCAAAGGTTGGTGTAATTCTGAACCTGTACCTATTCCAATTGCTAAAGGCAAAAGCGCAATTATAGCCCCTAAAGCCGTCATTAATTTTGGACGCAATCTCGTTGAAATGGAATAGATTATTGATTGATTTACGTTTCGAGTTAATTTGAATGTTTCTCTAAATTGCAGAAAAGTAAAAATGGCATTTTCTGATATAATACCAACGATCATAATAATACCAGTATAACTTCCAACATTTAAGGGAGTTCCAGTTATAAAGAGCAATATGTAGCTTCCTGAGATGCCTAACACAGAAATTAGAAGTATAGTTAAAGCAATTCTAAAATCTCTAAACAAAAATAAAATAACACCAAAAATCAACAAGGATGAAGCTATTAAAATCATTAATAATTCTCTAAAAGATTGCTGTTGGTCTTTGTAAGCACCAGCATATTCAATATAATAGCCACTTGGCAAATGAATGTCATTAGTAACTTTAGTCTGAATTTCTTGCATGACACTTCCCAAATCTCGGTTGTCTAATCGTCCTGTTATGACACTCATCATTTGAAGATTTTCACGCTCAATTTCAGCAACACCCTTTTGGACAGAAATTGTAACCAAACTCGAAATAGGTATAGATTGTCCGTTGGGTAAAAATATTTTGAGTTGTTTGATATCTTCTAAACTTCGTTTCTGACCATTAGCATAAATCAATCTGATTGGCGTTTGTTTTTCATTTTCTAATAAACTGCCAACAACGTTACCTTCCAGTGCTGTTTGCATTTGAAATTGCAAATCGGTTGGTGTAATTCCATACTGAGCCAATTTTGAATAATTCGGTTCAATATTTACAGCTGGTCCAGCCAAAATGATGCCATCAAAAACATCAGCAGTTCCTTTTACTTTTTCAACAATGGCAGTAACTTCTTTGGCTATTTTTTGCAATTCTGCTTGGTTGTTTCCATAAACTTTTACTTCGATTGGCGAAACCGAACTCATTAAATCTCCCAACATATCGCCAATAACCTGCCCAAAATCTATGCGCAAGGCAGGTTGAGTGGCTTCAACTTTGGCACGAATTTCATCAATAACATCGTTACTGGTTTTGCTTCTGTCTTTTTTTAACTGAATTAAATAATCACCTCGATTGGGTTCAGTTATAAAAAAGCCCATTTGCGTTCCTGTTCTTCTGCTATAAGCTTCAACTTCGGGGACTTTTATAATTATTTTTTCTACTTCGGTAAGCATTCTATTGGTTTCTTCAAGTGAAGTTCCCGGTGGACTTTCATAATCCAAAATGATACTGCCTTCGTCCATTTCGGGTAAAAACCCTGTTTCTAAATTGGGTAAAATGATAAAAATAGAAAGCACTAAAACGATACAAAATACAATGCTTACAATGGGCTTTTCTATAAAATAAGCAACCCACTTTTGAGTTTTTACTTCATGTATTTCGACCGTTTCTTGTTTTTCAGAAGTTGTTTTTTCTTTTTTAGAAAGCAACAAATAAACTACTGGAAGCAACAACCAAGTAACAAAGAACGAGCAAACCAAAGTAATAATCATAGTATCAGTCAACACTTTGAAATAGGAACCTGCAACACCACTCATCAAAACAAAAGGGAAAAATATCACAATGGTACTAATGGAAGAACCCACCATTGCAGGGAATAAATAATGAATCGCTTTTTGCAAAAGTGTTACCGTTGGTTCGTCAGGATGCTCTTCGTGTGTTCGGTGAATTTGTTCAACAACTACAATAGCATCGTCTATAATCAATCCCAAAGCCGCTGCAATCGCACCCAAAGTCATAATATTAAACGTTCCTCCCGTGAGATACAAAACAATAAGTGTTAACCCTAACGTTACAGGAATCGTTATCAAAATGGTGGCACTTGCTTTGGCAGACTTCAAAAACAGTACAGCAACAATTATGGCTAATAATAATCCGATTAACAAACTATCGGTAACACTTTTTACCGCATCATTTACAAAAGTAGCTTGCTGATAATAAGGCGTTATTTTGATTCCGTTTGGAAGTATTTTTTTTAATTCTTCTAATTTAGAATTCATGGCATCTGTCAACGAAATCAAATTGGAATTGGGTTGCTTAATTACAGCTACCAATATACTTTCCTTGCCATTGGCATTCACTTTTATGTATTCTTTTGCTTCCTTAATTTCAACAGTTGCAATGTCTTTTAGGGTGACAATTCCTTTTCCGTTATTGCTGATAACTAGATTTTCGAGTTCGTCTTTTTTATCCACTTGCGCATCAGTAATGGTTAAATACAAATACCGATAATCAGACAAATACCCATTCGATTTGATAAAGTTGGTTTGACTTAAAACTTGCGAAATAGCATTGGGTGTTATCCCGAGCGCAGTCATTTTGTTAAAATCTAATGCCAACCAATATTCTTTTTCTTTACCACCAATAATCCGTATTTCGGAAACACCATCAATTTGAGAAAGGAATGGTTTGATTGTAAAATTGGCTATTTTTTTTAACTCAATCGCAGATTTCCTTTTACCTTCAATCGCATATCCAATAACCGGAAGAATAGAAGGGTTCATTTTCTCGACCGTGATTTGAGTATCTGGCGGTAAATCATTTTTAATTTGATTAATTTGAGCTTCAATTCTGGTTTTGCTCAAATCAATATCGGATTTCCAATCCATAAAAGCCGAGATTTCACAACTTCCGCGACTGGTTGTACTGCGAACAGTTTTTAAATCTTGTACTTTTTTAATGGCATTTTCCAACGGCTTGGTTACCGTAATCATCATTTTGTCGATGGGTTGTTGTCCTGCATCGGCAATGATTTTAATTTTCGGAAAGGTAATTTCGGGAAACAAACTCGTTTGCATTTTAGAATACGCAAAAAATCCTCCCAAAATAATTAGAAAGATTACGGCACTTAAACCATTTTTATGTTTTACAAAAAAGTTGTTCATTACAATTCCTTTTTAATCACTTTTACCTTAATAGTATCTGCAACACCATAATTTCCAGTAAGTAAAATTTTATCTTCACGAGTTAAAACGGGTGAGATGATTTCAATTTTATCTTCAGTTTGAATTCCTTTTTTAATAGGGACTTTAATTGCTGTATTGTAGTTTATCATTTTCATAATCCAAAAATCAGTTTCCGTTTCATCACTCAATACAGCCGATTTTGGTAGCGATATTGTTTTGGAATTAGATGATTTGTTTATTCTAACTTTTACAATTAAATTCTCTGGAATATCTTGTTTGCCATTTATTTTTAATACAACATTCTGAGTTTGTGAAGTTGCATCAACCGTTGGCATAAATTTTTGAACTGTTGCTTTTCTTGTAGTGCCATCGGGCAAAGCAACATTCAATTGTTGCCCAACTACGATATATCTTTTCAGTTCATAGGGCAAACTCAATACTATTCCAAAACTTTTAGTGTCATTTATTGTCACCAAAGCATCACCATCCTGAACATAATCTCCATGTTGCACATTAACCATCGTTACAATTCCGTTAGTGTTAGAGCGAACTCGAATAGCACCACCAAAGTTGAGTGTTGGATCTATTTTATTAATGGTGTTTCCCAACACTTTTGCTTCACGAGTTTTGATTGAAAACAATTCCTTTCCGTTAGTTACAAAATCGTTAACCGAAACATTAACCGAGTTCAAATAACCTGTTGCATTGGCTTTTATAGTATTTTTTACCAAATAGGTTGCCGTTGCATTAAGGTCAATATAATTTGCAATTCCCGAAGTGTCAATTGTAGTTAAAGTTACTGGAACGCTTGCATCAATTGGTTTTTCTACTACATTGGTATCTTTACAAGAAATAAAGAAAGTAGTGATTAGAATAAAATATAGGATAGATTTTTTCATAATATTATTCATTAGAACTCCAATAATTGATTTCATTAATGAGTTGAAGTTTATTGATTTTATTTTGCGAAATTGAATTGTTTATAGTAATCACATTGCCAATAGCAATTACAAAATCGGTGATTTGAGCATCGCCTGTCAGTAACAATTTTTTATTTGCTTCAATCAGTGCATCCACAATTTGAAGTTGGGATTGTAATTGATTTTCAATGGCAACTGCTTGTTTTAATTTCTGATTGAGCATCAATAGTTGTTGTTGATACTGTTTGTTGAAATTAGCTTTGTAAGCTAAATTAGTTGCCAAGGCAGTTTCATTCTTTTGATGCTGCAATGATTTTTTATTGCCATCATAAATAGGAACCGACAAACCCAAACCAACACTAAGTCCAAAATTTTTGTGGGCTTCATAAGTAAGACTTGATAAATAGCCTGCATCACCTATTAATGACAAGGATGGTTTATAAGCATTATCAATTAGTTTGTTTTGGTTGATAATTTTAAGACTATCTACTTCAAATTGTTTTGCAAATACAATTTTGTCAGCAGATTGGATTGTCTTTAGCGTAACATCGGGCTTTTTTAAATTCACGAAAGTGGTATCGGCTTCTCCCGATAAGTAATTGAGCAATCCCAAATCATTTTGATATTGCTGCTTCAATTGTAAAACTTGTAATTCCTGTTGCTTTATGGTAGAAAGGAAAACCAAATAATCGGTTTGTTTGTATATGGAATTTTGGGTTAACTTCTTAAGAATGGTAGCTTCATCTTTGAGTAATGATGCCATTTTTTGGTTGTAATCCAATTGTTCAGCACTTCCCGAAGCAGTAATGTATTGAGCAGTAATTAATTTGTTTACATCTTTACTGGCGATTTTTTTGTTTAAAACTAATGATTCTTTGAGCAGTTGAAAACTTTCCGCTTGCGAATTAACTTGGTTTTTACCAATAATTTTTTTATTTACGCCAACTAGTCCTGAAATAGTTTGTCCATTACTTAAAGCCGTGTCATATCCAAAACCATTCAAAACTGTAGCATAATTTGCATTTAAGTTTCCTGCAATTTGAGGTTTATAATTGGCTTTATTCAACAAACTATCTATGGAATTCGATTTAATTTGATTGGATAAATCTTTTAGCAAAGGTGAATTTGTTTGTGCTTTTTCCATATAAAAGCGTAAGTCCTTTTCTTGCGAAAAAGACTTGACACTAAACAAAACAAGGATGAAAAAAAAGGTTGATTTCATTGTATTAATTTACTCAAAATCAATTAGTATTACTTAGCACTTTCAACTACCAAAACAACAAAAGAATTTGGAATTAAACTAGCGCGTGGTTTTGGATTTTCTGTTGTTGGTTCTGGTTTAGCACCAAAATCAGCTGTCGATAAATACAATTGGTCAGTCGATTTATTTAAGGCAATGGTTCTAGCCCCCTTTTGTGTTTTTACTGTTTCCTGAACTGAAAAGGCATTTGCATTTTCTTCTTTGACAACGGTAATAGTTCCTATTCCATTGGAACTAAAAGCCAATTTCCTTTTGGCATCAAAAGTCACTCCATCACAACCATCATCAATTGGTAAGGTTTTGATGATTTTCCCATTAGTGGCATCAACCACAATCATTAAATTATTACCACAAACCGAGAACAATCTGTTCGTTTCCAAATCTATGGCAAGCCCCGACGGTTCATCTCCAGGAGCGATGCTCCAAGTAGCAATCACTTCAAGAGTTTTGGTATCAATGGTTTTGATTTGGTTTTTATCTTCAATATTTACATAAATCAATCCTTTGGCGTTGGTCACAGAAAATTCAGGTTTGCCATCAAGCGGAATGTTTTTTATAATTTTATTGGTAACAGCATCAATAACTGTGGCATCACTGCTTTTGGCATTATAAGTAAATACCTTTTGCGAAAATTTATCATATAGAACAGCATCTGGTTTTTGTCCTTGAATAATAACTTTTTCAATTAGTTCAAAAGTGGTAAGATTAACAATCGTAACAGCATTGTCTTTGCCATCTGTAATAAACGCTTTATTCAAATCATTGGCAATAGCAATACCATGAACTCCTTTAGTATCGGGAATGGTCGCTATGGTTTTATCGGTTTTTAAATCAACCACATTCACCACACTCCCGTGCGACACAAATAAGTGTTGGTTTACATCGTCAACGGCAAGATAGTCCCATCCTTCATCGCCAACAATATTGATTTTTTTAGATACTTTATACGTTTGCGCTATGCAACTACTAATGCAAAAACTTATAAATAGAAGGGAAATTATTTTTTTCATAGTCTTATTTTTAAAGTGTAAATATCTGAATTACTTTTAGTTTAAATGGTTATTTTAGATTTAAAATCATGCCTAAGCCCATTTGATTTCCGTTATAAAAAGGAGCAATCATTCCTGTACTGATATTCTTTTTAGATTTAAAAATATGTTTATTTACATAAGGGAAAATCCAGTAAGCCACTTTAGTACTTAAAATTCCTATTCCAGCACCTGCGGCTACATCTGTTAACCAGTGTTTATTGTTATAAATTCTGAAAAATCCTGTTCCAGTAGCTACAATATATCCTGATATTCCATACCAAACAGAAACATCTTTATATTCTTGCCACATAAATTCTGCTCCTGCAAAAGCTGTAGCGGTATGACCTGAAGGAAATGAATTAAAACCACTCCCATCGGGGCGTTCCACTTTGGTTAACGACTTTAAACCCATCACTGTGCCTGACATTAATAAGTAAGATGTACCAAGAATTATACTCCTGTTACGCAAATTGTTTTTGCCTTTTATTCCGCATAAATTTAAAGCATAAACCGACAATGCGGGAGCGTATTGTGAATAATCATCAATGGTAAGTTTACCATCAATGTCGTCTGTCACTTCATTTCGTATTCCTAAATTGAAATCCTTTAAATCATCACTTGCTAAACCAATAACTCCATAGCCAATCAATAAGGTTGGAATAATTAATTGTTTATATTTAAACTTTAAATTTTCATTGCTTATGCTGTCTTTTTTTGACAGTTCCTGCGCATTTAATAAATAAAATGGGAGTACTAAAATTAGTGAAATTAGGTTTTTTTTAGGGATGCTCATCAAAATTGATATTTACTATTTCTTAATTTGAATGACACAAATATGGAATACAATTCTATTTTAAATCTATGTGAGTTTAAGAAAAATTATATAAAAAAAGGAAGCCAGTTTTTATACTAACTCCCATTTTATTTTAAAACTAAAAGTTTAAAATTATTCTTTTACAGCTGTGCCATCTGCTTTAAAAGCAAGGCTTTTACTTTTTAATCCTTTTTTCAGGTCAACTTCATAAATGATTCCGTGTTTAGCAGTTTCCGTTTTATCTGCTTCTGCAATTTTCCAATCACTATATTTCATTTTAACGTTAGCTAAAACGGCTGCGGGTAAACTTGAAGCTTTAATTTCTTGTTCCGTTTCTAACCAAGTACCATCTTGACCGAAATTAGCAGAAATTTTTTCGCCATTGAGCGTGAATTCTGCCTCCCATTCCTTTGGACCTTCCTTACCCCAACTAACTTTCGTTGCCGTAGGGAATTTTTTCGTAAAAGCATCAGATACCACTTTTGGTGGTGTGCTTGCAAAAGAGCAACTGTATATAAATACAATTGCTAAAATCATCATTACTTTTTTCATAATCTCTTTATTTTATTTTATTGTAAATTATTTTACAGTACAAACCTAATAATCAAATCTATTTTGATTCTATTCTAATACTGTAGCAATTGTTATTTATTCGTTAATGTAAACCGATGCCTATTGGCAATGAACTTATATTTTAGCGATAGTCCACTTACTTCAGCGATTTCATTTGCAATGGATAAACCCAATCCAATGGATAAATGTGAGGTGGAGTTTTTTTGAAAACGTTTAAAAAGTAATGCCATGTTCAATGGTTCCTCAATACCTGTGTTATGTATAGTTAGACTAGTTGCTTTAATAAAAATCACAATACTTCCCTCTGCTACATTATGTCTAATGGCATTTTGTAGCAAATTATTAATTAGTATCAAACATAAATCTGGGTTCATAGTAATTAAGAAATCTTCTTCGATGTTTTTGAGCACGACTATTTTATTAGCTTTAATATGCTCTTCAAATAAAACTAACGAGTTATCAATAATTTTTTCGACAGACACCTTTTCAGTAGTTTTAAATTGTCTGTTTTCAATTTTAGTCAATAATAAGAGGGATTGGTTTAAACGTATTAATTTAGAGCAGGCATCTTCAATACCGGCTATTAACTTCATTTCATAGTCTTTCAAATTCTCTGATTGAATTAGCAAATCAACCTTGGATTTTATCACTGCCAATGGCGTTTGTATTTCATGCGAAGCATTTTCCGTAAATCGTTTTTGACTGTTATAATCGGACATCATTTTATCCATCAATGCACTGAGGGAATCATTCAAAGCTGAAAATTCTTTTATAGTCGTTGATTCAAAATTAGGTAACGCATCGTCACTGGCACGAAATTCCTTTAAGGAAGATACAGTCTTGTAAAATGGTTTCCACAAGGTTTTAGAAACCCAAAAATTAATAAGCATCGAAATCAGAAAAAGAAAAAACAATATAAAAACAAGCAGGTAAAATATCCCTCTAACCAATTCGTCAAATTCTATAGTGCTACGCCAAATCTTAATTTGATAATTGGTATTTCTAAAGGAAACATTGGATGTAATCATCCTGTTCAGTGCTAGTTCATTTTCTTTTTTATCCAAAATTAACGTATCTGCAAACACAGGTTTAGCTACTGATTTAGGATTAAATTTGGAAATGGTTTTAATTTGAGCTTCACCGCTTTTGGTGATTAACTGCAAAGCTACTGCATCATTTTCTTTTAAGTATTGCTCAACTTGTGCTGAACGATTTAATAGTAACTCATTATTTCCATCCTGCACCTCTTTTGTGACGATGTAATAACAAACAAAACCCGACAATATTAATATTGGAATGCTGAATATCAGGTAGTAAAGACTGGTTTTAGCTAGTAATTTCATTCCGCAGTTTTAAAATTATAACCTATTCCGTAGATGGTTTTCAGATAATCTTCACATTTTTTTTCCAATAACTTTTTCCGAAGATTTTTTACATGATTGTATATAAAATCAAAATTATCCAATCTATCGGCGTTGTCTCCCCAAAGATGTTCCGCTAAAGCATTTTTACTGACGACACGATTTTTATTGGCTATAAAATAAAGCAACAAATCGTATTCTTTAGAGGTCAAAATCACTGCTTTATTATGCACAAAAACACTTCTTTCAACTGGAAGAATTTTAATTTCATTGACAATAATTTCTAAATTACCATCAAAACTTTTTCGTCTAATTAAAGCTTTTATTCGGGAATTAAGTTCCGACAAATGAAAAGGTTTAGGCAAATAATCATCGGCGCCTAAATCTAAACCATAAATCTTATCATCAAGCGAATTTTTTGCCGAAATGATAATAACACCAGCTTTTGATTTTTTTAGCTTTATCTCTTTGATTAAATCCAATCCGGAACCATTGGGCAACGTAATATCTACCAAAATGCAATCATAGTCATACATCGCTATTTTCTGCTCGGCTTTACCATAATCAGAAGCAACTTCAACAACATTTCCTTCCATTTCAAAGTATTGTTGGATACTTTTTTGCAATTCCAATTGGTCTTCGATTAATAATATTTTCATGGTTGGTGAAGTAAGTAGTAATACAAATCTACAGTAAATTATATAATTGTATTTATTGAACTACGAACCGCAAAACTTTAGATTTCGTCGCCATAGTAATTTTACAAAAGTAAGTACCCGAATTCAAATCAGAGATAGCAATAGAACCTGAATTAATTTCATCGTTTGATATTGCCATTTGTTTTATGGTTCTACCTAATGTATCATAAATAAAAAGTTGCGTAGGCTCATTATCTGAATTCACA
The DNA here is from genome assembly GCF_025947145.1 of Flavobacterium sp. N1994. Classification (NCBI taxonomy): domain Bacteria; kingdom Pseudomonadati; phylum Bacteroidota; class Flavobacteriia; order Flavobacteriales; family Flavobacteriaceae; genus Flavobacterium; species Flavobacterium sp. N1994. Next base: position 2,551,466 of record NZ_CP109999.1, read on the forward strand.
TAGGTAAACTTCAACTCTTTATTTTGAATAGGATTAGGGGCTATGGTAAATTTAATATCTGTTAAACTAGAATCTCCAATACTTAAAGGACTTGTTGTAGCTAACCAAATAATGGTATTCATTAACAGTTTTTGATGATTTCCACTTGCATCAACAATATAACCATTATAAAGTGTGTCACCACTATCACCAGTCCCATCATCGGGAATTGAACTATCGCCAATAGCAACCACTTTTCCATTTTGATAAGTTGCTGAAGCACATAATACATTGGTTAATCCAATTGCACTTGAGCCAGTTTTATATACTAATCCAGTTGCAGTGTTATTTTGAGTTGTATTTAAGGTCATTGTTGTTCCGCCTGACCATTTTACTTGTGTAACATTCCCTGCTGTTCCATGAAGAATGGAATTTGCAGGAATATTGGCAATATTTGAAGAGGTTTGAGAAATGTCATTATAATCAAATGCAATTCCAAAAGGATTATTTTGGATGGTGTTATTACTCATCAAATCATTTAAAACTTGTGGAGCATCAACACCATCATTATTCCTGTCAGAGATAGTATGATCGGCAATAATGCACAATCCACCGCCATTTTGAACAAAACTTATAATAGCAGCTTTCTCGGTGGCTGTAAATGAAATATTAGGCTCATCAATTACAAATACTTTGTAATTACTCAAATCCTGCAAATTAGAAGTTAAGCCATAAGTTATTTGACCATTATAAGGCAAACTTTCTACTACATAGCCTTGTTTTACACAATCAATTCCCCAATTAGACAATCCACCATTCCAATAATCTTCGGGAGTTGATGCGGTTATATTAGATTGCAAAGGAGTTGGTATTCTTTGCGGGTTGGCTTCATTTCCAGTTCCAACTATTGCAGGACCAGATGAAAACCCTATATTGTGTGTATCAGAATCAATAACCCAATCTGCATTTCCTGCACTTTCGGCTTTGGAGGCATCAAATAAAATTTTGATTTGAGCATTAGTATTTACTGATAAAATTATAAAAGCAAAGAGTAAAATGTATTTCATCTAAAATTATGATTTTAATTTTGATTACAAAATTAGAATTCAATTCTATCGTAATTCTATGTTAATACAAAACATTACTCTAAAGTTGAATGAAAACAATTAATGTATAGTACAAAATTTATGTAGCAGTTAAGGAATGTGGATTAGATAACTTGGAGAATTTAATTACGTGACAATATAATACGTTTTGCAAACATAGTCAACAAGCATTGCAATCCTTTTCATAATCATTGCAATTCAATTGCAAACTCACTAATCACGCATTGCAAAAACGCTAGGCGTAAATTGCAATCCTTTTCATAATCATTGCAATTCAATTGCAAACTCACTAATCACGCATTGCAAAAACGCTAGGCGTAAATTGCAATCCCCTTAATAATCATTGCAATTTACCTGCAAACTCACTTATAACGCATTGTAATAACGCACAATACGCATTTCAAGCACGCTAGACGTTAATTGCAAACCTTTTAATAATCATTGCAACTCCCTTAAATGACCATTGCAAACCCCTCAATAACCATTGCAAACTCGCCTAACAATCATTGCAATGCCCCACAATAATCATTGCAATTCAATTGCAATTCCCTCAATAAGTATTGCAAACTAGCTTATTGCACATTGCAAAACCATTGCAATAGAATTGCAATCGTATTCAATACACGTTTGTAAACTGTTAAAAATTAAAACTAAAATCCAGTTATATAATACTATTCTTTAGTATTTTTAGACATTAAAATCTTTAACTGTTTGCAATGCCTATATTTCAGAATTCAGTAATATCAAAATACTTAAAAAGTCAAGATAAAACACTACTTGCAAAACGATGGAATGATTACAAAAATCATTTTCACAATGTTACTATTCAAGACAATATCAGAAACAGCAAAGAGGAACAATATCAGGGAGAATTTCTAATTGACTTATTCGTTGCAATCTTAGGTTATACAAAAAACCCTCAACCAAATTTTAACCTTACAACTGAATATAAAAGCGTTAAAGACAGTAAAAAAGCAGATGGAGCTATATTGATAGATGATAAAGTAAGAGCTGTTATTGAACTTAAAGGAACAAACACAACTGATTTAGGAAAAATAGAAACACAAGCATTTGGATATAAAAACAATCAACCCGATTGTATCTATATAATAACTTCTAATTTTGAAAAATTACGGTTCTATATTGATAATGCAATTGAGCATTTAGAGTTCAATTTATTTACCTTATCAGAAAAAGAATTTGAATTACTGCATTTGTGTTTAGCGCATGAAAACCTTTCAAAAGGCATTGCAAAGAGCATCAAAGAGGAATCTTTGAGCCAAGAAGATTTAATTACCAAGAAACTCTACAAAGATTATTCATTATTTAAGAGAGAATTGCATCAAAACTTGGTTTTGCAAAACCCAAATTTTGAACCAATTGAACTTTTTAAAAAGTCTCAAAAACTACTTGATAGATTTCTGTTTTTATTCTTTGCAGAGGACAGGCAATTGTTACCGCCTAACTCGGTGCGATTAATATTGAATGATTGGAGGGATTTGCAAGAGCGTGATGTTGAGATACCATTATTTGAACGTTTCAAAAAATACTTTGAATACCTTAATACTGGTTATAAAGGCAAACGGTATGATGTATATGCTTATAATGGTGGATTGTTTAAGCCTGATGAAGTTTTAGACAATATAATTATTGATGATGAATTGTTATATAAACACGCTTTGCAATTATCCGAATACGATTTTGCAAGCGAGGTTGATGTCAATATATTAGGGCATATTTTTGAAAATTCATTGAATGAGTTGGACGAAATAAAAGCGCAACTTGAAGGTACGACAGTAGAAAAAGCAACAACCAAACGAAAGAAAGATGGCGTTTTTTATACGCCCAAATACATTACAAAATACATTGTTGATAATACCATTGGTAAACTTTGCACCGATAAAAAAGCCGAGCTTAAAATAATTGAAGAAGATTATTTTACCGATAAAAAAAGAACCAAAACCACCAAGCAACCATTACTAGAAAAATTAACTAATTACCGAAACTGGTTATTGCAAATTACCATTTGCGACCCAGCCTGTGGAAGTGGTGCATTTTTGAACCAAGCACTAGATTTTTTAATTACCGAACACAGATATATTGACGAATTGCAAGCCAAGTTGTTTGGCGATGCAATGGTATTAAGTGATGTTGAAAAAAGCATATTAGAAAACAATTTGTTTGGGGTTGATTTAAACGAGGAAAGTGTTGAGATTGCAAAGCTTTCATTATGGTTAAGGACAGCACAACCAAACAGAAAACTAAATGACTTAAACAACAATATTAAATGTGGTAACTCACTTATAAACGATATTACTATTGCCGGAGAAAAAGCATTTGATTGGCAAACAGAATTTCCTAAAATATTTGAAAAAGGAGGTTTTGATGTAATTATTGGAAATCCGCCTTGGGGTGCAAAGATTGACAATTTAAGCACTGATTTTCTTGTAAAAAATTACCCTTTAGTACCTTCAAAATTAAAAGATACTTACCTGTATTTTATGTTACTTTCATTAAGAAACTTAAAAGAAAAAGGAATATTAGGGTTTATTGTTCCAAATACTTGGTTGTTAATAAACAACACTTCTGAATTTAGAAAATATTTATTGAGTTTTAATATTTCCCAAATTGTTGACCACGGAGATGCAATTTTTGAAGATGCTATTGTAGAAAGTTCAACAATTATAATGAGTAATGAAATTAAAGAGAATGGTAACGTATTAGCCATAAAACAAAGGGGTAATAAAGAAATCATAAATCATTATGTTGAAAAATCTATTTGGTTAAGTATAGGCACTAAAACAAAAAGTAATAAATAAACCAATCACAAAACGCCTCAAAACGCCTTTATTTTCAGGGTTTAACAGGGTAAATACCTATTTTAGATACAAAAAACAAAATGTGATTAAGTATATATTAATTACCCTTTAATTAGCAGTTAATTAATAATTAAATAGATTGTAGAGCTATTAACTACCACAATACGGACAAATGTAGTAAATAATAGTATTTAGCTCTTAAAATAACTAAAAATAAGCCTCCTAATCAGGAGGTTTTTTTATGTTGGCGCAATATTGCTCAAAAGCTTAAAAAACTATGGATGGACATTTGGATGGACATTTGGATGGACAAAAAGACTATGTTTTTGTAGGTTTAAAACACTAATAATATACCTAAACACATAAAAAGCGCAATATTTCTAAAAACTCAAAGGGGATAAATGCAAACATATAAAACAAAAAAAAGGGCTTAAAGCCCTATAAATACTAGCATATAATATAATTAACTAGAGAAATATTTAAAAAAAGTTATGTCTAAAAGGTGCGTTTTATCACTTTTAGTATTTGTCTAACATCATTTAGGTTGATAGTAAAGTCCGGATGGTTAGGTAAACCACTTCTTGAGGAGCAAACTATATCTCCTGTTTTCTTATCAAATGACTTTATGTCTTTAAAAATTACTGTTTGGTTATGCACTATTACCCAACCATATTGTGAGTCCCTAAAACCATCTTTCCAATGCTGTCTACCAAGTTCTCTACATAAAAGCTCTGCATCTCCGGGAGTATCATCTATACTGCCGCCGTTCATACTCTCCCCCTCAGATTCAAAACAAAGATATTTTCCTTTCCCTATATGATCAACCGTGAAACTTACTTCCTCAAGCTCATCCATGAAATGAGCGTTTTGGAAATCACTAAGATAAGAGGCAAATGCTTTTACAGGGACTTTTTTCACTATGATTTTAAATTTACCGTTTTTTAATTCAATGAATTTATTACCGTTTTTATTGGTATAAAATTCTCTAGGTTCATTAACAGTATTTAACGCATTATTTACCTTTTTATTATGTTCCTGCTGCAATAAATTTCTTAGTAAATTCCATTTAGTCTCAGGGATAACTCCACCGCTCTCCCAATTCTGTACAGTGCGCCGCGAAACTGCCGCCAATTTGGCGAAATCCTCTTGATTTAGTTCAAGCTTTTTTCTAATGCTTATTAATTCGTCTTTATCCATTTTTCGGGCTGTCACAAAAAAATTTTATTAAAAAGTAGAAATATTGCGCTTTTTATTTGCTTAGTGGAAATATTGCGCTATATTTGTACGGACATCAGGACAAAAGTAATATAAAAAATACCACCAATGACAAAAGAGGAAATAAAAAACAAATTACAACCGGGCGACTTCACAACATTAGGAGCCATGTTGGGCTGTCAAGGCGAGGCAGCAAGAAAAAGATTTAACAGAGATGATAAAGGCGCAATTGAAGGCGCAATCAAAATCATCGAAACTCGTGAGAGCCTCATAGAAGAAAGTCAAAAGCAATCCAAATCTTAATAAACTACTAACTATGCCATTTACTTGGGAAAATAATAAAGTCGCCGTAGAACCTTCCGAATTGATACCTCAGTTTTGGAATACTCTAGGAGCATTGCAAAAACAGCTGCGCCGCGACGAGAATAAAACCTACGGAATTAAACGTCTTCAACTTGGTGGCAAAGGACGTAGGCTATTAATTGATTTTGATACTTTGTCAAAAACGCAACAGGAGAAACTTGGTGACCCACGAAAAGTAAACCATCCTCTTGAAAGCTTTTTCAAATTCGATGCAGATGCCGTTCGGTACTATGCTAAATTCAAAAGAGAAAACGGTTCTTACCTTTCGGCTGAGGAGCAAGAAAGATATATTATAAACGCAAGCGTTTTAAAAGCTGTAGTAGCTTTAGAGGAGGCAAGAACTCAAGAACGTATTAAAATGCGTGGTAGTTTATCCGGTTTAACTGAGACTTTACGCTTAGATGCCATCAGCTTCCAAAATTCATTAAAAGTATTGCACAATGTAGAGCATACGCTCCCAACTTCACCCCGATTTAAAGAGGCTTTAAAGAACTTTAAAAAATCAGATGAAAACGGAGGCTATTACTCTCTAATAAAAGACCCAAAAGGTACCAAAGCTCTTAATGCTTTAAAAGTTGATTCTAACGTTGAAATGCTACTCAACGCCTTATTCAAAAATCAACTTCACAAACCAACACCAACAGAAGTTGCCCGAAATTATGAAGCCTTTATCAATGGATATGCGGAAGTCTATAATGAAGATACTGGAGAGCTTTATGATCCAAAAGGATTCCCTTCACTTTCACAATCAACCGTTATAAGTTGGATTAACAAGTGGGAAAACAAAATAGCTACGCACAAAGCTAGAAGCGGAGACCGTCAAAAGTTTATCGGAGCTTTCAAACCTCACCACCAAATGGACTTGCCAACCTTTGCGGGTTCTCTACTTTCCATTGATGATAGACAACCGCCATTTTGGTATGATAATAACCGTAATAGAGCGTGGTTCTACATCGGAATTGATGTGGCAAGCCAATGTATTACTTCGGTAGTTCATGGAAAAACCAAAGAGGGAATTATCCTTGATTTTTACCGTCAAATAATTAGAAATTATACTGAATGGGGACTTTGTCTACCTTCTGAACTTGAGTGTGAGAGTTCATTAAATAGCTCTTTCAAAGAAACGATACTACGTCCCGGAGCAATGTTCGATAATGTTCGTATCGAAGCTAATAATGCTCGTGGAAAGTACATTGAGCGTATGTTCGGTAAAGTTCGTTACGGATTAGAAAAAGAGAACTTGGGATGGATTGCTAGACCAGGTGCAAACTCAGAGGCAAATCAATCAAGCTCAACCGAAACAAAAATTATCCCTTATGATCAACTCATAAATGATAGAATGTTGGATCTAGAAAAGTGGAATAATATGCCACACCCAACAGAGCCTACAATGAGCCGCTTCGATTACTTTCTAGCGAAACAACACCCGGAATTAAAGCCTACGAACTGGGAAGCAATCTTACCCCACATCGGATTTAAAACTGAAACATCATGCCAAGTGGGTTACGTGAGTTTACAAGGTAAAAAGAGAGCCATTGCAGAAAATGGCGGCATCTTAACTGGTGAGGCATTAATTCAAAAAATGAAAATCATTGAAGGAAAAGAACTTGACGTTTACTGGTTGGATGGCAATGATGGAAACGTACTAAAGGCTTTAGTTTACCTAAAAGGAACTACAAAATTAGTATGTGAAGTAATGGAACTTCCACGCTATAACAGAGCAACGCTAGAAAGAAGTACAGAAGATGACGCCGCTAGACAATTACAAAGCTCTTACGTTGCATCAGTTGAAGCTTTTTGCCGTCAACAATCAAATAGAATTGAAAATATCCAAATCAAAGATAACACGCCAAAAACGGTTAATTCAAATTTCCAATTTTCAACAATTAAAAGATATACAGCTCCTGATGAACCTGCCCAAGTTTTCTCAAATGATATCGAAGATGAAAACGAACTAGTTCCGGTGCCTGTAGCAAACAGTTGGCGAAATCAGTATTTACAGTAAAACTAACCCTAACACAAACAAAATAATAGTATGGAAATCTCAACAGACTTTAAAATTAAAATCAGAACGGCAGTTTTAGAAGCCCGAAAAAACTTTGATGGTTCTGACGATGCCTTCGCAAAAACCTTAGGACTAAACGGAGCAATTTATTCAAGACTAAAAGGCGGCGAAGTTGATAAGATTATCTCAGAAAGCAATTGGATAAACATTGCCATTAAATACGGAGTTACTCGACACGAGAACAACTGGAAAGTAGTAAGAACTCAAGTGTATGAGCAATTAGAGGACTCATTGACATTTTGTAAAGAGTTTTCAAAGGCAATGATTTTCAGTGATGAGTGTGATATAGGTAAAACCTTTAGCGCACGCCATATTGTAAAAGGGATGAAAAACGCTTTTTACATTGATTGCTCCCAGTACAAAACACGTCAGCAGTTTATCCGCGCACTAGCTAAAATAGTCGGATTGGACAATACCGGAAAATACATTGATGTTAAGACTAGGCTTAAATGGGCTTTAGTAAACATAGATAAGCCACTAATTGTTTTTGACGAGGCAGGAGACCTTGAGTATATGGCTTTCTTGGAAATTAAAGAAATATGGAACGCTACCGAGGGAATGTGTGGTATGTATATGATAGGAGCTGATGGTTTGCAAACCAAATTAGACAATGGCTTCAAAAAGAAGAAAGTAGGATTTGCCGAAATCTTAAGCCGCTTTTCTGATGAAATAATCAAGGTTGTTCCAACTGGAAAAGAAAACCGTGAGGCATTCTTTTCAAAGCTAATTAACGATGTAGCATCGGCAAACATGGACGATAAGACAAAAGTAATTCCATTGGTACGCCAATGCGTTAAAAAGGAAAAAAAGCTACGCCATTTGGGAACGCTAATCAAATTACAGGCGTAATAGTATGGCTAGAGCAATATCCCCAAAAACTCTCTATGAGAAAGTCTACAAAACATTTGCCTTTGATGGCATTTGGGGTGACTTACTAGGAGAACCGGAGAAAGGCGGCTTTTGGGTTATATATGGCAATGAAAAGAATGGTAAAACACAGCTAACGTTACAGCTTTCGGATTACCTGAGCAAGTTTGAAACGGTTTGGTATGTATCAGCTGAGGAGGGAACTGGAAAAACGTTTCAATCCAATGTAAAGCGAGCCAAGATAGATTCAAAAAACAAGAAGCTCAAATTTTCAGATTATGTGCCTGTTGAGGAGATAACAGAGAGGTTTAAGTCACGGCAATATCCTAAAGTAATTGTACTAGATAACGCCACCATCTACAATGATGAACTCAAAAACGGAGTATTAAGAAAGCTCCACCTTTTGATAAAAGACAAAGATGTGACAATCATCTTACTGGCGCATATCGAGGATAACGGAAAAGAACCATATACGGCAACCGCAAAGCTCGCAAAAAAATTATGTGATATCTACATAAGAGTTGAAGGTTTAACGGCATTCGTTGGAGGACGATGTCCGGGTGGAATAATAACAATAGATGACCAAAAAGCAATGCTATATCACGGTAGCGAAATAACAAAACAGAAAAAATGAAAAATAAAGTAATAGCAATTTTAGCAATAAGCTCAGAAGAGTACGACGAGGGTATTTTCCAAACATATTGGAGTTGGTGCAAAAAATTTGCCACCTCTGAAAACAACTGTCAATCACTATTAGCAAATGCTGCTATCAATAGATGGTTTATGCAGCAATATGCTCAGTATGAAAAAAACTTTGTTGATATCGTAGACCATTTTCCAAAGAAGCCAAACGATTTACACTACCTGTATCGAAGCGAAACCGTTGAGATATACAAAAGGTTCCCAACGGCTATTATTGGAACCACAAAAAAACTAAACCCCGAATTTGAAACAATCATAAACCCTCAATTTAAAGTATATGGCAATTAAGAAGGAAAGAGAATTCCACTACCATTTAGAAGCTGTTGTCGAACGGCTAAAACTACTCGACAATGTAATCTCTTTTTTATTCGAAGAGATACCAGTAAACATCGATGGCGAAATAGTAATGCGAAAGCGTGACATTTTAACCGATGGCGAAAAAATATGTGTGAACCAGGAGCGCGCAAGTATGCGAGAATACCGAGAGTACATTTTTGGAAATATGGCATTTAAAGATGTTAGAAAGTACTTGGTAAGCCAAGAAATAGAAGATAAAATTCAAAAAATACTAACCGTGATAATCTTAACAGGTTGGGAAAAACAAATCAACGAAATAGACATTAACGAATAATAAAAAACAGATGGAAAATTTAAAAATCACTCAAACAGGAAAAGACAAAATTTGGTATGACGAAACTGGAAACGGCATTCCATTAAAAAGAGTTACTAAGGTGGAACGCCTTCACGAAAAAAGTGCGGAAGAGATTCTAAAAAAAGCCACAGAGGTAAATAAAAAGCTTGCTGACTTCAAAGCCTTTGTTCAAGATAAATGTACTGAAGCTTACGAGGCATTTATGGCGGAGAAGGATGTAAAAAAACAAACCAAAGGCAATTACACCTGGTTCAATTTTAATCGAACAATAAAAATTGAGGTTTCGCAGTCAGCTCCCATCAAATTCGATGATTTAACCATTGTTGCCGCTAAAGAAAAGTTAGATCAATTCCTAAACGATAACATCAATAGTAAAAATGAATTCGTTAAGGACTTAGTGATGGATGCTTTCGAGACTCAGAGAACCAACCAACTTGACGTTAAAAAAGTAATGGGATTAACAAGACATAAAGCGCGAATCAATGACCCTTTGTTTTCTGAGGCAATTGATTTGATTACATCTGCCATCCGTCGTCCAGAGAGCAAAACATATTTCCGTATTTGGCTTAAAGATGATAACGGTAAGTACAATAACATCGAGTTGAACTTATCTAATATCTAATGCGACCGCTTGATTACTATTTGTCAATTCTACTACTGACAGTGGTTTTGCATCATAGACAATTTTTAAAAGAAGCCTTCGGGTTTATGTATTTCAGATCTAAAACATTACTAATCCAATATCAAAATGAGCGTAAAAGTAAATCAAATCGATGGCGAGACCATCACAGTAAATGGCAAAACTATTTTGTTCCAAAGCGAAAACTGGGTAGCAAAAACAGAATTGACCACACAGGAAAGCGAGGCATTACAACTGCACTTGAACTCCATTAACAGAAAGCCAGAAGCTGACGATTTAGGTTAGGTTTGGTAATCCCGGATACGAATAGAGGAGTAACACAAAAGGGGCGTTGTGTGTAGGTTCAATCCCTACTCCGGGAGCAACAATTTGAGGCAAGTGCCAAAATGGATAGATAAACAATATCTGAATAAAAAATCGTGACGGTTGGAAAGACAACTTTTTTTAAAACAGTAGTAACAGCAAAAACAAAATAAGATGTACACATTTATCACGTTAGAAGACAACGGTCAAGATTTCCTTACTGTAGTTACAGATGAACACGGAAAAATCGTTGAAACAAGACCATTTCAAACAGACATTTGGAAAGGTGGAATCGTACCAATAACTTCATTGGAAATGATGGCTCCTGGTCAGCCTATGCCACTACATAAACCACCCCATATCAATTATGGTTTCCTAAAACATAGAATTGAGAAAGTTTATACAAGTGATACATTATGACAAAATCAAATACCACAGCAAAAAAGCCAGTTGCCTATAGTGGCACTGGCTCGGCGATAGGGAATTACTTCTCAGACAAACCGGAGGGCAAAACAGATGGTAAGAACTGGGAAGCTTTCGATATCAAAAATAGCAAGCACAAATACATTTTGTCTATGCTTCACACTATGGGATTTACAAAGCAAGTCAACGGCAAAACTATTGCCGATATGTCAAAGTTTGCGAATTGGCTTCAAACTAAATCCCCCATCAATAAACCACTTACTGAAATGTCTCCTAAAGAAACATCCAAAGTAGTTTATGCCTATGAGAAAGTTGTTAAATGCTTTTTTGGATCGTAATGGAAAGCTACAGCATAAAAGAAGAGTGCAAACACCCGGATAAACTAACTCGGGTTGTTGATAGCGTAGGCGGATGCGAAACCACCGTTGAAGTTTGCGCCGATTGTAATAAAGTATTAACCAAACCTAAAACAGAGTGCTAAGATGAACATCGATTTAAAAATATCATTTGAAAATATTACAATAATAACTTCAACGTTGCAGCCCCTTTATAATACAAAGGCTATTACTAGGAGGCAGAAATCAACTCTTTCAATTTCGCATGATGTTTTGAGCAAATTGGAAAAGAAGTTCACCAATATTAAGCTAAAAACGGATCTGTTTAATTCGAGAAAAAAAATAACTATTTCCTTCAAACATCACGAAGCCGATATGTTAGAATTATTGCTCATTCAAGAAATTAAAAGCGTAGAGGAAACTTATATCCGTCAAAAAATACAAAGCGTAATTGACCAACTAAACCAACAACTAGCATGAGAACAATTTACATCGCCGGTAAAGTTACCGGAGAAGACCCGGAAGAGTGCGCCGCCAAATTTGAAGCGGCAGAGGTACAAATCAGAGCTAAAGGCTTTGAAGTAATTAACCCAATAAAGCTCGTGAATAATATTTACGAAAGTTGGGATGCGGCGATGGTAACTTGTTTGAACGCCCTAGGAACCGCTCAAGGGATTTTTATGCTGCCATGCTCAGTAAATAGCAAAGGCGCTCAAATCGAACTCGAGGCAGCTTTCGCATTAAACCTCGATATCTATTCAGATTTAAACGATTTACAATGATAACAAGAACTTATACCGTTAAGATGCAATCAGGCGATATATGGCAGTTTAAATACAATTTAAACGGCGTTTTAGTTTTCTTTCACGTAATGGAAGGTGACCTGTCGTCAAAACAAGAAGATTTCCTCTACCGACAAGGTAAATTCCCATGGAAAGAAAATCAGATTAAAGAGTGGAGTAAACTCTACAGAAACACTACCGTTGAAGTGGGCGAACCTGACTTAAGCTTTGAATGCTTTTGGAATATGTATCCATCCAATCCATTATCTAAAAAGAAGATTGCACGTGAGCGTTGGGACAAACTTAAAGAGCCTGACCGAATTAAGATACTACTAAAAATCCCCGAATTCATAAGACTAAAAACAAAAGACAATCAAAAGTTTCCTTACGCAGAGGTTTTCATTAATCAGCGTTGGTGGGACGAATAAAAACAGCAAATATGAAACAACCAATTTACTCTCCAGAATTCCTTATTGAAATGGCTAATAAATCATTTCAATGTGATGTAATGAGTAGCAATAGAAAAAGAGCTAACGTTTATGGCAGAATGGCTATATCTTATTATTTACGAACAAAAAGAGGCATGACATTACAATCAATTGCTTCAATTTTTAATAAAGACCACGCCTCAATAAATCATTACATACATCAACACAGATCAGATCTAAAATTTGACCCAAGTTACAGAGCATTATTTGAAAACTTTGAGCTTGAAATTAATGGGAGCTTTAGTGTTGAAACTTATACTATTGAAAATTGTAAAAGGAAAATTAAAAATATCAATAGAGATTTAATAGAGCTAGGCTATTCAGCTTCAGAAATAGAAGCCTTTTGGAAGGAATGCATAAATGAGGTAGTCGTATGAAAACAGTAATTTTATTAAGCCTTATACTATCGTTGTCATTTGGCAATGCTCAAACACAGGGTAATGCTACAATACCAACAATGTTTGTTGGAACCTGGACTAATGCAGCCAATAATGATACGATATCAATCACTACCGATAAAATAACTTGGACGTCAAACGACAATACTGTTTTCGTTTCCTACGTTGATTATGTCCTGCACAATGACTCCGTTATTTTCAGCTTCTACGCTTACCCCAATGTATTTGCTCTGAGCTTAGAAAAAATTAGCAGAGTAAAACTAATATTCGATGCCCAAACTCAAGAGGGCTATACTAGACGCAACGACTTATACTTAAAACAGGGCACTAGAGCCAATTAAACCTATATAACATGCAAGAATTTGATAAAAAAATCCTAGAGCAATTAGATGATGTTTTAAATCATCCAAACGAACAACAACGAAAAGACAATTCATTTGATAGAGCAATGCAGCGCGGTAAAATGAAATGGCAGAAAACTAGAAACAAAATGACTCACCTAACTCCTAAAAAGAAAAAAAGAAAATGAAAAAAACAGCAGCTCACGTCGAGAAACTTTACGGCAACCTTTTAAAGAAACATAAAACGGATGAGGCTTTCAAGCTCGAGAATCCAAACCGGGTAAATGTCTATAATTGTGACTTAGGACACATGACAAAAACAATTGATAATTCAGAAGGCACCACGCCAATGTTTATTCCTTGCCCGGCATGTAACAATACCGACAAATCATCTTTTTATAAAGATATTGCTCCACACATGACTCCAACGTATGAATGGTTCAGACCAACACTAAAAGAAGTCCTAGAAAAGCGAAATAGTCCGTCAATTTTAGAACATTATCTAAAAGGTGGCTTGGACTACAGAAAAATAAAAACTAACCTTAAAATAGCGTAAAATGATACTTCCATTTAGCACTCAGATAAACAGAAAGCCAAGCTATTTTGTTGAGAGGATACATTCTGGTTTAATAATGAATAATCTATGGGACAATGGCTTTGATGCTAACTTTGCACCTCGAGGGTTTTCGATGGATGCTTTCGCAGAAAAGCACGCAAAAATTCATACTCTAAGAGAGGATAAAAATGATAGATGGAAAAGAGGAGTAATGATTGATTTTTTCATCAATTGTCGACAACCAAGCATGTTTAGATTTGCTCCTAAAATACCATGTACTTCCACGCAATCAGTTTACATGAGCTATGCCTATTGTGATATTATTGAAATATCAGTTGGCGTAAGACAGTTATTTGGAAATGAGTTAATAGAATTTGCTCAAAATGATGGCTTCGATACTTGGCAAGATTTTTTCGATTACTTCTATCCACTTATTAAAGCTACACCTGATAATTGGTTAGAGAGAAAATTAATCCATTGGACTGATAAAAGATACTAATATGTTTAAAACTGAATCATTATTTTTTCACTGTCCAAATTGTATATATGGAATCTGTCAATACGATAGAAAAATTAAAATATCTATCTATGTATTCAATGTTTACAAATGCTATTATTGTGGATACGAATGCGTTTAACAAAAATTACTACTTTTGATTAATTAAATACTAACAACAAAATGAAAACAAAAATCTTTAAAGTATTTACTATAGCCACTATACTTGCTATGGTATTAGTTATTCGATGCTCATTCAAGAACTCGGAGGAAACCAAAACACCGGAACAAATCCAAAAAGAAAAACAGGACAGCCTTGCTTCAGATCGGGAAAAGAAAATCGACCTTGCACTTACAGAGTTAAAGGAGCTTGTTAAAAAGCAAATGAAGGATCCCTCGAGCTTTGAATTACTAGATCGAACTTATGATAAGAAAGATACTGGAAACCTCGTTAAATTGGTTATCAGATACACTGGAAAGAATTCATTTGGAGCTAAGGTTACCAGTGTTACATTTGGAACCTACGACATTAAAACAAGCGTAGTAGCAATAACAGAAACCCGCCAAGATTAGCGGGTTTTTTTATTACGAATAATTTTCTAATTTTGCTCTATGAGCCAAAAGGAACGTTTCAAAAAGAGAAATCAAGCTGTCCGCAACGAATTTAATAAATTGGTTCGTGAGCAACCTAAGTGGCGTATTGATGCCATCATTGATGATGTTGCCGATAAATTCTTTATAGCTTCAAGAACCGCAGAGGCTATTATTAAAAGCGAGGGTATTTATAAAGAGAACTAAAAATAAAATAGTGCCCTTCAGGAGTAGAAGGGTAAATGAAGCTATCCTCTTCAGCTATTTAAAAAATAAAACCGCTATTTAGCGGTTTTATTGATTTATTACTATATTTGCAGAGCCAGTTCTACGGAACAGGTTGATAACGTAGCCTCCTTTGGGAGGCTTTCGTCTTTAATATATTTGCTCTAACTTACCATCCTTTCTCAAAATCCACACCTCGTCAATAACTTGTTTTTCAACTTTAACCCTGTAGTTGATAACCTTTAAAATGTAATTGGTTGTTGATCCATCATCAGTCAAAACAATTCTACTCGATTGTTTTAAACCACGTTTAAACATTCTTTGAAGCGTTCTTGTTCCAAGCTTATCAAATCCCTCCAGTTCATAAAATATTCCATCTACGGCAAAGTCCGGGCATTTACCTTCATAAGGTGTCCCAATAAGCTCGGCAAAGAACTCTTTATACAATGGAGAGTCAACAGCAATGGTTGGCATTATTTGGGCAGTTTTACCAAGCTTAGCAAATTGAGCGCAACAGTTTAAGACAGCAGTATAATCAGGAGCTTTTTTATCTACTAAACTAGAGCTTTCAATGCTACCTCCGTTAGGATATTTCTTGAGTATCATTTTATCAAACGACAGCTCTTCCATTTGCTTTCTGGCATAATCTCTCGCCTCATTCTTTTCGTTAACGTTCAAACCGTCAGCGTATGGTATATCCTTAAATATTTTACCGGTGATTGCGGCATTATTATTAAACCCTGTTTTACCTTCCACATTAGGAATTTCAACCATTGGATTATCATCAACATTTATAACATTACAACGACAGCCCCAATCGTTTGGAGGATAATGGTCTTTCCAAAATTGATGTCCAATCGGCAAAATTAAACCGTCCCATGCTTTATGTTTTTCACGCACTCTGGCATCGCCAGCTGTAACATATTTAAGGTTTGGATATAAGTCTTTTTCTCGTACAAATCCCTCCCATTTTTCTGCCATATTTGCCGTAGCAACTGTTTGGTCGAATTCAGTTCTTAGCCATCTTTGGTTGTACTCTGCCGTAAGCTCTTTAGTCTTTTCTTTGAATTGAGACCAGGATAAAGTTTTACCGTTTTCAGTCAGTGCACTTTCGAGCTGCTTGCGGAAGCTTGTTTCTTTAAATGCTGAGAACTCGCCAACATTGTATTTAAGTGACATTGCCAGTTGTGGGTCATACATTTCAATCTTAGGACTATATCCAGTATCAATGGCATCAGCTAAATTTGAATAGTAATACGACCACATTTTTTTGCGGTTTTCCTTTGTGATAGAATTAGTATTGAATAAGTCCCGAAGGTAGTTTTCAATAAGCCTGCTTAGACCGTCCTCTTTGCTTAGTTTTATGCTTTTATGGTCATCATGACAGCAATGGGTACGATAATGAAGCCTAAGCAGGCTTAAGGCTTTTTTGGGTCAGTATTGCCTTTTCCACCGGCAGTTTGTGGAGTTGGCATTGCCTCAATTTCTACGCCATACGTTGACTCTAAATAGTGTTGTTTTAAGATATAGCCGTTGGTCATTAAAACACCATCTATTTTGATTTGCTTCTCCTGGTCTTTTGTTTTTTCTACCGCAATTTTAGCATTGTCCGGAATGGCATAACCAAGCTTACGCATACCGGGTACTACTCTATTATTCAAATAGGCTAACATTTTTTTCTCATCGGATAGGATCAACTCATCCAAAGTATTTTCGTGAACGTTTCCTTGAGCTTTACTGGCTCCGTTCTCGGTGGTCATTGTTTGATGCAATACCAATTTAGAAAGCTCTTTATCTAAAGCTTGTATTTTTTGAAAGAAGACATTAAAACTATCCGTTTTACTATTTTCTTTAATTTCAACTTCGGTACCAATTGGGAAAACACCATACGGAGCTGAGCCCATTTCCTCAAGCCAATCCGCAACCTCATTTTTAACAGTTTCGCTTTGAGAAGCAATTTTGGCAATCCTGATAGGAATACCAAACAACTCCTCGAATTCATCCCAAGAACCCCAAGAGTGACGTTTTAGAATGGTATAAACGGCAGCCTTTTCTAAAAGCCCCACAACACTATAAAAACGTGCTGGCCATAGAATGTCATCAATGATAGAATAATCTATTCCGGTTAAGGCATTAATATCATAAAGAATCACTTTCTTTTCAGGAACTAACAAAAATCTAGGAATGATGTCAACTTGTTTTATGTTTCCCGGTTCAAACTCTTTTACCCAAATTACATTTTCACCAACGTATGTTGATTTGTGTGCCTCCTCTTTAACCGTTTCAAACCACTCCTTATCTTTTATGAATTCGGTTAAATTATCATCGGTGGTACCATCAACCTCAAAAACGTAATTCTTATTGGTAGTTCTAAGAGTACGGTTTTCCGTAATACCGGTTAAATGTCCATCAAGACTAATATCATCATAAAGCTCCTGCATCGGATAATTACGAGGTATTTCCGCATTATACTTAGCATAACGAGCCGCAGTCCAATCAGTAATCTCTTTACGCCATAAACGACGTTGTCGACGGATAACGTCAACCATTAAGTTAGTTATTTTGTTGATGTCTTTAGCATCATTAGCCGATAGACTAACCTTTTTATTGATTTGGTTTCCCGCAATATTAACAGTTGACTTGCCTTTTTCCATTATTTGAATATTTTATCTAGTTCTCTTTTTAATTTATCAGATATCTTACCGTCCAAGTATTTTGATTTGCCCATAAATCTTCGCTCTGGCATTCCATCAAGACCCTCATTATGTCGAGCTGCATACTCTTTATCAGTATAATATCTAACCTCTTTTGTGGATCTGTTTACGCGGCTTTTAATAGAGTTTTTTAACTTATTTCCTCCGGTACCTTTTCCAACTAAAATGGCTCGGTCTTTAATGTCTGAGCCGTATTTATTTAAGGATCCTTTTTTACCACGCCTGTTGGTTCTGTAGGTGGTAATATCTCGCCCTTTTTTATCTGTTGTTTTACGCTCTTCCCATTCATCTAATACAGAATCAGTAAAGCCCTGGTCTTGAAAATTCTTTTGTATGAAGTTCTTTCCCTCAACTTCAATAATGGTCAATGCCTTTTCCGGTATTTGTTCGGCGGCTAGTAAAAGCATTTTCTCTAAGTCGTCCAACGTTGCCATTAAATTCTATTTTCATAGTTTTTTCTACCGCCTAATTTTAAAAAGGTAGCGGCTTCAGTTCCACCGTTGCCGTTGTCTACCATCCTGATAGGTAATGGCGGTTTAATTTTGCCTTCAGATACTTTCTCTAGCCAAGTCATTGCCTCGTCGTAATCATCCTTTACAGACTCATTCATAGTCTTACTACGGCGTTTGTATATACCGTGAATTACTAAAGCCTTGAGGTGCTTCAAAATGGTTAAATTCCTCTCGTCTCCTGTTGCTTCAAAAATGGCGGCAGTATCAAAGTATTGAAATAAATATCCTGACATCACATCAATGCATTCGGATATTATGGTGGTAATGATAGACTCATCACCATTAGTTATCAAGTTGATTATTTCGGTAGTTGATACCGTTTTAAGTTCTGATTTTTCTAAAAACATAATTCCTAATTGATTAATTTTTTCTTTGTGTACTTGTACTCCAACCTTCTGTATAGTGTTGTACTAAACTTAATTTTGTAGCTCATGATTTCTTCTAAATCGTCGCCTGGTTCATCAGCTGTTTGCCTTAATGGTTTAAAGTAATCACCTTGTAAACCCTGAAGCTGTTCTACTATAATATCAATCAAATCAATTTCAATCAAACCGCCTTCCGGGTCGCTAGTTTTTTGGTGTTGTTCCATCCAACCATCTTTACAGTAAAGCATGATTTCGATATCGCATAAGCCCTCTTGCTTTTGCTCCACCATTGACTCCCATTTAATAACTCCAATTTCAATAAGCGCACATGTGAAATATTGTGGATAATTGGCAGCGGGTTTTTTAAATTGCTTTCGCTGTAAATCAATTAACTCTAATTCGGGAATCATAGTTAATGCCTCTTTAATCTTAGTAAATAGCTCTTTTCTTGGTGTCATACTCTGCGTGTTGTTTTCTTTTTACCGATATGAGGTTTTGAGTTGTTCTCTTGATTTACTGAATATCCAAAGTAAGTTCTACCCAGTCTAACTGCATTTTCCAATGTATCTGGAAAGTCATCATGCGCCTTGGTTCCTTTTTCAAACGATAGTAATTGCTCTGATGCTTTGTCCCAGTCGTGAGTATCTTTTAAAGCTTTATTAATTACCATTAATTTGTTAAATAATACATCGGTCAAAGTTGCTTCTATTCTTAAATGCTTATCTGTTGACGTATGATTTGGCAGCGGAACTGAGGCATATTTTTCACGCTCAGCTGCGGCAAGCCAAGAAGGTAAGAATACAGCGGCTTGAGCTACTGATGCATCATAAAAGGCAAGTATTGAAAGCCCTTTTTTATTGTATTCTCTCAACTTTGCAAAATGCCACTCCATTGCTTCAGGCAAATCACATTGACGACAAAAAACATCTAATAAATAGATTTTACCATTTTTCAACCCTAGAATTGCACAAGCTTTAAAATCCCCATTTCTAGTATATGATAAATCCCAATGTGCAATAGCTCCATCGAATATCATTCCCTCTGGAATAGCTTCATATTTTAACCACTCGGCTTTAAATAACTTTCCTTTTTCAATTGGGTTATTGTAGTCCTCACGTTGCGAAGTATAGTAGTCAGTTTTTGCATTGATATTTTTTACATCCTTTTTGGTCAATCGTTGATGCCAAGTAGGATTGCCGTTTTCGTCTGAAATATTAACTACCATTTCATCAAAATGGCGGGAGTTTTTAAAACTTTCTTTAATGTGGTCAAGTAATCCGTTTTTTACTATATAGTTGTTAGGGACTACCATTCGACCTCTTCTAAGGTGAAAAGCTTTAGCTAAATCTCCGCTAATTTTTTCTCCATATTCATTAATTAGAATTTCATTTTTGGCTTGTTTTCTGTCCTCGCAATCATCAATAGACGCGAAGTCAATCCTATGTGCACCAGTTCTCAATCCTCTAAAGGGTTGATTTATTCCAAGCCCCATAAACTTCCTACCGTCTTTGGTATCAAACTCACCGTCTGCCCAATTCCCATAACTCATTTGCATTCCAAAATCCTTTATATACCTTTCGTTATACTGCAAATGTGTTTGTAAATCAGATAAAAGTATTTTAGCAAAATCATTGTTTCTACCAACTAATAATCCAAAGAAGAGCTCGTCATTTTCTTTTAAGTGGCAAACATTACCAACGTTAGTATGTATTGACTTTGCAGAACCACGGTACCACTTTCTCATTTGAACAATAAAAGGGTCTTCAAAGACCTTTTCATACGACGTTTGGTGGAAGTCTGCACACGGAGCATCAGCCAATGAATGAGAAACTCCAACCCCAAAATAGTAGTCAAAGAACTTAGTATAATTTTCGGGTTTCAACAAAAATGCAATTCTTTCCTCTTGCTCCTCAGATGTTTCCTTAACTAGAGAATCATAAGTAAGCTCCTTAATGATTTTAGATTTTTGATTATACCTTTCAATCGCCGCTTTGTATTCAGTTGTCGTCATAGTAGGGTTTTGATGTATTCATCCTGAACGGATCTAACTACTTTCAACAGGTCCAAATCTTTTTCACGGTTTTTAGCTTTAGATTTAGCACACTTATCCATAAACCAATCGATAAACTGGTCAAATGCTTCCATAGTGTAAACTGCTTTTTTCTTATTGTCATCCATACGCTCCCATGCTGCCGCCAACTTAGATATATCATCAGGTTTATAAGGCATTTCTTTTCCCTGTTTAATCGCTGCAACGTTTTTTAAAATCATTGCTTTAATCTCTGCCGGAGATATATTTTGCAGTTGCTTTTGCTCCTCCCAATTATGGTCTTTTGCCCAACGTGAAAGCGTAGGAACTCCAACCTTTATGTTTTCCATTTCTGAAATGGATTGCAGCGAATAACCGCGTACAAATAAGCCAAGAGAATCCTTTTGCTTTTTGTCACGATCTGAATTACTCATACGTCCTGGTTTGCTTAGATCGTAATTGTCAGCCGTAATGATTTGCTTAACTTTCTTAGTAGTTGCCATCTATTGTAATTTTTCCGTTATCCTCATATTTGACGTTCCTAATTTGCATTCCATCGTACTGGAGGTTCTTTTTAATTTCAATCAATACACTCATTGGATCATCGTCAGAAAGCATTTGAATTATGCCCACACCAATCTCAGGCGTTTCTTTATACTCGCCTTTACTTGCCAATATAATATCCTCCTGGTGTTGGTTATCAGAATCGCCAATAACAATGTCGCCACCGCGGATTAGTAAGTCGCCATCCTCGTCTGTTAGTATATCTTTCATAAAGCAAAATTCGACTTTCGTATTTGTGTTTTAAATTTTACTAACGGGCTTTGTATAAAATCATTACAACACTTGTATCAATTAGTTACAACCTCTGACGACTTGTTTTTTTTTGGTTTGGCATTCACTCAATTTTGTCATCTCTAAAGAAAACAAATACACGATTTATATTGAAATCAAATCCTTTTTGCTAATGAACCACACTTTTATAGTTAATACCGAAAATGTAAACGAATACGGCTACCGTATTTTGACTGATGGTATTGATACTAAACAGTATTTAAGAAACCCAGTTGTGCTTTATATGCATGACCGCTTTGATGATGAAAACAAAGGATCGGAAGTAATTGGACGAGCTGTCAAATTATGGGTAGAAAACAAGCAATTATTGGTTGATGTTGAATTCGATGAGAAAGACGAGTTCGCCGCAAAAATTGCAGGTAAGGTAGAGCGAGGATTCATTCGTATGGCTTCTATGTATGCTGATGTTCTTGCGTGTTCAAATGCACCAGAGGATATAATGCCAGGACAGATATTTGAAACTGTCACTAAGTGTAAACTTATTGAAATATCTATTGTAGATATAGGCGGTAATGATGATGCCTTAAAGCTTTCTCGAAATGGAGATAGTATGAAACTTCAAAAACTGAGTACAAATAAAACTGAAGATATGTCAAATTTAAAAGTAATTGCTCTTGCATACGGTTTACCGGCTGATGCAGATGAGGCAGCAATTTTAGCTAAACACAATGAGTTAAAAGTTGCTAAAGATACAGCTGAAGGATCGGTTGTAAAGCTAACGGCAGATTTAAAAGCCTTAAGAGGTACTACGGCAACTGATTTAGTTGACGAGTGTATCAAACTAGGGTTATTCCCGGAAGCTTTGAAAGATGGTCAAATCAAAGCGTTTGAAAACGATTTTGATGGACAAAAAGCATTGTTGTCAAAAATGATTAGCAATCATAAAGAGGCTAATCCTCAAGACAAAAATAATGCACTAAAAGAGGTTGTTCTAGGAGCTGCTGCAAAAGGTACTCAAGGAACTGAAGAAACTTTCGACTTCTTGCAAAAATTTGATGTTGCGAAGCTTCAAAAAATGCAAGCCGAAAACCCAACGCAATATGCTAAGCTTTACGCTGACTATCAAAACGGCGTGAGACACATTGCTAAGGTTTAATCATTGATAATTAAAAACTAATATAAAATGTCAGGATTATTAAAAGAAGTATGGATTGCGGGGATTCAAGAAAACCCGGTACCAAATACAAGTTTTGTTAGTGCATCTACCGATAAGTCGGAATATGTAGAGAACAACAAATTGAACCTTGCTGAGGCGGGTATCGAACCGAGTGTATATGAGGATTACTTCGTGGGAAGTGAGACTGATTTACCAATCACCACAATTACCGACGTTCCAAACGAGGTTATCTTGAGAACTTACTCAACGAGTAGAACTCGCCACAGAAACCTACAGGAAGTTGAGTTGGCTTACAACAAAAGAGCCTCTGTAACATCAAGACACCAAAAAGTGTTACAGAAAAACTTAGGTGCAAGAGCAGCGTATGCTTGGTGTCCTGCTGCCGATAATGCCTATAACAAAATTATCACTCTTGGAGGAGGTTCTTTTGTTGATGCTGTAATTGATATGGCTGCATTTTATGAAGCTCTTGATATGACTGAAAATCTACATGTTTGTTTAAGTCCAGCTGATAAAGCTAAAATCCGTAAGGAAAACAAACAACTTTTCAAGGAAATCAATGAGTCTGGAATGTTGTACGGATTTAAAGTTTGGAATTACAGTAAAAATCCTTACTACACATCTGCCGGTGCTAAAAAACCATTTGGTTCAGTTAAAGCTGCTGGAGATTTACAGGCATCATTCTTCTGGTGTTCTGACGAAACGTTCCGTTGCTTCGGTGATGTGAATATGTATGCGACTCTTGCTAATGCGGCTTCACAATCTGATGAAATCTCATTTGCTCAAAGAGCTCTTGTTGGTAACATTCGTGCAACAACGCCTAAATACTTAGGAGCAATCCTTTCTTAGTATGGAAGATTTAGAAAAAGCGGTGAAGGATTACTTCACCGCTAATCCAAAAGCTAAAGAGATTCACGGTACTGAAGACGGATTTTTGTTTGAAAACAAATACTTCGCAACACAGCACAATGCAACTCTTGAAGAGGGCAAAGAAGTAAAAACTTTCAGTAACCCTAATAAGGTAGAAAGTAATACTGAAAACACCACAGTTGAGCTAAATGAGGAGCAAAAAGAACTTTTGGCTAATGGTTTAGTAAAAGGGAATTACAATGCCGTAAAAGACCTTGTTAAGTTCCTAAAACTGGAGACTGAAAATTTAAAAGAAGATACTTTAATCTCTGCATTGGAGGCTTACAAGCTAACTCAAGCAGAAAAAGAGTAATAAACCATATAGCCTGGCATTGCACCGCCACCGTCTAAAGACGACCACCGCAATAGCAAAGAAATGGCGTGAACATCAAGTATGCGCAAAGCCCGGCTATAACTTTTAAAGTTATGAAATTAGACAACAACGGTTATTTACTGATTCAGGGTTTTGAGGGTTTGAGCCTAACACCTTACTTGTGTAGTGCGGGAGTTCCGACCATTGGTTACGGAAATACGTTCTACCCAAACGGTAGAAAGGTTACTCTAAAAGACAAACCGATTACAAAGGAATACGCAATCGAGATTAACAAGTTTATAGCGGATATGTTCGCTAAAGATGTAACAAGCTTGGTGAAGGTTCCGATAAATCAAAATCAGTTTAATGCTTTGGTTGACTTTGCTTACAATCTTGGTTCTGATATTGATGCTGATGATATCCCAGAGGGATTAGGCGACAGTACATTGCTCAAGAAAGTAAATAAAAATCCAAACGACAAAACCATCGGAGACGAGTTTTTGAAGTGGAATAAATCAAAAGGAGTTCCATCTAACGGATTGACTAAAAGAAGAAATAGAGAAAAAGAATTATACTTCTCATTATGAAACTAAGACACTCACTCACATTATTATTTTGTTTGGTTAGTTGCTGTTTTTTGACTTCCTGTCGTAGTTCTAAACAACGGCAGGAAATTCAAAAAGTTGATACTGCATCATCGCTAGTAATCGATAAAGCTGTGACCTACAAGGACACTACTCTTTTTACTCCTAAAGCAGAAACAACCGTTAAAATTCCAATCAATCAATTGGATTTGAAACCGGATTTAAACGGCAATAAAAAGCCGGTTTATTTCACTCAAAAAAATGGTAATGCGACGGTAAAATTTAAAATCAAACACGATACAATTTATGTAACAGGCTCCTGCGATAGTTTAGCAATAGTAGCAAAAATCAAAAGTGCGTTACAAAAACAAACCTCTAACAATAGTAAAATATCAGATTCAAATACTGAAGAAACAAAAGTTACCGGATACACCTTTATGGATTTGTTAGGGGCTTTTATTGTAGGTTTCGTAGTCTGCTTTTTACTTAAAACTTTTAAAGTATTATGAGTTTACCAACTATCAATATCAACATTTCAAGCAATGGCTTGGAGCTTTCAATCGCAGATATTCAGAAGATACCAGGATTGGTAATTACTGGAGCAACTGTTAGCGGAGCAAATAAGGTTACTGCCGGAACATCTTACCAAATTTTCTCACTTCAAGAAGCTGTAAACTTAGGAATTGAGGAAACCGGAACAAATGCATTTGCCTACAAACATATAGCCGCGTTTTATGAAAAAGCGAAAAAAGGCGCTGAGCTTTGGTTTATGGTTGTTACTGCTGCCACTACAATGGAGGATATGGCTGACATTGAAAACCCTTTTGCCCAAAAATTACTAGCAGATTCTCAAGGTAAAGTAAGAGTTTTAGGAATCATTAAAAAATCAGGTACTACAGAAACCATTTCTAATGGTGTTGACGCTGATGTTGATTTAGCAGTAATTAAAGCTCAAGCTTTAGCCTCAGATTACTCAAGTAGATATTACCCAGTTAGAATTATTATCTCTGGTAATAAGTTTAACGGTAATGTAGCCGATTTAAAAGACTACACTACAACAGAAAATGAGAAAGTTGCCATTCTTTTAGCTAACAATGATGGTTCAAAAGAGGGATCAATTGGAATGCTTTTAGGAAGATTAGCCTCAGATCCTGTACAAAGAAAAATTAGTCGAGTTAAAAATGGAGCTGTTGAACCAACGGCTGCTTATTTTACTAACGGTGAGAAAGTAGAAACCTTAGACACGGCTTGGAACGCAATAGACAATAAAGGTTACATTTTCCTTAGAAGCTTTGCTAACAGAAGCGGCTACTATTTCACAAGCGATAGAACTTTGACTAAACCTGATAATGATTTCAAATCGTTAGCTCGTGGTTTAGTAATGGATAAAGCTGTATTAATCACTTATGGGGTTTTAGTCGATGAACTTTCCGACGAGGTTTTAGCTGCCGCTAATGGAACCATCCACCCAGCAATCATTAAAACTTGGCAACATAACATCGAAAACAATTTGGATCAGTTAATGGTTCAAACTAAAGAGTTATCAGGTGCCAAAGCTAAAATTGACGCAAATCAAGCTGTTTTACAAACGGATAACATTAATGTTGAATTGCGTTTGTTACCGGTTGGTTATAGTGACTTTATAACTGTAAATATTGGATTTACATTAAACTTAGAATAGATGAGCACATTTTCAAGTAAACAATATGCATGGAATGATATTTCTGTTGCAACTGGTGGTAGAATTTTTGAAGGAATTACAGATGTTGAATACTCTGTAAAACAAGAAAAAAAACCGCAAGAGGGTCGAGGTAATGACCCACACGGGATCCTTAGAGGTAAAAAAAGTTACGAGGGTAAAATTACCATTTGGCAAAGTGAACTAGAGGCAATGATTGAGTCAGCTCCTAACAAAGACATTTTAGCTTTGAACTTTGACTTAGTATGGGCTTTTGTTCCTGAGGATGGGGGTACAAGTGTAACTGATATCCTTGTAGGATGCGAAATTACAGAGTATAAAAAAGGGATGAAACATGGTGACACAAACATGCTCGTTGAGCTTCCGTTTATGTTTACCAAAGTGAAACCACAACAATAAAATGAAGTCAATTAGATGTATCATTTTGCTTGCCTTCGGGATGATTGCAAGCACGGCGTTCGCAAGTACAAAGATGCCGGATACGAAACAAAAAGCAACAATTGAAAGTTACCATCCAGTAACTGCAACGGTTGTAAATGTACTTACCTTTTCAGTTGCTGACTATGATGTAGCAGTAATTACACCGGGTTTTGATAACCCAATCGTATTTGTAAAAAGTTATGAAGCTATCAACTCTTTTGCGGTCATTTTTGACGTCGGGTGGCAAAGCTTTGATACTAAGTTTATACAGATACCTTACACTGAAAAGTTGCATTCTAATTACGTAATAGATCACGAAAAGAATTTGCAAAAACTGGAAGTCAATTTGTCCAGGAATAACTGTTAAAAATTAAGGTCAATTCAATATAGAAAAGCCATTCATTGTCGTGGATGGCTTTTTTTAAAACAACAAATTACAAACAAAAACAAACTTATGGCAACCATTAAAGACAAACAAATCCAAGATTGGAAAGAACAATACGGCGGAGTTTATAAACTTCCTGTAGATGACAAAGTAGCTTACTTGCGTGAGCCTAATATGCAAGATTATAAACGTGCCTTTACCGCTATGAACAAAGGAGGCGACATTGCTTTTGGCGAAGAAATGCTAAACTCGTTGTTCATCGGTGGAGATGCGGAAGTAAAAACGGAGTTTGAATATTTCAACCCGGCACGAAAAACCCTTATTGACTTTTTCAGATATGAAGACGCAGAGCTTATCCCTGTTGAAGGAACCAATAACACTCAAATAGTAATTGGAGAGCATAAATGCATTGTTAGAATGATCACTCGTGATGATTTGAAAATGGCAGAAAGAAAAAACCCTTCAGGCAAACCATTTGTAACTCAAGAAAAACTATTCGAAATGGTTGTACTTGAGCAAGACGAGATTTTTAAAGACCGTAATAACGCGGAAGTAAGATTCCCACTTTACAAAGCAATTGAAGATTTACAAAATAAAAAGGTAGCCTGGTTGGAAAAGCTCTAAGTGAGGCAGCCATTAATCCAAATGATGCCTCGTCTTATGGATGGGTTCAACACGATGATAACGGTAAGCCATCAATCAACATAAGATTATTAGACGCTTATCTGAGTTATTATATGCACATCAGAAAACCTCAAAAATTAAGCGACCAGGATTGGGCAATAGAAGTACAAAATTTACACTTTATAAGAACTGAGGAGCGAAAGGCTTCCGAACAACAATAAAAAATGAGTGCCTACGAATTCATTGTTAAAATGCGAGATTATGCAAGCTCTGAGCTACGAAAAGTAGCTCAGTCAGTAGGTGCTACAAAAAGTCAAGCAGATGGACTAAACGGCTCTTTAAAAACGGTTGAAGGTAGCACCGGAACTTTAAGCAATTCTATGGGTAAGCTTAAAAATGTAATAGCCACTGTTTTTGCAGTTGGAGCTATCTGGTCATTTACTAATAAAGTCATTGATGCTCGGGCGGAATATGAAAAGTTTAATGCGGTTTTATCCAATACTTTTCAAAGTGATAAGGTTGGAGCTGCGGCTCTAAATATGCTGACCAACTTTGCCGCTAAAACTCCATATCAATTAAATGATTTAACTGGCTCATTCGTTAAATTAGTTAATAGGGGTGTTAATCCAACTTACGCAGAAATGACAAAGCTTGGAGATTTAGCAAGCTCACAAGGTAAAGGGTTTGACCAGTTAACAGAGGCATTATTAGACGCACAAACCTCACAATTTGAAAGGTTAAAAGAGTTTGGTATCAATGCCTCAAAACATGGTGATAAGGTCTCATTTTCATTTAAAGGCGTTACAAAAGAAGTGGCTAATAACAAAGATGCCATTACAGCTGCATTAGAAGAATATGGAAAGATGGCAGGTGTTGCAGGATCAATGGAAGTTGTTTCTAAAACTCTGGGCGGTCAAATATCTAACTTAGGAGACCAGTGGAATAATTTTTTAGTGAATGTCGGTGGTCAATCTTCTGGAATATCTAATGGAGTTATTGCTTTCCTGAGTAATGGATTAACTTTTTTAACCACTTATTTACCTTATGTCTCTGAGTATTTTACTATTCTATACTCTATGATTGAGCCTGTAGTTTCATCATTGTTTACTTTAATAAAAGCGGTTTTTGGGTTTACCGACACAGGTTCCGCACTGAAGGGATTTGGAGATATCATGACGTGGGTTCTAGTTGGTATGGGATGGCTTACAACTGGTATTAAGGTTATTATTGGTTGGTTAATGCCTTTCAAAGGTGTAATAATGTCTGTTGCTGTTGCTTGGGGTCTTCTTAACCTCTATTTCGCGGTTTCGCCTTTGGGTTGGATTGTAATGGGAATTATGGCAATAATCATGGTTCTCGGTATGGTTTCTAAATATACCTCAGGATGGGGCGAAAGTTGGAAACATACTGTTAATGGTGCAAAACTATTATGGCAGGCATACACGGAGTATGTAAAAGCCAATTTCAATACTGTAGTACAAGCAATAATGATGGGAATTGATTATATCAAATTAGGTTGGTATAAATTCAAGGAGGCTGTTGGAATGGGAGACAGTTCGGAAAATCAAAAAATGATATCTGATATAAACGCCTCAGTCGAAAACCGTAAAAAATCTATTGCGGATGGCTATAAGAAAATGGCGGATAGTGCTGTAAAAGCTAAAAATGAATTTAGTCAAGTTGGGATTAAAGTTGATACAAAAGGCATTTCAAAAGACTTTCAAGCCTTAAAAGATAAGTTCAGTAAAGTTGGCGGAACTAGGGACATGAGTACAACTGCTTACGATGATTTCTTAAAAACGCAACAACCTCAGGGTGCAGCTACAACTGGAGCAAATGGTAAAGGGACTGGATCCGGTGACGCTATTACAGGAGGAGGCTCAAAAATGACTCACATTACTGTGAACATTAATAAGCTTCAAGACAAAACAGAAATTCATGTAAGTAATACTGAGCAAGGTTTGAACGGCTTAGGCGATAAAATACAGGAGGTATTGTTACGAGCGGTAAATAGTGTAAACCAAACTCAAACCGCATAATGTTACAGTTTGATTTTAAAAAAGCCATCGCAAGAATAGCATTTGATTATGTAGGCGCTCCTTTCCCTGATTGGTGGTTAAAAAACCAACGGAAGTATAACCTACCCGATTTACAATCAATCAATGCTGCGCAGCTGTTAGGAGAAAAGTATTTTATGAATATTAAGCTCCGCTACAATGGTAAAACATTCACTTTTCCGAATGAGCCATTAGTTTCATTAAGTCTTGTAAAGACTATTGTTGAAACGCCAACGGTAGGAGAAAAAAGAAAAGGATCCGTTCTTGAATATATAACGACAGAGAATTATCAAATTTCAATTAAGGGTGTTTGCTTTGATATTGAAAACCCGGAGTTGTATCCTGGTGCGCAAGTTGGAATTTTGAATGAGATGTTTGATATCGATGATGCATTAGAAATTGTAGATAATCCATTTTTTGAGCTTTATGGAATTAGAAAAATAGTTTTGAGAGCTAAGAATATTGATGAAATGCAGGGGCAACAGGGATTACAGGCTTACTCTTTTACTGCGACAAGTGATCAAGACTTTTATGCAGATTTGAACGAGCTGGAGATAACGCAATCTAATTTTTTGAATAACTAATGTTTGTATTAGAAGGTAATGTGTCAATAGGTAATTATAGTTTCAATTCCTTTAATGAGGTTGAGATTACCAAGTCCATTGAGGATATGTCTGATACGGCAGTTGTCAAAATGCCAACACGATTTAAGGTTAGAAATAATAACGATCTTTTATTTACTGAGCAAGCTATCAAAGTTGGGGACAAAGTTGTAATAACGTTGGGCTACAAGAATAAATATTCCGGGGTTGAGTTTGTGGGCTATGTCAAAAAGTTTGCCCCTAAAATACCACTAGAAATTCATTGCGAGGATGCTATGTGGTTATTGCGCCGGAACCACATTAAAAAACTGCTGAAGGCAACAACGTTGAAAGCAATTTTAAAAGAGGTAGTAAGTGGAACGACAGTTGAAATTGCCAATAACATTCCAGATGTTGCCATTGACCAATGGGCAATGATAGATAAAAATGGAGCTCAAGTGTTAGAGGACTTAAAAAAACAGTTTCCTTTCTCTGCTTACATTAATGATGAAGGAAAGTTATACTGTGGTCTTGAGCAATTGAACAATATCGGGCAAAGTGTGGTTTATGATCTAAATTACAATTTAGTTGAAAATAACTTGGAGTTTAGAAGTAAAAACGACCGTAAAATAAGAATAAAATATACTTACATCGGTAAGGATAACAAAAAGAAAAGCTATGAGTTTGGAGACTCTGATGGAGAGCTGAGAACCTTTCATACATCAGTCGTTTCAGATGAGGCAAAACTCAAAGAAATGGCTAATGTAGAGCTTGAGAAATTGAAATATGATGGCTTTGACGGTGATGTAGTTTCCTTCTTAATTCCGTTTGCTAACAGAGGAATGAAAGCTATAATCAGAGATAAAAAGCACTCGAACCGTGAGGGTAGCTATTTGATAAAAAAAGTTGTAACCACATTTGGAATGAGTGGAGCAAGAAGAAAAGTAACTATAAGTAATAAGTTGTAAAATGACTAAGGAGCTTGAGGATGCATTCAGAAAATTAAAAGAGCGTGGTGTTCATACGTTTGCAGTTACTGTTGTTTCTGTAAATAAGGAAGATGGAACCTGTGTTGTTTCTGATGATGATATTGAGTTTCCGGATGTTCGTTTGTCGGCTGTCATAGATGGAAATAATAAGAAATCTTATTTATTTCCTAAAGTTGGAAGTGATGTTTTAGTGAGCCCAATTATGGAGGACTTACACAAGCTTTATGTTGAATATTACTCAGAGCTTGAAAGTTTGGATTATCATTTTGGAGAAGTTCAATTTAAAATTGATAGAGATGGCTTCCTCTTAAAAAAGCAAAATGAAACCTTAAAGAAATTAGTATCTGATTTACTTATTGGCATTAAATCAATGAGTTTTTTAGTTACAACCACTGGAGGTAATGGCAATACTACGACACTTAATAATGTAGCCACTTTTAATGGCATTGAAAATAGGTTTAATCAGTTTTTAAAGGATAGTTAAATGGGTATTTTAGAGCTAATAGGCAGTATTATAACTGCATCAATCGCTTCCGGTTTTTTAACCTCAATTTTTATGAGGTCAAAGTATAAACAAGACATTGAAAAAATAAAGGTTGAAGTATTACAGGGAAAGGAAGCCGCGGACTCTGTTGCTATTGATAATGATATAAAACTGTCAAGTCATTATAAAGATATTATAGGAGACTTAAAGCAGCGATATGAAGATAGAGTAAGTGAATTTGAGCAAATGATGAATCGAAAAGTTTCGATGCTGGAAGAGGAAATTAAATTACAAGCTCGAAAAATAAAGCTTCAACAGCAGGAGATTACTGAATTAAAAAAAGAAAACCGTCAATTAAAATCTGCTAATAAATAATGGCAATAATTCGACATAACCAATCTTTATTAGATATCGCGGTACAAGAGTGCGGAAGCGTTTTCGCTGCTTTTGATTTGGCTGTAGCTAATGAGATTTCAGTTACTGAAGAGTTAGTACCAGGACAAAAAATAATTATACCAAATAGCGATAATACTTTTGAGCAAGTAGCAAACTATTTTAAAAAAAACAATATAGTAGTTGGAACAAAATATACCGAACCAACTGTTTCATTTGGATTCCCTGAAGGCGAATTCCCAATATCATTTTAACAATGGATGCAAGATTTAGAGAAATACAACAAATAATGTTAGATAAAAAAGCAGAAGCTTCACAGCTAAATGCTTTAGATGTTTTAACAGATTCTGAGATAACTGCGAGCGGAGCCACTTCAAGTAGTAAGGTTGCCAACTGGCGTTTATTTATTTGGATATTTTCTTTTTCTCTTTGGCTACATGAAAAAGTTGTTTCTTCAAACGCTGCTAAAACAAGACCCCAAAATATTCCTAATTATCAATCAATGGTGATGTCTTATATTGATGGGTGTCCTATTATTTGGGCAAATAATCAATTTCAGTTTGACACTACCGGTTTAACATCTGCTGAAGTTGCTTCTAGAATGATAATAAAAAGATGTGCCGTATTAACTACCTCAAGAGGGATTTTAGTAAAAATAGCAACTGAAAGTGGAGCTACAACAGCTCCAGTCACAAATGACCAAGCAATTGCGATTTTATATTACATAAATAAAAATACTCAGCCTGGTGTTAATGTAACATTGATAAATAAAGCACCTGATCAAATCAAGCTTACAATTGATGTTTATATCGATCCGTTAATAATTGAAATTTCAACCGGTAAATTAAAAAATACAACTGAAGAGATTTACCCTGTAAAAGATGCAATTAAAGAGTACCTGAGAAACCTTGAGTTTAATGGAGCTCTATCAAAAAGCAAACTTGAGGATTATATACAAAAGGCGGCAGGAGTTGTTGATTTTCAAACTCTATTATTACAATGGAAATATGAGTCACTTCCTTTTATGGATTTGGGGATTTATAAAATTGCAAACTCCGGGCATTTTGAAATACTTGATGCTGATTTAACTATAAACTATAAGAGTAATGGTACTTTGGGATAAAGTTGACTTTTCAGTTTTGATACGAGAGCTTTTGCCAACTTTCAAAAGAAAGCCAAAATTCCTTGCTCTTTTTGATACGTTTATTTCTGCATTGATTAGGATTTATAATGAAACTTTTTACACGCTTCAACACGATGGTAGAAAGATTTATTTAGAAAAGGTTTTAAATGATTATTACAATATTGAAGGTTATAATCCTAGTCAACATGATGAAACAAAGAAAATTTACATTACAAACGTTGCTCAGATACAGGAAGTATTTATTTATCAGCCTTTAGAAAATAACCCAGTTTTTTTGGGTGACTCGAGTAATACTATTCAGGTTTTTATAAATCAAGAAGATGAAACTTTGAATGAATACAGCTTTACAATTTTTATACCGGACACTGTAGTTTTTGATGAGCAGGATTTAAGAGCTGAATTTGGGAAATATGAATATATAGGAAGATTATACAATATTGAAACTTACACGATATGAGTAATATTATAGATTTTAGCCAGTTAGGTGGTTATAGATTGGAGCAACCGACATTTGATAAAATGCAGTCTACTTACTTTGGAATTCTTGATGCCTTGATGGGTCATTTGAGAGTACCAAATAGCGGAAAATTTATTGTTTCAGGTTGTGAATTTGCAGCGGGAAATATTGCTCCTGGTATCATGTACATAGATGGTGTTCTTTGTCCTTTTGCGGGTACTACAACTGGAACTGAAACAACCGGAACTAAAATTAAAAAGAATGTTACTACAGGTTCGTTATCATTTGAAAACGGAACTAATCCAGTTGTGTTTACGGTAACCAATGCAATTGTAGATGCGACAGGAACTGCGCTTAGTGCATTTACTAGAATACCATACAATGATGTAGTGCCGTGGTCAACTTTAATAGACGTTCCTGCTGACCTCGTACATGATGCCGGATATGTTCATACAGATGAAAACTTCACGGCTGCATTATTAGCTAAGCTTAACGGAATTGCTGCCAATGCAGAGGTAAACGTTCAAGTTGATTGGTTAGAGACCGATATCACATCTGATGCTTACATTAAAAATAAACCTCTTGGTTTATTATTGACTTACCTAAAGCAAGGAACTTATGTTCATGGTGATTTGATTACGAGTGAGCAATTGGTAACGATAAGCTTTGCAGATATAGGTACTGCTAATTACAAAGTAGTTGGGGCATTAGAGGGTTCAGGTTCTGCTTGGACTGCTGATAGTGCAGTCATTTGGGGAATTAGAAATAAAACGTCAACATCCTTCCAATTATCGTTACAGGATAGGGGTAATTTTAGCGGTCAGGCATTGACCTTTGATTATATTTTAATACCAAAAAATAATAACTAAGCTATGAAAAAGACATATTTCAGTGCAATTTCACGTCCAGATAAACCATTTATATCTTGGAATTCAGTTGGTAATTTTACTCCTACTGAGTTTGCCGCTTCTGAGTATGCGGATGATCCTTTAATTATCTCTGAGGATGACTTACCTAATCCTATTAATGTTTTTGGTGTTTGTCCTTTAAAAATTGTTAGTGGAGTTTTAGAAGATAGAACACCAGGCGAAATGGCTGTTTTTGAAACTGAGTACAATATTATCATGGGAGTGAAGTCTGAACGGTTAAAAAAACAGGCTATTGATGATGATAAGTTTACTTATGATGGTCAACAGTTCCCAATGGACGAGGTTAGCCGTTTATTTTACTTAGCAATAGAAAAGAACCGTGGCAACTCAAAAATCAAAACCATGAGTAACACGCTTTACTCTTTACTTGATGCTAACATTGATGCGTTCTTGGCAGCGTATTACTCAAGATTATTAACAATCTCTCAACATACAATCTAATGTTACAGAACGGAAATCCACCTCAAAAAATTGATACTCCTGAGCGATTAGCCTGGGCAGTTGGTAAAGACCCAAAAACGTATGAGTCTGCTGCTGACTATAATTTTTTATTGAATAGATTAACAGTACTTTGGGCTATTGCTAATCCTAACCCGGCTAATTTTCATCCTAGCAGAAAGATTGACTTAGGTACAATTTCAGTTCCATTCATTACTTATCTTAATACTAACACTGCTAGAACGTTTTTAGAGCCTTCTTTTGTAGTTTATAAAGTTGGAGAAATTCAGTATGTCTATGCATTTGTTGGTAAAGAGGGAACTTATGGAATAGGACATGTTCCATTGACTGAAGCCCAATTCATATTTTTAAGTTCAACTGATATACCAGAGCCAACTCTACCTAGTCGAAAAATAGCATTTGGGACGCTAAGTGGTGATGTTTTTGATGCATCAGTAAATAGCTTAGGATATGAAATTACAGTAAATCAAGTAGATGATTATTGGTTAACAAATATTCCTTTTTTTCCTACGACTGTTGTGAGAATTCAGGATCCTTTAAATATAACTATTGATACTGGAGGTTTTGTAAAGGCATCCTGGTTTAATCAAGGAGGATTTGTAGCATTAAAAAATGTTTATTTTCCACAACAAGGAGCTACATCTGATGGCGGTGAGTTTTCTCATGCCTACATAGAATTTGAACAATTATAATTATGAAACAACAGGTAACTATAGACCCAAGTATAGCGGGTATTGTAAACATTGCGACTATTGGTAAAAATGAAATTGTACCGATTTATTTTGAGGCTGAGCAAAATTGGGTTGGCTCTTATGTCTACAAAGTTTGGACAACGGATAAAAAAACGACAGCTCTTACTATTCCAGAAACTTTTGATGTTCAAGTCGATGCTCCACCCGCAGAGCCTGTAGTTTATAAAACTATTGAGGTTATTGAAAAAATAATGACTTTAATTATTGCTCCGGCTAAACAGAATTTAACCTCAGGTGATTTTTACTTTGAAATCATTGAGCAAAACTCAAGCAGAGTAGTATTTAAAGGAGTTAAAAAAATAGTTGAATAATGATTGTAACCATTACATCACCGGAAGCAATTAAAGCAACAGTAACTTGTGGCAAACCTGACATTATTGAGGTTGTTCAAGCTATGTCCGTTAATGTAGTTTTATCTGTTTTCAGGGATGGATTATCAGCTTATCAGATTGCGCTTAAATATGGTTTTATAGGTACTGAAGAGGAATGGAACAACCAAAACCAAAACCCAACTATTGACGGTGGATTAATATTTTAAATAAAAGATTATGAGTAATATAATTAGACTTAGAACTAAAACAACAACGGGAGCTCCAGCGCTTACCGATTTTCAGGCAACTCGAGAAATCATTTTTGTTGCTCCTGATAATGCCTTTTATATTAAAAAGGATGTTAGTACCATAGTAGGTCCTTTTGTTGTGGCTGGTGCCGGAGCTGATATGCAAAAGTCAGTTTATGACACTAACAATAATGGTAAGGTAGATAATGCCGACAATGCAGATAAATTGGGTGGTGTTGCTGCCGCTAATTATGCTACTACAGCATCTGTTACTGCTGCAATCAATGCTTTGATAAATTCTGCACCAGGTGCATTAGACACTTTGAATGAACTTGCTAATGCATTGGGTAACGATCCAAATTTTGCATCAACAATAACTGCATCTCTTGCCTCAAAGCTTGATGCTAATTCAACCATTGACGGCGGTACATTTTAACTATGGCAAATACTATTAAAATAAAAAGAAGTAATACTACCGGAACGGTACCAAGTTCTTTGGCTGATGGCGAAATTGCCATTAACCAAAAGGACAAACTTTTATTTTATAGAGATGATGCCGGTAATGTGAAATCATTGGATTTAACTAATCCAGTTCCAGATGCAAGTAGTTCGGTAAAAGGGAAAGGTAAGCTTTATACTAGTACAGGTTCCGCGACTGATGGGTCAATGACTCAGAATGCTATTACTACCGAATTAGCGAGTAGAGTTAAAAGAATAGTTAATGATACGACGGCTGTGCCTATTACTGGAGTCACAACTGAAGCTTTAGCAAAAACCTATACTATAACGCCAGGCACTTTACCATCAAGTGGCTTTTTAGATTTATTTATTTACTCAACACGAAGTGGAAGTAGCTCCGCCTATACTGTATCAGTTAAAATAAATTCAACCAATAATTTTGCTACTGCCAATTTAATTGCATTGGTTCAAACAGGAGGTAATTTCAATCCTAATATGCAAATAACTAGAAAGTTTACACTAAAAAGCGGTAATATTTTAAATGCAGCGCTCACGACGGCTGGAACTAATAACTATTCAGATTACGGAGCTTATGCAAGTCCGGTTTCATTTGCTTGTGATAATACCAGTAATAATATCTATTTATTTATATCAATAACACCAACTAGTTCATTGTCAACTTGCCAAATAGAAAGTGTTGAAATCAAAGTTTAAATGAAAACAGTCGTTGAGAAACAAACAGGAAAAGTAATTTATCTTACTGCGATTGAAGTAGAAATCAGTGCAGATCAATTTATTATTGACGATTATCCTCAAGGAGAATTTAACAATCCTTATTATGATTTTACAAAGAAACTTTTTTATGAAGGTGTTCCAGTTAGTGAAGTGGCTCCTGTTCCTTTAGAAGTTGCTCTTTGGAGAATAAGAACTATTTTGAAGCTTAATGATAAGCAAACCATTATTGAAGATGCTTTAAATAGTTTGGAGGATCCAATAAAAACTGCTGCACTCAATATTTGGCAATTTGGGACAACAATAGAAAGGCAAAGTCAAACGGTAGTTTTGTTACAAGGCATTTTACAAATGACAGATGAACAAGTTGATGAAATATTTATAGAAGCTAACAATATACAATTATGAAAAAGTACTTAACTCTTAGAACGCTATACCACATCTTAATTGGAATAGCAATTGACTATGATTTCTTTTTAATGTGTGGACTTAACACAAAAAACTTTCCATTGACTGCTGAGTATTGGAATAACTATTTTACTCCTTTGATTGGATTACTACCGGCAGGTTTCATTTGCTTTAAATGGGATAAATGGCAGCAGGAAAAGTTTAAAGTTAATCAAGATATCAATAAAGTATATATAACTGCTGTAGCGGGAGTATTTGGCGGTCTTTTCGCTATGTTATACCCCAATTGGATTTTTGCAGTAGTATTTTCTGGAGTTTCAGTTGTATTGATTTTAAAACACTACAAGGAATAACACTATAATTCTCTGGAGGAGAGAATAAAAAAAGCCCTCCAACATTTAAAAACTTCTCACGGTATTTTAAATTTATAGCACAAAGCCACAGCGTTGGAGGACATAAGTCTTCTATGCTGTGGCTTCGCTATTTTATAAAATCCGTGAGAGCTGCAAAGTAAACTAAAATTTATAGATATGGCAAAAGAATTTAATTACAAACCACAATATGGCGTGATTGTCATTTGTGAGAGTGAAGACGAGCAAAAGCGCGTTTTTGAGGAGTTACAAAAAGAGGGTAAAAAACTAAAAGTAGTTACAACGTGAAAATTATAGTAAATAATAGTACAAAGAATTTTGAAAGCTATAGAGCTCAGCGAGTGAAATCATTGTTTAATGCTGAGGATGGTTCAAGCTTTAATAAAGAGTTTGACATTGATATTGATAGTTTGGAATGGGGTATTGGTTTAATCATTGGCGCAAGTGGTTCCGGTAAGTCTTCAGTTGGTAGACAGTTTTTTCAAGAAAATAAGATTGTCGATTTATATGAAGGTTGGGATTTTGGGAAGCCCATTGTTGACTGTATTTTACCGGAAGGTGACTTCAATACTGTAACTGGAGCTTTGGCAGCTGTTGGATTGGGCGATGTTCCTAGCTGGTTACGTCCTTTAAATGCGCTTTCAAATGGTCAGCAGTTCCGAGCGGGTCTCGCTAGATTAATTACTGAGGCACCTGACGAGGTAGTAGTTGATGAATTCACTAGTGTGGTTGACCGTCAAATTGCTAAAATTGGCGCAATGGCATTTGGTAAAGGTTGGCGGCGTAATAAAGGGAAAAAGGTAGTTTTACTTTCGTGCCACTATGATATTATTGAATGGCTCCAACCAGACTGGGTGTATGACTTAAACACCAAAGTATTAAAAAAAAAATTGAAATCGGGAACCGACCACAAATCAAACTTGATATTTGGAAGGTCAGCGGAAGTTACTGGAAAGAATTTAAAGAGCATTATTATTTAGATCTACCTCACCCACCCGCTGCTGAGTATTTCGTTGGAGTTGTTGATGGCGAGTTGGTTGCTCATGTTGCAGTTTGCCCATTGTTCACAGCTAAGGCATATAGGGCAACTAGATTAGTTGTTATGCCTGAGTGGCAAGGAGCCGGAGTTGGTACAGCTTTTTTAAATGAAGTAATGCAATACCATTTGGAGGGTAATGGTAGATGTGGGCATAAGTACTCTACCTTTTTCCATACAAGTCATCCACAGCTTTCCGGTTATTTACGCAATGCCGGTGTTTGGAAACAAACTGGTGCAATGCTGTATGGAGCCAATAAGACCAGGAGTAATGCAAGTATAACAAAAACTGGAAAAAAAGGCAGTATAACTGGCTGTGGTTATGGCGGTCATTTCCGTGCAGTTCAAAGTTTTAAGTATATAGGAAAATGAAAAAATTAAGAGTTTTTATTAGCGGTCAAAAGTATTTTGGCGAATTAGTGTTTAGTATGATATCTCAACTTGATTTTGTCGAGATAGTTGGAGTATGCTCTCCGGTAGATGATAAGTATCTAACTAAAACAGCTCATAAGTTTGGAGTGTCTATTATTCCATCGGGTTCATTAAAAGCCGATACAATGCCCGATAATGTAGATATTGGCATTACGGCTCACTCTTTTGATTATATTGGCAGAAAAACGAGATATAAGGCTAAAATCGGTTGGATTGGATATCATCCAAGTTTATTACCACGTCATCGGGGTAGGTCATCAATAGAATGGGCTATCAGAATGCGCGACCCCATTACAGGTGGTTCAGTCTTTTGGCTTAATGATGGGATTGATAGAGGTGATATTGCTTACCAAGACTGGGTATTCATTGAC
The DNA here is from genome assembly GCF_025947145.1 of Flavobacterium sp. N1994. NCBI lineage: Bacteria > Pseudomonadati > Bacteroidota > Flavobacteriia > Flavobacteriales > Flavobacteriaceae > Flavobacterium > Flavobacterium sp. N1994. The sequence continues at coordinate 2,591,951 of NZ_CP109999.1, forward strand.
CCGAAGCTTTATTCTATGGATCCAAAGAAAGCTGCTAAACGGTTGTGGGAGTATGAGCTTCAGGATATGGGATTAAGATTGATAAAACAGGCTTTGATTGATATTAATGCCGGTAAAATAATAAAGGTACCACAAGATGCTAGATATAGCACTTTTGAGCCAAACACAGATGTCAAAGATGTATTCAAACCTGATTTGTTGATGATAGAACAACATGGTTCACCCTCAACTTAAATACATAGTAAAGATAGTGAATACATAGGAAACTACCAAATAAAAAGAGTAAAAAAACACTAAAAAAGTGAAGTTTTTACTCTTTTTTTATGGTATTTAAACACTGATTAAACCAGCTTTAAATAAAGTTATATATTTGTTAACCGACACGAAAAAAATTGCACATTTCGTTTTAATGTGTCTTACATTTCGTTTTCGCGATTATATAAGTGATGAACTAAACAGAATTGTAATCGAATTAAGTATTACAAGCCATAATTTTATTAAGAAACTTGAAACAATATCAAAGCCATTTGAAAATAGCAGTGAAATTATATTTGGAATAAAACCTTACCAAGTCGGACACGGTACACCTCCACAAACAAGAGAAATGGTTGATAATAGAATATATCACTCAAATACAAAGATAAATGATGAATGGTTTCCATTAGTCACAGGAACAGATGTAAATAGATATAAATTAGATTTTAATGATAATGAATTCATTTTGTATGGAAAAAATTTAATGTACGCATCAAACGAACTAAAAATTAAATCTGAAAAAATACTATTAAGAAGAACAAGCCACGATTTGAGAGCTGTTGTTGATAATAATTTATTCTATCCTCAAAATTCATTATTTGTGATTACAAGTAGCTACAATTTAAAATATTTGATTAGCCTAATTAATTCTAAACTATTTGATTTTATCTACAAAGCTAAATGCCCACAAGTTGGTAAAGTTTTTGCCGAAGTTAAACCCAGTATAATAAAATCATTACCAATTGCAGATATTGATGATGATAAACAATTAGATTTTGCGGATAAAGTAAACCTAATTCAAGATTTAAACAAAGAATTACAAGAACAATCGCAAAAGTTTCAAAGAACATTACAACGCAAATTTGAGTTAGATGTTTTGCCTAAAAAATTGCAAGATTGGTATTTGTTATCTTATGCTGATTTTATAAAAGAACTGGGTAAACTAAAAATAAAACTCACACTATCGCAAGAAGCAGAGTGGGAAGAATATTTTACTACCGAAGCAACTAAATTAAACACCATAAAAACGCAGATTGACACTACAGACAAAGCTATTGATGCAATGGTTTATGAGTTGTATGGTTTGAATAATGAGGAAATTGCAATTGTTGAAAATAGTTAGTGTTTAATAAACTATGAGAAAGCACAATGATATAAAGTCATTTTATTTGTATTTGGAAGAACTAAAATCTATTGATGAGTGGAAAATATTAGCCAACATTCCCATAGTTAACGTAGCTTCAGTGGCATCAAATAAAAAAATTACCATCGAAAGAAAAGTACTTTCATTTTATATAAATGATGGGGAATTAAAAAGTAATTTAAACTTAACGAACTCTATCGGAAATACTATTAAATTTCAATTTTTCAACACCAATGAAATTGTTTATATCGAAAAGCGATTGAACGAAACGAATAATTTAATAATGAAAGCCAAATATTCGCATATAATTTGGCAAGAAACAAAAAATATAAAATTTGCAGAAATAGCCATTGATAATTATTTTGAATTATTAAAAAGCAAACAAGAAAATGATTTTTTTAAGGTTATAAAAATAGTTGCTTCATTATTATTTATTTCTTGTAAATCAAAACATAAGAGAGAAGAATTAAAAAAGTTTTTTTTAGAATTAGCATCAAAAGCTGATAGTAGTCAAAAAAGTTTACTTCTTAATTTGTTTGTTAAACTAAAAAGTCATAAAAATATTGAACTTAAGGAATTAATTATTGATATACCTAACTGGTACAATGACGACTACTTTTTTAATTCTCAAAATCTTTCTCTTGGACTGGATTTGTATAAAAAATTGAATATTCCACAAGAGGAATTATATTTATTATTAGCAAAAAATGAAGACCAAGTTATTGAACAACATTCAGAAGATAGCTTCATTAGATTATTAAGTTTTGGAAAGAAGTGTAGGTATTTAAAACACACAACACAAGAAGTTGAATATCAAAAATGTTCAGAACAATATAATCAATTAAAAAAAGTAATCAATCTTGGACGTGTACAAGTTGCTATAGATGAAGAATTGAACTTAAAGATAAATGAATATGTTGATAAAAAAACTGAAGCTATTTTAAAATATTCAACCGAAGAAATATTGGCTATTTTCTCTTTCGAAGAAAGTATCTTAGTTGACCCAAAGGAAAACAAAAAAAGTGCCGAAAAGACATTTAACAATTCTTTTCAAAGGCTTGTTTCAGTTACCACATTAGATATTAATTTAAATTTTTCAGAACCCAATGAAAGTCAAAAATTAGAAAATCAAATTTTTCAGAACTATTTAATAGGATTGCAATTATCATTTTTCATTCTTTTTATTAAAGTTTTTAGAAAGGGGATTTTAGACGGACATTTCACTTATCAAAAAATTTATGATTACTTACATGAGTATACTTGGTACCAGTATAAATTTGAAAGAGTATTAAGAAATAATAAAATTGATGAAGAAACTAACTGGATAACTTTAATAGCTCCCGGACTTTATAACTTTTTTACACAATATGAAATTTCGATGTTGCTTTCAACAAATAAGGTTAATAATTATATTTTAGCATTAGATTCTTTAACTTTAAAATTTGAAGGTGCTTTAAGGGATTTTATTAGATTGTGTGGAGGCAATAGTACGAAAGTTGATAAGGATGGTTTAATGAAAGAACAATTATTAGAAGAATTGATTGACAATGATAAAATAAAAGAACTTTTCACAGAAAGAGATATTGAACTTTTTAAATTCACATTTACTAGAAAAGGAAAAGATATAAGAAACAATATTGCACACGCTTTTTTTAGCTTTTCTAATTATTCGTTTGATAATGTTGCATTAGTTTTTCTATGTTTTCTGAGATTGGGGAAATATAATTTGGTTGTAAAACAATAAAATTACTAAATGAAAATTTATTTATTAGATGGTTAAGAGAGAACTAGTACAAATAGAAAATATTTCACTCTAGGAATTAACAGAAATCATTGCTGATAAATTGGCTGATAAGATTGAAACTAGGATTGCAAAGCTTATTTCATCGCAAAATGATGAAGCCTTATTAACAAGAGCTGAAACGGCTGAATTTCTAAAAATAAATTCTACCACTTTATGGCATTGGACAAAAAAAGGCAAGGTTACTGCCTACGGTATTGGCAATCGTGTTTATTATAAAAAGGGAGAGCTAAAGAAAGCTTTGATTCAAATAAATTAGTTAAATAATTGCTGAATTTTTCCAATAAGCTTTTAACTTTTCTGCATATTCTTTAGGAGTAATTTTTATATAGCTTAAAAATTGAGCTTCGGTTTTATGACCAGTAATTTTCATAATTGTAAGCGTGTCAATTTTGCCATATAAATTGGTTGCAAATGAGCGTCTGCAAATGTGTGAAGTTACCAGTTCGTGTTTTGGAAATTTACCAATTTGTTTTCTGTGTATTTTTTCTTTTTTACCGTTTTTCTTAATTATAATTTCTGAAATCTTTGCGCCTTCAACAACCTCTTTAAATCCAACTTCTTCACAAATAATCTTGATATAATCATTAAATTTTTGGTCGCTTATTTTTCTAGGGAAACTCCCATTTCTCTTTTCTAAAATAGCCTTTACTTGATTATGAATTGGGATAATAACCGGAAAGTCTGTTTTGATAGTCTGTTTTTCTATAAAACCATCGACAAGGTTCTTTTTTGTTAGTTTTAGAAAGTCGGAAATCCTAAATCCAGTTCTCAAACCAATAATAAACCAATCTCTAGCATTGTCTAAATAGTCTTGCTCGAAATCTTCGTGGTATATGGCGTTTATTTCATCTTCTTTGAGATAAATGTCATTTGTTTTATTAGTTGGCGAGTAAAATTCTGCAAGCTTAAATTCCTTAGTAATTGTGAATCCTTTCTTGTCTGCGTTGTTACAAAATAATTTAATATCGTCAATATAGCCACCAATAGTATTGGGGTTTAGTTTTTGTTCTTTTTCTAAAAAGTCAACAAATTTTGTATGAAAGGAGATTGTGATGTCAGTAAGTTTAATTTTACTTCTAGTGTGGTTCTCAAAAGCTAAAATTTTATTAAGGGTAGTATTGTAGTGTTGAATTGTTCTTGGTTTGATAGGGGTGTTATTTCTAGTTTTTTTAATTTTAGATTCTTCAATAAAAGAAAGTATATAGTTAGTAAAAAACACACTTGCATTTACATCTTCATTATCAGTTATTCGGTTAAAAAAGATGTTTATTTTCTCTTTCAACCAATTTGTATTTATTGTTTCAGCTTTGAGTGTTGCATCGCCAAACTCTTTTCGGATATAAGTATTAAGTTCTTTTAGCTTATTATTTATTTCTTTATAGTTAACATCGGTTGTCGCTAAAACTTCTTGTTTTGATTCACTCCATCTTTTATTTGGAATTTGCATTCCTATTGAACATTCAATATCGAATAAATTACTATGTTTAAATCTATAAAAAATAGTGTTCCAATCATTACTAGTTTTAATCCTAAATTTGCCAGTAGCCATACTTTTTGGTTTTTTTACAAATATAAAATATTTTTCATTCCCCGTATATTCCCCGTAATTTATTAATTGATGTTAATTTTGGTAAATTAATAGAAGTTAAAACAGCACAAAAAACCTTGTTAAGGCTTTAAAATAAAGGGATGTTTAATTTTATTGAATTTTGGTTAATCACGAGTGCGATTTCTATTACCCGCACAAAAGCTTCTCATTTTAGAAGCTTTTTTTGTTTCAATCATAGTTAATAATAATGTTTACAGTTTATTAATAGGGACTGTTTTAAATTTTGAAAATTCATTTATTTTTACCAAATCAAAATCATTTGATTAAAATTTAAAATTCTAATGAAAGGGAAAAAGCTTATGATGACAGCGGTTTTGGCGTTTTTGGGATTTGTTTTGCTTGCGTTTTCGGTTTATTTACTTTATAAAAACACTAGTAGTTCTATTTCATCCAAAAAACAAAGAGAATTAGATGAAGCTATCAAACAAATAGAAGTCCTGCATGCTGAAATTGTTCAAAAAGACAAAATTGTTGAAGAAGCAGAACAAAAAATGAAAAGCTTAAAATCAGAATCGATGAGTAATGGTATTGGTCAAAACATGCCTATCATTGAGATTGTTGATAATGATTTGAGTGAAGATGAAGGTAGCACAAACGAAAAAGGGTCTAAGAAAGTACATAAACTAATGTACCATCACCAAATACGTTTCTATTTATTGAATGCTGGAAAAAACTCTTTAAAGGATGTTATTTTTTCTGTTAAAGATGATTACAACCGGAACAAAGAGAAAAAGAAAAAAGCAGTGGCTACAGCCAATGTTGATTATACTGGAAAAAAAGTTGACAATGAAGAATTAGGAGTTTATGAAAACATTGAGGTTAACACGTTAAATCTTAAGTCGAAGAAACTGATTTACACTAGTAATCTTCCGGGAAGTTTTGGTGTTGGCGATTATGAATACCATTTGATTATTGAATGGAGTCAAGGCTTCTACCAAATGTTAGTTAAGATTGAGGAGATAGAAGGAAAACTAAAATACAATTACGAATTTTTTGATGTTGATGGGAAACCCATCGATTTCAAAAGTATGGAAACTAGTATGGCCAATTAAAAAAGCCTCTCCAATTGGAGAGGCTTTTTAGTCTAACACGCCTGCTGGCTCCTTCGCTAAAAATGTTCACTGAACATTTTCTTTACGTTTGACACTATTTTCCAGTTTCAATCCAGCGATTGATTTTCTTTTCTAAAAGCGCTAAAGGCAACACTCCTGATTCCAATACTTTTTGATGGAATACTTTGATGTCAAATTTGTCTTTCATCTTTTCTTGTGCTTTTTTACGCAATTCTAAGATTTTCATTTGCCCCATTTTGTATGACAAGGCTTGCCCCGGAATAGCCATATAACGTTCAATTTCAGTAGTGATTCCAGCTTCAGTTTCTGCTTCGTTTTCTAAGGAATATTTAATGGCTTGTTCGCGTGTCCATCCTTCGTTATGAATACCGGTATCTACTACTAATCGAACGGCTCTGTGCATTTCATTGCCTAACATTCCGAAGTATTGATATGGGTCGGTATACAATCCTAATTCTTTTCCTAAGCTTTCTGTATATAAAGCCCAACCTTCACCATAAGCGCCAAACCAATTGAATTTTCTAAAATCAGGCAATTCTTTGTTTTCTTGTTGTAATGAAATTTGAAAATGGTGTCCAGGAATGGCTTCATGTAAAAACAAATCTTCATCGCCATAACAGTTATAGGTTGTTACATCAGGAATCGGCACATAAAATGTTCCAGGTCTAGTTCCGTCTGCGGTTCCTTGATTGTATTCAGCACTAGCTGATTTTTCTCTAAACGCTTCTGTTCTTTTGATTTGGAAAGCTGTTTTTGGTTGTAACGAAAACAACTTGTCAACATTAGGCATAATCGTTTGATGGATTCTTTCAAAATTAGCAATCACTTCTTCAGGCTTTTTGAATGGCATCAATTTAGGGTTTGTTCGAACGTGTTCAAAGAACTCATTGATAGTTCCCTTGAAACCTACTTGTTCTTTTACCTTTTCCATTTCCGCTTTGATTCTCGCTACTTCTTTTAAACCAAGTGCGTGAATTTCTTCTGGAGTTTTATCGGTTGTGGTCCATTGTTTTACATAGACTTTATATAGTTCTTTTCCATTTGGCAAACTACCAATACCGCTAGTAGTTCTTGAAGCGGGCAAGTATTCCTCTTTCAAAAAGGCAGTCATTTTTTTAAATTGAGGCTCTAATTTTTCAGTAATCACAGCAGCATATTCTTTTTTCAAAGCATCTTGTTGTTCAGGTGTAATTTCTTTAGGGAACGATTTTATGGCAGAATAAAATAGATTCTCTTCTACAGTAGGAGTTACCATGCTTTCAAACTGAGGAATCACTTTTAGGGTTAAAGCTTTAGGCAAAACAACTCCTTTGTCAATTCCTTTTTTCATGTAAACCATAGCAGAATCTACCCAAACCGAAAAGGAATTCATTCTTTTCAAGAAATTTCTATAATCTTTCTCCGTTTTAAAAGGTTGTGCACTTGACCCACTAGCAAATTGTCCCATGGTGATGTTAGTCCCCCAGAATTGGTGAATAGGCATCAAATTAGTGTCGTATTTCAACAAATTTTTACCAACAGTAACTTCCCATTTAATAATGTCATAACTGTTTTTCTCTTCATCAGATAGGGCAGTAGTATCAACGGATGCTAATTCATTTTCATATTTATCAAAGAAAGCCGCTTGCTTTTTTCTAAAGGAATCGGTCATTTCAAATACAAACTGGTCATTGTATTTATATTGACCATTTTGAGTCGCTCCCAAAGGATCTAATTCGTTTTTACCATCAAAATAAGCATCAGTAATGGTTTTGAAATCTTTTGCTTTCTTTTCTGATTTACAGTTCACTACTACTAATGACAACAAAATCATTATGGTTAAAGTCTTTAAGTTTTTCATAGTTAATGGATTAGTTCGTAAAACTATAGGTTTATGCTGAATGGATTTGTTAATGAAATGATAAAATTACCCGTGATACACTCTAGAAGCTATGATTCTTCCCTCTTTGATTTCCAAGACTTCGGCAACAAGCATATTGTCTTCGTTTTCTACGGTTCTTATATATTCCATAAAAACCCTATCCGAATTTGAAGTGAGTGAAGTTACTTTATAATGTAAACTTGGTAATCGGTCAAAGGAGTCTTTCCACCAACTACGTAATGCTTCTTTTCCAGTAACTAAACCTTGAGTTTCTGGATGACGGATTTTCAATTTAGGACTAAAATGCTGGGCTTCCTCATCGTATAAGGATAATAATTTTTCTAAGTTGTGTGCGTTAAAAGCTTCGAACCAAAGCATCGCAATCGATAAATTTTTTTCTGCTGACATAAGTGCTAATAAAAAAAATCCCAATCAATTGGGATTTTAGGTTGGTAAAGATAAGCTTTTTATACGTTTTTCAAATTGATAATTTCCTGTTCTGTCAAGAAACGCCAATTACCACGTGGCAAATTCTTTTTGGTTAACCCAGCAAAAGAAACACGGTCAATTTTTAATACATCATATTTGAAACTTTCAAAAATAGCACGAACTACTTTCACGTTTGGGGTTCTAAGTTTCAAACCAATTTCTGTTTTTGGCTCATTATCAACATAACTTATTTCGTCTACATACAATTTGTGACCATCAAGCGTAACGCCTTGGGAAATCTTCTCTAAATCTTCGAATTTCAAATTTTTATCCAATGACACTTGGTAAATCTTAGTCGATTTTTGATTAGGCAAACTGAATTTTCTAATCATATCCGTATCGTTGGTAAACAACAATAAACCTGTCGTATTCTTATCCATTCTGCCAACTGGTTGCACTTTAGCATTGGTGGCGCCTCTTACTAATTCCAATACATTTCTATGATCAGCATCGTCTTCGTTAGAAGTTGTAAAGTTTTTTGGTTTGTTTAAAACAATGTACTCTTTGCGTTCTGGAGTTAAAACCGATCCATCGAAATTCACTACATCGCCTGGTTTTACTTTGTATCCCATTTCGGTAATCACCACATTATTCACTTTCACATTCCCCGATTGGATGTAAATATCAGCATCACGACGAGAGCATGCCCCCGAATTGGAAATGTATTTATTCAAACGAATATCATCCGATTTCAATGGTTTTGGAACATTGTTTTGAACTGCTTTTGCTGGTTTTGCAGTACGTTTTGCAGCAGCGTCATCAGTGGTTGGTTTGGCTTTCTTAGGCCCTTGGGCTCTCTTAGCCATGGCAGGTTTTGGCTTATTCGAATTCGGTCTCGAACTATTTGGTCGTGAGCTATTTCGATTACTATTGCCGTCCTTCTTATTCATAAATTCTGTAATTTGGGCAAAGATACGTATTTCAGATGCTTTTTTAGGAGCTATTTCCAGCTATCCACTATATCTTTTGCTTTTTGGCAGCAAAAAGCAAAAGGATGCCGTTCCTATCTGGGCTAGAAAAAACTATAGTTTCAACAATCTTTTTCCGTGAATCAACACTTCGGGATTAATCAACACAATGCAGAAAACCCCAGAAACAACAAGGAATTTAAGCATATTATGGAGTTTCAAATAATCTACTTTTGTTTCAGATTTCCAAAGCTTTTGTAAAAAGAAAATCAAAACAATTAAACTCACATAAAAGTAAATATCCATATAACCCACTTCAAATATATCTACCAAATAGTAAACCGGAACTATAGTAGAAACGGTAAGCAAAGTGATAATTCTTTTAGAATAGGATTCTCCAAACACAGCGGGAATGGTTTGGTAATCATTAGCAATATCGCCTTTAATATTCTCTAAATCCTTTATCATTTCCCTAATCAATAGCAAAAGAAAAAGAAAAGTAGCGTGAGCAAATATTTGAGGATACAAGTTTTTATAATAAAGCAAAATCGCAAAGAAGGGGAGTACCGCTAGGAAAGAAGCAGTCAAATTACCCACCACTAGTATTTTCTTCAACTTATGTGAGTAAAACCAAATCAGAAAAATGTAAGTCGAAAAAAATAATACTGCCCGAAAAGAAACAAAAAAAGCTAATATGAATACAATGAAATTAACCGAAAAATAGACTTGTAGTTTTGTCTTTTGACTAACCAATCTATCTAGTTGTGATTTGTTAGGGCGATTGATTAAGTCTTTTTTGCTGTCGTAAAAATTGTTAATGATATACCCAGATGCTATGGTTAAAGTAGAAACAATAACAATAACAAATAGATTGAAATCTAAAAGGACGTCAAGCGCTCTTTTGTTAGGAGCCAAAATAAAGATAGCGGAAAGATACTGAGCTAATGCAATAACAGGAATATTATAACCGCGAACCACAGAAAACATACTGACAATTTTCAGTAGTAAATGTTTGGTTTTTCGGCTTAACATTTTGGGAAAATTAGTCCTTCGACTGCGCTCAGGATGACAAAATCGGAATACATGTTTTAAAACTGGTAAACCACTTCCAATTTATAGTCTTTCAAGGATTGTTTTGCTTTTTCTAAATCTTCAGTAAAACCTAGAATATAGCCACCACCGCCAGAACCACAAAGTTTCAAATAATAATCGTTAGTGTCAATTCCACGTTGCCAAATACCATGAAATTGTTCCGGAATCATCGGTTTGAAGTTGTTTAAAACCACTTTTGATAATTGCTTAGTGTTAGCAAATAAGGATTTCATATCGCCACCTAAGAAATTTTCCACACAAGCATCCGTGTATTTTACGAATTGTGTTTTAAGCATTTTACGGAACCCTTGGTCTTTTAAGTTTTCCATAAAGATATTTACCATAGGAGCAGTTTCACCTACAATTCCTGAGTCTAACAAAAATACAGCTCCTTTTCCAGTAGCACTTTGTGACGGAATTCCAGTAGCTTCAATATTGTCTTTGGAATTGATAAGAATCGGAATACTCAAATAACTATTTAAAGGATCAAGACCTGAACTTTTTCCGTGGAAGAAAGATTCCATTTGAGAGAAAATGCTTTTCAATTGCAATAGTTTTTCTCTAGTCAAGTTTTCTAAAACGGTGATTTTATGGTTAGCATATTTGTCATAAATAGCAGCTACTAAAGCGCCACTACTTCCTACTCCATAGCCTTGCGGAATACTAGAATCAAAGTACATGCCTCTAGCTACATCAGCTTTTAAAACTTCTAAATTGAAAGTTACTAAGTCAGATTGTTCGTTTTGTAATTGCTCTAAATACGTTACAAATCGCTTTAAACTTTCATTTGATTTAATAGCTTCAGGTGATGGATTTTCATCCACTTTCAATGCGCCGTTATAAAAATTATACGGAATAGATAATCCTTTTGAATCTTTTATAATTCCATATTCTCCGAAGAGAAGAATTTTTGAATAAAATAAGGGTCCTTTCATAGAATTTTATTTGCTCCTGTTCCAATTGCATCACAAATATAGTTACCATTTTGACAATAGCCAACTAATTCAGTGGTAATAAATTGCAAAACAGAATCTCTAACGTTTTCGGGATATAAAATATGTACGTTTGCTCCTGCATCTAAGGTAAAACAAACTGGAGTTTTGGTTTCGTTTCTGAACTTCCAAATGCGATTAATGATTTCTAAGGTGTTAGGTTTCATCAAAATAAAATAAGGAAACGAAGTCATCATCATAGCATGTAAAGTCAAAGCTTCACTCTCAACAATTTGGATAAATTCTTCTAGATTTCCATTTTCTAAAACTATTTTTAAGGCCGATAAATTGAAGTGAGCTTGCGCAAAACGTTCCTTAGCATAAGGATGGTTGTGCATCAAATCGTGTCCAACGGTACTTGAGACTTGTTTCTCGCCTTTGTCAACTAGTAAAATAGTATCTTGATAATTCTTAAAATTGTCATGAATTTTAGCTGGAAATTCAACACCAAATAAATCCGAACTATCCTCAATTTCAGCATGATTCCCCCAAACCACAACACTTCCTTTTACACTTCGGCAAGCACTTCCGGAACCTAATCGAGCTAAGAAGGAGGCTTTTTGAAAAAAGAAATCTTCTGTCATAGCAGGATTCAAAGCTTTTTCTAAACTTAGAATGTTCATCGATAAAGCCGCCATACCAGAGGCAGAAGAAGCGATTCCTGAACTATGCGGAAAAGTATTTTCGCTATCAATAACAAAATGATAATCGATTAAATAGGGACAGTATTTTTCAATACGTTCCAAAAACTTTTGAATTTTGGGTTTGAAATCTTCCTTGGGTTTGCCTTCAAAAAGAAATTCAAAAGAAAACTTTTCGTTAGTAGCACCAATAGTAATAGCATTATTTTTTTTGACAAACGAAAGTTTGGTTATTGTTTTACAATTCGAAAGCGTAAAACTAATAGAAGGATTGGCCGGAATTTGGTTTGGTTTCTTTCCCCAATATTTTACTAGAGCAATATTACTTGGAGCACTCCATTGAAAACTTCCGCTTTCTATGGTGGTTGAAAATGATTTGGGAAGAAACTCCTTTTCAGAAATCATAGATTCTAAATTTTTGACAAATATACTTTTTTTATAAAAGGAACCCGTTTTCGTTTAGTATATTTGAGCAACTTAAATAAGTCAACATGCAAAAAGTTTTAAGAATACTATTGGTGGTCGCTACTTGTGTGACGATTGGATATTTATCAGGAATGGTAACTAGAGATAGTATTACCACTTGGTATCCAACATTAATTAAACCCATCTTTAATCCACCGAATTGGATTTTTGCTCCCGTTTGGTCCCTTCTTTATATTTTGATGGGTGTTGCTGGTGGAATGATTTGGAATAGAATCGAAACAGATGAGGAAAAAGTCAAAAGTGCTTTCAAGATATTTATAGCACAATTAGCGTTGAATGCTTTATGGTCCTATCTTTTCTTTGGATTGCACAATCCTTTATTGGCTTTAGTTGAAATTATCTTGCTTTGGTTATTAATTTTTGAAACATATAATCAGTTTGTCAAAATTGATAAAGTAGCTGGCAAATTACTACTTCCTTATTTAGCTTGGGTCAGTTTTGCAACGATTCTCAATGCCAGTATTTGGTGGTTAAATAAATAAATTTATTTTTCATTTCTATCAGTTTCTATTCTCTGGCAGATCCTTGAGTTTATATCTTCTTTTCCAGTAATTGTATTCTTTTCGCCTGCTCCTTCATTTTTTGCAATAAATCTTCTAATTGTTTTACTAGTATTGTGTTGGATTCTTGTAACTGCTTGTTTTGTGCAGATAATTCTTGTACAGCTTTTACTAAAGGTACCGTAAATTCTGAATAACGCAAACCCCACAAACCGTCAGCATCTTCAGGCTTATCTACTCCACTAAAATCATAACCTACCTCTTTTGCCGTTTTTTCAACTTCTTGGGCTAAAAAACCGCTAAATCTTATTTTTTCAATGTTGTGCTTGCTAGGCCATTCATCGGCAATCGTGCTTTTTTGAATTTGATTTGATTTTTCGATACTATAAGTATAGGTTAGTGGTTTTAACTTTAAAATAAAATCCAATCCCTTGACATCCTGTCGGATATTGTCCTTTACGCGTTGATCGGAAATGGTTGTCCAACCCACTTGTCCCCCAATAGAACCCATGACATTATTACCAATCCTTACTCTATTATCACCTCCAAAGGCCAAGTTGCCATTGCCGGCAATGGCAATGCTATTAACACGGATAGCACTGTCCGAACTGGCATTATTTCCAATAAAGGTATTGTTAGAACCTGTAGTAATAGCAGTTCCTGCAAATCCAGCACCTGAACCAAAAGCAGTATTGCCGCCTCCCGTTGTATTTGCATATAAAGCATAGCTACCAACCGCCGTATTGGAAATTCCCGTAGTATTATAAAATAATGCATAACTACCTATAGCAGTGTTATTACCCCCGGTGGTGTTGTAGTACAAAGCAGCATATCCTTTGGCGGTGTTAAAGCTTCCTGTGGTATTAGCATATAATGCGGTATGGCCATTGGCAGTATTATAGTTCCCGGTGGTATTAGAAAATAAAGAATTAAGCCCCATAGCCGAATTATAGAATCCGGTGGTATTATTTCGAAGCGCTTGCACCCCAGTGGCCGTATTTTCATAACCAGTGGTATTAGCATATAATGCTAAATTTCCATTAGTTGTATTAGAGTATCCCGTGGTATTAGAATATAAGCCATAGGCACCGTTCGCGGTGTTATAGCTCCCCGTGGTGTTAGCAGATAATGCATTCACACCCGTAGCGGTGTTATAAAACCCAGTAGTATTACTTCGAAGTGCTTGAAATCCATTGGCCGTATTTTCATAACCTGTGGTGTTAGAAAACAATGCATTTGTACCCGTGCCAGTGTTATAATATCCCGTGCTATTGTTATAAAGCGAACTATCGCCATGTGCAGTATTACTGGTTCCTGTAGTATTTGAAAACAATGCTACAGTTCCGCTGGCAGTATTGGAGTTTCCTGTGATATTATTTCGAAGGGCTTGAATCCCATTGGCTGTGTTTCGTGTTCCTGTAGTATTGGAGTATAAAGAAGCAGATCCTGTGGCGGTGTTATAATAGCCTGTAGAATTTAATAATAATGCAGCATACCCATTGGCAGTATTCTCATAACCAGTAGTATTATTACTTAAGGCCGAGTTCCCTGTGGCGGTGTTATTGTTTCCTGTGGTATTAGCAAATAATGAAAAGGCACCATTCGCAGTGTTATTGTTTCCTGTATTATTTCCATATAATGCACTGGTACCATTAGCAGTGTTATAGCTTCCCGTGGTATTAGAGTTTAATGCTAAAGAACCGATAGCGGTGTTATAAAACCCTGAAGCATTAGAGAATAAAGACCTATAACCAATCCCTGTATTGGAAGCTCCCGTATTGACATTTCCTGCCTGATAGCCAAAAAACACGTCTCCCCCAGTAGTAATCCTACCTGCTTTTTGATTATTGACGCGAATATTAAAAGGCACATTGTCTGTAGTGCCTATAAAATTATTGGCATCAACAGTTCCTGAATTTCCTTCCAACGACCACGTATCAGAGTTATTAGTACTACTTTTTATTCTTAACCATTTTAAACCATCCCAATAATAAAATCCTGGGGTTACATTGTTGGGAGCAATGCCACTCGTGGCCGTGTTGTATACCAGTTCGGATTGGGTAGGTGTGTCTATCGTTGGTGTAACCGTATTAAACAAGGCTACCCTGGGAACCAAAAGTCCATCCGTTGTTGCAGTAATATCTAATGCTGCCTGAGGATTGGTAGTTCCTATTCCTACTTGTGCACTAAGGATATAAGTACCAAAAAACGTAAACAATACAATTTGTAATTTTCTCATAAAAAAATTGCTAATGATTTTAAGAAAAGGGAATCAAATTCATATTCAAATGGACCTTTCAAAGCAAGAACCATTTTTTATTCATCGAAATCCTATTTATTTAATTCTTCTTTAGATGATGTTGCCTCCTTTTTAACTTTTTTAGACACGAGTACGACCGCAATCACAAACAAAGGAAGAAATGCAGCAATAGAAGGAAATTCAAGTTCTCTCCGCCAAGTTAAAGCAATAAATACAATCAGACTGATAACCGCTACAGCCATGCAAAATCTATAGAGTATTTTTAATTGATTGGAGTTTAGTTTTTTCATAATGGTTTTTTTAAGTTAATGTTAACCTGTTAGGAGTAAATAGTTTTAGTTAAAATTTTTCGTCAGTTGTTTCCGCTTGGGTAGGATTGTATCGAGAACAAGGAAAATTTCATCATAAACGGTTCTCGATATTCGATAAAGACTTGAACACTTTTATCATCAAAATCTTAGATAGTAATTAGGGAGTTGAAACCCATTATCAAGGAGTTGAGTTAATGATAAATATTCTCTAATTTTTTAAAGTCTTAAACCAAAATAATAAAAACATTTTTTGGAATTGATCTTAGCGATAAAACGTTAAATATCGAACTGATTTTTAATAATTACACCCAATGGGTTACCATATTATTTTTATGAGTGTTCCTCTTCTTTTTTCTTTGCTTTTTGAGAAAATGCTGCCCCAAGCAGAACAAACATAACAGGCAAACCATAAACAGGAGGAATTCCAGTTTCATTTTTATCTCTCAATGTTATTATTATCATGATACTAATTAATGCCAAAGCACCAAAAATTCTTGATATTTTTTTTAATTGAATAGCGTTTAGATTTTTCATTTTTTTCAATTAATTTTTTTGAAATTTTATGATTTCAGTACCTTGATTGGATACTATTTTTAGAAAGTATACACCAATACATAAATCTTCAATATTAATTTGAATTGTGTTTGAATTATTATTTAAAATTTTGATTACCCTTCCATTTAAATCAGTAATTTTCATTTCATTTATAGTAGTTTCATTTTTAGACAAAACATTTAAAATATTTTTTGATGGGTTGGGGTATATTGTAAAATTTTGAGTGGTATACTGCTCAGTGTTAAGACTCGAAGGTCTATCAACAGAAAAAGTATCAACATGTATTAAATCTGAATTAGCGCCACTTGGACCACCATCAGTAACATAATATCTAAATGCAAACTTACAATCTGTAATTCCTAATAAGCCACTAATTGTATAACTGTATAGTGTCCATGTTGAAGGATAAGATGTTAAATTTAGATTAGGATTTATATCTTCTAATAAAATTGTAAAGTTTCCAAGATCATCTGGCCCAGTTGATGGATTTACTGTTGCTGCTCCATTTATACTCATTCTTAGTTGAAGTCTATCGGCAAAAGTTGAACCAATTACTCCCTTTTTTGAGTAAAATGAAATAACATCACCATTTTTAACAGTAATCGTTGGCGATATAAGCCAATTACTAATTGTTGCACCAGTTGCGCTTGTGGTACTTTGATAATTTACCCAACAGAAAGAATTCGCACCTCCTGATTGACCTTGAACACCAGGGTCTGTAGCTGCAGTCGAAATACTCCAAGGAAATAAGGGGTCAGCAGTTGCACTTTGATTTGTTTGAACCCAACCAGCAGAAAGCATATTTTGAGTAGTACCATCAAAACCAAAATTATATAGGTTTTGAGTTTGAGATTGAATTGCTCCCGAAGCTACCAATAAAACAATATAAAGTAATTTTTTTTTCATGATTTTAATTTGTTGTTTTTATAATATATATTTTAATTTTAGATTCTTATATGCCTACTCTAAATGGTCTAATAACTTTGAAAGCTACCTGAAAGCTTTGGCATAAACCCTATCTTAATGGGTTGCATCCTAAAAATTTCAATCAATCACAATTTGAAACTAGTATTAGTTCTTTTTTGTATTCACAGTAGAATAGTTAATGGTTTTATACCGTAAAATATTTAATTTTAATACATTACAAAACAATAATAATTTTTTTTAACATAAAATACCCATTTGTGGGTATTTTTTTAACACTATTTTTGTTGTTTATTTGTAAAATTATAAATATACTTAGGCTTGGAAAAATTAGTTTTTGATAGTGTTAAGAAAATTTGGGTTGGAGTTACTAAGTCTCACTCTGAAAAAGATTTAAATATTGAAATAGAACTACATAAAAAATTATTGAATTTTTTTCAAGTAGGTGATTTTTGCTATTTTATATTAAATATTGTTGATGGAAATCTTGAATATCTTAATTCTAAAGTATTTGACATATATGGCTATAATTCGGATGATTTTACAATGGAAAATTTTTTAAGTTATATTCATCCAGATGATTTAGGATATTTTATTAATTGTGAAAATACCGTAGTTGATTTTTTTTCTCAACTACCTCCTGATAAAATTCAAAAATACAAGGTGCGATATGATTATCGTGTAAGAAAAGCCGACGGTAACTATATTAGAATCCTTCATCAGGTTTTAACTATCCATAGTACAGATGAAGGTGCCATTATTAGGACATTAGTCTCGCACACCGATATTTCTCATCTAAAAAAAGACAATAAATCCTCCTTGAGTTTTATTGGTCTAGACGGAGAGCCTAGTTATATTGATGTTGCTATTCTTAAAACTTTAAAACATAGAAAAGAGGTAGTCACCAATAGAGAAAAAGCAATTATTTATCAATTGGCAATGGGTCAGACTAGCAGACAGATTGGGATAGAATTAGGAATATCAAAAAACACTGTTGATACTCATAGAAAAAATATTTTAAAGAAAACCGATTGTAAATCAGTAGCCGAATTGATTGCAAAGGCTATAGAAAAAGGTTGGATGTAAACCATAATTATATAAGTAATTCGTGTGGATAAATTAATTTTTGATAATGTAAAAAATATTTGGTATCAGCCGCATCATAATAGAACTGAAAAAAAACTATTACTTGAATTAAATCTTTCAAAAAAACTTTTAAATTTTTTTCAAGTTGGGGAGTATTATTTTTATATTTTAAACTTAATAGATGTTAGATTTGAATTTCTTAGTCCTGAGTTTACAAAATTAATGGGATATGATATTGCCGATTTAACAGTAGAAAAAGTTTTTTCTTATATCCATCCGGATGATTTAGGATATTTTATAGAATATGAAAATACAGTTGCTGAGTTTTTCAAACAGCTGCCATCTCATAAAATTCAAAAATATAAAGTCCGCTATGACTTCCGATTAAAAAAAGCAAATGGTGAATATGTTAGAATACTTCAGCAAGCCATAACCATAGATCATACAGAAGAGGGAAGATTATTACGGGTATTAGTTTCGCATTCTGATATAACTTTTTTAAAAAAGGGAAATAAATCTTCGTTATGTTTTATAGGTTTAGAAGGAGAGCCCAGTTTTTTGGATGTAGATATTATAAAAGTTGCTTTTCTCCCCAATAAAAATCTCTTAACTAAGCGTGAAAAAGAAATCATAAATTATTTGGCAATTGGGTATTCAAGTAAATTAATAGGGACAGAACTAGGCATAACAAAAAACACAGTTGATACTCATAGAAAAAATATCTTAAAGAAAACCGATTGTAAATCAGTAGCTGAATTAATTGCAAAAGCTATAGACAAAGGATGGATGTAGCTTTAGATTGACTTGGACACAATAAACCCGCTAGTCCAAGCGTTTTGAAAGTTAAAGCCACCTGTAATAGCGTCAATATTGACTATTTCACCAGCAAAGAAAAGATTTTGATGCAGTTTGCTTTCCATCGTTTTAAAGTTGATTTCTTTTAAATCGATGCCTCCTGCTGTTACAAATTCTTCTTTAAATGTGCTTTTACCATTCACCTGAAATTGTCCGTTAGTGAGTTGGTTAGCCAAATCGGTTAATTGCTTTTTGGATAAGTCTGCCCATTTGGTTTCGCTATCAATGTCAGAAGCTAACACCAAACTTTCCCATAAGCGATTAGGAAACTCAAAAGGAGATTTTTTGGATACTGCTTTTTTAGCGTGTTCTTGTTTTAGGCCTTTCAAAGTGTCTAAAGCTTCTTCAAAAGTGAGTTCGTTGAGCCAATTGACTTGCAGTATAAATTGATAGTTTTTATCAAATAATTCTCGGGCACCCCAAGCGGATAGTCTTAATATTCCGGGTCCAGACATGCCCCAGTGAGTGATTAGTAAGGGACCACTAGCTTCTAGTTTACTTCCTTTTACTTTCACTTTGGCAAAAGCAGAAAGCCCCATCAAATCTTTGATACGAGCATCTTTAATATTAAAAGTAAATAGGGAGGGAACAGGAGGGACGATAGTATGACCAAGTGTAGTTAGCATTTCCCATATTTTAGGATTGCTACCTGTAGTCATAATGAGTTTTTGACAAACAAAAGTCTCATGATTCGTTTCCACTTTCCAATAGGGCTCAGAAAGAAAAATAGATTGCACACTTTGACCTGTCAATACTTGGATGCCGAGTTTTTGGGTAGCAGATAAAAAGCAATCGATAATAGTTTGAGAACTATCCGAAGTGGGAAACATGTGTCCGTCCTCTTCAATCTTAAGTTCCACACCATGACGTTCAAACCATTCAATAGTATCGCCTGAACAGAATTGATGAAAAGGCCCTCGCAATTCTTTTTCGCCACGCGGATAATACTTAACCAAGTCATTAGGGACAAAGCAAGCATGAGTAACATTACATCTTCCGCCTCCTGAAATACGGACTTTCTCTAAAACCGTTTTGCCTCTTTCAAGAATCGCTACTTTAAGCTTGGGATTGTTTTCAACGATATTAATTGCCGTAAAAAAACCAGCAGCGCCACCGCCTACAATGATTATATCGAAGTTTGAGTTCATAGTCTATCTGGAAAATCCGTAATAATGCCGTCAACGTGTAACGATTTGACAAAGATAATATCTTCTGGCTCATTGATGGTCCAGGGATAGACTTTAAAATTTTTGGATTGCATTTGGGTAACGTTTTCTTTCGTTAGCAAATGATAATAAGGATGAATGGAATAGGCTTTTATGAATTTGGCGAAAGCCAAAGCTAAGTCGATATTCGCTTCTGTCAAAACCCCAATTCGGATGCTGTCATCATGAAAACGAACTTCCTGTAACCCATTCCAATCAAAACTAGAAATCACTACTTTTTCTTTACTAAAAAGGGAGGAATCAATAAGTTTCAAAACACTTTCCACAGCTTCAAAAGCTTTGATTTCAATATTAATTTCACATTGATGGTTAACCAGTAAAAAGACATCTTCTAAAGTTGGAATACCGAGCTCTTGCAATGCTGTAGCTTCAAAATTAGCAACCAAACCACTTCCTGATGTAGTTCTATCAATAGTCTTATCGTGAATGACAACAGGAATAGCGTCTTTGCTTAAATAAACATCCAGCTCAATCATGTCAACGCCCAGCTCTATAGCTTTTTGGAAAGAAGCCAAAGTGTTTTCCGCTACATAGCCTTTGGCACCACGATGACCAATTTTGAGCATGCTATAGTTTTTCTAACAATACGATTCCGAAATCAGTGTTGAGTGTTACATTTCCTTTAGTAACAGTGGCAGTTTTTCCAGAGTAAGTATCTTTTACTTTTGAACCGTTAGCGAAGATTGTTCCAACCGGAATACTCTTTTCGCCTTTTGGTAGATCTAAACCAATCACTACTTTATCGCTATAGTTGGATTTAGTAAATGTTCTACTAAACACGTAAGGCGAAGCACTAATTTGAGCGTGAACTCCAGCGCCTACTGCCGGATGATTTTTTCTAAACAATCCTAATTTCTGCCAATGGGCTAACACTTCTTTGGTCGTTGCATTATTGGCAATGTCTTCCCAATTCATGTTAGAGCGCAAAGTAGCATCGCCTTGAGTGCCTTCAATGTCTAAGGAGCGAGCACTTTCATCACCATAATACACTTGAGAAATTCCAGGCGCTAATACTAATTTGGTACCACTTTCAAAGGTCTTTTCTCTTTTCTTGTCAAACGGATAACCATCATCGTGTGACGAAACATAGTTCATCACGGTATTGCCTTTTAAATCATTTTGCAGAATATTAGAATACTTAGCAAACAATTCTTCATAGTTCATTTTGGCTTCATTTCTAAAATCAAAATTGATTAAACCGGTAAACCCATTTTCGAAATAGTTGACTTTCTTATCGCCAAAATCATAGAATTTTTTATTTCCAATGTTATAACCATAAACCTCCCCAACGGTAAAGAACGGATTGTTATCCAATACTTTTTTCGGATTGTTTTTCTTGTAATCGGCGAAAGCTCTATCACATACTTTTCTAAAATCAGCCCAAACGTCTTCAGTAGTATGTTTGGCTGTGTCCACTCGATACCCATCAATTCCAAATTCAGTGATATAATCCGAAAGCCATTTCATGATGTAATATTTTGGCGCTCTTGGATAGCCTGTTTTTTTGAAGAAAGCATCTAGTGAAGCTACTTCTTTGTCATAACGCCCTTCTTTTTTCCATTTGTTCGCTAAAAAAGATGGCAATTCTACATTGTCATTACTTTCGGTTTTTACATCTGGAAGGTTTTCTACTAAGGTACAGTTGATATAAGTGTCGTATGATTTATAGGTACACTTTGGTGAAGTCCGTACCCAATCCGTTGGATAAACAGAGTCTTCAGGGGTTACGGGTCCAGTATGATTAATTACGGCGTCTAGCATGATTCTGATTCCTTTGGCATGGGCTTTTTGTACTAGTTCAGCTAAATCCTTTTTGGTTCCAACGCTAGGGTCAATCGAACTCCAATCTCTAGTCCAATAGCCATGAAAGGCATACGTAAATCCGGTTCCTTCGTCAACACCATCGTGAATTTGCTCCACAATAGGCGTCATCCAAATGACATTAATTCCTAAATTGGTAAAATACCCTTCGTCTAACTTTTGGATAATACCGCGAATGTCACCGCCTTCAAAACCACGCAATTTTCCTGTAGGTTTGTTTCTGTTGAAGTTATGATTGTTGGTTTTGTCGCCATCGTTAAACCTATCCGTAACGATAAAATATACATTGGCACTTTCCCAAACGAAAGGGGTTTTAGCAACAGGTTTCTTTTTTTGTGCGAAAGCATTACTGCTAATCGTTAAAGCAATAAGAAATAATAGGGCTATTTTCTTCATAGTTTTAGTATTCAATTTTTATTTCTGATGGAGTTCCTTTGGTTAAAGTAACATTGACTTGCATAGGTTCATGAAAGGTTTTGTAAAATTGTTCTTGTCCGTTTACAAAAATGTGTTTCGCTTTGATGTTGTGGATTAACACAGCCACATTTTTATCAGTAGCATTATAATTCTTTCCAACCGTTTCTTCCAATTTTAAAACCAAAGACTTGCCATTATTGGTGCTAGTGAAATTCAGCAATTCATATTGTCCTTTTTCAAAAGCGTTTGGCGAACTGCCATCGTCATTGAATACTTTTCCTGCGGAATTAGACACACTGGCGTCAAAATAATAATGCAAATCAAAATTGTCTAAAGAATACGCTGAAGTATTTTGAATAGTTTTAATCATCGGAATGAAACTACCTCCACGAACGTAGGTTGGAATATAATCGGCAGTCACTTTTACTGTTTCTGTTGTTCCAGCTAAATGTTTTTCATTGGTATAAAAATCAAACCAATTATTGCTTTTTGGGAAATACATTTCAGTTGAGGTTACCCCAGCTTTAGTAATTGGATTCACTAAAAAGTTATTACCCCAGAAATAAGTTCCAGCTACTGATGTTAATGCTGTATTGTTTGGTTCTTCAAAGAATAACGGACGCATCAAAGGAGTTCCCTTTTGATTATTATCGAAGGCCAAAGTGTAATTATACGGCATCAATTGGTAACGCAATTCCACTTGTTTTTTAGCAGCAGCCATAGTGACAATGTCTTTTCGGGCTACTTCCGAAGCTACTTCTTCTTGTGCATGTGGTCGGAATATTGGTTGGAACACACCATATTGAAGCCAACGCAAATACAATTCGTTATCAAAATAATCTCCGGCAAATCCGCCAAGGTCAGAGTGCATAAAGGCCATTCCTTGCATTCCCATTTGTAAAGCGATTTCCATTTGACTTTGTAAACCGCCCCAGCTTCGACTCACATCACCACTCCAAGGCACCATCCCAAAACGTTGTGAACCCGAATAACCTGCACGCATTAAGATAAAAGGACGTTGTGTTGGAAAATCTTTTTTATACCCGTCAGCAATTAATTTGGCCCAATTGTGACCATAAATATTATGTACTTCATCAGCTTTGCCACCTGCTGTTATTACTTTCGATGGAAAAACTTCGGGTTCTCCTAAATCACCCCACAGACCGCCAACGCCTTGATTAATTAATCTTTTATAAACGCTCCAGAACCAAGCTGCCCCTTCAGGTTTGAAAATATCTACAACGCTGGTGTTTCCGAAATAGAAATCCCATGTGGCTGGTTTTCCAGTTTTATCGGTAACCAAGACTTTTTTATCAACAGTTTCTTGCCACTTTGATGAGGTAGTTAGAATGAAAGGTTCCGTAATTAAAATCGTTTTTACCCCTTTGGCATTCAAATCGGAAATCATTTTATCAGGATTTGGATATTTATCTTTATCCCAATCGAGGTTCCCCATGGTTCCTTTGATTTCTTTGCCAAACCAATACAAATCAAGAATTATCGCATCAACAGGAATTTTGTTTTCTTGAAATTTTCTAATGGTACTTTCTACTTCATCTTGTGAATGATATCCAAATCGACTAGCAAAATTACCAAAGGACCAGCGTGGCAGTAATGGTTGTTTTCCAGTTAAATCCGTGTAGTTTGAAATCAAATCCGTCCAAGAATCGCCCACAATAACTTGGTAGGTTTTTCTTCCCGATATAGTTTCATACGATAAAGTGTTGTCTTTCTTGCTGTCTAAATCCAAATATCCAATAGCAGGATTATCAAAATGAACGGCATATAACTTGGATGACAATACCATAGGAATACAGAAGTTCATTAGCTCAGACTGCGTTTCATAACCATAATGCGCTTTGTTGTATAATCGCAAACGATTGCCGCGACTGTTCATGCCTAAAGCACGAGCACCACCACCATATAATGCTTCCGAATTGTCAAGATTGAAAGACAACGTTTCGGTAGAATCTTTTTTGGTGTAGCCTAATTTTTCAGATAGTAGCGTATGATTTTCATTGTCTTTATAAGTAATTTGGAACGGCTTTTTATTTACCAAAACCGTTATATACTCAGTTCCAAAAGACAAATAATTTCCGTTTTTCAATATTTGAAATTGGTAAGGCACATTATTCAATACCACAGCTTCCGATTTTAAATTGTTGCTTTGCCCTTTTGGAATAAAGGAATTTTCAACAATTTTATTGCTAAGAAAATGAATTGAATAGTCTCCGTCGTTTGTTTTAATGTTGACAATTCCATCCTTTTGATTTAAACTTATAAATTTTCTGTTTGCATTCTGCGCAAATGAAACTGTAGTGATTAATAATAGGAGTAGTAGCTTTCTCATTTTGTTTAATTAATCTCGCAAAGGCACAAAGGCGCAAAGCAATTTTTATAGTTTTTATTTTTTGCGTCTCTGCGACTTGGCGAGACTTATTTATTTTAATTCCAAAAGCAAAACTGATTTTCCTTCGATGGGAATGTCATTTTTAAAATCTATCATTTTCCCGGTGAAAATGTCTTTTCCTCCTAAATGATTTTGAATATTTTCAGCAAATCGATTGGTTTTGAACGTTTGCTTTTCATTACTGTTATTGATTATCACCATTACGCTTTCGGTTTCATTGTAACGGAAATATACGTATACATTGTTTTCAGGGGCGTAGTGTGTCGTTTTTCCATTATGAATTACTGGGTTTGATTTTCTCCAATTAAATAATTTGGCAGTGAAATCATAGAATTTTTGTTGCTCTTCTGTTCTTCCCCCTTTGGTGAAGGCATTTGTAGCGTCACCATTCCAACCTCCTGGAAAATCTCTTCTAATATCACCATCACCAACTTTTTTACTTCCAGACATCCCAATTTCAGAACCATAATAGAGTTGAGGTATCCCTCGAACCGTAGCAATTAAAGTCATGGCCATTTTATACTTATCAAAATCGTTTTTATAAACTTCGTTAAATCTATCAGTATCATGATTTTCAACAAACACTAGCAAATTATTGCAATTTGGATACAAAAAATCACTAGTAAAACCAGTATAAATGTTAATCATTCCTTTATCCCAAGCATTTTGATTTTCATTAAAGACACCTCCATTAATTGTTTCCTGTAAAGGAAAATCCATAACACTAGGCAAATTGGAATTAAAGCTTTCAATTTCGCCTATTTTACTGTCTTTTTGCCAATAAGCAATATGAGCAGGATTGTGATACCAAACTTCACCAACGATATTGAAATTAGGATATTCATCAGTAATGGCTTTGGTCCATTGAGCGACTCCTATTTTATCTCCATACGGATAGGTGTCTACTCTAAAACCATCTAAATCGGCATATTCAATCCACCAAATAGCATTTTGTATTAAATAATTTAACACTAATGGATTAGACTGATTTAAATCGGGCATCGATTTTACAAACCAGCCATTAGCATATAATTTGGCATCACTTTCTGAAGCATTAGTATCAAATTGCGAGTTCATTCTATAGTTAGTTTGCTTATAGCCTGGAAATTGATGAAACCAATCATAGGTTGGTAAATCGTTCATCATCCAATGTTTGTATCCCCAATGATTCGTAACATAATCCATAATGTTTTTCATGCCACGGCTGTGCAATTCAGCACTCAATCGTAAATAATCTTCATTCGTCCCGAAGCGTGGGTCTATTTTATACAAATCAGATTGTCCGTAAGTATGATAGGAACCTCTTTCGTCGTTGTCTTCACACAATGGCGTTGGCCAAACGGCTGTTGCTCCGAGTTCTTTGATATAATCTAAATTTTTGATAATCCCTTCAATATCGCCTCCATGTCTTCCATTTGGATTGGCTCTGTCTGCTTTTTCAGTAACTGAACTATCGCTATCGTTTTTCGGATTTCCATTGGCGAATCGGTCAGACATAATTAAATAAATCATATCGGAACTGTCGTAGCTTTTTCGGAATTTGGAGTTCGAACGTCTTTGTTTTAACTCATATTTTTGAGTAAACGCTACTTTGCCTTTGTTTTTAAAAATAAAAGTTAGTTCAGAAATAGGTGCGTTTTTAGTGTCAATAGTCACAAAAACATAGTTAGGATTTTCTGTTTTTTGGATGTTATCAATTACAATGTTATTGGAAACAGTAACATCATATTGTGCTATGTTCTTACCATAGAACATCACTTGCACTTTGGATAAATTCATTCCAGAATACCAAAAAGGAGGCTCCACTCTGTCAATTTGAGCAAACCCAGAAATAGAAATCAATAAGAAGAAAAGTATTTTTTTCATTTTGTTATAAATAAAAAACCCTTTCAGAGTTAGTTCCGAAAGGGTTTGGGTTGTTTTTTAAACAGTTACCAAACTATTTGGCTCAACAGAAATTGCGGTGCCATTTACATAAACGGTAATTGGATTTTCACCTTCAAGCACAAACTCAGTGTCGTTTTGATGAACAGCCACTTTTAGGATTTGGTTTCTGAAATTGATTTTGAAGGAATAGCCATTCCAGTCTTTTGGAATTCTTGGTTCGAAATGCAAAGCATCATTTTTGACTCTCATGCCGCCAAAGCCTTCCACAATACTCATCCAGGTTCCAGCCATAGAGGTGATGTGTAAACCTTCTTCTACTTCTTTGTTGTAATCATCTAAATCCAAACGCGATGTTCTTAAATAGAAAGTGTAGGCTTGTTCCATTCTACCTAAAGTGGCAGCTTGTATCGAGTGAACACATGGAGATAATGAACTTTCGTGTACGGTAAACGGTTCGTAAAAATCGAAATGTTTCTGTAATTGTTCTTTGCTGAAATGATCTTCAAAGAAATAGAATCCTTGTAAAGTATCAGCCTGTTTGATGTAAGGTGAGCGCAAGATTCTATCCCATGACCATTTTTGATTGATGGGTCGTAGTGATTTATCTAAATCGTGCACTTTTACTAATTCTTTGTCTAAGAAACCATCTTGTTGTAAATACACATCATGCTCTTCTGAATAAGGGAAGTACATGTGATCAGCCACTTTTTTCCAATGAAGAATTTCTGAAGCATCTAAATTGACTTTGCTCATAATACGAGAAAAATCAGAGCTGTATTCTTTTTCTACTTTATGGATTTGTTCAACGGCATAATCGATACACCATTTGGCCAAATAATTAGTATAGAAGTTGTTGTTTACGTTGTTTTCGTATTCGTTTGGACCTGTAACACCTAAAATCACATATTGATTTTTGTGTGTAGAGAAGGTAGCTCTTTGATGCCAAAAACGAGCAATTCCGATTAAAACTTCTAATCCTTTTTCTGGAATATAAGAGTAATCGCCAGTGAATCGGTAGTAGTTAAAAATAGCAAAAGCTATTGCGCCATTTCTATGAATTTCTTCAAAAGTGATTTCCCATTCGTTGTGACATTCTTCCCCATTCATGGTCACCATTGGGTATAAAGCAGCTCCATTAGTGAACCCTAATTTGCCAGCGTTCTCAATGGCTTTGTCCAATTGATTGTAACGATAAGCCAAAAGATTTCTAGCTACTTGCTGATCTTTGGTTGCCATGTAAAATGGAATACAATACGCTTCAGTATCCCAATATGTAGAACCGCCATATTTTTCGCCCGTAAATCCTTTTGGACCAATATTCAAACGAGAATCTTTTCCTAAATAGGTTTGGTTTAACTGAAAAATATTAAAACGAATACCTTGCTGTGCTTTTACATCGCCCTCTATAGTGATATCGCTCATTTCCCAGATTTTGGCCCAGGCTGCGATTTGATCATTCAATAATTGGTCGTAGCCCAATGCTAGTGCTTTTGCAATAACGTTTTGAGCGGCAGCTTCTGTATTATCGTGATTCATGGATACAGTGTATCCTCCTAATTTTTGAATAGATGCCGTTTGTCCTTTTAATGCGGTAACTTCATAAGTAAATTCTATTTTCTCATTAGAAGAGGCTACATTTGAAGGATAAACTTTTTGATTTACGCCATTTAATAAGATACTATTTTGCATAAAAGTAGTAGCCGTAAAATGGGTTTTAAAAGTTCGTGCTGTAACAAAAGCTTCGTTGCCTATGTTTTTAACGTTTAAAGGTTCCCAGAATTTTTCTTCCCAGTTCGCATCTTCATTATGAACGCCTGCATCAACATAAGGTTTGAAAACTATTTTGGAGTCATGGTTTAAAGGGGTTATTTCGTAATGAATCACACCTACTTCATCTAAATCTAAAGAAAGGAATCGGCGAACGCTTACTGCTATTTGAGTACCGTTTTGTAAAGTGGCTTCAAAAGAACGATTATAAATCCCTTCTTTCATATTCAACTCACGACGGAAGTTTTTTACTTCTTTGCACGAAGCTAAATCTAAGTTTTCGTCATTGATTTCTATGTTGATTCCAATCCAGTTGGGTGCGTTTAACACTTTAGCAAAATATTCTGGATAACCATTTTTCCACCAGCCCACTTTGGTTTTATCTGGATAATAGATTCCGGCTATATAACTTCCTTGAAATGTTTTTCCAGAATAATATTCTTCAAAATTGGCACGTTGCCCCATGGCCCCATTTCCAATGCTGAATAAGCTTTCAGAAGATTTCACTTGGTCTAAGTCAAAACCTTCTTCTATGATTGACCAGTTGTCTGGTTTGATATAGTCTTGATTCATTTAATTTTTCTTTTTTCATTCAATTTTAGTTTATGAAAGCTTCAATGAAGGAAGTGTCCATAAAAGTAAAATCTTTAAAATTGTACTTTGCTTCGTGTAAAATTTTCTCGTCACCAATTCCGATGCTAGTCATATGCGCAATATTAGCCGCTTGTATTCCGGCAACAGAATCTTCAAACACCATGGAATTCTCATTAGACACATTCAATAATTTTGCAGCTCTAACAAAAACTTCTGGATCTGGTTTTGCATTCGTAACATCATTTCCATCTACAATGGCATCAAACAAATGCAAAATTTTTACTTTTTCTAAAATAGGGCGGGCATTTTTACTGGCCGAGCCTAAGGCAATTAATTGTTTTTTTTCTCTAATAAATTCTAAAATATTGAGCACGCCAGGAAGAATTTCTGATTCATCCATATGCTCAATATAAGAGAGGTAATCTTCATTTTTTTGCTTTAGCCATTTGTTTTTGTTTTCTTCTGAAGCTTCAATATTGCCAAGTTTCAAAATAATATCCAAAGAACGAACACGGCTAACTCCTTTTAATTCTTCGTTGTGTTCAGGTGTAAATTCGATTCCTAAATCACTTGCTATTTTTTGCCAAGCTAAAAAATGATATTTAGCCGTGTCAACAATAACCCCGTCCAAATCGAAGATGAATGCTTTTTTTGTCATTTATTTTTGTATTACGTCATCAACATCTTTTACTTTCACCACTAGAGCTGCGGCAATAAGAAAACTAACGCCACTTGTCATTAAGGCATAAATGGCATGGTCATTATAAAGGTATTTCACCAAAGGACCACCAATTAAGGCATTGATAATTTGTGGGATTACGATAAAGAAATTGAAAATTCCCATGTAAACTCCCATTTTCTTTGGAGAAATCGCTCCAGCTAGGATAGCGTATGGCATAGATAAAATACTAGCCCAAGCTACACCAACTCCAATCATGGAAATAATAAGCATTTCTTTATTAGGCATAAAATACATAGAAAGCAACCCTAAACCACCTGCAATTAGCGAAATAGAATGGGTTTTCTTTCTTCCGAATTTCTTAGCAAGGATAGGTAAGAAGAATAAAGCTACTAAGGCAGATACTAAGTTGTATACCCCGAAGATAACCCCAACCCAGTCACCTGCTTCTTGAAAAGCGGGACTTGTGTGATCTTCTACCGATAATCCATAAATGTGTTGAGCTATGGCTGGAGTTGTAAAAACCCACATACCAAAAAGGGCGAACCAAGAAAAGAATTGCACCCAACTTAATTGCCTCATAGTGGTTGGCATTTTACGGAAATCTTCAAAGATGTCCATTAAGCTTGATTTTTTGTCAAGACCTTCTTTTTCAATTGCTTTTTGGTGGGCTTGCTCGTCTTCAAACCTGGCTAATTCTTCAGGAGAATATTCTTTAGTTGAAAACAAAGTAACCATAATAGAGGCAACTAAAACCAGTGCTCCAATAACAAAAGAAACTATCAAATGATGCGGAATTTTACCATTTTCAGAACTGTTGTCAACGTGGAACCAATTGGTTAAGACATAAGGTAACCATGAACCAATTACAGCTCCAAATCCAATAAGTGCTGTTTGAATACTAAATCCTAAAGTTCTTTGGTCAGAACGTAAATTATCTCCAACTAAAGCTCTGAATGGTTCCATAGCGATGTTAAAGGAAGCGTCCATCACCATTAACATTCCAGCACCTACCCAAAGAGCAGGCATGAATGCAATGAAAATATCAGCTTGTGGCATTAAAATCAACCCTACAGAAGCCAATAAGGCACCAGTTAAAAAGAAAGGTTTTCTTCTTCCAAATCTTCCCCAAGTATTGTCGCTGTAATGACCTATGATGGGTTGAACAATTAGTCCCATAAGAGGGGCAATTATCCAAAACCAAGATAATTCATCTACATCAGCACCAAAAGTTTGAAGAATTCGGCTAGCATTAGCATTTTGAAGGGCAAAACCCATCTGGATTCCTAAGAAACCGAAACTCATGTTCCAAATCTCCCAGAAACCTAATTTACGCTTTTCCATTATCGTAATTTAATGATTTATAATACGATAAGCGATATGCTTATCAAAACTTTAATCTATTTTCGAAGTAAAGTATAAGCTTTGATAATTGGCGTAAAGATAATAAAGAATTTAAGTTGAGTTAATTTTAGATAAAAAAAATAACAAAATTGATTACGCAAACGTTTTTTTGTTGATAAATAACACTAGAAAGGCCATTTTACCGATGACTTGTTTCAGATTGTCTTTCCCTTTGGTCTACAGTGTTTCTTGCTTGACGTCACCTGTTGGTTTGATTCGTGGATGCTTCACTGTGTGTGCGTAATGAGTGCATTTTGTATGCGATGTGACTCCGATAAAAAGTATCAAAACATCGCACACACATCGGACACACATCGGACACACATCGCACACATCCCAAACAAAACCCCATGAGAATACCTTCAATAACTATCAGGTTTTTGAAAAAAGATGAAAATGGTGCGTGTTTAAATAGTGGATTCTCTCTCGACTAGTTCGGTTTCGATAACTTCAGTACTGTATTGTTCGTCCTGTTGTTCTTCCTCTTCTGATTCTAGTCTTTCGATAAGCATTTTGGCAGCTTTTCCACCCATTTTTATACCATTTTGACTAACTGTAGTGATGCTTGGCGAAGAGTATTTTGAGATAATACCATCGGTAAACCCGATAATAGAAATGTCTTCTGGAACTTTTTTCCCTATTTTGTTAGCTTCTTTAATGGCGGTTACAGCGAATAATTCATTGACTGCAAAAATGGCTTCTATAGTTTCGTCTTGAAGAAGATTGGCAATGCTATCTTCAAAATTCTCGGTATCTTCTATTTTTACAATAAGGTTTTCATCCACTTTGATGTCGTTGTTTTTTAAGGCTTTAATGTAGCCTTCTGTTCTGAGCTTTCCAACGCTGACATAGTCAATTGTAGTGATTAGCGCTATTTTTTTGAAGCCTTTGTCAATAAGAAATTGCGTGGCGTTAAAAGCAGCTAAACTATCGTCAATGATTACTTTGTCACACAAAATATCATTGGTTACCCTGTCAAACATTACTACGGGCATCCCTTGATTGATGACTTCTAAAATATGGTGAAAATCTTTTTTTTGTTGGGTTTCCTTGGAAAGAGACATGATAAAGCCATCTATACTTCCATTGGCTAACATTTCCATATTGATGACTTCTTTGTCAAAGGATTCATCGGAAAGACAAACTAAAACATTATAGCCATTTTCATTGGCCACATTTTCGACGCCACTAATAACCGTGGCAAAAAAATGATGAATAATTTCAGGAATAATAATACAAATTGTCTTAGTTTTCTTGTTTTTTAAACTTAAGGCAATATTGTTCGGTTTGTAGTTGTATAATTTGGCAAATGCCTGCACTTTTTGACGAGTGTCTTCACTAATTTCTAAGCTGTTTCTTAATGATTTTGAAACGGTAGATATGGATACGTCTAGTTCTCTGGCAATTTGTTTTAAAGTAATCTTTCTTCTCATCATTTGGAATTTGATAAATAGTATTTTCTGAATAAAGATATATGTTATTTTCGATTCTATCAATTTTAGTCATAATTAATTATGTAAATGAAAAAGTTTTCAACACGAAAACGTTTTCGAAACACATTTAACGATAGTTTATTCGCTATGTTCTAATTTTTACATAAATTTAACACTCGAAGTCAAAGTATAAGCACAAAATTATTTTTTTAACCTAAACAAAATGTATGAAAACAATTTACAAAAAGTTGTTATTTTTATTTCTTTTATTACCACTTAGTGTTCTAGCACAGAGCAATCTTAGTGGTGTTGTTGTTGATGAAAAATCAAATCAACCATTACCAGGAGTAAATGTAACCGTTCAAGGCGCAAACCAAAGCACCTCAACAGATTTTGATGGAAAATTCCAATTAAACAAATTAAAAAGTGGTGACAAAATCCTTTTTTCTTTTATTGGATATGAATCAAAAACCGTTAACTATTCAGGACAGAAAGAAATATCTGTCAGTCTTGGGGAAAGCGCAAATCAATTACAAGAAGTAGTAGTTCAAGTGGGGTATGGAACTGCGAGAAAAAAAGATGTTACAGGGGCTGTAACAACTGTTACTTCCAAAGACTTTAACAAAGGAGCTGTTTTAAGTGCTGATCAATTATTGATTGGTAAAGCAGCGGGAGTTAGAATTACTAGTGATGGTGGTCAACCCGATACTGCTCCTAATATTAGAATCAGAGGTATAGGGTCTTTTAATACACAACAAAGCCCATTGATTGTAATTGATAATGTGCCTATTGACAATACTTTGGCCGCAGGTCAGTCTAATCCATTGTCAATGATCAATCCTAATGACATTGAGTCATTTACCATTCTTAAAGATGCTTCAGCTAGTGCTATTTATGGTTCAAGAGCTTCTAATGGGGTAATCATTATTACTACTAAAAAAGGGTCAACTGGTAAACCACAATTTACTTATTCTTCTACGTTCTCCTTTGGTAAAGTGGATAAACTTATTGATGTGATGGATGGACCAACGTATACTAAGTTTATTAATGATACTTTCGGGGTTAGTAATCCAGAGTATGTAGCTAAGCTTGGAATTCCTGATCCTAATTCAACTACAGGAGGACGAATACTTTATAACACGAATTGGCAAAATGAAATTTACAGAGCTACTACAACACAAGACCATAATTTCACTGCAAAAGCAGCTATTTTTGGTGATGTTCCTTTTAGAGCTTCTATAGGGTATAACAAAACGGAAGGTCTGGTTAGAACTAATGATTATTCAAGAATTACAGCAGGTTTAAAATTAACACCAACCTTTTTAGATGGTCACTTGAAAGTGGATGTTAATGCCAAAGGGATAAGTTCTAAAAAGAATGCCATTGATGTGGGTGGTATAATCAGTGCAGCTCTTAATATGGATCCAACTAAACCAGTTTATGGCGATAGTCCAGATAATCGTTTTGCTGGATATTATCAAGAATATGCTCTAATTAATAATCGTTATCAAGTACAAGGTCAAACCAACCCTGTGGCTGCTTTAAATCAAAGATATCGTCCAGAATCGGTAGATAAGTTCTTAGGTAACATTGAATTTGATTATAAAACTCACTTTTTACCTGATTTGCACGTTGTAGTTAATGCAGGTATGGAAACGTCTCAATCTTCTATTAAAGAGATGTATACTGATAATGCAATTAATACTTATAGATTAGATCAAACAGCAACTGCTATTGATCCAGCCACTAATTATGTATTTAATCCAGGGTTGAATTATGCAGAAAGACAAACGGTAATGAATAAAACATTAGATGCTTATTTGTTATATTCAAAAAAACTTACAGGTGCCATTTCAAGATTTGAGGCTCAAGCTGGTCACTCTTTCCAAAGTTTTGTAAATGATGGTAATAAATCTATTTTCCAATATAATACGGTAACAGGACTTAGAGAGCCACAAGTTAATGTACAAAATCCAAACAATAGATATTATGGAAAAATGACATTAGAGTCTTATTTTGGTAGAGCCAATATTGACTTTTTCGATAAATATTTGTTAACAATGACTATAAGAGCGGATGCTTCTTCTCTTTTCCAATCAGATAAAAGATGGGGTTACTTCCCAGCTTTTGGTTTGGCTTGGAAAATGAAAGAAGAAAGCTTCCTCAAAAATTCTACTACTTTTGAGGATTTAAAACTAAGAGTAGGGTATGGTTTAACAGGGAATAGTGATATTAGAGATGCAGTTGTTGGTAACAATGGGAATTATCCTTACACACCAATTTTTATCCCTGGTTCTCCAAATGGGCAATACCTTCCAGGTGTAAACATATACTCTGCTGCTGCTTTTAATCCGAACTTAACGTGGGAAAAAGCGACTACAATAAATACGGCTATCGATTTTAGCTTGTTTAAAGGGGGAAAAGTATCAGGTACTATTGATGCTTATGTTAGAAAATCTACTGATTTATTAGCTATTGTGAATATTGCTCCTGGACAATTTTTAACGAATGCTTTTGTAACTAATGCTGGAGCTATCACTAATAAAGGTATTGAAACTAGTTTGAACGTTAAAATTATCAATTCAGATATTATGAATTGGTCTGTTAATGGAAATTTAACCTATAATATTGGTAAAGTAGATGATGTGAATGGTGCCACCCAAATGCCTGTAAATGGAGGTAACTTGCCAGGAATTGGAAGAACGTTAATCTATAATGCAGTTGGGGAGGAACCAAGATCTGCTTGGGTATTTGAACAAGTGTATGATAGCGCTGGTAAACCAATTCCTAATGTATTTGTAGATAGGAATGGTGATGGTACTGTTGATGATAAAGATAAATATTTTTCAGCTACCATTCCGCACTGGACTTATGGTTTCTCTACTACTTTTAATTATAAAAACTTCGACTTCAATGCAAGTTTTAGAGGACAAATCGGAGGTAGAGTGTATAATAGTGTATTGGCTCAATATGGAACTATTGACAGAGCAAAACCTTTAGTAACATCTAATTTAAATAATGTTTTGAATGATTTACCATTCCAAAATACAAATGGAAACATTTCAACTTCTGATTTTTATCTAGAAAATGCTACTTTCTTACGTTGTGAGAGTGTTTCTTTAGGGTATAAATTTGATAAACTATACAAAGGTTCTTCTTTAAGATTGTACGTTGGAGCAAACAACTTGTTCATCTTAACTAAATATTCAGGACAAGATCCAGAAAACTTTAATGGCATTGATTCTAATTTCTATCCAAGACCTAGAGTGTTCAATATTGGTGTAAACATTGATTTTTAAAAAAAATAAACTATGAAAATAAAATTTAAAATTGCAGGACTTGCATTAACTTTAATGTTAATAAGTTCTTGTTCAAAAGATTTAGACACCAAACCAGTTGTCGAGAGTACTTTTGAAAATTTGTTGCAACAAGATCCTAACGCAGCGAAAGGATTGTTGTCTAGAATGTATGCCACATTTGCTTTGACAGGTGGTAACGGTCCAGGTAGTTCTGATATTCAGGCTAATGATGCCGGTGAAAGCGGTTTTTTAAGAGGGATTATTAATCTAGAAGACTTTTCTGCTGATGATATGAAAAATCGTTGGGGAGATGATGGGCTAGATCAATTAACCACTACTAAAGATTGGACACAAAACAATAAATTCTTCCGTTATTTATTTGACAGAGTTTATTACACAGTACCACAAACGACTAATCTTATTATTGCTTTAAATTCGGTTAACGATCCTAATAAAGCATTATACGTTAGTGAACTACGTTTTTTACGTTCTTTAGCTTATTTCTACATGATAGATTGTTTTGGCAAAGGAGTATTGGTGACTACAGAAAACTATGGTCAATCAGCACCATTGCCAGAAGCTTCAAGAACAGAACTATTCAATTACGTGGAGTCTGAATTATTAGCTATTGAAAATGATTTACCTGCTACTAACGAATATGGTAGAGCAAATAAATCTTGCGCAAGAATGTTATTAGCTAAATTGTATTTGAATGCAGAAGTGTATACTGGTTCAGCTAGATACAACGATGCGTTAACTTATGCTAATAAAGTAATCACTGAAGGAGGGTATTCTTTGGAAACTAATTTCATGAAAAATTTCTCTTCTGATAATAACACTTCATCAGAAATTATATTCCCACTTATTGCTGATGCTGTAACTAGTCAAAGTTATGGTAACACTACTTATTTAGTAAATGGTAATATGAATAATGATACTATGAGTCCAATTTCTCAATTTGGAGCAGCAGATGGTTGGGGTGGACACAGAGCTACTAAAGCTTGGTACGGATTATTTGGAGCAAATGCAACTGATTTAGGGGCTTCTCCTGATATTAGAGCAAGTTTGTTCTGGAGAAATGGTCAAAGTTATGAGATGAACGATTACAAAACTTGGTCAGATGGTTATCCATGTACTAAATTCAGAAATAGTTCTACTACTGGTTCTTGGACACCAACTTCTTTCTCTAGTACTGATTTTCCATTATTTAGATTAGCTGATGCTTATTTAATTTATGCTGAGTGTACTTTAAGAGGAGCTACTGGAGGATCACCTTCACAAGCGTTGACTTATGTACAAGCTATACGCAACAGAGCAAATGCTACTCCAATAACAAGTGCTGACTTGACTTTGGACTTCATTTTAGATGAAAGAGGAAGAGAGTTGAACTTTGAAGGACATAGAAGAACGGATTTAATTCGTTTCGGTAAATTTACTGGAGGAAGTTATTTATGGCCATGGAAAGGTGGAGTTCAAACTGGAACTGCAATTCCAGCAACTTATAACTTATTCCCATTACCGTTTACAGCTTTAAGTTCAAACCCTAATTTAACTCAAAACCCAGGTTATAATTAATAATAATATATAATTATGAAAAATTTAATTAAAAAAATATTTTTAGTAACCTTCATTACGGTTGGACTAGTTTCTTGTTCAAAGGACAGTTTAGACCCGGTTGCTAAACAAAGTGGTGATTTTGTTTTATCAGCACCCGTTGATGGAACTTATGCCTTAAATGCTACTAATGCTTCTGACGAAGTATTTCTTGTAAAGTGGACTTCTGCAGATTATGGGTACCAAGCTTCAGTAAACTACAGACTAGAAGCTGTTCAAGCTTCTGGAACTTTTGCTGCAACAGGTAATGCCTCTTTTGATTTAGGTAATTTTAATTCTGAAGCAGGTAAATCATTCGAAAAGTCGGTTACAGTAAGACAATTTAACACACTTTTATTGTTGGCTAATGGTTCTATAGGATCTTCTGCAAGCTATAAAATAAGAATTGTTGGTAAAGTAAATGACCAATTATCTACATCCTCAAATAATTTAGCTGAGGCAATGTCTCAAGAAGCAACTGTCACTGCAACAGCATACGATGCATTTGATGAATATCAAAGAATCTATGTTCCTGGTAATTATGGAGGAAATAGTACTTTTGCTGATTGGGATCCAGCTAATGCTCCTAAATTATTCTCTAAAGCTGGGGATGATAAATATGAAGGTTTTGTATGGATGAATAACCCTGCACCTGAATTCAAATTTACTTATGATACTACATGGAATAATGATAAAGGGGATACTACAGAAAACCCTAATTCATTTGCAACATTAGTTCATTCAGGAGGTAAAAACATTAAACCAGGTGGTGCAGGAACTTATTTCATGACCGTGGATTGGAATGCAAATACTTATTCTGTAGGAGCTAGACAAATTGCTATCATTGGTGCTGCAACTCCTAATGGATGGGGCACACCAACTTATTTGACTTTTGATACTAATCCAGCATCCCCATATTTCAGAATGTACACTATTGATTTGACATTAGCTCAAGACGAATTCTTAATTCGTACTAAAGATGACTGGTCTGAAAAATTGGGCTCTACACAAACAGCTACAGAAACATTACAAGCTACTTCTGCTAACAAAATTAAATTTGGCGGACAAAATATGAAAGTTCCTGCTGCAGGAAATTACAAAGTAGTATTGGATGTTAGAAATGCTGCTAACTATAATTTGCGTTTAATACCAAATTAATTAATTCAAGTAAACCATAAAACTATTTCCCGTCACTAGCTGGCGGGAATGTTTTTTTAAAAAAAGAATATGAAAAAGATATTTTTATTACTATTATTCTCAGCTTTTGCTTCACAAGCACAGCTTCAGACTATTACTCCAACGGTGTCGCCAAACCCTTTTGAGAGAAATCAGCAAATTACTATCACAGTTCAAGGGAGTCAAATAAATGAGGCTACCTGGGGAGTAACAGGTAATGCACTTTATTTATGGGCTTGGATGCAAGATGCTAATGGCAATTACATAGCAGATTGTCCTACCAATGGAACTTGGACAGCTTCATCAGAAGCCAATAGGTTAACTTATAATTCAGGGAATGATACCTACACCATAACTTTTGTCCCTCAAACATTTTATAACAATACCGTTTTTGGGAGAATGGGTTTTCTTGTAAAAGCAAAAGATGGTACTAATAAACAAACCAACGATAATATTTTTAATGTTGGTGCTTTCCAAATGTCTTTAGTATCACCTGTTGAAAATAGTTTTACCATATTATCTGCTAGTACTAATGCAAGTATTGTTGCCTCTAACACAGGAGGTGCAGCCTCTTACGTTTTAAAAGCAAATGGTGTTACTATAAGTGGACCAACTTCTACAACATTCTTTACTGCGGGACCTTTAGTATCTCAAAATACTGTTTTTACAGTGGAATGTACTCAAGGGGCAAC
Source organism: Flavobacterium sp. N1994 (assembly GCF_025947145.1). Taxonomy (NCBI): domain Bacteria; kingdom Pseudomonadati; phylum Bacteroidota; class Flavobacteriia; order Flavobacteriales; family Flavobacteriaceae; genus Flavobacterium; species Flavobacterium sp. N1994. The sequence goes on from NZ_CP109999.1 coordinate 2,631,194, forward strand.
TACCATTGTAAAGAAATTTACATACCTATTTAATCCAGGTACCATTTCACAAGCACTTCCTTCTGGAGTTGCCGATGATGGAATAACTTATAATTCTGGTGATGCTACAAAAGCTACATTGGTATTAGATGCTCCAAATAAAGATTTTGTTTATGTTGCGGGTAGTTTTAATAACTGGTTTCCTACTGCTGCATATGCTATGAAAAAGGATCCTACAACAGGCAAGTTTTGGCTTGAGCTAACAGGTTTAACTTCGGGACAAATATATACTTATCAATATTGGGTTTGTAAAACAACTCCAACGATAACTAATTCACCTAAAGTGGTAAAAACAGCTGATCCATATTCAACATTAGTATTGTCACCATTTGACGACCCTTATATACCAGCTACTAAATATCCTAATTTACCAGCTTATCCAACGGGTCAAGAAAAAGAAGTTACTGTTCTACAAACTGGACAAACACCTTATAACTGGACTGTTACCAATTTTACAAAGCCAGCCAAAGAAAATTTAGTAATCTATGAAGTTCTAGTTAGAGATTTTGATGCTGACAGAAGCTATCAAAGTCTGATAGATAGAATGGATTATTTTAAAAATTTAAAAGTTAATGCTATTGAATTAATGCCAGTTATGGAGTATGAAGGCAATGAAGGTTGGGGTTATAATCCATCATTTCATTTGGCAGCCGATAAATTCTATGGACCAGCTAATAAGCTTAAAGAGTTTGTAGATTTATGTCACCAAAACGGCATTGCAGTGGTATTAGATGTTGCTTTAAATCATGCTTTCGGTAGAAACCCAATGGTTAGAATGTGGATGGTTGATGCTGATGGAGATGGTTTTGGAGATCCAAGTTCTGAAAATCCTTATTTCAATACGGTAGCTACTCACAGTTATGGTGTTGGAAATGATTTTAATCACTCTTCAGCAAGAACAAAATACTATACTAAAAGAGTCATTAAACAATGGATTCAAGAATTTAAAATTGACGGTTTACGTTGGGATTTAACTAAAGGATTTACTCAAAATTGTACAGGAAGTGATGCTTGTACAAATTCATATCAACAAGATAGAGTGGATGTCCTAAAAGAATATGCTGATTATTCATGGTCACTTGACCCAACACATTATACTATTTTTGAACACTTAGGAGTGGATTCAGAAGAGCAACAATGGGCTAATTATAGAATTGCTGAAACACCAAGTAAAGGAGTGATGCTTTGGGGTAAAATGACTGATCAGTACAATCAGTTAACTATGGGATATAATTCAAGTAATGATATTTCTAGAATGTCAAGTTCAAGCAGAGGTTTTACCAATAAAAGATTAGTTGGATATGCCGAAAGTCATGACGAAGAAAGATTGATGTATAAAAATGTTACTTTCGGAAGTACAGTTAATGCTGCACACAATGTAACCAACTTAAACACTGCATTATCAAGAATGTCAGCTCTTGGAGCTGTTACCTTACTTGTTCCTGGACCAAAAATGATTTGGGGTTTTGGAGATTTAGGTAATGATGAGTCTATTTTTACTTGTAATAATGGAACGATAAACACTGCCTCTGATGCTACTTCAGGTGATTGTAGATTGGATACAAAAATTCAAAATCAATGGACTAGCAATTGGTTAGGAAATACTAACAGAAGCCAAATTTATAACGATTGGGCAAAAATGATTGATTTGAAAAAGAATAACTCTGTTTTTTCAGCCAATTCAAGTATAACTTCTGGAACTACTTTACAACCTAAAATCTATATTTGGGATGATACATTGCCAACTACTACTTTAAAAAATGTAGTTGTATTATCTAATTTTGATGTAACAGCTCAAAATGTTGTGCCTAATTTTCCTTATACAGGAACTTGGTATGACTTGATGACCAATACTCCAATATCAGTATCAAATGCATCAGCACCTATCAATATTGCTGCAGGACAATACAAAATATACGGAAATCAACCAGCAGCTTTGGCATCTAATGAATTTGAAATGGTTAGTAATTTAAAATTGTCTCCTAATCCTACCTCAGGATTGTTCACCATAAGCGGACAAGTTGCTAAAGTTCAAGTGTATTCTATTACTGGACAAATGGTAAAATCTTTTGAAAATATTTCTTCAGACAACTATCCATTTGATATTAATGATTTAAGTAAAGGAGTATACTTAGTGAAAGCTATAGATATGAATAACAACTCAAAAACTTTGAAATTAATTAAACAATAAGGTTAGATTAGTAAGTATAATTAATTTTTTAAAAGCCACGTCTTTAAAAACGTGGCTTTTTGCTTTTACAAAGTAGAATTTAAATTTTTTTCTAAACTTTTGGAATACTATTTTTGTGGCATGAAAAATGTGATTATCAGAATTTTAAAAATCTCCGGAATTTCATTGGGCTTTATTTTAGCTTTGCTATTTATATTGCCAATGCTTTTTCCAGGTAAAATTGCTGAAGAAGTAAAATCATTTGCCAATCAAAAACTTAATGGCAAGCTTAATTTCAAAGAAGCAAATCTATCATTCTTCAATCATTTTCCATCTTTAACGTTAACCCTTACCGATTTCTCATTAAATGGTTCAGCTCCTTATAAAAACGAAAAATTACTAACGGCAAAAGAAGTAGCTTTTGGAATCAATCTTAAGTCCCTGCTTTTTGATAAACAAGTCAACATCGATAAAATATTTGTTTCTGACGCATTTATCAATGTAAAAGTAAATGAAAAAGGAGAGGCGAATTATAATGTTTATAAATCGGATGCTAAAACCACCGAGAAAGATACCACAAGTACAACCGATTTACGTTTAGAAAAAATAGCTATCGAGAATACGCATTTAGTATACGATGACAAATCAACCAAAATGCTAATCGATGCCAATGGATTCAATTATGTTGGTAATGGCGATTTAGACAAAGCAATATTCGATTTAAACACCGATGCTGATATTGAAGATTTTGATTTTACTTACAATGGAGAACAGTATTTAAAAAACAAAAAAGTTAACGCCAATTTGATTACTAAAATCAATACCCATTCGTTAGCCTTTGTTTTCGAACAAAATAATTTAAAAATCAATAAACTACCTGTAGAGTTCAAAGGGAAATTTAATTTCTTGAGCAATGGGTATGATATGGATTTCAATATCAAATCAGAAGACAGTAAACTTAACGATTTTTTTACTGCATTACCCCCTCATTATGTAACTTGGCTTGACAAATCAAAAGTTAATGGAAGCACCGATTTGCTTTTGACTTTGAAAGGAAAATATATCGCTTCTAAAAATCAAAAACCGGATTTGGCTTTCAATATGAAAATCCGTGATGGATTTATTAATTATAACAATGCTCCTATACCAGCATCGAATATCTTTTTGAATTTTGACACCAAATTGCCTTCTTTAGATACAGAAAAATTACAGGTCAATATTGATTCAATTTTCTTCAATGTTGATAAAGATTATTTCAAAGCGATTATTAAAACGGTTGGACTTTCAAAGCCAAAAATAGCAGCCCGAATTCAATCCAAGATTAATTTAGCAAAAATGAATAAAGCCTTTGGATTTCAAAACATGGATTTGCGTGGTGTCTTGAATATGGACATAAAATCGAATGGAGTTTATGATAAAAAAAACAATAAGATTCCAGTTACCAACGGAAAAGTCTTTTTGAAAAACGGATTCGTAAAAACAATTTACTATCCCAATCCAATTAAAAATATCAATGTTTTAGCTAGCATTTCAGATAAGCTAGGCAATTTAAATGATTTGAAAATCAATATTACACCAGCGTCTTTTGAGTTTGAAGGAAAGCCCATTTATGTCAATGCTAAATTACAGAACTTTGATAATATTAATTATGATATTAAAGCCAAAGGAGAATTGGATGTTGCCAAAATTTATAAAGTATTCTCTCGAAAAGGATTAGATTTAGAGGGCTATATCAATGCTGACGTTACTTTCAAAGGCTCACAAAATGACGCTATGAAAGGGAATTATAAAAACCTTCACAATAGCGGAACATTGAAACTGCGCAATATCAAAACAACATCAGAATATTTGCCAAAGCCATTTCTAATCAAAGACGGAACTTTTGTGTTCCATCAGGATAAAATGAATTTCAATGATTTTGTGGCAACTTACGGTCAGTCCGACTTTAAAATGAACGGGTATTTGCAAAACGTAATCGACTTTGTTTTGACCAACAAAGCCATTCTAAAAGGAAATTTTGCGTTACAATCTAATTATATCAATTGTGACGAATTTATGTCTGCTTCAGCAAGTCAACCACAAACTGCCGTTCCAGATATTCTTAAAGACAATACAAAACCATTAACGCCAGCAGAGACAGGGGTAATTGTTATTCCAAGTAATTTCGATTTGCAATTTCACGCTGTTGCTGATAAAGTTAACTTTCAAGATTTAGCTTTGGAAAAATTAAACGGAAATATGCTTATCAATAATGGGAAACTGATTATGAAGAACAACAGTTTTGATGTCATTGGTTGTAATGTGAAAATGGAAGTTGAGTATGCAAGTGAATCCACAAATAAAGCAGCATTTGATTTCAAAATTTTAGCTAAAGACTTTGACGTAAAAAGAGCTTATAAAGAAGTTAAACTATTCAGAGAAATGGCTTCTGCTGCAGAAAGTGCTGAAGGAATAATCTCTTTAGATTATAAAGTAGCTGGAAAATTAGATGGCAATATGCAGCCGATTTATCCATCACTTATTGGAGGCGGAACACTTTCGGTAAAGGATGTAAAAATGAAAGGGTTTAAGATGTTTGGTGCCGTGAGCAGAAAGACAGGAAGAGAAGCTATAAAAAACCCTGATTTGTCAAAAGTAGATATTAATACTACCATCAAAAATAATATCATAACCATTGAACGATTTAAATTCAAAGTAGCTGGATTCCGTCCAAGAATTGAAGGGCAAACAAGCTTTGATGGCCGATTGAATATCAAAATGCGATTAGGATTACCACCGTTGGGTATTATTGGTATTCCAATGAAAATTACTGGAACCAAAGACAATCCAAAAGTTAGCCTAGGAAGACAAAGCGAAGATTTGAAAGAAACCGAATATGAAGAAGGTCAAGCTCCAATTCAAGGTCCTATAACAACACCTCAAACAACCAATTAATAAACTATATTTGTAGTTGATAAATCTACTTATTATTGACCATGAATAATTCCATTTCGGGCTTTTCAAAATTATCCAAAGAAGAAAAAATCAATTGGATTGCCAAAGAGTATTTTGCTAATTCAACGGAAGCAGTTGCGACAATAAAACAATATTGGAACAATGATGCTCAACTCCAACAATTACATGATGAATTTATAGAAAATACCATTACCAATTTCTATTTGCCTATGGGAATTGCGCCAAATTTTCTGATCAATGGAAAGTATTATTCTGTTCCAATGGTTATTGAAGAAAGTTCGGTTGTAGCTGCAGCTGCAAAATCAGCAAAGTTTTGGAGTACTCGTGGCGGATTTAAAGCAACCGTTTTGAATACGGAGAAAATAGGTCAGGTTCATTTTCTATTCAACGGCGATTCCGTAAAACTGCAACAGTTTTTCAATTCGATTAAAGGAAATTTATTAGCCTCTACGGAAAGCATTACACAAAACATGCAAAAACGAGGTGGTGGAATTACATCATTAGAACTTCGCGATAAAACTTCTGAACTAGAGAATTACTTTCAACTGCATGCAACCTTTGAAACCAAAGACAGCATGGGAGCTAATTTTATTAATTCCTGTTTGGAACAATTAGCTAAATCGTTAAAAGAAGAAGCCCAGAATTATAATGGTTTTACGGAAGAAGAGAGAGATATTGTCATAGTGATGAGTATTCTTTCGAATTATGTTCCCAATTGTATTGTTCGAGTTGAAGTATCTTGTAAAGTAGAAGATTTAGCAGAAAAGAAAATTGAAAATCCAAAAGAGTTTGCCGAGAAATTAGTACAAGCTATTCGTATTGCCGAGATAGAACCTTTCCGCGCTGTTACACACAACAAAGGAATTATGAATGGAGTAGATGCTGTGGTTTTGGCCACAGGAAATGACTTCCGTGCAGTGGAAGCTGGAGTTCATGCTTATGCTTCCCGTGAAGGACACTATTCTAGTTTGTCTCATGCCAAAGTTGAAAACGGAATATTTACTTTTTGGATGGAAATTCCATTAGCTTTAGGAACAGTTGGTGGGCTGACTTCTTTACATCCATTAGTGAAAATGGCTTTGGAAATTTTAGGAAAACCTTCTGCACCAGAATTAATGCAAATTGTAGCTGTTGCGGGATTGGCACAAAACTTTGCTGCTTTGCGTTCGTTAACCACAACCGGAATTCAGGAAGGTCATATGAAAATGCACATTAATAATATTCTGAATCAATATCAAACTACAACAGAAGAGCGAAAGATAATTAGAAATCATTTTGAGAACAATACGATTTCACATGCTTCAGTAGTAGCCTTTATTGAAAATTTAAGAAAGTAGATTTTGAAAGGAGTGCAACTTAAATGAAAAAGACCTTTTACAGCAACGGAAAACTGCTCATCACAGGAGAATATGTAGTGCTGGATGGAGCCAAAGCTTTTGCATTGCCAACAAAGTTTGGTCAAAATCTTATTGTAGAAGAGTCTGAAGGAAATGTAATCCATTGGAAAAGTTATGATAGTGATAAAAGCGTTTGGTTCGAAGATACCATTCCGTTTTCTTCCATTGTCAGGAAAGAGCGTTTTGATGATATCAAAAACATTAAGAATACCTTAATCGAGATTTTGCATGAAGCCTATTTAATCAATTCTGATTTTATTACTGCTGCCAATGGATATACCATTTCAACAGAATTGACCTTCCCGAAACTTTGGGGGTTAGGAACGTCTTCTACATTAATTAATAACATTGCTCAATGGCTCCAAATAGATGCATTTAAGCTACTAAAAAGAAGTTTTGGAGGCAGTGGCTATGATATTGCTTGCGCTCAAAATAACACCCCTATTGTTTATCAATTGATCAACGAAAATCCAGTTGTTGAAATAGTACAATTCAACCCTGACTTTAAAGATAAAATCTTCTTTGTATATCTGAATAAAAAGCAAAATAGCAAAGCCGCTATAGCAACCTATTTAAGTAATCGAGGGAACATTGAAAAAAGCATTCCTATAATAAATGATATTACTAATAAGATAATCGAATCTACTACTGCAAGTGAATTTTCTTTAGCACTGCAACAACACGAGATTGAGATGAGTGCTATTTTAGAACAAGTAACCGCAAAAGAAACGTTGTTTCCCGATTTTGATGGAGTAATCAAAAGTCTTGGTGCGTGGGGTGGTGATTTTGTAATGAGCATTTCCAAAGAAAATCCAATAGAATATTTTAAAGACAAAGGGTTTCAAACCGTCATTCCTTATAGTGAAATGATCTTGTAAGAAACAAAAAATCCTGAAGCATGCTTCAGGATTTTTTTATTTAGGATGAGATGGTATTAATAAAAATCAGCTCTGTTGTCTTTAATGTCAGCATCGTTTTTCAACGCTGGTAAAACTCTTCCAGCATAATTAGCCACTTGAGGTTTTAGTTTGTTGATGTAATCATCATATTTCTTAATTGCTGGGGCTTTAGTAACCACTTTCGTAGCTATTACATATACTCCAGAATTTCCATCAATTGGTTTAGAAAGTTGACCTACTTTAGATGAAAAAGCTAATCCAACAACTTTTGGTTCAAAACCAGCATTTGGTACATTTGGATTTTCAATAGTTAAATCAACAGCATTCATTACAGTAGCTTTGTTGCTAGCTGCAATAGCTGCCAATGAAGAGCCTTTCATTTTAGCAGAGATTAATGCTGCTTTCTTTTTGTTTTTCAAAATTGGCTCTACTTGTGGTCTTGCTTCTTCAGCTGTCATTAAACCTTTTTCAGCAGTACTTTTCACTTTGGCAATTACGTGACCTACGTTCACAATTTCAAAACGTTTTACATCACCAATTTTAGTGTCTTTATCAAAGGCCCATTTTACAATTTGTCTTTGATTGCTGATGGATCCAAAACTTTCATCCACTGCTTTAACTCTAACTGCTGGGTTAGGAGTCAATTTCATTTGTTTTACTAAGGCAGCAAAATCTTTAGTAGCAGCATCCATTTCAAATTTGGTTGCTTGAGTATAAGTTTTGTCATTAGTAGCTTCAGATGGTTGGATTTTTTGAGCAATAGTTGCCAATTTAACAGCATCTTGCTTATCAGTCACTTGAATAATATGATATCCAAATTCCGTTTCTACTAAACCAATTTTTCCAACTGGGTTACTGAAAACAAAATCATTAAATGGTTTTACCATTTGTCCTTGTGAAAAATAGCCTAAATCTCCACCTTGATTTGCTGATGAATCATCAGAGTTAGTCATGGCTAACATCATAAACATACCAGGATTAGCTTGCGCTTGTGCTAACAATCCTTCTGCTTTAGCTTTAGCTTGTTCTTTTGTTCTTTTCTCTTTTTTGTTTGGAACTTTAGTCCCTTCCCAGCTGATAAGAATATGACTTGCTTTTACTCTGGCACCAGCTTTTCTACCTAGTGCTTTTGAAATGCAATAGTAATTGTCTTTCATATAAGGTCCAAAAACTTCACCAACAGGTAAATTAAATAATTGATCAGCGCTAGCTGGTGGCAAATTTTGTTTTGGTATGTAAGTTGAATCAAACGGAACGTCAGAATTTGAGTTTACAAAATCTGCATTGTTAGTTGCCGATTTAAATCCAGGAATAGTATCGTTTTTACCTGTTTCTTTATTGTAACGAACGCTTGGCAATAATAAGGCATCAACGTTTTTCTTAATTTCAGCTTCATCTTGTGCCGATGGTTTCTCAGCAATTAAAACATAATCCAACTCACGTGATTCTTCTGATTTGAATTTTTTCTCTTTCGTTTTCATGTAAGCAACAATTTCATCATCCGTTACTTTTACATCGCTGTCTTTTATAGAGGAATAAGGAACAGAAACAAAATCAAAACTTACTTTGTTAGTTTCAGCTTCATATTTAAATTTACCTTCTGTTTGTGTAGTGTACATGGCGCCTTTTACCAATGAATTATAAATTTGGTATTTGGCATTCAATTCTGCATCTTTCTCTCTGTCTTTCAACATTTGAACACCTTCGGGCGTTGCTTTGAAATATTCTTTGAATTTGTTCAAATCAAATTTACCAGCTGCATTCAAAAACATTTGGTTTTGTCCAATATTAGGATCAGATTTGAATATTTCTAAAATATGTTTTTCACCAACACGAATTCCTAATTTTTCAAATTCTTCCGTTAGCAAAGCAATATTTACTTCTTGACTCCAAACTTGGTTTGAAGCTTGCATAGCAGTCATGTTTTGACCTTGGCCTTGACTGTTTTTTTCTGTATTTGCTACTTTTACTCTAAATTCTTCAAAAGAAATATCTTTTCCATTTATGCTTCCTACGTCTTTGGATAAACTTTTAAAACCTTTGGTGAACAAATCTTGTACAACAAAAGCTAATAATGCAAAACCAATTGCTAATAAAAGTAAACCTGAGCGTTTTCTAATTTTTGATAAAACTGCCATTTCTATTTTTGTTAATTTTATTTCAGTTTGCGAAAATACAATTATATGTGTAATAACAAAACACACACAGCTATAATTTCGTTTAAATGTGGATTTTTTTCGAGAAATTAATCCAATACCGTCATTTTTACTAATTCGATCTTCTTATTCGTAGCTTCTTCAATGATAAATTGGAAGTTACCAATAGTAATTTGATCTCCTTTTTGTGGAATTTCTTTCGAGAAATCAACGATAAATCCACCCAGTGTTCCATAAGAATCACTTTCGGGAATATTGAGTTTATATTCTTCATTAAGATATTCAACATCTAATCGAGTGGAAAATATATAATTCGATTCATCGATCTTGTTTTCAATCAATTCTTCGTCAGAATCGTGTTCGTCTTCAATTTCACCAAACAATTCTTCCACTATATCTTCGATAGTTACAATGCCCGAAGTACCGCCATATTCATCCAAAATAACAGCAACACTTTTACGTTTTTTTGTCAACAAATTCATGGCATCTTTGATCAAAATGGTTTCCGGAACAAATTCGACTGCAATCATAATCGACTTGATACTTCTTGGTTTTTTGAACAACTCAAAGGAATGAACATAGCCTACAATATCATCAAGGGTATTGATATAAACCAAAATTTTAGAATACCCAGTTGCTATAAAAAGTTCTCTCAAATCAACGACAGAACTGTATAAATCAACGGCCACTAATTCCGTTCGAGGAGTCATGATGTCTCGTGCTTTTACTCCAGAAAATTCAAGCGCATTTTGAAAAATCTGTATTTCAGAATCTACTGTTTCATGGTCTTGCACAGCATTCATTTGCTCAGAAATATAATTTCCTAATTCGATTTTACTAAATGACAAATTAATTTGATCTCCTTCAGTTTTGAAAAATTTGCGCAAAACATAATCGGAAATCCAAATCATAAATGAGGAAATATAATAGAAAAGTTTATAGAAGAAATAAGCCGGCAAAGCAAAAAACTTCATAAAGCTATTGGCATAAATCTGAAAAAAAACTTTCGGCAAAAATTCAGAGGTCATCAAAACGATTAAAGTAGAAATCGTAGTTTGTAAAAGTAAATTGGATAAATCCGAAAATTTGTATCCAAAGGTAGCAAACCAGTGCATCAACAAATCACCCATAAAAAAACCATAAACGACCATGGACACATTGTTGCCAACAAGCATCGTAGCAATAAATTTGGAAGGTTTTTGGGTAAGTTTGGTAAGGATTTTGGAAATAAAATCGTCTTGTTTTTTTTCAATTTCAAGATAAATTTTATTGGAGGAAACAAAAGCAATCTCCATTCCAGAGAAAAATGCGGAAAGTATCAAGCATAGGATGATGATTCCGATTTCCATGGGTTAAGGTTTTTTAGTGCGATCCTGAAATTTTTTATTAAAATTCCTTCTGAAGAAAAACATAAAAATTCCCACTACAGCAAAGGCACCGCTTATGTAGGCCTTATTGGTTTCGCCTGCTTGATAATTTTGAAAAGCATCAACAGCAAATAGAATTCCAGCAAGTAAGTAAGCGTAAACAGTAAATTTTAAATAGGTCATAGTTCTTATTCTGATTGGACTTCTCCAGATATTTTTTGTGAGTTTACTTTTTTGAAGTCTTTACTAAAATCAATTCCTTCGCCATAGGAAACTCCTTTTGGTGAGGTAAATTTAAACTTTTTTTCGGTAAAAAACCATTCGTTTTTTTGGTCATAGTACAATTGCTCTGTTTCGAGCATATCTCCATTTTGATTGGATATTTTTACACTGTCTTGCAAATCAATAATATTGGTTGCTTTATGTGACACAGCATATTTTGCATTGATATAAGTTTCCTTGCCTTTTTTATCATACAAGGTTAAATGGATTCCTTTTGGAAACTCTGTAAAAGGATATTCAACAGTCGAATAATCTAGCATTTTCGGGCTAATCAGATTAGCGGTAATCCTCCCAGAATCGGTATATTTTAAATCGATGTCATCAGCATCTCCACTTGGAGAAAATTCAGCAAACCCCATTTTTTGAACATCGCGAAAATTACCCTCGCATCCTAATATCAAAAAACAAAAGAGGAATGCCGTTATAAAAGGGACACTATTTCTAGTAAGGTGTTTCATTATTTGGATGGAAAAGTAACAGTTTCATTTATCCAACATCCAATATTCAAAGATTTTCCGGCCATCTTAGCGTTCTTAATATCATCTTGAGTCACTGATTTTTTTGCAAAATCGCTACTCATTTTGTCTGATGTTGGTTTTAATCTTGGTTCGGCAACACCAGCTTTTTTAACCGTTTCAGCAGCTAAATAGTATACGGACTTTTTTTCAAACTCGGTTCTACCACATTCATCAGTGCTATTGGCATACAATTGTGCTAAAAACAAATAAGCCTTTCCCATTTTAGGGTCAAGAGCTAAGGCTTTGTTTAAGTATTCTTTTGATTTCGAATTGTCATTGGCCAACAAACCTGTAGCAAGATTATAATATATCTTGGCTTTCTCTATTGGATTGGTTTGCAATTCTGCAGATTCATTATAGAATTTAATTGCCTCGGTAAACTTTCTCTGTTTAAGGTTGCTTAATGCCATAAAATTAGCTGACTGCGCTGTTACTTTTATCGAATATAATTTTTCGGTAAGGGTAGTAAAAATAGGTTTGGCACTACATTTTTCCGATAAATTGATTAATGCTGTCGTAAGCCAATCTGTATTGTCTTGATTGCTTGCATAATTTTTTGTGTAAAATGCATCAAGGTTTTCACAAGTCGCCAAATCTTTTGCCAAAGCATTAACTCCTTTTAACGCAGTTTTATACTCATTTGCTTTTGTTGGGTTAGAAATGGTTAATTCATTCAGCATAGAAGTGGCTTGAGTGAATTTTTCTAAGACTAAATTGGAAGTGATTTTTTTGTCGCCGTTAGTGAACCTTTCACAATACATACTAAAATAAGTAAAGATGGTGTTCGCGTCTGTGATGTTTTTTGAAGCACTTAAAAATGCGGTGTCTAATAAATTGAAAATTTCTTCTTTAGCCTCAATCTTATTATTGACAAGTGCCATTGCCTTGTCTGCTTGAAAACTTGGAGTAGCTAATGGGAAGTTTTTATTGTATTGATCATACAATTTTAATAAATCACGAACTAACTTTTCTTTCTCCTCATCTGCTTTTGCATTGTCAATTTTATATTGAAGAATTTGGATTCCATCTTTATAAATACCTTCATTTTCTTTAGGACAATTTTTTTTCACTTCGTTCCAAATATCGAACGATTCAGCTATTTTTTTGGCTTGATAAAGCTCTTGATAGGCTGCTATTTTTGAAGAACAATCAAACTTTTGGGCATTGGCACTTGATATAAATAAAATACCAATCATAAAAATAATTGCTTTCATAGGTAAAAAGTTTTAGTCGTATTTACGTTTAACAAACCATCTTTCGCTTAATGATAAACCAATACTTAAGTTGACATAATTTTCTTCAACCAAATTCCCATATTTAGTACCTCTTTTACCAACTTCAAGTCCAATGTTGATATTAGAAAAAGTACCCCCAAGAGGCAATCCTAATCCGATAGAACCAGCAAAATCAGTAATTGATTTGTTAGGATAACCTGGATTTTGAATAACTAAACCTGTGTTTTCAAAACGGATACCACCACGATATACCACTCTTTTAAAATAACCAGAATAAGAATTGTAATTAGGAATATAAAAACCTCCTAAACTATAACGAATAGAGTTTTCAAAAGTAGATCCGCTGATATCATTGAAACGATTAGAAAGGACGCTATTGTTTGTAAAAGTAACTTCTCCTCCAACTAACCATTTTTTTACTTCTCCAAAACCAGAACCAAAAGAAAGTTTAGAAGGTAATTTTATAGTGGTGTCACTAACAGGTATTTGGTTTTGTTCAATAACACTAACAGCACCAGTACTTAAAAACTGAATAATTTCAAGAGTACGAGTATTGCCAAGAGTTAATTTAGCTTCTGGTGTATAAGTCATACTACTGAAAAAAGAATATTTTTTATTCACTTTGGTTTCGTAAGATAGCCCAAAATCAAAATTGACACCTCTTACATTAGAAGCGTTATTTTCTCTAGTACCATACTGAAGACCATTTTGAAAAAGCAAACTTTTCGTTGTTATAGTTCCAAAATTATATTGGATATCCGCACCAATATTGATTTTTTTGAATAGTTGATATCCAAAACCAGCGAAAACTTTATTAACACTACCAATACCAGAATATTGAGAATATGTTGTATTATTTACTCCTGATAAATTTTGAATTTTATATCCCACAGACGAATAAGGAATAAGCCCAAACCCAATACCTACTTTCCCCATCGGAATCCCAATAGCAAGATAATCTAAAGAGGTTCTCTTAGATTTTTCTTCTTGCGTTTCAGATTTAGAGGTGGTGTTACCATAGGTGCCGCCAACAACAAAACTGGTTAATTTAAGACTAGCAAAATGAGCTGGGTTTTGAATATTTAAGTGAATACTGTCTGGTAAAACGGAAATCCCACCCATGGAACGATTCTCAACAGTTCCTTTAAATTTCACTTCTCCAATTCCATAAAAAGAATAAGGTGAAGAAGTACCTTCTTGAGCAAATAGTGCCAATGAAAAAAGTAAACTAAGGCTTACTATAACTTTTTTAATCATTTTGATTGTATTGAAATGTTTGGTTCAAACTTTCCAGAAGAAAATTAGAATTGGCAAATATGGTATTTTTTAATCGCATAGCCAAAAATTCTGCGTCGCCTCCCGTTAAAATTATGATAAATTTAGCGTATTGGGTTTTGTATTGCTCTATAAATCCATCAATTTCAAATGCAACACCGTTAATTACTCCCGAATGAATAGATTCTTGGGTAGAATTCCCAATATAATCTTCAGGATGTTTTTTTTGTAATAAAGGCAATTTAGCAGTTTGATGATGCAAAGATTCATAACGCAATCTAATACCTGGAGCAATAGCACCACCTAGATACTGGTCATTGGTATCTATAAAATCATAAGTGATACAAGTCCCAGCATCAATAACCAAACGATTTTGATTAGGAAATTGCAAAACAGCTCCTGATGCCAAAACCATTCTATCAATTCCTAGGGTTGTTGGGGTACTGTATAAATTGGTAAAGGGGAATTTGCTTTCGTGAGTTATAAAATGAATTGTAACGCGGTCTTCTATCGATAAAAAAAGGTCTTTCTCTACATTTCCAACAGAAGCAACTACTAAATTCACAATTTTTGGATACTGATGCATTAAGAAATGAATCTTATTTAAAAGCGCCTCTTGCTCAAAAATAAAAAGTTCTATCAACGTATTTTGTTCAAAGACAGCAGCTTTGATTCGCGTATTTCCAACATCAATGGTTAAAAGCATGACACTATTTTTGGTGCTCAAAGTTACGAATAGTTTTTTTTTAGTATTTGTTTTGGATAAATTAAAAATCATCCTATATTTGCACCCGCAACAAAGCAAGGTACCTTAGCTCAGTTGGTAGAGCAATGGACTGAAAATCCATGTGTCCCTGGTTCGATTCCTGGAGGTACCACAAAAAAAAGCCCATCACCATAAAGTGATGGGTTTTTTTGTGGTACGCAAGGAGAGATTCGATTCCTGGAGATTTGAAATTAAAAATTTGATATTAAGAGGAGGAAGCCCAGTGGGCTTCAGGTATATGAACTTTAGTTCATTTTCTTACAAGTAGTCTTCAAGTATACAAGCTTTAACTTGTTCCAATTTTACATCACCATTTCATTCTAGACTATTTCTTCGGAACCCTCTGTGGAATCAAACCCCCTGTTATCCGATGTTTTATTTTGTCAACATTAATTCTTTTCGAAAAATTCATACAGGGTTTCTCAATGTTTTTAAATGATAAAAAGCTTATAAAAACAACAATCGGAGTTATACTAAATATGGTTAAACAAAATTCTGTAGCGGATAAATTGGCAGCTGTTTCTAAACCGAAATAGAAATACATCACCGTAAAAATAATAATACCGTGAATTAAGTAGGTACTATAAGATATCTCACCTAAAAATTTTAAAGTAGCACTTTTTAGAATCCCAAAAACACTATTGCCTAAAGCGATCAAATTGAAAACAACAATGGTTAAAACTTTGCGTGTATATTTATCCGTAATAGGTAAAAATAAAATGAATGCTAAACAAACTAATAGTATAATACTAAAAATAATGGAGTTGAATTTTATTTTTGTTTGACCATACTTGATTATAAATGGAGCTATGGCGCCACCAACAAACGAAAGAACATGATACGATGATAACCCTTTGTATTTGTAAAAACCAACAACAAAAAGCAAGCTCATAATCATATAGAATTTTGAGGTGCCTTTTCTTAAGATTAAAAGGGAAATAATAGGTAAACTAAAATAAAACCACCATTCATAAGGTAAGGACCAAACCACGCCAGCATTTATAATTTCAGTTAATTGCGAATTATTTATGGGAGGGGTGCTAAGCATGGTAAAAGTTCCCCAGTAAAATAGTTCTTTAAAAAATTCGATGATCGTCACTTCCAATTTCCAATTACTCATTATAAATACAATTAGCACTATTGCGGATATAGAAACAAGATACATAGGTACTAATCTAAAAAATCGGGAAACATATAAAAGTATCCCAATCAATTTCTTTAGTATTGGTATTCAGTAATTTGGTAACAAATAAAAAGGAGGTTATCATAAAAAAGAAGGAAACACTGGTTTGTCCTAATTGGGTATATAAATTTGATTTTGGTAAATCCCAAGCATTGATATGTAAATATTGATACCAAATGGTAGAGTGATGAATAAAAACGCCTTAGGCAAGAAACCCTCTCATGCCATCTATGGTTTCATATCTAGCATTGTCATTTGTTATTTTAAATTTTAAATTTAGTAGATAACCTGTAGCAATGGCAATCAAATACACTATAACAGAAAAAATCGGATTTAAAGGGTTCATTTTGTTTAGGTTTATTATTAAAATACTATTTAAATAGTACCGTTTATTTTACATTACGAATCATTTAAAGATGAACTTTAAATCATCAATATGGACTTTTATTTTGAAATCGGGAAGACTCTCATTGATGCCATCCGTATTTTTGTAAAAAACAAATATAGAAGTTAAAAAATATAATCCTCTCGTTCCACCTCTAAAAGTCATTCCACAAGATTCAAATCATGGCATCATTACAGGTGCCTCAACAAAATCTGAATAAAAAATTCTTGGTTTTTTTGTTACTTTTTCACCTTACTCTTTACAGAGACTTTTTAATTAAAAAAACAAGTAAAAAACAGCGTTTCTCCATATCATCATTGGGCTGAAGACCATTTCTTTAATACGCCTCCTGAATTGTTTAATGCACCTCCTCACTTTGTAAATACACTTCCTGATTTGTTTAATGCACCTCCTCACTTTATAAATGCACTTCCTGATTTGTTTAATGCATCTCCTCACTTTGTAAATACACTTCCTGATTTGTTTAATGCATCTCCTCACTTTATAAATACACTTCCTGAATTAATACCTACACCTCCTTTCCCTGCAATTGCAATCCTCAATTGGATAATAGCCTAAATATCAAACCTATTTAGTTCTAATTGTTGCTTGAAAACTGCATTTAACACAAAAAAGTGCTGGTATTTGTATTTTTTTCACTAAAATTGACAGTTTTTATAAAGAAAACGAAACCATTCAAAACCAAACTAAAATAAATTAATATGAGTGAAACAGCTGTAAAAACAGGACATCCAAAAGGACTTTGGGTATTATTTGGAACAGAAATGTGGGAAAGGTTCAACTTCTACGGAATGAGAGCTATCTTAACATTATTCCTTGTAAATTCTTTAATGATGAAAGAAGAAGATGCTTCTTTAATCTACGGAGGATTTCTAGGACTTTGTTACTTAACACCAATGTTGGGCGGATTCATTTCTGACCGCTTCTTCGGGAACAGAAACTGTATTTTATTAGGAGGTTTGATGATGGCTTTGGGACAATTCTTATTGTTCTTTAGTGCTTCTATTTTTGGCTCAAATATAGGATTAGCAAATACTTTAATGTGGACGGCTTTGGGAATTATCATTTTCGGAAATGGATTCTTTAAACCAAACATTTCAAGTATGGTGGGAAGTTTGTACCCAAAACAAGAAAAAAGTAAACTAGATACAGCCTTTACCATTTTCTATATGGGAATCAATTTAGGAGCTTTCTTAGGACAATTAATTTGCCCTATCGTTGGAGATGTTAAAACAGCAGACGGAATTAGAGATATCCATGCTTTCAAATGGGGATTCTTAGCAGCATCAACAGCGATGTTAATCGGTACAGCCGTATTTTATTTCCTTAAAAATAAATATGTAATAACCCCTGAAGGTAGACCATTAGGAGGATTACCAAAACATAATGTTTCTGAAGACTATGAAGAAGGAGAATCTCAAAAAGCAGTCTTCTCTCAAAAAGCTTTAATGGGAGCGGTAGTGGCCTTTTTTGTTTTAGGTGCCTTTTTCCATTTTGTAGTAAATCAAAACTGGATATACACAGTTATATATTCAAGTGGTATCACGTTAGCAGGATTAATCGTTTCCGATTCCTCATTGACAAAAGTAGAACGCGATAGAATTTTTGTAATATACATTGTCGCTTTCTTTATCATTTTCTTTTGGGCAGCCTTTGAACAAGCAGGTTCTTCATTAACCTTTATTGCAGATAACCAATGTGACAGAAACTTCTTTGGATACAACATGCCACCATCAATGGTTCAAATCTTTAACGGATTATTCGTTGTAGCCTTCGCAGTTCCGTTTAGTATGCTTTGGGATTATTTAAGAAGTAAAGACAGAGAGCCAATTTCACCAGTTAAACAAGCCGTTGGTTTAGGATTAATTGCCTTGAGTTATTTTATCATCGCTCACAATGTAAAAGATTTAGGAAACAACGGACTTCTAGCCATAAAATGGTTAATCCTTTTATATTTAATTCAAACTTGTGCCGAACTTTGTTTATCACCAATCGGATTGTCTTTAGTGGGTAAATTATCCCCAAAACGTTTCTCTTCTTTATTGTATGGAGTATTCTTTTTATCCAATGCTTCAGGGTATGCTTTAGCAGGAACTCTAGGTTCTATCTTACCAGCTACTGGAGATAAATTCAACAAAGCAAAAGAATTAGGTATCGATTTACAAGGTGTTCTTGATAAAAAAATCACGCCAACAGCTGAACAATTAAAATTATTAGCCGACAATCAAATTACCGATCATAACCCAATTTTTGCTGGATTTGAAATCCACAATCTGTTTGAATTCTTTATGGTATTTGTGGTGTTAACTGGATTGGCAGCTTTAATCCTTTTAGCCTTAACACCAGTATTGAAAAAAATGATGCACGGTGTGAGATAACCTCATATTCGAAAATATTTTTATATCTTTCAAACCTCCAAGAATACTTGGAGGTTTTTTAATTTAGTACATAATGGAACAAGATCAAACTTCAGACCAAATTCAAAACTTCAAAGGCAAATACCCAAAACAATTGTGGTATTTATTCTTCAGCGAAATGTGGGAACGTTTCAGTTTCTATGGAATGCGTGGCATGTTGGTAATTTTTATGGTCAACCAATTAATGATGGACGACAAAGTAGCCAACTTGCAATATGGAGCAACTCAAGCTTTTGTTTACGCCTTCACGTTCATAGGAGGATTATTTGCTGATAAAGTTTTAGGGTATAGAAAATCACTCTTTTGGGGAGGTTTATTAATGATTGTAGGAAGTGTCATTTTAGCCATTGACCCCAAACAGTTCTTCTTTTTTGGAATAAGTTTTACCATTATAGGAACAGGTTTTTTCAAACCTAATATCTCTACTATGGTCGGAAAATTATACAAAGACGATGACAATAGGAGAGATGCAGGGTTTTCCTTATTCTACGCAGGAGTAAATCTAGGCGCTTTAATAGGTGGTTACATTTGTATCGCAGTAGCCAATGGTAATTTGTGGGCTTCTTATGTCCCTAGGCATCTTCGTTGGAATTACGCCTTTGGCTTTGCATCAATAGTGATGATGATAAGTTTGCTAACCTTTACTCAAACACAAAAAAGCCTAGGGCAAATAGGACTATCTCCATTATTAGCCCTAGATAAATCCAAAAGAAGATTCATGGAAATGGCAACTTACATAGGCTCATTAGTGATTGTTCCTATCGTAATGACCATGGTAGCCAAAACAGAATACACCGATTATTTTATGTTCACTATCGGTCCATTATCACTTGTGTATTTGTTCTATGAAATGCGAACTCTAACGGTTGCCGAAAACAAAAAACTATTAGCAGCCTTAGTATTTATAATCTTCTCCATATTCTTCTGGGCTTTCTTCGAGCAGAGTGGAGGTTCTTTAAGTTTATTTGCTGCCAATAATTTGCATAATACAGTCTTAGGTGTCAAATTAGACCCCAACGGCGTTAACAATTCTGCCAACTCCTTATTTGTAATTATCTTCGCTGCTATAGTTGGAATTATATGGTTATGGATGGCCAAGAAAAAAACAGAACCTAATACTGTTGTTAAATTTGGTTTAGGTTTTTTATTCTTAGCAGGAGGTTTTTGGGTGTTTTATTACACTAAGTTTTTTGCCGATGCAACAGGAAGAACTTCTCTAGATTTATTCACTTTCGGATGGTTTGTTATTACCTTCGGAGAGTTGTGTTTGTCACCAATAGGAATGAGTGCTATGACCAAATTATCACCCCAAAAAACACAAGCGGTTATCATGGGAATGTGGTTTTTAGCTAGTGCTTATGGCCAATACTTTGCAGGTTTATTAGGAGCCAATATTGCAGAAGCTTCAGAAAATGCATCCAACATAGATAAATTAAACGTATATGCTGACGGGTACTATCAATTGGCACTTTACGCCCTTATTGCGGGACTAATTTTAATCGTAATTTCACCTTTTGTGAAAAAATTAATGCAGGAAGTAAAATAAAATACTTAAATTTCGGCATTGTTTTTGAGGACAATGAGAAAACATAAATTAAAACAATAAAAAAATGAAAAAAGTAGCTATCACTTTATTCCTAATCTTAGGATCGTTAACCATACAAGCACAAGAGTTAACATGGCAAACTGATATGAACAAAGCAATGGAGATTTCAAAAAAATCTAAAAAACCATTATTCTTATTTTTTACAGGGAGCGATTGGTGCGGTTGGTGCATGCGTTTGCAAAATGAAGTATTTAAAACACCAGAATTTGCAAAATGGGCAAAAGACAATGTGGTTTTAGTCGAACTAGATTTTCCAAGAAGAACTCCACAACTGCCAGAAATTCAAAGACAAAATTCAGAATTGCAACAAACTTTTGCTGTACAAGGATATCCAACAGTTTGGTTTGTTAACGCAAGCAAAAAAGACGGAAAAATAAACCTTGAAAAAATAGGAAGTACTGGTTATCTTGCTGGTGGCCCTAATGCTTGGTTAGCTGCAGCCAATCAAATTCTATCAGGAAAAAAATCATAATTTCTCTGAAATTAAATTTTATAAAATCCCTTTTCATTAGTATTATGAAAAGGGATTTTTTCTTTATGACAGGTAGACTCCCAAAGTTTAATATAACTCTTAAAATTAGAACCATCCACCACAATTTGTTCCGGTTTCCATACAGATAAAAGTCTTTTTAAGTTCAGTTTGGGCGAGTTAGTAATAATCAAAATATCAGGTTTTATTTTTTCTAAATAGACACTTGAACTATCTATAATTAGTATTTTTTTGTTTTTAAAATAAAGCAAATTTTGAAGCCTACTTTTCTTTTTTACTTTACAAAAATTCCCAACCAAATAAGGCTGAATAGTTAAGTTGTTGTCTAAAGATTGAAGAATGCTATCATTGCTAAAAACACTAACCAGATTGTGATTCTTTTCAGTAATAATAGTGTGTTTCTTTACATTAAAAACAATCAATTCGTCAGCGTTTTCAGAGTTGTATTTGCTAAAAATATAAATGCTTTGAAGCAATAGAATACTGGACAAAGCAATTGATAATCGATTGAAATTTGGTTTTTCAATCCATAAAATGAATACTACAATTACCAAGTAAGAAACCAAAAGCATCTCATTGGAAAATGATATATTTTTGATGATAAAGCTTTCAAATGAAGCCACCCAATGAATAATGGTATTTAATAATGTAATTAATAATTCAAGCGGTTTTGCAATACAATACGGAACTAAACTAAAACACGCAACAATAATAGCAATTAGTCCAACAATCATAATGACTCCAAGTAACGGTAATACGATGATATTGGTAATAAAAAACAAGCCTGGAAATTGATGAAAATAATATATACTCAAAGGCATAGCGCCAATTTGCGCTGCAAAGGAAACGGTAATAATATCCCAAAAATAACGGACAATTTTATTTTTTGGGGTCCAAATGCTTGACAAAATAGGTTGTAACCAAAGAATAAAAAACAAAGCCAAATAACTCAATTGAAATCCAATATCAAACAGAAAGGAAGGTTTAAATAACAATATCAGAAGCATCGAAACCAATAAAGTGTGATACGTATTTACCGTTCTTCGCAATTGATTTCCAATAGCCACAATAGAAAACATGGCAACAGAACGAACTACCGAGGGAGATAATCCTGCTAGAATTCCAAATACCCACAATGAAGTTAAGATTAACAAGAGTTTGAAAAAAGACCCCTTTTTAGAATTAGGAATGGGTTTTAAAATGAAAGTAACAAACAAAAGGATAAATCCAACATGCAACCCTGAAACCGAAAGAACATGAACCGCTCCCGCATATTGATAATCTTTTAATACTTCGGGAGCAATGTCTTGTTGTTGTCCAACTAACAAAGCAATTAAAACATTTAATTCTTCTCTTTTAATATTGGAAAGTTCTAAATGATGAATAATTTTGTTTCTGAAATTGGAAAATATAGACCAAATAGTTACTGCATTTTTCCCGATTTTAATTTGTCCAGATGCTGTATATAGTTGTCCATAAATTTCTTGATTCTCTAAATAACGACCATAATCAAACTGATTTGGATTAATAGGATTTCGGTTTTTATAAATCTTTCCTTCAACTATCAAATCAGTTCCAATTTCCAACTCTTTTTTGGCCGATGTCTTTTTGAGGTTTACAATAATTTTACCGAAACTCTCTTTCCCATTAATAGTTTTTATAATTGAAATATAGCGATTATTCTTTGGAGAACTCTTAAGCTTTTCATTGATAACTAATCCAACACAGTATTCTTTTTCATAATCATAAATTTGGTTAGTATAATGATTGTTATTATAAGTTTCTTTATGAATAATAGAGGTTGAAATTCCAATTTGAAATGATAGGAGTAATGTAAGTATTCCGAAATAAATTTTTAAATGGGGAAACTTTTTATCCAAAAAATGTAAAATGACTAAAACAAGAACACAAAGGAATAAACATCCAAAGACAAGCAATGGAGTAGGCTGGTAAAATTTAAAAAAAAGTAAGCCAAGAATAAAGCTAATGGAAATTCTTGCCAAAGGGAATTGTAAGATTTTCATGTCACTAATGTACATAAAAATCTAAATATGCAAGAAAATTATTCTATAATTCTATTGATTTGCTTAAAAGTTCTTTCGTAGTATGGTTCTTTTAAGGAGGATATAATAACGCCACCATTGGTTGAAGAATGAATGAATTTTATTTCATCATCCGTAACTTCCACAATCATTCCAACGTGATTTATTCTTCTTTGACCTCTATTGATGAAAAAGATTAAATCTCCTTTTTTGGCTTTTTCAGTGTCAATTTGCTTTCCTATTTCTGCCATTTCATAAGAAGAACGCGGAAGGGTAATGTCATATTTTTTAAAGGTGGAATACATCAAACCAGAACAGTCATAACCTTCTTTTGTAGTGCCGCCAGAACGATATCCTATACCCAAGTTATCGCTAGCACTATTAATGAGTTGATCAATTAAATAATTGGAATCCTCACTTATAATAATATCGGTTTCATTTTTGTCATTAAGTCCAGTGATTTTATTATTATCAGAAGATTGAACCACTTGTTTAGTGGCTAATTGTTTTTGAGATTTCT
This sequence comes from Flavobacterium sp. N1994, assembly GCF_025947145.1. NCBI lineage: Bacteria > Pseudomonadati > Bacteroidota > Flavobacteriia > Flavobacteriales > Flavobacteriaceae > Flavobacterium > Flavobacterium sp. N1994. The sequence goes on from NZ_CP109999.1 coordinate 2,654,917, forward strand.
TTTTTACTGTATTGTTTTTCGTCAAAACAGGTGCCGTGTAAATCCCTTTTTTTACTGCCACTTCCTTTGAAGTGATAATGGCAGATGTTGGTTTACAAGCAGTAAATAACAATAGAATTGATATGATATATAGAGAATATTTCAAGAAAATTATTTTTTGCGAAGGTAAAAATTTGAAGCCGAATTTGAAAACTACTTCAAATCATTTAGGATTAATTTAGCAGTTTTTTCACTGGCACCAATACCTCCCAATTTGGATTCTAATTCGTCATATTTTTTCAATAATATAGCCCTGTGATTGTTATCTAATAATTTTGTAAGCTCCTTTTTTAAATTTTTAGAATTGAATTTATCCTGAATCAATTCTGTAACTACTTCTTCATCCATAATCAGATTGACTAGAGAAATATATTTCAGGGTAATGATTCTTTTGGCAATTTGATAGGAAGCCCAACTCCCTTTATAACAAACCACTTCGGGCACTTTGAATAAGGCTGTTTCTAAAGTTGCTGTCCCTGAAGTAACTAATGCAGCAGAGGCAATACTTAATAAATCATAGGTTTTATTAGAAATGAACTTTACATTTTTTGTAGTTAAAAATTGCTCGTAAAAATGAAAATCCTGACTCGGTGCACCAGCAATTACAAATTGATAATTAGGAAAATCAGCCACAATACTCAACATCACTCCCAACATTTTTGAAATTTCTTGTTTTCTACTTCCAGGAAGTATAGCTATAATTGGTTTTTCATCTAAATTATTGGCTTTCCGAAAGGAAACTTCATCGGTTTTTTCTCGATTATGAATGGCATCAATTAAGGGGTGTCCAACGAACTCCACTGGGAAATGATGCTTCACTTCAAAAAAATCTTTTTCAAATGGAAGTATAACAAACAGTTTATCAAAATCACGTTTAACTGCTTTAATCCGATTTTCTTTCCAGGCCCAAATTTGTGGTGCTATATAGTAATGTGTTTTAATTCCTTTTTGTTTTGCCCACTTCGCAATCCGCATATTGAAACCTGGATAATCAATAAAAATAATCACATCAGGATTAAAGTTTTCAATATCCGCTTTACAAATATCAATGTTATTCAAAATGGTTTTCAAGTTTAGGACTACTTCAGCAAAACCCATGAATGCTAATTCACGATAGTGTTTAACTAAAGTGCCACCAACATTTTTCATCAAATCACCACCCCAAAATCGTATGTCCGCTGAAGCATCTTCTTTGTATAAAGCTTTCATCAAATTAGAGCCATGTAAATCGCCTGAAGCTTCTCCAGCAATAATGTAGTATCTCATTTTATAGTTGCATATTTATTATTTGAATAAAATGCAGTCGCTCTCGCTCGTGTCATAAATTCCAAGTGTTAAGTTGGGCAATCGTATGATGTGCCGTCAAATCAAACTGAACTGGAACAATAGAAACATAGCCATTAGCTAAAGCCCATTCATCAGTATCTTCTCCTTTATCTTGATTAACAAATTCTCCCGACAACCAATAGTAGTCTTTGCCGTAAGGTGTTTGTCTTTTGTCAAATTTTTCCATCCAAATCGCTTTCGCTTGACGGCAAATTTTAATGCCTTTAATTTCTTCTTCTTTTAGTTTTGGAAAATTAACGTTTAAAACGGTTCCTTCGGTTAGTTTTTTTGCTAAAACTTCTAATGCAATTTTTTTGATAAATGGCTTTATCTGTTCAAAATCTGCATTCCATCCATAGTCTAATAAGGAAAAACCAATAGCAGGAATTCCTTCAATTCCAGCTTCAACAGCCGCACTCATAGTTCCAGAATAAATTACATTAATCGATGAATTGGAACCATGATTAACACCTGAAACACACAAGTCAGGTTTCTTTTTTAAAATTTCATTTACGGCTAACTTCACACAATCTACAGGAGTTCCTGAGCAACTGTATTCCGCAATGATTGCGTTTTCTGGTGATATCTTATTCAAAAACAAAGTGCTATTGATAGTTATAGCATGTCCCATGGCGCTTTGCGGACTATCAGGAGCCACTACAATCACTTCGCCAATTTCGGCCATGACCGAAATCAAAGCACGAATTCCAGGAGCATTAATACCATCATCATTGGTAACTAAAATAGTGGGCTTGTGTGGCATAAGATTATTTGAAATTAGTGTAGTTTTTAAAGCTAAATTTAGGATTGTAAAATTAACTAATTTTAAGGTTTTATACTGCTACATTTTTATAACTTTGAGCCATTCTGCGCTCTAAAGCAATGAACATAACGATTTTTAACAAAAATTTATCTCAACAGAAAACTCTTGACCTAGTTTTTTGTTTACTTTAGACCAATAATTAATGAATAAAATATTTCAATTTATGAAAAGGAACTATAAAATACTTGTGTTAGTTACGGTATTAGCATTAGCATTATGGAGTTTTATTCCAAAAGAAAAGCAATCTGACCCTGAAAAAGATAAAATGTTAATTGAACTATTAACTTTTGTTATTGAAAAAGGGCATTACAATCCTGCAAAAATTGATGACACCTTTTCAAAAGGGGTATACAAAGATTATTTAAACGCATTAGATCCTTCAAAACGTTTCTTTTTACAATCGGATATTGATGAATTTGCCAAATATGAAACCCAAATCGACGACGAAATCATAAACAAAGATTTAACGTTTTTCGATTTAACGTATTCTCGTCTTATGAAAAGAATGGACGAGACCAAAGAGTACTATAAATGGGCACTTGAAAAACCATTTGATTACAAAAAAATGGAATCAATCAATACCGATTATGAGAAGTTGCCTTTTGCCAAAAGCGTTAATGATTTAAAAGAAAGATGGCGTTTACAAGTTAAACTTTCTACTTTATCTTCTTTGGTAGAAAAACAAAAATTAGAAGAAGATTTAATTAAAGACAAAAACAAAACTACTGAAGAAAAACTGAAAGAATTTAGAGAAAATCAAGGTGAGAATCTTACCCCAGAAGCAGAGAAAAAATTTCTTTCTGACTTAGAAAAAAAGAAAAATCAAGCGCCAAAAACTTTTGAACAATTAGAAAAAGAAACTAGAGAAAGTACGCTTAACTCTTTGAATGATAACTTTAGTTTTATCAAAGATTTAGACAGAGAAGATTGGTTTTCCATTTATGTGAATGCAATTGCCTCTCGTTTTGACCCACATACCTCTTATTTCGGACCTAGCGAAAAAGAGAAATTTGATGTAAGTATGAGCGGTAAATTAGAAGGAATAGGTGCTCGTTTACAAAAGAAAAATGATTTTACAGAAATTACAGAGTTGATTTCCGGTGGTCCAGCATGGAGAGGGAAACAATTAGAGTCAGGTGACATTGTTCTAAAAGTAGCTCAGGCTGATGGAGAGCCTGTTGATGTTGTTGGAATGCGTTTAGACGATGTAGTGAAAAAAATAAAAGGACCAAAAGGGACTCAAGTTCGTTTGACTGTAAAGAAAACAGATGGAACAATTAAAGTGATTTCTATTATCAGAGATGAGGTTGAAATTGAAGAAACATATGTTAAGTCTAGTGTAGTAGAGAAAGATGGTTTCAAATACGGAATCATTTATTTACCAAAATTCTATATTGATTTTGAAGATCAAAATAGTCGTGATGCTGGGAAAGATGTGGCAATAGAAGTTGAACGATTGAAAGAAGAGGGAGTGCAAGGAATTGTAATGGATGTTAGAGATAATGGTGGTGGTTCATTAAAAACAGTGGTTGACATTGCTGGTTTATTCATTGATCAAGGACCGATTGTTCAAATAAAATCGGCAGCAGGAAAAAAAGAAGTGCTTTATGATAGAGATGCTAAAGTGCAATGGGACGGACCACTTGTAGTAATGATTAATGAATTTTCAGCGTCAGCTTCTGAGATCTTAGCAGCTGCAATTCAAGATTACAAACGTGGCGTTATCATTGGAAGCAAACAATCATATGGTAAAGGAACAGTACAAAATGTAATCGATTTAAATCAGTTTGTTCGTGGAAGTACCTACGGAGATTTGGGAGCTTTGAAAACAACTACGCAAAAATTCTACAGAATCAACGGTGGATCTACACAGTTAGAAGGAGTAAAAAGCGATGTTGCTATTCCAGACCGATATGCCTATCTTAAAATGGGAGAAAAAGACATTGACAACGCCATGCCATGGGACAAAATTGATGCAGCAGATTATAAAGTTTGGGATAAACAAAACAACTTTGATTTAGCTATTTCAAAAAGCAAAGAGAGAATGAGTAACAACGCTCAGCTAAACTTAATCGATGACAATGCTAAATGGTTAGATGAAAGAAATAAAGAAAACATCTATAGTCTAAACATAGATAAGTTCAAAGCAGAGCAAAAAGCTTTGGATGAAAAAAATAAAAAATACAAACCTATTGTTGACTATAAAAATGCTTTTCAATTCAACTCACTTCCTTATGAAGTGGCTCAAATGAAAGCTGATCCTGTGCTTAAAGAGAAAAGAGAAAGATGGCACGAAAGTCTATCAAAAGACATTTATATAGAAGAAGCGATTCATATCTTAAATGACTTGCAATCGGAAAATAATAAAGGATTAACCACAAAGGTTAAAAAGGAAAAAATGGTAAAGTCCTAATCTAAATAGTAAAATGCATAACCCACCTTTTGGTGGGTTTTTTTTATGCTAAATATTTTCAAAATTCAGATGAATCAATTAATCACATGGTAAAATAGTCATTACCACTCATTAACTTTATTGGCATCCATTTTTAGAAAGATGAACAATAAGATGGTAAAACCCCATAAACCAGAACCTCCATAAGAGAAAAAGGGAAGAGGTACACCAATGGTTGGAAAGACTCCAGAAACCATAGCAATATTGACAAAGAAATGAATAAAAAGAATACTCGCCACACAATAACCATAGACTCGACTGAACTTAGTCTTCTGCCTTTCTGCCAAGTAGATAATCCGCATAATTAAACAAACAAATAGAGCGATAACAAAAAGAGAACCTAAAAATCCCCATTCTTCACCTACAGTTGTGAAAATATAATCGGTATGTTGCTCCGGTACAAATCCGCCTTTTGTTTGTGTTCCTTCAAGATATCCTTTTCCAAACCACCCGCCAGAACCTATAGCAATTTCAGATTGATTTGTGTTGTATCCTATGCCTTTCATATCTACTTCTTTTCCGAGGAGAATATTAAATCGATCACGATGGTGTTGTTTAAAAACATTCACAAAAACATAATCTACAGAAAAAACAAAACCACCAATCATTACGAATATAATACTACTCAGAATCCAGTTTCTATTGATGATTCGACTTCTATAATAAATGAATAGTATAACTAATAAAGCAATTCCAGTTAGGATTAGAGGTTTTATAATTAACGCCAATACAAATAAAACTAAGGCAATAAATCCCGTCCAAACATACCATGAGGGTAATCCTTCACGATACAAAACCAATATGAATATACTGAAGATTAAGGCACTTCCTGGGTCGTGAGGAACTATTAATAATATGGGTAAAAAAAGGATTCCTAGTGCTTGAATTTGCCTATTCATGTCTTTAAGATTGACTTGAACATCGCTTAAATATTTGGCCAAAGCCAAACCTGTAGCGGCTTTAACAAACTCTGACGGTTGAATACCAAATGAGCCAAAAGAATACCAATTGGCTTGTCCTTTAATAGTTTTTCCAAACACAAATAATCCCGCTAAGGAAAGTAATCCTATAACATAAATAACACTAGAAAATTTTTCATAAAATTTTCCTTCAACAGACATCACAATGAATATCAGGGGAATGGTGAGTATGATAAACATAAACTGTTTGCCATAAATTTGAGTAAAATCAAAAATCGAAGTTTCCCCCGCGATAGAAGATAATGAGGAAGAATAAATGTTGAGCCAACCCATTATTACCAGAGTAATATAGATGCCGACGCTAATCCAGTCTAGATTATTGGTTACACTTTGATTTTTCATATTCTTTTGAAATTAATTGTCTGGTGTTTCAGGTACTTTAATTTCGGTTTTTACGGTACTTGGTTTAATAGGAGTATCTACTTTTGATTTGATCAAGGTATCAACAATTGGTTTTGCATAATATTTATTGTATTCCCCTTGGAGACTTCCTTCTAACATCCTTTTTTCTAAATCAGTTCGAGTAATTTTCCTTTTAATGAATTTTTCAATCATCAAACTAGTAATAGGCCCAGCCCAACGAGCTCCCCAATATCCATTCTCAACAAAAACAGCAATAGCAATTTTAGGATTGTCTTTTGGGGCAAAAGCTACGAAAATAGAGTGATCCTGAAGCTTAACTCTCTTTCCATTAATCTTTGCAAAATTTTCTGCGGTTCCTGTTTTTCCGCAAATGTCAATTCCTTCTACATTCAATCCGTGTGCGGTTCCAAAATTATACACATCAAACAATCCACTAATCATTGGTTCAAAATATTTTTTATCAATGGTCGTTACGTGCTTTGTTGTAAAGTGCTTGTCTATTGGAGTCCCTTTAATTTTTTTAATGATATGTGGAGTGTAATAATATCCTCGATTAGCAACAGTAGCAATCATATTCGCCAATTGGATTGGTGTCATCAAAACCTCTCCTTGACCAATGGCATTGGAAACAATAGTTTTACTTGACCAACCCCAGCCTGGATACATTTTTTTATAGGTTTTTGAAGTTGGAAGACTTCCTTTTCTTCCCGTAGGTAAATCATAACCCATAAATTGTCCTAAACCAAAACTTTTTAAGTGATTACTCCAAACATCTACTCCTTTAGGAGGATTGTTGAATTTATCTATGGTTTTCATGTAAGAGCTCGAGAAAAAGGTATTGCAAGACTCATAAATCCCTCTGTGAAGTTGCATCGCTCCGCCATGACAGTGACATTTCATAAAACGTCCAGGGGCATAACTAAAACCATGATTACAATAAAAGGTAGTGTTTTCATCAATCGCACCTTCTTGAAGTGCTACTAAACCTGTCAAGATTTTAAATGGTGAGCCAGGGGTATATTCTGCTAATAAACCTCTGTCATATAAAGGTTTTGCGATAGAATCGTGGTACAACATCGTGTAATTTTTTGAACGTTGTCTACCAACAAGAATTGCTGGATCATACGATGGAGCGGTAACTAACGCTAAAATCTCTCCCGTTTTTGGTTCAATGGCAACAATTCCGCCTCGTTTGTTAACCATTAATTCCTCTCCATATTTTTGAAGCTCAGCATCAATAGATAAGTTAATGTCTTTTCCTTGAACAGCGATGGTGTCAAATTTCCCTTCTTTGTAGGAACCAATCTCTCGATTGTATTTGTCCTTTTGAATGTATTTTACCCCTTTTACTCCGCGTAGAAAATCTTCATAACTTTCTTCTACTCCTTGACGACCAATCAAATCACCACTGTTGTAGTATTTATTTTTCTCAATAATTTTATCATTTACCTGAGTGATAAACCCAAAGACGTTTGCACCATAAGCTACTTGATAATCTCTTAAAGCACGTTTCTGAATATAAAAGCCATTAAATTTTCTTTGTATTTCTTGAAACGCTGCATATTCCTTTTTGTTAAGTTGTCCCAAAAAAACAGAAGGTAGTCTAGGACTATAAACTTTAGCTTTAGCAATTTTTATCAAGAATTCTTCTTTGGTAATTTTTAATAAAGAACAAAACTCGGTCGTATCCAAATCTTTGACATCTTTTGGAATAACCATAATATCATATGATGGTTGATTGGCTACTAAAAGCTTGCCATTTCTATCGTAAATATAACCTCTTTCAGGATAATCATATTTTATTTTAATAGCATTATTATCTGATTTTAATTTCAAGGAATCATCAATAACCTGCAAATAGAAAAGTCGTAATATTAGCAAAATTGCTCCAGTGAAGATGATTGTGGGCAACAAAACTTTTCTCATCGTCTGCTAGGCTTAATGATGTAGATAATAATAATGCAAGTGAGTATTGTGAAAAGAGTGCTTAATAGAGTTCGCACTAAAATATCCCAAAGGAAACTAATTTTAAATACTTCGAGTACAAATAACACAAAGTGGTGAATTACCACAGCAATTAGTATGAATGAGAAGCGCTCTGGGGTTAGTACATCGTTGAGTTTTACGGTTTGGTATTCATAACTTAAACCAAATGAAAATTTAAAAATGGCAGGTCTATAATACGCAAGAACTAAACAAGCAGCCGCATGGACACCACCTGAATTCCAAAACATATCCATTAATAATCCTAAGAAGAAACTGGAAACTAATAAACCTGTTTTATTTCCATTAACTGGATATAAAATGATAAATAGGATATAAGGGAACGGATTGATAAATCCAAAAAGATCAATTCTGTTGAATATCAAAACTTGTGCGGCTAACAACAAGATGAAACGGGCTATATTTGCTAACAACGCACTATTCATCTTTTTTGTTTTGGTTTTCTAAGTTTGATATCTCATCAGCATCTTTGTTTTTAATAACATAAACGTGACCTAAGTTAGTCATGTCATTAAATAGTTTGATGTCCAAAGTATAGTAGTTAGTCTCGTTATCAATATATACTTTGTCAATGGTTCCAATGCCAATATTTTCCGGGAATACTATTGATTGCCCACCAGTTACGATGGTATCTCCTTTACGAACTCCTGCTAATCTTGGTACATCAATCAACTGAACGAATCCGGTGCTTTTTCCGTTCCAAACAAGGGAACCAAAATGATTTGATTTTTTAATCTTAGCATTAATTTTCGAATTCACATTCAAAACACTGATGATGGTGGCGTAATTTTTAGAAGTTTTATCTATAATACCAACAATTCCAGCACTATTAATTACCCCCATGTTCGGTTTAATACCTGATGCTGCACCATTGTTAATAGTAATAAAGTTTTCCTGAATGCTATAAGAGTTGTGAATTACTTTAGAAACAATGATATCCGTTTTCTTCACTCCTCTGATAGTATCAATTTGAGGTAATTTAGTAGTGTCTTTTTGATTGAATAAAAGCGTTTTTAAACGAGCATTTTCCAATGCTAATTCTTCGTTTTGTTTTCTCAAACCGAAATATTCGTCAATGTTATTTATCTTTTCATAAATGCCACCAGTAAAGAAATTGGCAGAACTGATAATTTTACTTTTGTGATAAGAATGAGATTGAATTGTCAATGAAAAGGATAATACCAAAAGCAGCAAAAACAGTAAGCGATTACTGTTTTTTAGTATAAAATTAAAAATTTGCTGCATTTTTAAACTGTATAATGTTTGTTATAAATATCCTTCGAAATAAAGATAAAAAATAATTAGTCTCAGACTTAATTATTTAATTAAAATACTTCTGAATTTTGGTATATTTTTAAGTGCCATTCCAGTTCCTCGAACAACAGCTCTTAAGGGATCTTCGGCGATATAAACTGGTAAATCTGTTTTTTGAGAGATACGTTTGTCTAATCCTCTCAACATCGAACCTCCACCTGCAAGGTAGATTCCGGTGTTGTAAATATCAGCAGCTAATTCTGGTGGCGTTTGTGATAACGTTTCCATGATAGCATCTTCAATACGTTGGATGGATTTGTCTAAAGCTTTTGCAATTTCTCTATAGGATACTTCCACTTGTTTTGGTTTTCCAGTCAATAAATCTCGACCTTGTACTGACATATCATCTGGTGGAGTTTCTAAATCATCTGTAGCTGCTCCAATGGTAATTTTGATTTTCTCAGCAGTACTTTCTCCAACAAATAAATTGTGTTGTGTTCTCATGTAATACACGATATCATTGGTGAAAACATCACCAGCAATTTTAACCGATTTATCACATACGATTCCGCCTAAAGCAATAACCGCAATTTCTGTAGTTCCTCCTCCGATATCCACAATCATGTTTCCTTTTGGTTGCATAATGTCGATACCAATACCAATTGCCGCAGCCATTGGCTCGTGAATTAAGTATACTTCTTTTCCGTTTACACGTTCACAACTTTCTTTTACCGCACGCATCTCTACTTCAGTAATTCCAGAAGGAATACAAACCACCATTCGAAGTGCTGGTGTAAACATTTTTTTCTTTAACGCTGGAATGCTTTTGATGAACATCGAAATCATTTTTTCTGATGCATCAAAATCGGCAATAACCCCATCTTTCAAAGGACGTATGGTTTTTATGTTTTCATGGGTTTTTCCCTGCATCATGTTGGCTTCTTTTCCAACAGCGATAATTTTTCCCGATATTCGGTCTCTAGCAACAATTGATGGGCTATCAATTACAACCTTATCGTTGTGTATTATCAGAGTGTTTGCGGTACCAAGGTCAATAGCGATGTCCTCAGTCATGAAATCAAAAAATCCCATAGGTTTATTTAGGGTTTAACGTTTATAAAATTTTAACGCACAAAGTTAAACAAATTAATGTTTAAAATGACGTGTTCCTGTAAATACCATTGCAACTTTATTTTCATTGCAAAAATTAATGCTCAGCTCATCTTTTATAGAGCCTCCGGGTTGAATTACAGCGGTAATTCCAGCATTGTGAGCAATTTCGACACAGTCTGGAAAAGGGAAAAATGCATCACTTGCCATCACTGCTCCATGCAAATCAAAACCAAAAGTAGTTGCTTTTTCAATCGCTTGTTTCAAAGCATCTACTCGAGAAGTTTGACCTGTCCCCGATGCTACTAATGTACTGTTTTTTGCAAATACAATCGTGTTTGATTTAGTATTTTTACAAATTTTTGAAGCAAATAATAAATCGTCAATTTCTTGCTCAGTAGGTGCTGTGTTGGTTACTGTTTTTAAGTCGGATTTAGAGTCGGTAACATTGTTTTTATCCTGAACCAAAAGGCCGTTCAAACAGGTTCTCACTTGACGGTTGGGTAAGGCCACATCATGTTGAACCAAGATGATTCTGTTTTTCTTTTCTGATAAAATGGCGATCGCTTCATCATCATAACTTGGAGCAATAACAACTTCACAAAAAAGTGAATTTATTTCATGGGCTGTTGCCAAATCTATTTTGCCATTAGCAATCAAAACTCCTCCAAAAGCAGAAGTAGGATCGCCAGCTAAAGCGGCTAAATAAGCATCTTTCATAGTGCTTCTTGTCGCCAGTCCACAAGCATTATTATGCTTCAAAATGGCAAAAGTTGGCTGATTTTCTTTGAATTCCAAGATCAAATTTACAGCGGCATCAACATCAAGCAAATTGTTATACGACAATTCCTTACCGTGCAATTTGGTAAACATTGTATCAAAGTCTCCAAAGAAAAAGCCTTTCTGATGCGGGTTTTCACCATAGCGTAATATCTGACCATTGTCAATACTAGTTTTGAAATAGGTTTCGTCGGTATTGAAATAATTAAAAATAGCAGTGTCATAATGGGAGGAAACATGAAAAGCTCTAGTGGCTAATACTTTTCTTTGTTCCAAAGTTGTCGCTCCGTTTTGAGTAGAAATTAAATCCAACAACATGGCATATTCTTTAACCGAAGCCACAATAACAGTATCTTTAAAATTTTTGGCTGCAGCCCGAATTAAGGAAATACCACCAATATCAATTTTTTCAATTATATCTGCTTCACTAGCTCCCGAAGCAACTGTTTTTTCAAACGGATACAAATCCACAATGACTAAATCAATTTGTGGAATTTCAAAATCAATCATTTCTTGAACATCCCCAGCATTTTCTTGACGGTTTAAGATGCCTCCAAATATTTTTGGATGTAATGTTTTTACTCGACCCCCTAAAATTGAGGGATAGGAAGTTACTTCTTCTACAGGAACTACTGGAATTCCTAAATTAGTAATAAATTCTTCCGTGCCACCAGTGGAATATAGAGTGACATTTTGTTCGTGTAGTTGCCGAACGATGGGTTCTAAACCCTCTTTTGAAAACACTGAAATCAGTGCCGATTGGATTGTTTTTGTAGTGCTCATAGTGTAGTTGTGTTTAAGCCAACAAAAGTAGTTTTTTTGCCAGCAAAATTCAAGCAAGAACTGTAACAATATTTTATTTTATGACACCTATAAGTCATTTGATAAAATAGCTCGGATTTCCATTATTTTTATTGAAATTTACAATTCCAAAAACAACTAGTACATGTTACTTTATTTCAGACTGCTTAAAGAAAGTTTTGCCTTTGCCATGAATGCGTTACGCAACAATAAATTGCGAACGATGCTTTCTTTATTGGGAGTTACCATCGGAATATTTTCTATTATTGCGGTACTAGCAGCTGTCGATTCATTGGATAAAAAAATAAAAGCCGATTTAAGTACTTTAGATAAAAATACCATTTATTTAACTAGTCAATCCTTTGGCCCAACCGAAGTGCCAAGATGGAAAAGAGAACATTTTCCAAAAGTAAATTTCGAAGAATACCAATATTTAAAAGGCTCTTTGAATCATGTGGAGAATACCTGCTTTCAATATTTTACTTCCAATCAAAATATCAAACAAGAATCAAAAACCGTTTCTGCTGTTAATATGGTTCCGGTGACTTCAGAGTTTGTAGATATTCAGCGAATGGAATTTTCAGAAGGGCGTTTTTTCAATGAAGCAGAATCCAATGCAGGAAAACAAGTAGTTGTTTTAGGCTATGATATTGCCAAAAGTTTGTTTGAAGATTTTGATCCAATTGGAAAAACAGTTAGAATGTACGGGCAACAATTTACCGTTATTGGGGTAACCAAAAAGAAAGGTTCTGGAATGGATCTTGGAGGTGGGGATGATACTTCGGCTTTTTTTCCATCCACTTTCTTGAGAAGAATATATGGCGATAATAACCCTCAAGTGCTACCAGTCATTATTATTAAGCCCGAAAAGGGAGTTGATATGGATGCCCTAAAAGGAGAAATAGCTCAAAAACTTCGTAACGTTAGAGGGGTAAAACAAGGAGATATCGATAATTTTTTCATCAACGTTTTGTCGGGATTCACTGATTTAATTGATGGAATCATAGGTAATCTTAAAATAGGAGGGTGGATTATAAGTCTGTTCTCTCTGTTGGTTGGTGGTTTTGGAATTGCTAATATTATGTTTGTTTCTGTAAAAGAAAGAACTAGTCTTATTGGTATCCAAAAATCATTGGGAGCCAAAAACAAGTTTATCCTTTTTCAGTTTCTTTTTGAAGCTGTCATCCTTTGTGTTATTGGTGGAATCGTGGGCTTATTTTTGGTTTGGATAATAGCGCTCATTCTAACCAAAGTCCTAGATTTTGAATTTGTGCTTGGCATAGGAAACATCATCCTAGGAACAAGTCTAGCAGCTGTTATTGGTTTAATTGCTGGAATACTTCCTGCTATTTCTGCATCTCGTTTAGATCCTGTTGAAGCCATTAGGAGTGGGATGTAGTTTTTAGTAATTAGCACTCTTTTCAATTGATACTTGTAAACCGTTTAGTTTATGCCTATAAACTGATTGGTTGATGCCTATAAACTAAACGGTTTATAGGCATGAATTTTTAAGTTGTTCTGTCTTTTTTTTATAAAGCTTCAAATCCCGCAACTGACGGGCGTTTAACGGTTTCAAAAATTTCAGTTAAAAGCAAAAAAAAACACAAAGCGTAAACTTTGTGTTTTAGTATTTTAAAGCGGTAAAACCTTATCTCACATCTTCATTCAAAATCAAATCAAGATATAAGTTAATCTTATCTTTTAATTCCTTACGATGTACAATAAAATCAAGGAAACCATGATCTAATACAAACTCAGCTGTTTGAAAACCTTCTGGCAAATCTTTACCAGTAGTATCACGAACTACTCTAGGACCAGCAAAACCAATCAAAGCGCCAGGCTCCGAAATATTTACATCTCCTAACATAGCATAAGAAGCCGTAGTTCCTCCTGTGGTTGGGTCAGTACAAAGGGATATATAAGGAATTTTTGCTTCAGCCAATTGCGCCAATTTTGCGGAAGTTTTTGCTAACTGCATCAAAGAATAAGCCGCTTCCATCATACGAGCACCACCCGATTTGGATATCATCACAAAAGGGATTCTGTGTTTGATAGAGTAATCAATTCCTCTGGCTATTTTTTCTCCAACAACAGCTCCCATAGAACCGCCAATGAAAGCAAAATCCATGCAGCAAACTACTAAGTCTTTTCCTTTCGATTTTCCAACACCTGTACGAACGGCATCTTTTAATCCCGTTTTGTCAATAGCGTCTTTTAATCTTTCAGAATATTTTTTGGTATCAACAAAATTCAAAGGGTCTTTAGAAGTCATTTTTGCATCTAATTCTTTGAATTCGTTATTGTCAAACAAAATTTCAAAATATTCTTTACTGCCAATTCTAACATGAAAATCATCTTCAGGGCTTACCCAAAGATTTCTGGCTAATTCATCTTGATCAATAATTTTTCCAGTGGGTGATTTATACCATAATCCTTTTGGAACGTCTTTCTTATCTTCGGTTGCGGTGGTAATCCCTTTTTCTGTTCTTTTAAACCAAGCCATAATTAATTGAGAATTATGAATTACGAATTACAAATTAAAAGGTGCCTAATAATTTATAATCTGTAATTTAAATTTATAAAGTATTTACGTTGTTTAAGTCAGCAAAAGCTTCCTCTAATCTTTTGTTAAACGTTAATTCGCCTTCACGAATCCATTTTCTTGGATCGTAGTGTTTTTTGTTTGGAGAATCGGGTCCGTCTGGATTTCCAATTTGAGTTCTTAGGTACTCAATATTATTTACCATATAATCACGGATGCCTTCTGTGTAAGCAAATTGCAAATCAGTATCGATATTCATTTTGACCACTCCATAACTTATAGCTTCTCTGATTTCTTCTAAAGTTGAACCAGAACCACCATGAAATACAAAATCAACTGGATTTTTACCCGTGTTATGTTTTTTCTGTATGTAATCTTGAGAATCTCTAAGAATCGTTGGGGTTAATTTTACGTTCCCTGGTTTGTAAACACCATGAACGTTACCGAAAGCTGCTGCAATAGTGAAACGTGGGCTCACTTTTAGTAATTCGGAATAAGCAAAATCAACTTCTGTAGGAGTAGAGTACAATTCAGAATGATCAACACCAGAGTTATCCACACCATCTTCTTCACCACCGGTAATTCCTAATTCAATTTCTAAAGTCATTCCCATTTTACTCATACGAGCCAAATACGTTTTGCAGATTTCAATGTTTTCATGCATTGGTTCTTCTGATAAATCAAGCATGTGGGATGAAAATAAAGGTTTTCCAGTTTCGGCGAAATGTTTTTCAGAAGCATCTAACAACCCATCAACCCATGGCAATAATTTTTTGGCACAGTGGTCAGTATGTAAAATTACGGTCGCTCCATAGGCTTCTGCTAGTGTATGAATGTGTTTAGCACCTGCAATGGCACCAGCGATAGCTGCTTTTTCCCCAGTATTAGAAAGTCCTTTTCCAGCATTATATGCCGCGCCACCATTTGAAAACTGAATGATAACAGGGGCTTTCAATTTAGCAGCCGTTTCCAAAACACCATTAATAGTGCTTGATCCAATTACATTTACTGCAGGAAGCGCAAATCCTTTTTCTTTAGCGTAAGCAAAAATAGCTTGAACTTCATCTCCAGTGGCTACTCCAGGTTTAATATTGTGGGACATTGTCGTGTGTTTTTAAAGTTAAGTGTACAAAAATAATAATTTCTAATTTTAGAAAGGATAATTAATTCCAATATTTAAAACGGATTTGTCAAAACGCATTTCTTTCAGCCATTTATCATTTTCAACTCTCGCCGGATTATAGGTTTTGAAGCCAAAATCTAATCGTACCACAAAGAAATTAAAGTCATATCTAAATCCGAAACCTGAACCGATGGCAATATTTTCTAAAGACTTCAAGCCCGTGAATGTAGCATCAGGATTAGTTACTATGTCTTTTATATTCCAAATGTTTCCTGAATCAACAAATAGTGCTCCGTATAATTGTTGGAAAATATTAAACCTAAATTCGGTGCTAAATAGCAATTTCATATTCGCTTCATTAAAATCATTAACCGAACCTGTTTTTCCTGGTCCCAAACCATAAGATTGCCAGGCTCTAATATCATTAGATCCACCAGCAAAATAACTTCGTGAAAAAGGAACACTATTAGAGTTGCCATAAGGAATAGCAACGCCAATGAATGCCTTTGCAGCCAATACTTTTTTACGAGACAAATCCCAATGTTTGATAAATTCAAACTCTGTTTTTATGTATTGAGAATAGGCCACTCCAAAAGCAGTTTTGGAACCTCCTTGTGTCAACTTTGAAGCGGCGGATACTATAGATAAGGTATTCCCAGCGGATTCCAATTTGGCTCTTAGAGCATAGAAATTATTATCATAGATATCCTTTTTAGAGGTTTTTGAGAACGAAATACTAGAGGCAAAAATTAAATTATCCTCAGTTAATCTCGTTCTTTGTTCCACAATACTTCTAATAGACCTTGCATCTGTCGCAGAGAGTAGCGGAAAGGCATTATTGTCTACATCCGTCAAGAAATTATTAACGCCATCTTCAATTCTTAAATTTCCATCGGTAAAATAACTTGAACTAGCACCATAATTGATGGCCAACGTATTTAAAACGTTATAAGAAGAACGATAAACATTAAAGTAGTTGCTTGGGTTTATGTTTTTTACAAACTGAATATTAAATAAATCAAAACGGAAAGAGGTATTTTTTCTTGGAGTCCAATTATAAACCAATGAGCTGGTGAAGTTTTGTTTATCTAATCCAATGTTTGTCTGTTTCGAATATCCTACGCTAATTGTAGAGTAAGGAATCATGGTTTTTGGAATGATTTTATCGGTTTTGAATGGTAAAAATAACCTTGGGAAATTCAATTTGGCATCAGCCCCAATTTCGGAGATGTTAAAGAAATTATTATTCGGATTAGCCATATCTCTTGAGGCGCCAATGTTTCCTCTAAAGCCAATTTCAAAAGTTTCTGCTCCATTAAATACGTTTCGAATGCCTAAAAAGGTATTACCTGAAATACCAAAATCCTGAATGTTAGAATGCGTAAAATCATTAGAATAACCAAACGTATATTTTTTTCTCGGAGTTAAATAAATATTGGCAATCAATCCGTTCTTTACATTTTTATCTTCTACATATTGAATTAATGGATAGTTGAAAACTTTAAGATTACTCAGGTATTTAGAAGTTAATGTGGTTCGGTTTTCGGAAAAATAATTGCCTTTAGCTACAAAGATTCCATCAGTTAATGATTTTGGACGGTATTTTAATTTGTGTACACTGTATAAAGTAAAATCTTTATAAACGGTACTGTCTTTAATCGGAGCATTTGGATTTACTGGACTATGATCCGTATAAATATTAACCTTACTTATTTTATACAATTCAAAAGGGATGTTTTTAATACTATCCTCTTGTCTTATCGTTTCATTTTCTATCACTAAATCAACATTCGCCAAATGTTTATTGGTCAAAGTGTCAATATCATAAGTCACATAGTTTTGCTGAAAACGATAGGCGCCATTATTCCTGAAGTCGGCAGTAATTCTTGCTTTCTCTGCATCAAAATTGCTAGTGGCAAATTTCACTCCTGATTTAAGCAATGAATTTTTTTTTCTCAATTGATAAATCGAGTCTAGCGGTTTACTAGAAATATAGGAATGAATACTGTCAACAATGTAAGGTTTGCCCGTTTTGATATCATATCTGAGCTTTGTCTTTTTAGGGCCAACGCTGTCAATTTTATATTGGGTAGTTACATCAAAATAGCCCCTATTAAAATAATAAGATTTCAATCGGCGTAGCGATTTTTTGGTGCTTACCGTATCTAAAATTACTGGAGCTTCCCCCGTTTTTCTTAAGAAATTATGAATCCCTGCATACCAAAAGGATTGCCCTAATCGTTTGACTTGTTTTTTAGAAAGCCACTTGACTTTTCGGAAATATTTCTTCGGATTATGAGCAAACTTTGCTCTATAAATAGAATCGGTCTTTTCTTTGGCTAAATTGTAAATATTCAATCGAAGACGATACCCAAGAATGGAGCTATTTTGCTTTTGATAGAGTTGATTAAAAATATCCTCCACATTGTTTTTTTTGCCATCAACATAAATATCATTTTTAGTTAGAAGACTTTTTCCGTTAGGAACTCTTTTTGTGGTATTACATCCAAAGATAATTACTCCTATTAGAATAAATAATGATATTTTTGTGAGACTATTTTTCAAGTGTTTCGAAATATTTAATTCAAAAGTACAGTATTTTATGGTTAGTAAAAACCAAATAAAATTAATTACAAGCATTCAGCATAAAAAATACCGACAAGAACACCAATTGTTTATTGCTGAAGGCGTAAAAGTAATTCAAGAATTGTTACAATCAAATTTTGTACTCGAACATTTATTCGTTACTGAAGCTATTTTTGAACAAGTAAATAATGCTCAAAAAACAGTCGTTAAAGAGCAAGACATGAAACGAATTTCGGCACTAAGCTCACCAAGTTCTTGTTTGGCCCTTTTTAAAATTCCAGCACCTTCAACAATAAATGATAACGGACTAATAGTAGCCTTAGATGACATTCGAGATCCAGGAAACTTAGGAACTATTATTCGACTTTGTGATTGGTTTGGTATAACCCAATTACTATGTTCTTCAGAGACAGTTGATGTTTACAATCCAAAAGTAATTCAAGCTACTATGGGTTCTATTGCGAGAGTCAATGTGAATTATGTCGATTTGAAAGCGTTTATTTTAAATAGTCCACTTCCAGTTTATGGCACTTTTATGGATGGAAATAATATCTACAAAGAAGAATTGCCGAAAGAATGTATTTTGATATTAGGTAATGAAGCCAATGGAATCTCTTCAGAATTACAGAAACTGGCAAAAAATAAAATAGCCATTCCACGATTTGGGACTTTGCAACAAACAGAAAGTTTGAATGTAGCCACTGCCACCGCTATTTTGTTAAGTGAATTTAGAAGAAACTCCTAATCGCAATGGTTTTGCAATTTTTAATTGAAAGTGAAATTGATAAGAATCGCTCTCGTTTTCATGGATTCTATATTGCCGGTCCAAGGGCTATTGGGATCTTCATCAGGAATGAGTTCGTTTTTTAAACCAAACACACCTCGAATAGAAGGGGAGAATTTGAAGTATTCAAAGTATAAGTCAATACCAAAACCCAATTGGAGATTTTGTGTCCAAGGTTGAACTCTAAATTTTTGTTGAGCATTATCATCTTTTGATTTAGAATTACTAGAAAGATTTAAAGTCGCCGAGACACCGCCTACTAAATAAGGTCTAACATTTCCTGTTCTTAAGGCAGAAAATTTCAGTAATATTGGAAAATCAATATAGGTAGCTTTAACTTCTCTTAGGCCGTCTCTTTCATTAGAAAATTGAGAGTAAGTTAGTGTTCGGCTAGCATAATACAAGCCGGGTTCAAATCGCAATTCTAAATATTCTTGTAATCTGAGAGCACCAATAAGCCCAACATTAAACCCTGAATTTCCTTGAACATCTATACCTGTGCCGTCATTGGTTTTGTAATCCATTTTGAAATCGAAATTACTAAACCCTAAATAATATCCCCAATACACTCTTTGTTTATCAAAGTTTTCTAAATTTATTATAGGATCTTTGGTAAACATACTTTTGCCTAATTGGGCTTTAGCATGGATGGATAATAATAGAAATAGAATAAATATTTTTTTCATAGCACTACTGAAAAATCCAGTTTCATTTTTTGGTTGCGGTGTAAATAGTGGCAACACCAAATGTTTGCGGCATAGCTTTACAGTCTATAAACGAATTTTTTCTCAAAATATTGTTTAAGGCTTCGCCAAAAGGAAAATTTGCTGCCGATTCTGATAAATAACCGTAGGCTTTATTGTCTTTAGAGAAGATTTTTCCAATGATTGGCAAAATGAATTTAGTATAAAAAGCATGTCCTTGTTTGAATGGGAATTTAGTTGGAAGCGAGGTTTCTAATATCACAAATAGACCATTAGGTTTTAAAACTCTATAAATCTCTGCCAATCCTTTGTCTAAAGTTTCAAAATTTCGGATGCCAAAAGAAACCGTAATAGCATCAAAATGATTGTCAGGAAAGGGAATATTTTCACTATCACCAACTACCATTTCAATTGTTTCATCCAATTTTTTGTCAAGAATTTTTTGTTTCCCAACATCTAACATACCTACTGAAAGATCAAGCCCAACAATTTTTTTTGCCGAAGTAGTAGTCATTAAAATGGCTAAATCTCCAGTTCCAGTAGCAATGTCAAGAATGTTTTCAGGATTTTTTGCAGCAACAAGAGCTACCACTTTTTTCCTCCACTTTACATCAATACCAAGCGATATGACCCTGTTCAATCCGTCATAACTCCCCGAAATGTTATCAAACATTTGAGTGATTTGCTCTTTTTTACCTAATGATGAATCTTTATAAGGAGTGATACTCTTTGACATGCTAGAATTTTTGACAAATATAAACCAATATTTTAATTAGAAGGACTCTCTAAATTTAGTTTCTAATATAGGTCATAAAGCTAAAATCAAAAGCATGTTTTTCGTCTTTTGGATGAAATTCTGAAGCAACTAACTTCCATTTAGTATTGTCAATTTCTGGAAAAAAAGTATCGGCTTCAAAAGTGTGATGGACTTTAGTAATATCAAGTTTGTCAGCTATTTCAATAGACTGGTTATAAATTTCTCCTCCGCCAATAATGAATATATCTTCCCCAATAGGACAAGTCGCAATGGCTTTTTGTATAGAATCTACCATAATACAACCTTCAGGATGATAGTCTTTTTGTCTTGTAATAATTACGTGGGTTCTATTAGGTAAAGGTTTTGGGAAACTTTCAAAAGTTTTTCTTCCCATAATAATGTAATGCTGAGTGGTTACATTTTTAAACCTTTTAAAGTCATCGGGCAAATGCCAAAGTAATTGATTGTCTTTACCCAGTTCATTGTTCTCGCCTACAGCTGCAATAAGTGTAATCATTCGGCTGATGGTTTTGAATTTTCTAAGTCGTTTTTTAGTTTTTCTATTTTGCTGGCTTGTCTTAACATCAGTTTGTCAATTTGTTCTCTTTCCCAATGCTTATTCATAAAATTATTGATCACAAAAACCTTGATAACATGAAGAATAAAAAAGAAAATCCAAAGGGTAACTGCCCATGTCCACCAAGTTGTCTCAGGATAAAAGCCTAACCAATTATTGGCTATAATTAAAAAGACACCACCAAGAAAAAGCAGAATAAAATGATAAAACAAGCCTTTTTTTTGCTTGATTCTATCACGAGCATATTCATATAATTCATGTTGTTGGGCTTCCATAAGACGAAAATTGTGCCTTAAAGGTAAAATTTATTTTTAAAATGGAGAAATCTCATTTTAAGATATTGTACTAAGAAAACGTTTTCTTAATTCTAGATGCAAAATTAATAGTACTTATAATTATGCATCTTCTTTAAAATTGGCTTAGTTTTTAGCAATTTCCTAAAAATGATTATTGGTGTAAAACCTAATAAACTATTTCTTTACTTTGTCTCAGTAATCTATAAATGAATTAGTTATGGCTATCAAGAAACAAGTTATAAAAACAAAACCAGTTGTTAAAGTTACCTTTTCAATTGAGGCAAAAGAAGCAAATAAAGCTTCAGTAGTTGGCGATTTCAATAATTGGAATCCAGCTGAAGGGGAATTATCTAAATTAAAAACAGGAACTTTCAAAGCTACTTTTGATTTACCAAAAGACAATTCTTTTGAGTTCAAATATTTAGTTGATGGTACTTATGTTAATGATCCAGAAGCAGATAGTTATGCTTATAACGAATTTGCTGGTGAAGAAAATAGTGTGTTAGCACTATAGTTTTAGTTTTGGTTAGGAACTAAAAATCCGTTTCGATTTATCGAAACGGATTTTTTTTATTCAGCTGCAACAACTTTTATAGGTATTGAATAAAGCACTTTAACTTTTATTCCTCTTAATTCTCCCGAACTCCAATCGGGATAATTTTCAATCAATTTAATTGCTTGATTATCTAAGTCTTCCTCTAAACTTTTAACCACAGTTACGTCAGTGGCATTTCCTTCTTTGTCAATAACAAATGTCAATACTATTTTACCGCTTAAATTTTCAAGATTTCTAGGAATTTTAAATTTTTTGCCTATGTATTTATAAAAATGCTCCAGTCCTTTTTTTGGTCTTGGCTGCAACATAACAGTAGTATATGTGTGCTCAACATTTTGTGAATCAATACTTTTCCCATTAATTAATTTTCCGTTCTCATAATTTTCGGTATATGAAAATTTATTAGTTTTATCTTCTCCTTCCCAAATACCGTTTTTCCATCCGTTAATCAAATTGCCTTTCGATGAACCATTTTCATAAATATCATTCATATATCCATTACCATCGATAACTTCCTGTTTGTTTTCTTTACTCCAAAATTGATTGATTTTAAGTTCAGGAATTAGTTCGCCTTCTTTAAGTACAAATTCGCTTTCCATTTTTTTTACGCCATTATCGTACCATAGTGTTTGCTTTCCTTTTTGCCTTCCTTTTTCGTAATTTGATTCAGATTTTAAACTACCGTTTTCATAGTACTCTTTAATCAATCCTATTCTCAAGAAATAATCTTTAATTTCTGAATTCCCTTCGATTTCAATCTTGCCAGACTTATAGTAGGTTTCAAATCTATATTCAGTTTTTTCGGAGTAGTAATCTTTTATGATTCTATAATAAACTTGTTTTTCTTTTGTGGTTTCCTTCCATAAAGAATCTAAATAAACTATTTTGTCATTTTCGCTTTGCGCCAATAACAACTTGGAAAATAATAAAAAGAATACAATGAATTTTGTTTTCATAGTTGAGTTTTAAACCGCAACTGCTCCTTTAATATGTGGATGCGGATCGTAATCTGTCAAAGTGAAGTCTTCAAATTTGAAATCGAAAATGTTTTTAATTTCTGGATTTAATATCATTTTTGGCAAAGGTCTTGGCTCGCGGGATAACTGCAATTCCAATTGTTCAAAATGATTGTTATAAATATGAGCGTCACCAAAAGTATGAATGAACTCTCCAACTTGCAAATTGCAAACTTGAGCAATCATCATCGTGAATAAGGCATAGGAAGCTATATTGAACGGAACCCCTAGAAAGATGTCCGCACTTCTTTGATACAATTGACATGATAATTTTCCATCGGCAACATAAAACTGAAAGAAAGCGTGACACGGTGGCAAAGCAGCCTTTCCATTCGCTACATTCTCAGCAAATGATTTTGAAGTATCCGGAAGTACAGATGGATTCCAAGCAGAGACTAACATTCTTCTACTGTTTGGATTGGCCTTCAAGGTTTCAATTAATTCTGTGATTTGATCAATTTCTTCGCTGTTCCAATTGCGCCATTGATGACCATATACCGGACCTAAATCTCCATTTTCATCAGCCCATTCGTCCCAAATTTTCACCCCGTTTTCTTGAAGATAACTAATGTTTGTATCGCCTTTTAAGAACCAAAGTAATTCATAAATAATCGATTTCAAATGCAGTTTTTTGGTAGTCACCATTGGAAACCCTTCATTTAAATCAAAACGCATTTGGTAGCCAAAAACACTTTTGGTTCCGGTTCCTGTTCGGTCTCCTTTTTGGCAACCGTTTTCCAAAACGTGTCGCACTAAATCATGATACTGCTTCATTTTATGATTCTCTTTTCGAAATTTCGTCTCTTATCTTGGCCGCTTTTTCATAGTCCTCATCTTGTACTGCTTTTTCTAAGGATTCATGCAACTCGGATAAACTCATGCTGACATAAGTGTCTGTTGCTTTTCCCTCATTATCTAATCCAAAAGTTTCTGGAGTGGATAGTATTCCTTCATCATCAGGATTTTGATTTTCCAATTCTGTTGGATTATTAAGATAAATTCCAGCTTTGTCTAAAATGTTTTTATAAGTAAAAATGGGAGCATTAAAGCGAAGTGCCAGCGCAATAGCATCCGAAGTTCGAGCGTCAATAATTTCTTCAATTTTATCTCTTTCACAAATGATACTCGAGTAAAAAACACCATCAACTAGCTTGTGGATAATCACTTGTTTTACAACAATATCAAATCGATCGGCAAAACTTTTGAATAAATCGTGGGTTAAAGGACGTGGTGGTTTGATTTCTTTTTCTAAAGCAATAGCTATAGATTGTGCCTCAAAAGCGCCAATAACAATAGGTAATTTTCGTTCTCCGTCTACTTCATTCAGGATTAAAGCATACGCTCCGTTTTGCGTTTGACTATAAGAAATCCCTTTTATAGTTAGTTTTACTAAACTCATGTTTTATAAGTATCAAGACTTGAGTATGAGCTGTCAAAGTCTTTTGTGTTTATGGTCATTTTAATGGACTGCAAAGTAACAAAAACTTTTCGCTTCTAAAAATTCAAGCCTTAAAAAAAGAGCTATCAAAAAAATAAAATTTCTGATAGCTCTTTTAATGAATTAATAAGTTGGTTTATCTTTTTTGTAGAATTATTTGATACCTGACTGCCACTGGCAGTCCTCCTCTTAATATCAAATGTTTTGAGCTTTATACTCTTTTAATTTTTGAGTTAATCTAGGAACAATATCAAAAGCATCACCAACAACACCATAATCAGCCACTTTGAAGAAAGGAGCTTCGGGATCTGTATTGATAACTAATTTTACTTTTGAGGAGTTAATTCCCGCTATATGCTGAATGGCTCCTGAGATTCCGATGGCAATATACAAATTAGTAGCAACAGGTTTACCGGTTTGTCCTACGTGCTCACTATGAGGTCTCCAGCCTAAATCAGAAACAGGTTTAGAACAGGCAGTTGCAGCTCCTAGTACAGTAGCTAATTCTTCTAGGATACCCCAATGTTCAGGACCTTTTAAACCACGACCACCAGAAACTACGATATCAGCATCAGCAATAGTTACTTTTCCAGTTGTTTTTTCTACTGATTCAACTTTTACATTGAAATCAGCTTCGTTTAAACTTGGTGTAAAATCTTCTTCTGAAGCAGAGGAAGCGCTTTCGAATACTCCGTAAGAGTTTTTAGCTAAGCTTAATACTTTTACATCAGTTGAGATTTCAGTGATATTGAACGCTTTGTTAGAGAAAGCATTTCTTTTTACTTGAAAAGGCGAAGTGCTCAAAGGCAATCCAACCACGTTTGAAGCAAATCCTGCTTCAAGTCCAACAGCTACTATTGGTGCCAAGTAAAGACTATCAGTAGTTGAAGAAAGTAAAATTACTTTAGCTCCTTCTTTTTGTGCGGCTTGTTTAATAACATCGGCGTATGCTTTAGCATTAAAGGTGGCTAACTTGTCGTTAGTTACTTTTACTACTTTGTCTACTCCGTATTTTGATAATTCAGAAACATTTCCTGCATTAACAGTAACTGCAGTAACTGTTGTTCCTAATGATTCGGCTACTTTTTTGGCATAAGAGGCTAATTCAAAAGCTACTTTTTTAAATTTTCCGTCTGCCGATTCTGCGTATATTAATAATGACATGTTGTGTGTTTTTAAATTAGATAACTTTAGCTTCGTTGTGTAAGGCGTTTATTAGTCCGTCCAAATCATCAGCGGCAAATAATTTCACAGCTGATTTAGGAGCTGGTTTTTCAAATTTTACCGCTTTCGTATTGATGTTGGCTGCAACAGGTTCTAGTACTGTTAAGACTTTAGTTCTAGCCGTCATAATACCACGCATATTTGGAATACGTAAGTCTTTTTCTTCTACCAATCCTTTTTGTCCGCCAATTACTAATGGTAAAGACACCGCTATGATTTCTTTTCCTCCGTCAATTTCTCTAGCTGCTTTTGCTGATGTACCCTCTACTGTCAATTCAGTACAAGAATTTACAAAGTTATAATCTAATAAGGAGGCTAACATTCCGGGAACCATTCCTCCGTTATAATCTAAAGATTCTTTTCCACAGATTACTAAATCATAACCACCCGTTTTAACCACTTCGGCTAATTGTTTAGCTACAAAAAATCCATCAGTTGGATTAGCGTTTACACGTATAGCTTCGTTAGCACCAATGGCTAATGCTTTTCTCAAAGTGGCTTCAGCATCAGCTCCACCAACATTGACAACGGTTACATTGGCACCTTGTTGTTCTTGAAACCAAATGGCTCTTGTTAATCCGAATTCGTCGTTTGGATTGATCACATATTGAACACCATTCGTGTCAAACTCTGTATCACCATTGACAAAATTAATTTTTGAAGTAGTATCAGGCACGTGACTGATGCAAACTAATATTTTCATATGTATTTGGTATTTGTTGAAAAATTTGAAGCACAAAATTAGCATAATATTTCGAATAATGTACTATGCACGCATAATATTTTTCAGTATTATATCGATTTCGTAAAGTGACAATTGTACAACATAATAAAATAGTTATGTAAGGGTTCGAAATCTACCCTAAAGTACCTTTATAAAAGAATAATTAGTTAAACATATATAAAATGACAAAGGTTTTAATTGCCCTAGATTATGGGTTGTCAGCTCGAATGATTGCTGAAAAAGGATTTGAATTAGCCAAAAGTATGAATGCCAAAGTGACCTTACTTCATGTAGTTGCCGATGATTCTTATTACAACAGTATAGATTCTGAACCTTTTATGGGATTTTATGGATATGATTTTTTCAATATTGATAACAATCTAAGTTTGATTGAATCTTCTATTAATTTTTTAGGAAATATAAAAAGTCATCTAAAAGCATCAGATATTGAAATTATTGCGGAACAAGGGGATTTTCCAACCGTTATTTTAGATACTGCAAAAAGACTTCATGTTACTATTATTGTTATTGGTTCGCATAGTCATAATTGGCTCGAAAAAGCAGTAATGGGTAGTGTAACAGAAAGCGTTTTAAAAGAAACCAAAATACCTTTGTTTATTATTCCAATTAAAGAACATAAATAACTTAAAAATTGAAATTATGGAAACTAAAAAACAGAAAGATAAAGTAGAAAAAGTGATGCACGAATTTAAAGAAGGCACTTTAAAATCAGGAAAAGATGGAATTGGCGGAAAAGTGACAAAAAGAGACCAAGCAGTTGCCATTGCTTTAAGTGAAGCAGGATTAAGTAAAAAAAGAAAATAAAACTAAAGACATGAGTAAAAATAGCACCAACATAGCAAAGAAACAAACCATAGAGGATTCAAATAAGACTTTCCCAGATTATCAAATCTATCCCTCAAGCGAAGATATTTATAATACTGATAAGGAAGAAACTGAAATAGATCCCGAAGAGGTTTCCAAAACTAAAACATCCAATGCCAAGGATGGAAAGTACAATGAGAAAAACTTCAATCAAGATAAATCTGGAGCGGATTTAGATATTCCAGGTTCTGAATTAGATGATGAACAGGAAAATATTGGCAGTGAAGACGAAGAAAATAATGGGTACAGCATTGGCGGAGACAATCACGATAATTTAGAAGAAGATAATGATCAAAATTAATAATCACATACAAAATATAATTATGGAAACGCAGAAAGAATCAACATTAGCCATTATAGAAAGCCATAAAAATGCGGCGTTAGAACATCAAGAAGCGGCTAAAGCCCATTTGGAAGCTATGAAATATCATGCTGGAGGTCAAGAACTAGAAGCTAATGAAAGCGCTAAAACGGCATACGAGCACAGCCAAAAGGCAGCGGTTTATGATAAAGAAGTAGCCAAACATCACAAATTGTAAAAATGAGCTAAGGTTTGTTATATCGTTTTCGTTAAAATAAATTCTTTTTTTTCGATGAAACGAACCACAAAAAACCTTAAAAAAAATCGTTTCTCATTTTAAATTTTTACTTTTGCTATCCAAAATTGATACAAAGTAAATTTATATGAGAACGATACAATTTAGAGAAGCGATTGCCGAAGCGATGAGTGAAGAAATGCGTCGAGATGAATCAGTATATTTAATGGGTGAAGAAGTTGCCGAATACAACGGTGCTTACAAAGCTTCAAAAGGAATGCTTGACGAATTTGGACCAAAAAGAGTAATCGATACACCAATTGCAGAGCTTGGTTTTGCAGGAATTGCTGTAGGTTCAGCCATGAACGGTTGTCGTCCTATTGTAGAATACATGACTTTCAACTTCTCATTAGTTGGGATTGACCAAATTATAAATAATGCTGCTAAAATGCGTCAAATGTCGGCTGGACAATTTCCAATGCCAATGGTTTTTCGTGGACCAACAGCTTCAGCCGGACAATTAGGAGCAACTCACTCTCAAGCTTTTGAGAACTGGTTTGCCAATACTCCTGGTTTAAAAGTGGTCGTTCCATCAACAGTATATGATGCTAAAGGATTATTAAAAGCAGCCATCCGTGATAACGACCCAGTAATCTTCATGGAGTCAGAACAAATGTATGGCGACAAAGGAGAGGTGCCAGAAGAAGAATACACCATTCCATTAGGCGTTGCCGATGTAAAAAGAGAAGGTACAGATGTAACCATTGTGTCTTTTGGAAAAATCATCAAAGAAGCTTTCATTGCAGCAGATGAATTAGCAAAAGAAGGAATTTCTTGTGAAATCATCGACTTAAGAACGGTTCGTCCAATGGATTATGATGCGATTATCAATTCGGTTAAAAAGACAAATCGATTAGTAGTTCTAGAAGAAGCTTGGCCATTTGCTAGTGTTGCTTCTGAAATTACTTATATGGTACAAGAAAGAGCTTTTGACTATTTAGATGCTCCAATACAAAGAATTACAACAGCGGACACACCTGCACCTTATTCACCAACACTATTAAAAGAGTGGTTACCCAATGCAGATGATGTAGTCAAGGCGGTAAAAAAAGTAACTTATAAATAGATTGTTAGGTAGTTAGATGTTTAGAACTATAGAAAAATGTTCTAAAAATCTAAGAAGTCTAAAAATCTAGTAATCTAAATAACTATATTTGAAACTTCATCAGAAAAATTTGATGAAGTTTTTTTTTGCCATGAAAAATATATTTACACTTTCTATTCTTTTTCTTCTGTTTTCAAACACTATTCTTGCTCAAACGAAAGTAAGCGGTACTGTTTTAGACGAAAATAATCAACCCGTTCCTTTTGCTAATATTTTGTTTGTAGGTTCAAAAATTGGAGTTGCTACTGATGTGGATGGAAAATTTACGATTTCTTCAGATAAGGATCAAAAAGCTATAGAGATTACTTTTGTTGGATATTCTCCGAAAGTAGTAGAACTAAAAAGTGCAACAGTTGAAAATCTTAAGATTAAGTTACAAAGTGGACAACAACTTAATGAAGTCGTAATTGTAAGGAAACCCAAAAAGCACTTGTCAAAAAAAGAAAATCCTGCCTATAGAATACTAAAAGGAATATGGGCAAATAAAAAGAAGAACGGTTTAAATCTTGTCAAAGCCTACGATTATAAAAAATATACTTCAGTATCCATTGGACTGAGTAATTTAGATAGTGTTTTTTTGAAAAAAACTATGGCAAAGCAGTATGATAGTATTGTTAGAATTATAAAATCAGAAAAAAAAGATAAAAAGTTTTTTGTGCCTATATTCATGAAAGAGAATTATGAATCTATCTATGGCAATAATGTTTTAAAGCAAGAACGTATAGACATGGAGGCCGAACGAAATGTTGGGGTTAGTCAATATGGTTTTTTATTTGATAGAATTAGCAATACATTTTCTACTATCGACATGTATGATGACGATATACTTATTTTAAATAAATCATTTGTTAGTCCGATATCCAAAAGAGGCTATGAGATTTATGATTATGTATTGAAGGATAGTATTGTAGAAAATAATCGCAAAACCTATCTAATGTATTTCTTCCCAAGACAAGCAGGAACCATAGCTTTTGAAGGAAACTTCAAAGTAGTAGATAAGAACTTTGCTTTGACAGAAGTGTCAATGAAAGTCAATAAAGGAATCAATTTAAACCTAGTTAGAAATTTAAGTATTGAAAAAAGCTTCCAAATCCTTAACGATAGTATTTATCTCCCAGATAGAGATTATTATGAAGGCGATTTTACTCTTTTTACCAAAAACGACGAAGAAAAAGGATTGTTTGTCAAGAAAAATTTAGTATTCAGTGATTATGATCTTGAACCTAATCATGACGAGGCTTTTTATAACAAGAAAATCACTCAAGTACGCTCCGATCAGTTTTATAAAGATGATACCTATTGGAATGGTGTAGTTACCAAAGACCCAAACTTGAGAGCTACCCGAAAAATAATAGATGAATTAAAAAACAACCCAAGAGTCAAAACCGTTTCAAGTGCCATTAACATATTGTCTACAGGGTATTTTGATGTTTTTAAAAATGTTCAATTTGGTTCTTTTTGGCAAACTATTTCTAATAATAACGTCGAAGGAACTCGTTTAAAAGGAGGATTACGTACTTTTAAAACGTCAAATGATTTGTTCAGAAGTCAGCTCTATTTTGCCTATGGTACCAAAGACCATAAACTTAAATACGGTGCAGAGGTGAAATATCTTTTATTTCCTAATCCTAGAATAATTATTGGAGCTACTCATGTTGATGACAATATGCAACTTGGAGGAAGAACATTAGATGTTACGGATTTACTTTCAGCCAATAATGAAACCAATGTATTAATTGCCCGTGGGTATAATTATTATTTGTCTCGAATAGAAAAGAATTCATTATATGTTGATTGGGGAATAAACAAAAATTTACATCTTACTTTTACTGGAATCAACCAACATATTAAATCGGCAGCAGAACAATTTTTTACTATTGATTATTCGCTGGATGGAGTCAATAACATAAATGCTATTAAAAACTTCACGACCAATATTTCTTTGACGTATACTCCAAAACGTTTTGTTTATGGTTTTGGTGTAGAACAAAGAATAGGAAACAGTTTGTATCCAACTTTTATCCTAAAATATACAAAAGGCTATAAAGGTATTTTTGGAAGTGATTTTAATTATAACAAAATTCAAGCTTCAATTTCAAGACCTATTTTCTTGAGTAACTTTGGTATTTTTAGACCATATATAGAGGCTGGTAAAGTATTTGAAACCTTACCTCTTCCACTACTTTTCCCTGTAGCTTCGAATCAATCGTATTCTGTAGTAAGAAATACTTTTTGTTTGCTGGATTACTATGATTTAATGACAGATGCCTACGTTATGGGCCACTTCGAGCATCATTTAAATGGCTTTCTTTTCAATAAAGTACCATTGCTAAAAAAGTTGAAACTTCGAGAAATCATGTTTTACAGAAGCATTTACGGAACAGTTAGACAAGAAAATATTGATATTAACAGAAGTAACATTGTCTATAATGCTCCTTCAAGTTCATTATATAGTGAGTTTGGTTTTGGAATAGAAAACATTGGTTATGGGAACTTTAGACCTATTCGTATCGACTTTGTTTGGAGAAGTAGTTTCAAAAATGTAAATGGTCCTGAAGCCCCTAATTTTGGAATTCGATTAGACTTTAATCCAGAATTCTAATTGTCGTTTAAACTGTTTGATGCAAGAAGCTATTCGTTATTTATGTGATAAAGAGGAAACCCTAAAAGGGATTATCGATAAATACGGGAATCCATTTATCCCTTCTCGACCTCAAGGCTTTGTTACCTTATGCAAATTAATTTTAGAGCAACAAGTTTCTATTGATTCAGCGAAAGCTTGTTTTCAAAAAATAGAAACTAGGTTAGGTGACGTTTCTCCAGAAACAATCAGTAAATGTTCTGATGATGAACTCAAAAGTTGTGGGGTGAGTCGACAAAAAATTAGTTACCTAAAAATTTTAGCCAAAGCGGTTTCAGAAGAATTAGATTTAGAAAGTTTCAATTCGAAATCCGCTGACGAAGTCAGAAATGAGCTCATCAAAATCAAAGGAATTGGACATTGGACTATTGATGTCTATTTGATGTTTTCATTACAATCACCAGATATTATTCCGCTTGGAGATATAGCAGTAGTCAATACCATTAAAGAATTGTTTGATGTTCACACTAAAGAAGAAATGGAGCGTCTTTCAGACCATTGGAAACCCTACAGAAGCATGGCAACTTTCATACTTTGGCATCATTATTTGGAGAAAAGGAATCGGAAACCAATGGTATGATACCTATTTGAAAATGCCATATCGTAAAATGCAATAGATGGCGTGAAAACCATCTTTCCAGTTTATTTTCTTGCCTTCTTCAAAAGTTCTTCCATAATAACTAATCCCCACTTCGTAGATTCTGATTTTAGGAATACGAGCTATTTTTTGGGTAACTTCTGGTTCAAAACCAAAACGTTTTTCTTTTAATGGTATCGATTTTAAGACATCTGCTCTAAACATTTTGTAACAGGTTTCCATATCGGTCAAATTCAAATTGGAAAACATATTGCTCAAAAAGGTTAAGAATTTATTTCCAATGCTATGCCAAAAAAATAAAATTCGGTGTGGATTTCCACCCATAAAGCGACTTCCATAAACTACATCAGCAACATCTTTAATCATCGGGTTTAGCAAAATGTTATATTCCTGAGGGTCATATTCTAAATCAGCATCTTGAATCACAATAACATCTCCTGATGCCATTTCTATTCCTGTGTGAATGGCGGCACCTTTTCCTTTGTTTTTATCGTGTTCTTTGAAAACAATAGTAAGATTTGGGTTATTTAGGATGTAATTTTTTACACTATCAGAAGTATTGTCTGTGCTGCAATCATTCACAATAATAATTTCCTTTTCAATGGTGTCAATAAGAGAAACAGCTTTTATTTTGTCCAATATTTTGTAAATAGTTGGACCTTCATTGTAGGCAGGAATAATAACAGAAAGGGTTTTAATCTCCATTTGGATTTAAATATTTCTCAAAAATAGTTTTTTTGGTTTAGTAAGCAATGATTTACTTTAAATACATGTATATCAATTGAACTAATATTCACTAATTATATTGTTTTTATTTGTTAAAGTTTTGTTACTTTTGCGACCGATAAAATTTATAACAAAAATTATATTTATGGAATCATACATGATTTATGTGCCAATAGTAATGGCGTTAATTGGATTGGCTTTTATGGCAATCAAAAGAAGCTGGGTTTTAAAACAAGATGCCGGAGATGGTAAAATGAAAGAGATTTCAGATTACATCTACGAAGGTGCTTTGGCTTTCTTAAAAGCAGAATACAGATTGTTAGCCGTTTTTGTACTTATTGCAAGTGTGGTGTTAGCAGGTATTACTTTTTTACCTGGTGTTAAAACGCATTTATTAATTGTTGTTGCTTTTATTTTCGGAGCTTTCTTTTCAGCTTTAGCAGGAAACATGGGGATGAAAATTGCAACTAAAACAAATGTTAGAACTACGCAAGCTGCTCGTACAAGTTTGCCACAAGCTTTAAAAGTTTCTTTTGGTGGTGGTACTGTAATGGGTCTTGGAGTTGCTGGTTTAGCTGTTTTAGGGTTAACAACATTCTTTATAGTGTTCTTCCACTTCTTTATGGGTGGTGTTTGGACAGATACCGAAGGGATGACCGTGGTATTAGAAACATTAGCTGGTTTCTCTTTAGGAGCTGAATCTATCGCTTTGTTTGCTCGTGTTGGTGGTGGTATTTATACTAAAGCTGCTGACGTTGGTGCTGACTTAGTAGGTAAAGTTGAAGCTGGAATTCCAGAAGATGACCCAAGAAACCCTGCAACAATTGCAGATAACGTTGGAGATAACGTAGGTGACGTTGCCGGTATGGGTGCCGATTTATTCGGTTCTTATGTTGCAACGGTATTAGCTGCAATGGTTTTAGGTAACTATGTGATTAAAGATATGGGCGGAAAAATCGAAGACGCTTTCGGTGGAATTGGTCCAATTTTATTGCCTATGGCTATCGCTGGTTTCGGAATCTTATTCTCTATCATCGGAACAATGTTAGTTAAAATCACTAGTGATGATGCTAAAGAAGCTCAAGTACAAAAAGCATTAAACATTGGAAACTGGGTTTCTATTGGATTAACTTTAATTGCTTGTTATTTCTTAGTGCAATTCATGTTGCCTGCTACAATGAAAATGGAATTCTACGGTGAAGGATTAAAAGAAATCTCTTCAATGCGTGTGTTCTATGCTACAATTATCGGATTATTTGTTGGTGGAGCTATTTCATCAGTAACAGAATATTACACAGGTTTAGGTACAAAACCAGTTTTGGCTATCGTACAAAAATCATCAACTGGTGCAGGAACTAACGTAATCGCTGGTTTAGCAACAGGTATGATTTCTACTTTCCCAACTGTATTATTATTTGCTGGTGCTATTTGGGCCTCTTATGCTTTTGCTGGTTTCTACGGTGTGGCTTTAGCGGCTTCTGCTATGATGGCTACAACGGCTATGCAATTAGCTATCGACGCTTTCGGACCAATTTCTGATAACGCGGGTGGTATTGCTGAAATGAGTGAATTACCAAAAGAAGTTAGAACAAGAACAGATATCTTGGATTCAGTAGGTAATACTACTGCTGCAACTGGAAAAGGTTTTGCTATTGCTTCTGCTGCCTTAACATCTTTAGCATTATTTGCTGCTTATGTAACGTTCACAGGAATTGACGGTATCAATATCTTCAAAGCGCCTGTATTAGCCATGTTATTTGTTGGTGGTATGATTCCAGTAGTATTCTCTGCTTTAGCTATGAATTCTGTGGGTAAAGCGGCTATGGACATGGTATACGAAGTTCGTCGTCAGTTCAAAGAAATTCCTGGAATTATGGAAGGAACTGGTAAACCAGAATATGGTAAATGTGTTGAGATTTCTACTAAAGCTGCTTTAAGAGAAATGATGTTACCTGGAGTAATGACTATTGGTTTCCCAATTGCCATTGTATTATTAGGTAAATTAGTTTACGGAGATAACAACCAATTAATCGCTGAAATGTTAGGAGGGTATATGGCCGGAGTTACTGTTTCAGGTGTACTTTGGGCTGTGTTCCAAAACAATGCTGGTGGTGCATGGGATAATGCTAAAAAATCATTCGAAGCTGGTGTTGAAATCAACGGAGAAATGACATACAAAGGGTCAGATGCTCACAAAGCGGCTGTAACTGGAGATACTGTTGGAGATCCATTTAAAGATACTTCTGGTCCATCAATGAACATCTTAATCAAATTGACGTGTTTAATTGGTTTAGTAATCGCTCCAATCTTAGGGGCTGGTAACGAAGGTGGAACTAAAGAAATGAAATGTACTGTTCAAATGGAATCTTGTGAAGGGGATATGATAGGCAAATGCGATATGAGCAAATGTGCTACTATGACTAAAGACGAGTGCGCTAAAATGTGTGATTCTTTAAAATGTACTCCAGAGCAAAAAGAAGCTTGTCTTTCTCATTATGATGCTAACGGTAACTTCATCAAGAAAACATCTTGTGTTGATATGTCAGCGGATAAAAAAGAAGATTGTTGTGCTAAAAAAGGAGCAACAGCTCCATCTACTACTGAGAAAAATGTAAAAGTGGTTATCATCAATACAAACGGTAAAGCCAAAGCAACTGTTACTACTACTGTAGGGGGTACTTCAACCTCTGAAACTTTTGAAGGAACAGAAGCAGAAGTAAAAGCTAAAGTAGAGGCATTGAAATAATAGGTATACTTTATAGAAACAAAAACAGCCCGCTTATGTGGGCTGTTTTTTTGTTTTAATGAAATGCTAACAAGCTTTTTTCTGTTGGGTAAGGCAAGAAGTGCCCGGTTTATGTCCAAAACCCTTAAAATGTTTCCCAGAAACCTTCCCGCTACCTAGCGACAAGCTTTCGGGAACAAATTGTTATTAATTTGCAAGGTATAGGGTATTAGGATATAAAAAAAGCCGACTCATTATTAGAGAGCCAGCTTTTTAATCATTTATAAAAAGAACTATCTTTTCTTAATGACCTTAATGATTTTCTCTTTATCATCCGCAACTACTTTAATGAAATAAGTGGCTTCAGCAAATCGAGATAAATCCACTTGAACTTCCGTTGCATTTGTTTCTTTTGTCATCAAGGTTTGGCCAATTAGGTTAACCAATGTTATTTGAGTAATGTTTCTAGAATACGAAATGGTAACCACAGATGAAGTTGGATTTGGATAATAAGCAAAATGTAAATCATCAAATGCATCACTGCCTAAACTAACAGTTACCGTAACAGCAAGAGGAGTACTAGAACAAGACCCAACAACATTGACAGCATAATAAGTAGCGCCATTAGTAAGTACTGTTGATGTTGCTAATGCATTACTTCCTGTTTGAGCATCGGCTAACGAACCATACCACACCACATTTGCTGGACTCACAACAATATTTGCAATTGTAGCATCATTCAAATTAGCTACTGGGAATGTTTGTGTAGCGTTTCCTGTTGGGGTATTGGCGGTATTAACAGTGATAGTCATAGTACCTAATGCTGCACATTGACCAGCATCTGGAGTGAATGTATATGTTGTAGTTACAGTATTATCTAAAGCAGGTGACCAAGTTCCCGTAAACCCATTATTAGAAGTAGTTGGCAAACCTACTAATGGATCTCCATTACAAATAGGAGCCACCGCAGTAAAGGTTGGTGTAAGAGGTTGATTAACCGTTATTGTCAAAGAAGCTGTTGTGGCACACTGCCCAGCATTTGGAGTGAATGTGTAAGTTGTAGTCGTTGTGTTATCCAAAACTGGTGACCAAGTACCTGAAATTCCATTATTGGAAGTCGTTGGCAAAGCCGATAAAGAATCTCCATTACAAATAGGAGCCACCGCAGTAAATATTGGCGTTATAGGTTGATTAACCGTTATAGTTAAAGTTGTAGCAACACCACATTGTCCAGCATTAGGAGTAAAGGTGTAAGTGGTAGTACTTGTATTATCTATGGCGGGCGACCAAGTTCCAGAAATTCCATTATTTGAGATTGTAGGCAAGACTACAACATCTCCGTTACAAATAGGAGCTACTGCTGTAAAAGTTGGCGTAACGGGTTGATTAACGATTATTGTTAAAGTTGTTACAACGCCACATTGTCCGATATTAGGAGTGAATGTATAAGTTGTAGTTGTTGTATTATATAAAGCAGGCGACCAAGTACCTGATATATTATTATTAGAAGTAGTTGGTAAGGCTGTTAGTGTATTACCATTACATATTGGATTCACTGCTGTAAATGTTGGTATGGTAACAGGTTGATTAACCGTTATAGTCAACGAAGCTGTTGTTGCGCATTGTCCCGCATCAGGAGTGAATGTATAAGTTGTCGTCGTTGTATTATCCAAAGCTGGCGACCAACTACCCGTGTATCCATTGTTAGATGTTGTTGGTAAAGCAGTTAAAGTTTCACCATTACATATAGGAGTTACAGCCGTAAAAGTTGGTGTCACTGGTTGATTAACCGTAATAGTTAATGAAGCTGTACTTGCACATTGACCAGCATCAGGAGTGAATGTGTAATTTGTAGTAGTTGAGTTATCCAAAGCTGGTGACCAAGTACCTGAAATTCCATTATTGGAAGTAGTTGGTAAAGCTGATAAAGAATCTCCATTACAGATAACAGCCACCGCTGTGAAGGTTGGTGTAACAGGTTGATTAACTGTAATAGTTAAAGAAGCTGTAGTTGCACATTGTCCAGCATCAGGAGTGAATGTGTAATTTGTAGTAGTTGAGTTATCCAAAGCTGGTGACCAAGTACCTGAAATTCCATTATTGGAAGTAGTTGGTAAAGCTGATAATAAATCTCCATTACAAATAGCAGCCACTGCTGTGAAAGTTGATGTTATAGGTTGATTAACATTTATTGTCAATGTAGCTGTAATTGCGCATTGTCCAGCATCAGGTGTAAAGGTATAAGTTGTAGTAGTTGTGTTATCCAAAGCCGGTGACCAAGTACCTGAAATTCCATTATTAGAAGTAGTTGGCAACGATACCGTATCTCCATTACAAATAGGGGCTATAGCCGTAAAAGTTGGTGTTACTGGTTGATTAACCGTAATAGTTAAAGAAGTTGTACTTGCACACTGACCCGCATCAGGAGTAAAGGTATAAGTTGTAGTTGCTGTAATATCTAGAGCAGGTGACCAAGTTCCAGTATATCCGTTATTGGAAGTTGTTGGTAAAGCTGATAGTGCATCTCCATTACAAATAGGAGCTATTGGCGTAAAAGTTGGTGTCACAGGTTGATTAACCGTAATAGTCAAAGAAGCTGTAGTTGCACATTGTCCAGCATCAGGAGTGAATGTATAAGTTGTCGTTGCTGTATTATCTAAGGCAGGTGACCAAGATCCAGTATATCCGTTATTGGAAGTTGTTGGTAAAGCTAATAATGAATCTCCATTACAAATAGGAGCTACTGTTGTAAAAGTTGGCGTTACTGGTTGATTAACTGTGATTGTTAAAGTAGTTGTACTTGAACACTGACCAGCATCAGGAGTAAAGGTATAAGTAGTAGTTGCTGTATTATCTAAAGCAGGTGACCAAGTACCTGTATATCCATTATTAGATGTAGTTGGCAAAGCTGATAATGTATCACCATTACAGATAGTAGCCACTGCTGTGAAAGTTGGTGTTATAGGTTGATTAACTGTGATTGTAAAAGTAGTTGTACTTGCACACTGACCAGCATCTGGAGTGAATGTATAAGTTGTAGTTGCTGTATTATCTATAGCTGGCGACCAAGTTCCATTATATCCATTATTAGAAGTAGTTGGCAACGATACCGTATCTCCATTACAAATAGGAGCTACTGGAGTAAAAGTTGGTGTCAGAGGATGATTAACCGTAATAGTTAAAGATGCTGTACTTGCACACTGACCAGCATCAGGAGTAAAGGTATAAGTTGTAGTTGCTGTATTATTTAAAGCAGGTGACCAAGTTCCTGTATATCCGTTATTGGAAGTTGTTGGTAAAGCTGATAAAGAATCTCCATTACAAATAGGAGATACCGCAGTAAAATTTGGTGTTACAGGTTGATTAACTGTTATTGTCAAAGAAGCTGTACTTGCACATTGTCCAGCATCAGGAGTGAATGTATAAGTTGTAGTTGCTGTATTATTTAAAGCAGATGACCAAGTTCCTGTATATCCGTTATTGGAAGTTGTTGGTAAAGCTGATAAAGAATCTCCATTACAAATAGGAGCTACAGCTGTGAAAGTTGGTGTCACAGGTTGATTAACTGTAATAGTTAAAGAAGCTGTTGTAGCACATTGACCGGCATCAGGAGTAAACGTATAAGTCGTTGTAGCTGTATTATCTATAACAGGCGACCAAGTTCCTATATAGCCATTATTGGAAGTCGTTGGTAACGATACGGTATCTCCATTACAAATAGGAGCTACTGCTGTAAAAGTTGGCGTCACAGGTTGATTAACTGTAATAGTTAAAGAAGCTGTAGTTGCACACTGACCAGCAGTTGGTGTAAACGTATAAGCCGCGGTTGTAGTATTATCTATAGCTGGTGACCAAGTTCCAGTATATCCATTATTGGAAGTTGTTGTCAAAGCCGATAAAGAATCTCCATTACAAATAGGAGCGACTGCTGTAAAAGTTGGTGTCACAGGTTGATTAACCGTAATAGTTAATGAAGCATTTGTAGCACACTGACCAGCATCAGAAGTAAAGGTATATGTTGTAGATGTAGTATTATCTAAAGCAGGTGACCAAGTTCCTATATATCCATTATTAGAAGTCGTTGGCAAAGCCGATAAAGAATCACCATTACATATTGGAGAAACCGAAGTAAAGGTTGGCGTTATGGGTTGATTAACCGTAATAGTTAATGAAGCATTTGTAGCACACTGACCAGCATCAGGAGTGAAGGTATAAGTTGTGGTAGTAGTATTATCTAAAGCTGGAGACCAACTTCCAGTATATCCATTATTGGAAGTCGTTGGTAAAGCCGATAAAGCATCACCATTACATATTGGAGCGACTGCTGTAAAGGTTGGTGTTACAGGTTGATTAACATTTACTGTCAAAGAAGTTGTTGTTGCACACTGACCAGTATTTGGTGTGAAAGTATAAGTTGTGGTTGTTGTATTATCTAGGGTTGGTGACCAAGTTCCTATGTATCCATTATTGGAAGTTGTAGGTAAAGCCGATAAAGCATCACCATTACATATTGGAGCGACTGCTGTAAAGGTTGGTGTTACAGGTTGATTAACATTTACTGTCAAAGAAGTTGTTGTTGCACACTGACCAGTATTTGGTGTGAAAGTATAAGTTGTGGTTGTTGTATTATCTAGGGTTGGTGACCAAGTTCCTATGTATCCATTATTGGAAGTTGTAGGTAAGGATAAGGAATCTCCATTACATATAGGAGCCATAGCGGTAAAAGTTGGTGTTATAGGTTGATTAACAGTTATTGTCAAAGAAGCAGTTGCAGCACATTGACCTGCAGTTGGTGTAAATGTATAAGTTGTGGTGGTTGTATTGTCTAAAGCAGGCGACCAAGTTCCTGTGTATCCATTATTAGAAGTAGTTGGTAAAGGGGATAATGAATCGCCATTACAAATAGGAGCAATAGCTGTGAAGGTTGGCGTTACGGGTTGATTAACCGTTATCGTTAAAGTTGTAGTAGCTGCACATTGACCAGCATCAGGTGTAAATGTGTAAATGGTTGTAATTGTATTGTCTAGTGCTGGGGACCAAGTTCCTGTATAGCCATTATTTGAAGTAGTTGGCAAAGGGGATAATGAATCACCATTGCAAATTGGACTAACTGCCGTAAAAGTTGGAGTTATTGGCTGATTAACAGTCACCGTTAGATTGGCAGTTGAGGCACAAAGACCTGCACTTGGAGTAAATGTATATGTGGTGGTTGTTGTATTATCAATCGCTGGCGACCAAGTTCCGGTGTATCCATTATTGGAAGTAGTTGGCAATGATAATGCATCTCCATTACAAATGGGTGAAATAGTTGTAAAAGTTGGTGCAGTTTGTGGCAATAAGGTTTGTGTAATATTCAATCCATAAGTACCTTGTTCTTCACCCAAACCATAATATCCATCTACCAAAACATAAACAACATCTTCTGATGAAACATCCAATCCAGTTATTGAAGATTGTCTAGTAAGTCCACAATCATCATCACTATTGGCTAATTCAGTTGTTCCATCTTGAGTAAATACTCTCAAAATAGTATCAAAATTGGTTCCAGTACAAGTGTTTAAACTTAAAGATTGAGCACAAGCATCTAAAGTAACTTTATACCAAACATCTGGTGCAGGAGTCCCAAATGTATCAGTATAACAATTTGCTGCAAGGTTGTTCCCTGTCGTAGTATAATTTGGTGTTGAAACATTTATTGCTGTAGCACGAGTGTCTCCAGGAGGTGGAGTTGTATTTATGGTCAGGTCTAATGTTTCTGTACTACAACTGGTAGGATTAGTAGCCACAGCGAAATTTTTTATCGAAACATAATGATTAGGGACATTTGTTGATGAACTAAAAACAATACTACTTATTAAATTGTTATTAAAATAGCCAAAAGTATCTGTGTCTGTAGTAACTGTTCTACTTTGTACGTGACCATCAGAATAAGTAACGGTCACATTTCCTGAAATAACGGCATCGTTAATATCGGTTGTAAAATAATTGGCAGATACACCATATACAGGAGGGTTAAATGTTATTGTTATCGGATTATTTGGGTTGGCTGTTCCAAGAAAACTTCCGCTAGAATACATTCCTCCGGGTGCAGACATGGTAACATTAGTTGAACCTAGAGTAAAAGTTGTTGGATTGGTTGCTGGAATAGTGCTAAGATCATTCAAAACTATAGTAGCGTTGAAAGAAAGTGCATGTTGAACCCATAAATTAAAATCATCTATTTCTGAAGTGTCTGTTATTGGGATTGTGGTTGTATAGGAACCGCTAGCGTTATAGGTTACTCCATTAATTGGCCATGTATAACTATTACATGCTGTCATACTTGTAGAATGAGCTGTAATAGGAAATACAGTAATTGTTTTGGTAGTATTAGTTGCACATTGTCCACTGTCAGGTGTAAATGTACATGTAGTGGTGTTTGTGTTATCTATAGCTGGTGACCAAGTTCCAGTAATTCCATTATTAGAAGTAGTTGGCAATGCTGCTAAAGTATTTCCTTCACATATTGGTGCTACAACAGGGAAAGTTGGTGTAGCTGGGGTAATAATAGTTAAATCTAAAGTATCAGTTGAAGCTGGATTAGTAGCAATACTTAAATTTTTTAGGGAGATAAATCTATTTGAGGTAGTAGTTGTTAAAATAACACTAGTTAAAGGAGTTGTCGAAAAATAGCCGTAAGTTTCAGTATCTGAATTTACGTTTCGGCTGTCAACGGCACTATCAGAATAGGAAGCTGTAACGTTTCCATTTATGATATTGTCTGAAATATTAGTAACAAAAAAATTGCCAGCAACACCATAAATAGCTGGACTAAAAGTTATAGTGATGGGTTCTTGTGGATTGTTTGTACCTACAAAAGTACCACTAGAATACATGCCACTTGGAGCACTCAAAGTTACATTAGTACTCCCAATAGTTAAATTTAATGTAGTAGCTGCAGGAATTCCCGCTAAATTATTGAACGCAACGGTTGCTCCATAAGTAGTTGCTGAATTGTCCCATGCGGTCTGATCATTAAAAAGCTGAGTTATACCTCCGCCTGAGCCATAAATTCCAGTGATGTTATAAGTTAGACCCGTTACAGGCCAAGTATAACTATCGCAAGCTGTCACAGTTGAAGTGCTTAAAGTGCCTTGAGTTGGTGCGCTATTTCGGGTTATGTTTTGAGATGAAGTTCGACGGAAATTATTATTGTGTTCTGAACCTTTTCCAGTTTTTGATTGGGCTAAAGTTGTAAAATTAAATGATAGGAACAAAAAGAATG
This sequence comes from Flavobacterium sp. N1994, assembly GCF_025947145.1. NCBI lineage: Bacteria > Pseudomonadati > Bacteroidota > Flavobacteriia > Flavobacteriales > Flavobacteriaceae > Flavobacterium > Flavobacterium sp. N1994. The sequence continues at coordinate 2,697,716 of NZ_CP109999.1, forward strand.
CTAAAAGCACAGGTGTTTTAATTGCGTAATTTTTCATCATATGGTATTTTTTGGGGTGTGTAAATGAGCCAAAATGGTTAAATTATTTTGATGCTAATTGTATAAAAATAGATATTAATTTATTTAATAACCAAATTTAACCGTTGTTTTTGAAGTTATTACCGATGAACAAATAAAAAAGCCTCACAAATGCGAGGCTTTTTGGAAGATATTTTTTTTAAAACAAACCGTTAATTTCGGCATTAATTTTATCGATGACAAATCCTAAATCTTCTGGATTGTTTACGAAATCTATATTGTCAACATCAATGATAAGTAATTTCCCTTTGTCATAAGTGTGTATCCAAGCTTCATATCGTTCATTCAATCGGCTTAAATAATCAATTGAAATAGTATTTTCATAATCACGACCCCGTTTGTGAATTTGAGAAACCAAATTAGGAATTGAGCTTCGTAAATAAATCAACAAATCGGGAGCACCAACTAGTCCTTCCATCAATTCAAAAAGTGAAGAATAATTCTCAAAATCACGATTGGTCATTAAGCCCATAGCATGCAAGTTAGGAGCAAAAATGTGAGCATCTTCATAGATCGTTCTATCTTGAATAATATTTTTTCCACTTTCGCGAATTTGCAACACTTGGCGAAAACGAGAGTTCAAGAAATAAATCTGCAAGTTAAAACTCCAACGTTCCATTTGGTGATAAAAATCATCCAAATAAGGATTGTCAACTACATCTTCAAAATGAGGTTCCCATTTGAATTGTTTGGCTAAAAATCGTGTTAACGTTGTCTTTCCTGCTCCGATGTTTCCTGCTACCGCTATGTGCATTATGGTAATTTTATTTTATAATTCTTAATTTGTTGGTTGGTAAAAATAGCTAAAATTTGGTCTTTGTAATAATAATTTTTAAACGATTTCTCAACAATTTCTATTTCGTAAACGACTTTATTTTGGTTATTCAAACAATAGAGCACGTTGTCTCTTGAAAACAATAATTTTTCGTTATCAATAATTTGAATTTTTTCAAAAGGTGGAATATTGGCCAATAAAGTAACCTTGCCAAAAATGTCAATAGTATACCAATTGTTCACTTCATCAATCCAATAAAAATTATTAAAGTCTGACTGGGTGTATTTTATATTCTCTTGAATAGGATTTCCAATATTTTTAAAAGTGTTTTTCAAATAATCAAACAATACTATTTGCTGAGTCAAAGCATTATAAATCCAAAATTGATTCTGAGAAGCTAAACCAATTTTAGAAGCAAAAATGGTATTGTCAATGTCGAATAGGTTTGTTTTTTGGGTTTCATTCAGTTGGTTGTCAAGCGTAATTATCGTATTAAAGTCTTCATAGAAGACCACTATTTTCATGGGATTGATATAATCAACAGAAGTTATTTTTCCAAGCGCTACATTTTTATATTCCCATTTTTGAGTCTCGTTTTCTTTACTAAAAACATTATCTTTTATATAATAATTATTACCCAAGCCATCAAAGCCGATATACGTCTTGTTGTCTAGTTCTTTTGTATCCAATGCCTTAGTTTTTAATTTTTGATTTTGACTAAAACCTATGGTGCAACTCAACACTAATAATAAATAAATTACATTCTTCATCATAGGGCTAATTTACAATAAACGAATCTAATTTTGACAACACCAAAAAGATATTTTAACAAAACATTGGTAACGAATTCGCAAGTATTTGTCATATTTGTTCTTTCAAAACTAAAAATCAATGAAATCAAAGATTATTTCATCCGTTCACCTTTCAGGCTCGGGTCACGAATTCCGTAAAAAAGCAACTCTGATGAGTAAAAAATTAGTTTATACTTCATTATTTTTATTGGCATTTAGTATTTCAAATGCTCAAAAAGATTTTCAAGGAATGGCCGTTTATGAGTCAAAAACAAGCACTTCCGATTTTAAATCTCGTTTGCAAGGGAATAAAGAAATTACTCCCGAAATGCAGAAAATGATTGAAGAGCGAATGAAAAAAATGTTTGAAAAAACATTCATTCTCAATTTTGATAAGTCAGCTTCCATCTATAAAGAAGAAGAAAAGTTAGATGCGCCAGGAACAGGACAAGGAGGAGGAATGCGAATGATGTCCTCTATGATGGGCGGTGGCGGCACCTATTATAAAAATGTAAAAGATAAAAGTTATACGGTTGATAAAGAATTTATGGGGAAAGAATTTTTAGTAAAAGATTCGTTGCCCAAATTAAACTGGAAAATGGAAAGCGAAACCAGAATGATTGGCGGCTACAACTGTTTCAAAGCAACAGCCGTTAGACCAGTAAGTCAATCCGATTTTAGAAATTTCAGACCCAAAAAAGAGGAAGATAAAAAAACAGACAAACCAAAAACCGAAGATAAAGACAAGAAAACCAATTTTATGGATGATTTTGATATGCCAAAGGAAATAACAATCACCGCTTGGTATACACCTGAAATTCCAGTAAATCAAGGGCCCGAAAGCTATTGGGGTTTGCCAGGTTTAATTCTCGAAGTCAACGATGGTAAAACGACTGTTTTATGTTCAAAGGTGGTTTTGAATGCTAAAGAAAAGGCAGAAATTAAAGCGCCAACCAACGGAAAAGTAATTTCTCAAAAAGAATACGACGAAACCGTAATAAAAAAAATGGAAGAAATGCGACAAATGTATGACGGAAAAGGTGGTGATGGAAGACGAATGGAAATGAGAATGGGGCATTAATTTGGAACATAAACCTTCATGAAAAATAGTATTCTTTTCTTCTTGTTTATAACGTCAATATCTTTTTCTCAAAACATTCGTTTTGAAGGCTTAGTGCAAGACAGTAATAAGGCTCCTCTCGAAATGGCTAACATAATGGCGATGAATCTGGGCACTAAAACTATGGATGCTTATGCTATTACCAATGATAAAGGGAAGTTTTTTCTAAATCTAAAACCAAATTCAACCTATTCCATTAAACTGAGTTACCTCGGAATGCAAAACAAAGAGATTACGGTGACCACTCAATCTCAAAATATAACGCAAAATATAATGATGGAAACGGGCGGAATAGAACTCGAGGGAGTTGAAATTGTTCGTGAAATGCCTGTTTCTATTAAAGGAGACACCATTGTTTATAATGCCGATTCGTTCAAAACTGGAACAGAAAAAAAACTAGAAGATGTCTTGAAAAAATTACCTGGAGTTGAAGTAAATGCTGATGGCGAAGTTGAAGTAGAAGGAAAAAAAGTATCTAAACTTATGGTGGAAGGAAAAGACTTTTTTGATGGAGACACTAAATTAGGGGTTAAAAATATTCCTGCCGATGCCATTGATAAAGTACAAGTGCTTAGAAACTACAATGAAAATTCTATCCTAAAAGGAGTTGAGAACAATCAGGATAATATAGCCATGAATATTAAACTGAAAGACGGGAAAAAGAACTTTTGGTTCGGTGACATGACCGCTGGAATAGGCGTTGGACATGTCGAAGATCGTCATATCATAAATCCCAAAGTGTTTTATTATAGTCCAAAGTACAGTGTCAATATCATTTCCAATTTTAATAACATTGGAGAGTTGCCGTTAACGATACAAGATTATTTTAAAATGACAGGTGGCTTCCGAAAGATGATGTCCAAAGGAGGGAGTAACTTTAATGTATCCTCCAATGATTTAGGAATATTAATGCTCAGAAACAACCGAGCCAAAGAGATAGACACTAAGTTTGGAGCAGCTAATTTCTCCTATAACCCAACTAAAGCATGGAATATAAGTGGATTTGGTATTTTTTCAGCATCAAAGACGCAGGTCCAAACACTATCGCAAACTACTTATTTGTCTAATAATGCTCAACAAATTAGCAACGAAAACTCGTTTCAAAACAGTAATTTTGGGTTGGCTAAGTTGAGTTCGAGTTATAAACCTACTACTGATTTTCAATTTGATTATGATGTTTTAACTAAGTTTTCAAAACAAGATGAAAATAATAATCTGACCAGAGAAACCATCATTAATTCCGTTAATTCAAACGAAAATATTTATACCAATAAAAGACAAAACCCTCTGACGATTAATCAAAATCTCGGATTGTATTATACGAAAAATGAAAAGAATGTTTTTGTATTGGAAGCCCAACACATGTATCAATACGAAGATCCTTTTTATAATGCTAATCTTCAAACGCAACCCTTTACTTTAACGGATTATATATCAGGACAAAATAGAAACGATATCAATCAAAATCGTTTGGCCAAAACAAATAAGATCGACGCAAAGTTTGATTATTATTACATGCTAACTCCCAAAAGCAACATTAATCTGACTATTGGAAACACTTATTCGAATCAAAATTTCAACACTCATTTATTCCAAATGTTAGATAATGGTTCCGTAAATGATTTGAATTCGAATCAAAATAATAATCAAGTGGTTTATGGTTTTAATGATGCCTTTATTGGTCTACACTACAAAATTCTTAAAGGAAAATTCACTATTACACCAGGAGTAAGCTATCATTTTTATAACACCAATAGTCAGCAATTGGGGGCTTCGTTACAAAATCATTTCAATAAATTATTACCCGACTTGTTTGTGTTATACCAAATTAAAAAGTCAGAGACACTGACCTATAATTTCTCTTTAACCAATGATTTTACAGATATCACAAAATTGGCTGAAGGCTATTTAATGTCGAGCTATAATAGTATTTTCAGAGGGAATAGGAATTTAGAAAATGCTACATCTCAAGTCCACTCCTTGCGCTATTTCAAATACAATATGTTTAATTTTGAAAATATTTTTGCTAATGCAACTTATACGAGAAGTGTAGATGCTGTGAAATCTAGAGTCGTTTTTGCAGGAGTAAATCAATTATCCACTCCTTATAATTCCAACTTTCCAGATGAAAATTTTTCCAGTATGGGAAGCTATGGACGTTCTTTTTTAAAGTATTATAAAGCTTCTTTAAGTGCCAATATTAATTGGTCTAAGTTTTATAATATTATCGGAGGGGTCAACAATAGTACAGAGAGTTTTACACATACTTATACTTTAAAGACTTCTACCAATTTTAAAAAAATGCCTAATATCGAGTTAGGCTATACGTTTACCAATAATGAGTATAATCACACTACTTTTAAAACAGACAGTCCTTTTGCACGATTAGATTATTATTTCTGGGATAGCTTTGGTTGGGTAACGGAGTATGAGTATTACCATTATTACAACAATGATAAAACGGTTGATAATCATTATGATTTCCTTTCTTCTAGTTTAGTCTATCAAAAGAAAGACAGTAAGTGGGAATATAAAATTGGAGTCAATAATTTATTAAACACAAAATCCTTGAACGATAGTAGTTTTAACCAATTTGCTGTTTCCAACTCACAGTATTTTGTTCAGCCAAGGTATATTATTTTTAGTATGAAATATAATTTATAGCAATAAAAAACCAGCTCATTGAGCTGGTTTTTTTATAAGAAGGAGTTTCAGATTTATAATCCGAAAGCTGCTTTTACTTTATCTACATAATCCAATTTCTCCCAAGTAAATAACTCTACCGTTACTGTTTTTGGAGCTCCATTTGGTAATTGGAAAGTTTTAGTAACCGTTTCTGGCGTTCTTCCCATGTGACCATAAGCAGCAGTTTCGCTGTAAATAGGATTTCTTAATTTCAAACGTTGTTCAATAAAGTACGGACGCATATCAAATACGTTTTCAACTACTTTACTGATTTCTCCGTCAGTTAAATTTACTTTTGAAGTTCCGTAAGTTACTACGTTAATAGAAGTTGGTTTTGCTACTCCAATCGCATAAGAAACCTGAACCAAAACTTCGTCACACAATCCAGCAGCTACTAAGTTTTTAGCAATATGACGTGTTGCATAAGCAGCAGAACGGTCAACTTTTGATGGGTCTTTTCCAGAGAATGCTCCACCACCGTGAGCTCCTTTACCACCATAAGTATCTACAATGATTTTTCTTCCAGTTAAACCTGTATCTCCGTGAGGTCCACCAATTACGAATTTTCCTGTTGGATTGATGTGGTAGGTAATTTGGTCATTGAAAAAATGAGCATATTGCGGGTATTTTGCTTTAATTCTTGGAATCAAAATGCCAACTAAATCGCTTTTAATTTTAGCTAACATTTCAGCTTCGGCAGCAAAATCATCATGCTGAGTAGAAATTACAATGGCATCAATTCTTTGTGGTTTGTTGTCATCAGAATACTCTAAAGTCACTTGTGACTTAGCGTCTGGACGTAAGTATTTAATTTCGTTATTTTCTCTTCTTAAATTGGCTAATTCAATTAACAAAGCATGAGACAAATCTAAAGCCAATGGCATATAGTTTTCCGTTTCATTAGTGGCATAACCAAACATCATTCCTTGGTCACCAGCACCTTGCTCTTCTTTACTTGCTCTATCAACTCCTTGATTAATATCAGCAGATTGTTCATGAATTGCAGATAAAACACCACAAGAATCAGCTTCAAACATATACTCGCTTTTAGTATATCCAATTTTTCTGATTACTTCTCTTGCAATAGATTGTACATCAAGATAAGTACTTGATTTTACTTCTCCTGCCAAAATCACTTGACCAGTAGTAACCAATGTTTCGCAAGCTACTTTTGAATCAGCATCAAATGCCAAAAAGTTATCAATTAATGCATCAGAAATTTGGTCTGCAACTTTGTCTGGATGTCCTTCACTCACTGACTCCGACGTAAATAAATAAGCCATAACTATATTTTAGTTTTATATTAATTGTTGTAAAAATAAGGAAGATTGCTTTGAAAGCTAAAGGAGAGTTTCTGCTTTAGCATTTTTTAACGAGGTTGCAATCAGTTCAAATTTTTCCTCCCATTTTTTCGTGTGCAAATGTATAAAGACTATTTAGAATATAAAAAACTATTTTACTTTTTTTATTTTTTTTATGATTGTTTAAAAAATCTAAATACGTAGTATTTAAATATATATAAACAAATCTCAAATGTTAAATTTTCAAATTAAGTTTGGTCAATTGAAAAATAGTTCAGAAGTTTGCTCCAACAAAAAACAACAAAAATGAAATTTACAATGTGCCATATGTGTTGCATGATGCCGGAAACTTCCGCAGAGCTCACTATTGCATAATTTTAAATATTTAAAATATATACAATTGAACCTCTGCAAACCGCAGAGGTTTTTTTATTTAAAAGAAATTCAAAAAGCAATAAAATTAAAAAATAAAATAATGAACGGAACAGGAAAAAATATGATGATGAACAACATGATGATGCATATGATGTGTTGTTGTATTGGCATACCCTGTTACCAAAAGTTGAGCACTTAGTCGTAGTATAGCTACTTCCTAAAAGTCCCTTTGGTAAGCCATCCAAAGGGACTTTTTTTATTTCAAAAAAAAAATCTAAATAGTTAAACAATTAAAATTCTAAATCATGAGCACACAAAAATTTGCAACAAACGCATTACACGCAGGACACGACGTTACTAAAAACGCAGGAACCAGAGCCGTTCCAATCTACCAAACGACTTCGTATGTATTTAATAATTCAGACCATGCTGCCAATCTTTTTGGACTAGCTGAAGCCGGATTCATTTACACTCGTTTGAACAACCCAACAAACGATATTCTTGAACAACGCTTAGCGGCACTCGAAGGCGGAATCGGAGCAGTAGTTACGGCATCAGGAACTTCAGCAATTGCAACGACCTTGTTGGTTTTACTAAAAGCGGGTGATCACATTGTAGCCTCCAATAGCTTGTACGGAGGAACCTATAATCTGCTGAAAGTAACTTTGCCAAGATTAGGCATTACAACAACTTTCGTCGATCCATCTAATCCAGAAAACTTTACCAAAGCAGCGCAAGAAAACACAAGAGCTTTTTTCGCCGAAAGTTTAGGAAACCCAAAATTAGATGTGTTGGATTTGAAAGCTATTTCTAAAGAAGCCAAAGCCTTCAAAGTGCCTTTTATTGTTGATAATACTGTAGCAACACCCTTTTTGCTGAACCCAATTCAATATGGCGCCGATATCGTTATTCATTCGTTAACCAAATACATCACAGGAAACGGAACTTCATTAGGAGGTGTAATCATTGATGCTGGAAACTTCGATTGGAGCAATGGGAAATTCCCTGAATTTACAGAGCCATCAGCAGGTTATCACGGATTAAAATACTACGAAGCTCTTGGAGCAGCCTCATTTATTGCCAAAGTAAGAATCGAAGGGTTACGCGATTTCGGAGCAGCATTAAGTCCGTTTAACGCTTTCCAAACCATTCAAGGATTAGAAACTTTAGAAATTAGAATCAAGAAACACAGTGAAAATGCTTTGGCTTTAGCCCAATGGTTACAAACGCAAGAGCAAGTAGCTTGGGTAAATTATCCTGGATTAGCATCATCTAAATACAAAGACTTAGCCGATGAATATTTACCAAAAGGAAAAAGCGGCATCGTAACCTTCGGGTTAAAAGGAGGATTCGAAGCTGCCAAAAAAGTCGCTGATGGCACTAAATTATTCTCTTTGCTTGCCAATATTGGCGATACAAAATCGCTTATCATCCATCCAGCTAGCACTACGCATCAACAATTATCTGACGCCGAACAGGAAACTACAGGAGTGACTAAAGATTTAATCCGCCTCTCAGTAGGTTTAGAAGATATTGAAGATTTGAAAGCCGATTTGAAAGCGGTTTTTGTAACCCTAAAGACGCCTCAACTTATATAATAAAGAAATTGAAGATAAAACCAATTGGTTAGGTTTGGTTTGTTTGTTAAGACTGTCTTCAAAGTTGAGGTTGAAGGCAGTCTTTTAAAAAAAATTGTTATGAAAAAGAATTTAGAAAAAATAGACCTGTTCATTTTTGATTTAGAAAACGGAAAACGAAGACCGTATATTCCGCTGTTCTATCAGACCTTTGGTCAGCCCATAGGGTCGGCGCCAGTCGTAGTAGTTAACCATGCGCTTACAGGAAACTCCAATGTTACCGGAGAAAATGGCTGGTGGAATGATTTAATTGGCGAAGATAAAACTGTCGACACCAATTATTTTACAGTCATTTCGTTTAATATCCCTGGAAATGGGTACGATAATATTTTTGGAAATTTAATCACTTCTTATCAAGATTTTACCATTAGAGATGTGGCTCGAATTTTTTGGGAAGGTTTGTCTTTCCTCAAAATTGAATCTGTTTTTGCTGTTATTGGAGGAAGTTTAGGAGGAGCTGTGGCCTGGGAAATGGCAACTTTAAAACCAAAATCAATAGAAAACTTAATTCCGATTGCAACCGATTGGAAAGCTACTGATTGGGTTATTGCCAATGTTTTGATTCAGGATCAAATTCTCAATAATTCAGATGATCCTATTGCCGATGCACGCCTGCATGCTATGTTGTTGTATAGAACGCCTCAATCTATTAACAAACGTTTTCAACGAAATAAATTCAAAGATTCTGAGGTGTTTCAAATAGAGAATTGGTTGGCCAATCACGGAGTCAAACTCAAAAACCGTTTTCGCTTATCCGCTTATAAATTGATGAATCATTTGCTTAAAACGAATGATATTACTCGAGATAGAAATGATTTTTTGGTGGTGACCAAAGCAATTCAGTCCAATATTTATATTGTTGCAGTTGATACGGACTACTTTTTTATCCCAGATGAAAATCGGGAAACGTATGAAGTCTTGAAATCAATAAAAGAAAATGTGTTTTATCAAGAAATACATTCTATTCATGGTCACGATGCATTCCTAATAGAATTCGAACAATTAACCCAAATTTTAGCCCCCATTTTTAACATTAAAAAACAACAAAGTTATGTCAGTGCTTAGAATTAATATCGTTCTCTTTGGTATCGGCAATGTCGGTAGCACTTTAATCAATCAGGTTATTGAAAGTCAAAAATTCTTTCTAGAAAAAAGAAACATCGACCTACGGTTTCCCATTATTACCAACTCTACTTTAGCCTTTTTTGAAAAAGACGGACTAAAAAATCAATGGGAAGCCAACTTTGCCCAATCTGCTATTCCATTCCGAATTGAAGATATCATCGAATACGTTCAGGAACAACAATTGGAAAACTTGATTGCCGTTGATGCTACAGCCAGTGCAGATATCATCAAAAATTATATTCCACTTATTCAAAACGGATTTGATATTGTGGCAGCCAATAAAAAAGCCAATACGCTACATACTGATTTTTACAAAGAGTTAAGAAGAAATCTTAAGAAATATGATAAGACATTTTTATATGAAACGAATGTCGGTGCTGGATTACCTGTCGTTAAAACCATTAAAGACTTGTATTTATCTGGTGAAGAAATCACTAAAATTCGAGGTGTTTTTTCCGGTTCTGTAAGTTATATTTTTAATCGATTTTCTGAAGAAGAACTTCCGTTTTCAAAAATTTTAGCACAAGCCGAAAAAATCGGATTAACCGAACCCGATTCAAGAGAAGATTTATCCGGAAATGATGTAGCTAGAAAGTTGTTGATTTTAGCACGAGAAATAGAACAACAACTTGAGTTTTCTGATATCAAAATTGAATCCCTTTTGCTTCCAAATCTTAATGAAAAAAATTCCAAAGCCGACTATTCGGTCAACAAACAATTATTTGATAAGCCATTCCAAATCGCCAAAATCACGCAAGCTGAAAATCAAGTTTTACGTTATGTGGGCGAACTCGATGTAACATCAAAGCAAGTAGAAGTCAAATTAATTTCTGTTCCCAAAAGTTCTGCTTTAGGGCAACTAAAAGGAGCAGACAATCTAATTGAAATTTACACCAAATCTTATGGAGAGATTCCAATTGTTATTCAAGGAGCTGGAGCCGGAAAGCAAGTCACTGCTCGAGGAGTTTTGATAGATATTCTTAAAGTAGCCGAAAAAATTAAAATTAAAGAAGCGGTTTGGTTGTAATTTTTTTTATTTAGGATACATATTTTTATCATACAATATGCTGATGTTAACTCTTGGTCGAGTATTTATGCTGATTAAAGATTTGTTATGATGAATAAAAAATAAAAAAATTATTTTCGATTAAATTTAAAAAATATCTTATGAAAAAAACTTTACTCTTAATCGCATTTTTTACAACAATTATTTCAAGTGCTCAAAATTTAATTTCTCAAAATTTTGATGATATTACGACACTAGAACCAAGTGGTTGGATTTTTTCAAACCTAGCAAATAACGTTGGAAGTACTACTTGGTTTCAAGGAACTGATACTGTTTTTGCTGCTAACAGCGGAGCAACAACTTCCTACATTGGAGCCAATTTCAATAGCATTACGGGTTCGGGTAGAATAAGCACTTGGTTGTTTACACCTATGTTAACAGGATTGCAAAATGGTGATATTATTTCTTTTTATACTCGTACCACTATTAATCCAGCAACATATCCCGATAGATTAGAGCTAAGAATTAGCACAGAAGCAACAGAAGTTATGCCAAATGCCCCTAACAACGTTGGTAGTTTTACCACTTTGGCATTATCAGTAAATCCTACCATGAATACAACCGATTATCCTGCAATATGGACACAATATTCTTATACAATTACGGGATTATCAGGGCCAACGGATTGCAGAATCGCATTGCGTTATCATGTGCAACAAGGTGGGCCAACTGGTATAAATTCAAATTATATTGGGATTGATAATTTTTCTGTAGATAGACCAGCTCTTAATTCAAGAGATTTCTTTGCAAACAATTTCTCATTACAACCAAATCCAGTTAAAGATGTTTTTAATCTGACCGCAAAAAATAATGCAACAATTGATACTGTTTCCGTAATAGATATTAACGGAAGAATTGTAAAGGAAATGAAGTTTTCTAATATAGAGGCTGTTCAAATAAACATAGCTGATTTAAATGCTGGAGTTTATTTTGTTAAAGTAAAATCTGAATTAGGAGTTGGAACATCAAAAATTATTAAAAACTAAATTACATCAATTTTATTTTAAAAGGAGCATAGTTTTATGCTCCTTTTTTTATTACAACGATGTAGTTTTATTTTAGAACATATTTATAGATTTTTGTTGTAATTTTAAAAACTATGTCATTACTTTGCAGTGTTCATAAACTTATTGTTCGTTATCACGAAAGCTGGAGGGAATAGACCCGTTGAAAGCTTAGCAACCCTTTGCCAAAAGAAGGTGCTACATTCTATCCCAATTTATTGGGAGCAGATAACCCCGAGAATTCTTCTCAACTTTCTGATAACCTATAATACTGTCATGCTGAACTTGTTTCAGTATCTGAGCGAATGGCTTGCGTGTTTTTGCAGTCCATATTCCCGCTTTCTGTGCTACATGGTAGCACTGCCAATCGGGGCTAATTAGTTATCCATTTTTGTAAAGAATAAGAAATGTCAAAGATTCAACAAGCCATACAAGAGAGAATCCTCGTGCTCGACGGAGCGATGGGAACCATGCTACAACGCAACAATTTCTCCGAAGAAGATTTTCGAGGAGAACGTTTCAAAGATTTTCCACATCCTCTAAAAGGCAACAACGATTTACTTTCTATTACCCAACCCGAAGCGGTAAAACAAGTGCATCGCTTGTATTTTCAAGCTGGAGCTGATATTGTTGAAACCAATACGTTTTCAGGAACTACTATTGGTATGGCCGATTATCACTTAGAAGATTTGGTTTATGAACTCAACTATGAATCTGCAAAAATTGCTCGAGAAGTAGCTGACGAATTTACTGATAGACCTCGTTTTGTAGCAGGTTCCATAGGGCCAACTAATAGAACCGCTAGTATGTCGCCAGATGTTAACGACCCTGGATTTCGTGCCGTGACTTTTGACGATTTACGAATAGCTTACAAACAACAAGTAGAAGCCCTTATCGATGGTGGTGTCGACGTACTTTTAGTAGAAACTATTTTCGATACACTAAACGCAAAAGCGGCGTTATTCGCCATAGAAGAAGTAAAAGAAGAACGCAATCTTGATATTCCCGTGATGGTTTCTGGAACGATTACCGATGCTTCAGGAAGAACACTTTCAGGACAAACCGTAGAAGCATTTCTAATTTCAATTGCCCACATCGATTTACTAAGTATCGGATTTAATTGCGCCTTAGGTGCTGATCAATTGAAACCGTATTTAAAAAGATTAGCTCACAATACACAACTCAATATTTCAGCACATCCCAATGCAGGTTTGCCTAATGCTTTCGGTCAATACGACCAAACCCCGGAAGAAATGCAAGGGTTAATTAAGGAATATTTACAAGATAATTTAATCAACATCATTGGTGGTTGCTGCGGCACCACTCCAGAGCATATAAAGGCCATTGCAGAAGTAGCTGCAGAATTTAAACCGAGAACTATTTTAGAAAACGCATAATAAAAAACAACCACGAATTAAATTTGTGATAATTGGTGCAATTCGTGGCAAAAACAAAAATGGCAGAAACAAAATACTTAAAACTATCCGGATTAGAACCATTAATAGTTACTCCGGAATCAAACTTTATAAACGTAGGAGAACGAACGAATGTAACAGGCTCGCGTAAATTTTTGCGTTTAATTAAAGAGGAGAAATACGAAGAAGCCCTTGATATTGCGCGCAACCAAGTAGAAGGAGGCGCACAAATCATCGATATTAATATGGATGAAGGAATGTTGGATGGTGTGTATGCTATGACCAAATTCCTAAACTTAATTGCAGCCGAACCAGATATTGCTCGAGTTCCAGTAATGGTGGATAGCTCCAAATGGGAAATCATCGAAGCGGGTCTGAAAGTGATTCAAGGAAAAGGGGTTGTGAATTCGATTTCTCTTAAAGAAGGAAAAGAAGCATTCGTGCATCATGCCAAATTGATAAAAAGATACGGAGCTGCTGTAATCGTAATGGCTTTTGATGAAGACGGTCAGGCCGATAATTACGAAAGAAGAATCGAAATCTGTAAAAGGAGTTACGATATTCTGGTAAATGAAGTGCATTTTCCAGCTGAGGATATCATCTTCGATCCGAATATTTTTCCAGTCGCCACCGGAATGGAAGAACACAAACTAAACGCTTTAGATTTCTTCAGAGCCACCAAATGGATTCGTGAAAATCTTCCTTATGCCGGAGTTTCTGGCGGAGTAAGTAATGTTTCGTTTTCTTTCCGCGGTAACGACAAAGTACGTGAAGCAATGCACTCAGCGTTCCTATATCATGCTATTAAAAACGGAATGACGATGGGAATTGTAAATCCAGAAATGCTAGAGATTTATGACGAAATCGATCCAATTTTATTGGAACATGTAGAAGATGTTTTGTTGAATAGAAGAGAAGATGCCACTGAAAGATTATTGGATTTAGCAGAAAGTTTCAAAGGCGATTTTAAAGTCAATGAAAAAGCAATTCAAGAATGGAGAAACGGTTCGGTTCAAGATAGATTGACACATTCTTTAGTAAAAGGAATTGACGAATTTATAGAAATAGATGTTGAAGAAGCCAGAGCTACTTCTGAAAAAGCTATCGATGTTATCGAAATTAACTTAATGGCTGGAATGAACGTTGTTGGTGATTTATTTGGAAGCGGAAAAATGTTCTTGCCTCAAGTAGTAAAATCAGCTCGTGTGATGAAAAAAGCAGTAGCCTATTTATTGCCCTTCATCGAAGCACAAAAAGACGGAAAATCTTCCTCGGCCGGAAAAGTGTTGATGGCAACGGTAAAAGGTGATGTGCACGATATCGGGAAAAATATTGTAGCGGTAGTTTTAGGTTGCAACAATTTTGAAATCATCGATTTGGGTGTAATGGTGCCACCTGAAAAAATTATAGCGGCAGCTATTGAACACAATGTAGATATCATTGGACTTAGCGGATTAATTACGCCATCGCTAGACGAAATGGTGTATTTAGCCAAAGAAATGGACAAACTCAATATCAAAATTCCGATTATGATTGGTGGAGCAACCACTTCTCGAGCTCACACAGCTGTGAAAATTGCACCAGAATATAAGGAAACCGTAGTTCATGTTAACGATGCTTCACGTGCCGTAACAGTAGCTAGCAATCTGCTTCAGGCTGAAACTAAAGTGGAATACGCTAAAACCGTTCGTGCTGAGTATGACAAATTACGCGATGGATATTTGAATAGAAGTCGGGATAAAAATTATTTGTCAATTGAAGACGCTCGTAAAAATAAATTGCAATTAGATTGGGATAATTTCAGTCCAGTTAAACCAAATTTCATCGGAACCAAAACTGTTGAAATAGAACTGTCTGAATTAGTTGATTTCATTGACTGGACACCGTTTTTTAGTTCGTGGGAATTATATGGGAAATATCCAGCGATTTTGACGGATGAAGTTGTGGGAGAACAAGCCACTGCTTTATTTGCCGATGCTCAAAAAATGTTAGCTCAAATCGTTTCCGAAAAGTGGCTGACTGCGAAAGGTATTCTAGGAATTTTTCCAGCGAATACTGTAAATGATGATGATATTGAAATTCAAGGAACAAATTACAAGTTTCTGACTTTACGGCAACAATCTCAAAAAACAGCTGGAGCTCCAAACATTGCTTTAGCGGATTTTGTTACTCCAAAAGACAACGGAAAGCAAGATTACATCGGATGTTTTTGTGTAACGACAGGATTTGGTGTTGACGAAAAAGCATCCGAATTTGAAAAGCAATTAGACGATTATAATTCGATTTTAGTGAAAGCATTAGGTGATAGATTAGCCGAAGCCTTTGCGGAATATTTACACTTGAAAGTCCGAAAAGAAATCTGGGGCTATGCTTCGGATGAAAGCTTGAGCAATCAGGATTTAATTGAGGAAGAATACAAAGGAATACGCCCGGCACCAGGCTATCCAGCTTGTCCTGACCATTTAGAAAAACCAACGATTTGGAAATTATTAAATGTAGAACAAGAAATCGGAGTGCGATTAACCGAAAGCATGGCGATGTGGCCCGCATCATCAGTATCAGGATATTATTTTGCCAATCCAGAGAGTAAGTATTTCGGACTCGGGAAAATTAAAGAAGACCAAGTAATAGATTACGCCAAAAGAAGAGGCATTTCGACAGAAACCGCTACAAAATGGCTTAACCCCAATATAGCAGATTAAGATGAAAGTAACCCAACATATAGAAAACGCCAACGGAAAACCATTGTTTTCGTTTGAAATTTTACCGCCTTTAAAAGGACAAAATATTCAGTCTATTTTTGATAGTATTGATCCGTTAATGGAATTCAATCCGCCGTTTATTGATGTTACCTATCACCGTGAGGAATACGAGTATAAAGAATTACCCAACGGATTATTACAAAAGAAAATTGTAAAAAAGCGTCCAGGAACAGTTGGTATTTGTGCTGGTATTCAGAATAAATACAATGTCGATGCGATTCCACATATTTTGTGTGGCGGTTTTACCAAAGAAGATACTGAAAACTTATTGATTGATTTAGATTTCCTTGGAATAGATAATGTTGTGGCGCTTCGTGGTGATGCTTTGAAAACAGAAACCTATTTTCATCCTGAGAAAGAAGGGAATGAGTATGCTACCGATTTGGTGTTGCAAGTAAGCAATCTGAATAACGGAATTTATTTAGATGAAGATTTAAAGAATTCGGCTCAAACTAACTTTTGTATTGGTGTGGCTGGTTATCCGGAGAAACATATGGAAGCACCAAGTTTGGACAGTGATATTCATTTCTTAAAGCAAAAAATCAAAAACGGAGCGGATTATATCATCACTCAGATGTTTTTTGACAATCAAAAATACTTTGATTATGTGTCCAAAGTGCGTGCGGCTGGAATCACAGTTCCAATTATACCTGGATTGAAACCTATCGCAACCAAGAAGCAACTGAATTTGATTCCGCATCGTTTTAGTTTAGAATTGCCAGATGATTTGATTATGGCCGTTGTTAAAGCCAAAGACAACGATGCTGTAAAACAAATTGGTATAGAATGGTGTATTCAACAGAGTAAGGAATTAGTGGCTGCCGGAATTCCGGTGTTACATTACTATTCTATGGGAAAAGCCGAGAATATTAAAGCCATTGCTTCTACTGTTTTTTAAAATTATTTTCACAAAAGACAAATCCTAACTAGCCCCGATGGGAGTGGCTACCGTGTAGCGCGGACAGCGGGAACATGGCTGACAAAAATGCCCAAACGCTTCGCTCCTAAAGATATTCGATTATATTTGTGCGTTTTAATTTTTAGGATGAGGCATTTTTTCTACTTTATTGTATTGTTTTCGGGAGTTGTTTGTGCTCAGCATAAAAACACTTTTGCAGTTGAGGTGGCTACTTTGCGAGGGAATGTTTTACCGCATAGGGAAGACATGTATAACTTGATTAATGGGCATCCAGAAGGTGTTGTGGTTAGTTTTTTAGTTAAAACTCACGGAGCAAAAGATTGGCATAAAATTTATGGTTTCCCAGATTATGGGGCTTTTTTCTTGTATCAGGATTTTAAAAGTCAGCCTCTTGGACTATGTTATTCTGTGGGAGGATTTTACGACTTTTATTTTTTAAAAAGACATTTGCAACTGCGATTATCACAAGGGATTGCCTATGCAACGAATCCGTATGACAAGGTTAACAATAGTATTAACAAGGCTTTTGGCACCGAAATTTTAGATAACACCAATATTGGGTTGAGTTATGATAACCAAAAGTTGTTTAATCACATCGGGTTTCATGCGGGGCTTATGTTTACACATTATTCTAATGGTAGAGTGAAAACGCCTAATAGCGGGATTAATACTTATATGCTGAACGTTGGATTAAATTATAATTTCGAAAACGAAAAAGCCATTCAGAATGACACGGCTCTGGTAAAAAAATCCTATCGAGAACCTATTAAATACAATTTTGTTTTTAGAACTGGAGTTAATGAAAGTCCAATAATCAGAAGCGGACAACAGCCTTTTTACCATCTTGGATTTTATACTGATAAGCGTTTTAATAGGAAGTCGGCTTTACAACTTGGAGCAGATTTGTTTTTGACGTATTCCTTTAAAGATTATATTAAATATTATTCGGTGGCTTATCCTGAAAAGAATATTGACCCTAACACCGATTATAAACGAGTAGGAATTTTTGTGGGTTATGAACTTTTTGTCAATAGGATTTCACTTGAAGCTCAGTTAGGATATTATGTTTATGAGCCTTTTAAAAATGATATTCCGGTTTATGACCGAGTGGGTATGAAGTATTATATCACTGATAAAGTATTCGGAAGTTTTACAATAAAGACCCATATGTTTTTGGCGGAAGCTTTAGAGTTTGGTATTGGTGTTAGATTATAAAATAAAAGAGATGAAAAAGTTTTTGTTATCTATAGTGCTACTAATGGTTTTTAACTCATGTGAAAAACCTAGCGATTGTGTGGAGAGTAACGGAGCTATTATTACTAAGGATGTTCCAGTGTTGCCCTTTAAAAAAATTAAAGTTTATCGCGGAATTGAAGTTGTAATTACAGAAGGAACAGAGTATAAAGTTCAGATTCAAGCTGGAGAAAACTTCATTGACAATATTGGCGTGCAACAAAATGGGGACCAACTGATTTTTAAAGATGACACCAGTTGCAATTGGGTGAGAGCTTATGGAACCACAAAAATTTTGGTAACAACACCAACGCTAGAAGAAGTATATTCTAAAACAGATAGAAATATTAGTTCAAATGGGGTTTTGACTTTCCCAAATTTAATTTTTATCTCTTTTGATAAAGATGCCGATGGTGAAGCTGGAGCAGGAATAGGTGATTTTACTTTGAATATTAATAATCAATCGTTGACTATTGCAAATAATAATGTGTCGCGATTTTACTTGACAGGTCAAACCAATACGGCTAATTTTAATTTCTATTTTGGAGACGGACGGATTGAGGCTCAAAATTTAATTGCTCAAAATATTGTAGTCTATCATCGAGGTTCTAACGATATGATTGTAAACCCAATTCAAAGCATAACCGGGACTATGAATAGTACGGGTAATATTATGTTAAAGCATATACCGCCAATTGTTAATGTCCAACAATTGTTTTATGGACATGTAGTATATCCATAAAAAAAATCCCGATGATTCGGGATTTTTTGTTTTATTGCTGTTTTGTTTTTTCTCTGAAAATCTGTTCTAAATTTTTGCTCTTTAAACTGATTTGAAGTGTTTTTAAACCGTTTTCCTGTGCAAAATCAAACACTTTTGGACGCATATCTTCTTCTGTATTGAAGGTTAAAACCCAAAGATTGTCACTGGTGTTTTTATAAGTTTTGATGTTAGGTAAATTAGCTAATAAACTTTCAGCAATAGCTTTGTCAAATTCTACTTCGATGATTTGTTCTTTTTCTTCTGAAACTAATTTGTCTAATTTTTTATCGGTCACAATTTTACCATTATCAATGATGATGACGCGATCGCAAATGGCTTCCACTTCCTGCATAATGTGTGTGGATAGAAAAACCGTTTTGTCTTTTCCAACATTCTTAATAACATTTCGGATTTCCACTAATTGATTTGGGTCAAGTCCTGTTGTTGGTTCATCTAAAATTAACACATCAGGATTATGAAGCAAAGCCGTTGCCAATCCAACACGTTGACGGAATCCTTTAGATAATTGTCCAATTTTTTTATGACTTTCTGGAGATAGACCAGTAAGTTGAATTACTTCTTCTATTCGGGATTTAGCCACTTTATATACATCCGCATTGAAAGCCAAATATTCTCTAACATACAAATCCAAATACAACGGATTGTGTTCTGGTAAATAGCCAACAGAAAGTTGCACTGCTTTTTGGTTTTCAGCAACATCACTTCCATTTACAGTCGCAGTTCCTTCATCAGCATTGATAAAGGTGGTCAAAATTTTCATTAAAGTTGATTTTCCAGCACCATTCGGCCCAAGAAAACCAACGATTTCTCCTTTTTTTACTGAAAAAGAAACATTGTCTAATGCTTTCTGAGCACCATAACTTTTCGAAATATTTTGAACTTCTATTGACATAACTGAACTATTTGAAGCAAATGTAAATAGAAAAAATATTGATTTATTATTTTTTAAGATTACTATAGTTGTTTTTATTTAAAATTTGATTTTTATATTTACACAAAACACTATAAAGTATGAAAAGAGTCTTGTTCCTGTTTTTGTTAATTGGATTTATTTCCAAAGCTCAAGTCAAACCAACCATTCAAAAAGATGATATCGTTAGAATTGAAACAACGTTGGCATCTGATAAAATGGAAGGTAGACAAATTTTCACAACGGGTGTTGATTCGGCTTCAGCCTTTATTGAAAAAGAATTTTCCAAAGTTGGATTGACTTATTACAAAGGACTAAAGAATTATAGACAAGAATTTGTTGTCAGAAATGCAAGTGCCAATAATGTTATTGGAATCCTTCCAGGAAAATCAAAACCAAATGAATATGTCGTTTTTTCAAGCCATTATGATCATTTAGGGAAAGAAGAAAATGGAAAGGATAAAGTATACAATGGTGCCAATGATGATGCTTCTGGAACCACTGCTGTAATTGCTTTGGCAAACTATTTTAAAGAATTGAATAATAACGAAAGAACCATAATCTTTGTTTGTTTTACAGGAGAAGAAGAAGGAGGATTTGGGTCTAAGTTTTTTTCGGAAAGTATAAATCCAGATGATGTAATAGCTATGTTCAACATAGAAATGATTGGCACAGAAAGTAAGTGGCATAAAAATTCGGCCTACATAACAGGATTTGAAAAGTCTAATTTTGGAACCATTCTTCAAAATAATTTGAAAGGGAGTAAGTTCCGATTTTATGAAGACCCTTATTTAGAAGAAAATCTTTTTTATCGTTCAGACAATGCAACTCTTGCCGCTTATGGAGTTCCTGCTCATACCATTTCTACTTCAAAAATGGATTCAGAACCCAATTATCATCAATTGAGTGATGAAGTATCCACTTTAGATTTTGATAATATGACCGAAATTATCAAAGCCATCGCGATTAGCTCGGAAAGTATTGTTAATGGGAAAGATACACCAACGAGGGTTCAAAAAATTAGATAGTTTCATTTTTTACTAAAACGTTATAGTATTTTTTTTTGCAATGCCTTGTAAAACCTATGTTTTTATTTCCTACATTAGCCAAACAGATATCAAAAATGAGAACATTCAACACTTGGTTTAACTATTACTTTTATTTCTTCTTCGGACAGAAAAAGGGATTAGTGTTGTGTTATGTAAAAAAGTAAAATTTAAAATAACCATATATAAATCCCGATGAGAATCGGGATTTTTTTTTGGCTCTATGGAAACAAAAATTGCAATTCAAGGAATTAAAGGTTCATTTCATCATCAAGTGGCGCAGGAATATTTTGCTTCTGATTTTGATTTAGATGAATGTATGTCGTTTCCAGATTTGGTAAAAAGTCTTTTAGAAAACAAGACACAGAAAGGGGTGATGGCTTTAGAGAACTCAATTGCGGGATCTATAATTCCAAATTATGCTTTAATCGACCGCAATAATCTGCATATTATTGGGGAACATTATTTAGATATTCATCTGAATTTAATGGCGCTAAAGGGACAGCAAATGGAAGATATCAAAGAAGTGCATTCTCATCCGATGGCACTGTTACAATGCGCTCCTTTTTTTAGTCAATACCCACACATCAAATTGGTAGAAAGCGGAGATACAGCAGAAACGGCAAGTAGAATTCAAGAACAAAAACTCATGGGTATTGGCGCAGTAGCGGCTCCCATTGCTGCCAAATTGTACGATTTAGAAATTCTCTCAGCAGGAATTCATACGATTCAAAGCAACAAAACCCGATTTGTGATTGTAAAAACGGAAAATAAAGAATTACCCAAGGAGGAAATTAATAAGGCTTCGATTAAGTTTGAATTAGATGATACTCCGGGAAGTTTGGCAACGGTTTTAAATGTGATGAATAATTCGAAACTGAATTTGACTAAAATCCAATCCATGCCCATTATTGAAACCCCATTTCAGTATTCCTTTTTTGTTGATGTAGTTTTTGAAAAATACAAACATTATGAAAAAGCTAAAAAGATTTTGGAATTAATGACTACGCATTTTAAAGTGTTAGGTGAATATAAAAAAGGAGAGCAATGATAGTAACAGCCAAAAGATTAGATACCGTTGAGGAATATTACTTCTCCAAGAAATTGCGGGAAGTCCGTCAACTCATTTCGGAAGGGAAACCTATCATCAACATGGGAATTGGTAGTCCTGATTTGGCCCCAGATAAATCGGTAATTGAAGCTATTCAAAAAGCAATGTTTGATGACAAAGCCCACGAATACCAAAGCTATCAGGGGTTGCCAGAGCTTAGAAAAGGAATGGCTGATTTTTATCAAAAGCAATTTGGAGTGACAGTAGATTTCAATTCAGAAGTTTTGCCATTGATGGGTTCCAAAGAAGGAATTATGCATATTTCATTAGCATTTTTAAATGAAGGGGATGCCGTTTTAATTCCAAATCCTGGATATCCCACTTATGCCTCGGTAACCGAATTGGTTCAGGCTAAAGCCGTTTATTATGATTTATCGGAGGATACAAATTGGGAACCTGATTTTGAAGCTTTGGGAAAATTAGATTTATCAAAAGTCAAACTAATGTGGGTTTCGTATCCACACATGCCAACAGGAAAAAACGGGACATTAGAATTATTTAAAAAATTAATAGCCTTTGGGAAGAAGCACCATATTTTGATTGTAAATGACAATCCGTATAGTTTTGTATTGAACGAAAATCCTATTTCAATATTACAGATTGAAGGCGCAAAAGAAGTGGCTTTAGAATTAAATTCTTTATCCAAAACTTATAATATGGCAGGTTGGCGTGTTGGAATGGTTTTAGGAAATCCAACTTTGATTGATGCCGTGTTAAAAGTAAAAAGCAATATGGATAGTGGTATGTTTTATGGCATTCAGAAAGGAGCCATTGAAGCTTTGAAACTTGGTAAAGATTGGTTTGAGGAGCAAAATGAAATTTACACCAAACGCAGAAACCTGATTTTCGAATTGGCTCAAAAACTGAATTGTACTTTTGATAAAACGAATGTGGGTTTATTTGTTTGGGCTAAGCTGCCAAAAGAAATACCATCTGCAGAAGAATTTATAGATAAAGTGTTACTCGAAAAACATATTTTTATAACACCAGGAACTATTTTTGGTAGCAATGGAGAAGGTTATATTCGATTTTCACTTTGTGTTACTGAAGCTAAAATACAAGAAGCTATTTCAAGATTTTAAATAGAAAAGATGACAAAAGTATACGTAATAGGAATTGGATTAATCGGAGGTTCGATGGCATTAGACATAAAGACCCACTATGAAAAGGCGATAGTTTTCGGAATAGATTCTAATGAAAATCATTTGGAAGAAGCTATAAAATTGGGAGTTATCGATAAGAAAGCCACTATTGAAGATTTGGTTTCTGCTGATTTAGTAATTGTTTCAGTTCCTGTCGATATTGGATTGGTACTTTTGCCAAAGGTTTTAGACGCAATTGGTGAAGAAACACTGGTTATTGATGTTGGTTCAACTAAATTACCCATTTGTGAAGCCATTGAAAATCATACCAAAAGAAGAAATTTCATGGCAACACATCCTATCGCAGGAACCGAATTTTCGGGACCTTCAGCAGCTATAAAAGGATTATTTCAAGATAAAACGAATATCATTTGTGAAGTCGAAAAAACAACTTTTAAACTGCAAGAAAGAGGAATGGAGTTGTTTAAAAAACTCGGAATGCGTATTCGGTATATGGACCCAAAATCGCATGATAAACACATTGCTTATGTGTCGCATTTATCGCATATTAGTTCGTTTATGTTAGGCAAAACGGTGGTAGAAAAAGAAAAAGATGAACGCGATATTTTTGATATGGCTGGAAGCGGATTTGAAAGTACCGTGCGTTTAGCCAAAAGTTCCCCTGCTATGTGGACACCCATTTTTAAACAAAATAAAAAGCATGTTGTTAAAAGTTTGGATGAATATATTTTGAATTTAACTCACTTTAAAAAATTACTAGAAGATGAAAATTACGAAGCTGTCTTCAACGAAATGCAAAATACAAACAGAATAAAAGAAATTTTAAACGGAAATAAATAAAGCTATGAATATTACAATGGAAAACAGAAAATGGTTAGATGATTTTAAATTAAGTCATCCTCTCGTAATTGCGGGACCATGCAGTGCTGAGACTGAAGAACAAGTTTTGAAAATTGCTCACGAACTTAAAAATTCTGATGTTAGTATTTTTCGTGCTGGAATCTGGAAACCTAGAACTCGTCCGGGAGGATTTGAAGGGGTTGGAGCTATTGGTTTAAAATGGTTGCAAAAAGCAAAAGCAGAAACAGGATTGCTTATGGCAACAGAAGTGGCAAATGCAGCACATGTGAAATTAGCTTTAGAGCATGATATTGATGTGTTATGGATTGGTGCTCGAACTACAGTAAATCCATTTGCCGTTCAAGAAATTGCTGATGCTTTGGTTGGAACGGATAAAATTGTTTTGGTAAAAAATCCCGTAAATCCAGATTTGGCTCTTTGGATTGGTGGTGTTGAAAGATTGGTTAATGCCGGAATTAAAAAACTAGGAGTAATTCATCGTGGATTTTCAACTTATGAGAAAACAAAATACAGAAACATTCCAGAGTGGCAATTACCCATTGAGTTGCAAAGTCGATTCCCCGATTTGCCTTTGATTTGTGACCCTTCCCATATTACAGGACAAAGAAATATGATTCAAGAGGTATCGCAACAAGCCTTAGATTTGAACTATGACGGATTGATTATAGAAACCCATATCGACCCAGATAATGCATGGAGTGATGCAGCACAACAAGTGACGCCAACTGTTTTGAAAAAGATTTTCGAAGATTTAAAAGTTAAAAAAGTAACGGTTGAAGAAGATGATTTCAATACCGAAATGATAAAACTTCGGGCGAATATAGACATTGCTGACAGCAAATTATTAGAAATATTAGGAAACAGAATGAAAGTAGCAGAGCAAATTGGAGCCTTGAAAAAAGCTAAAAATGTGGCCGTTCTTCAAAATAAACGTTGGAATGAAATTTTAGGAAAAATGATTTTAGATGGAGATGAAAGGGGTTTAAGTGAAGAATTTATATTAAAAATATTCAAAGCCATACATCAAGAAAGTATAGCGCATCAAGAAAAGATTATCAATTCTTAACTAATTGTTTAAAAATACGATAATTGACGTATTTTGTTATTATATATTTTTTGTATCATTGCAAGACAAAAAGGAAACTTAAATTAAAAATCTCAAAAAATGAAAAAAATTATTTTATTATTCGCAATGGTGTTTAGCTTCGGTGTTGCCAATGCACAAACTGACAAAATTTATAAACACAGTGGAGAAATTGTAGAAGGAAAAGTAATCCGTCTAGACGAATACACTATTGTTTTTAAGTATGATGGTGAAGATGCAGAAAACACTATTGGTAAATATGCAGTAGAAAAAATCATCTACGGAAAAACAAAAAGACAAGAAGACATTACAGAGAAAATCGTAATCAACGGAGAAGATGATTGGGAAAAAGTGGTTATTCTTGAGGATAAATCATACATCGCAGGTTTGAAAAAAGTGGGTGAAGTTCGTGGAAAAACAGGTTTAATTAACTTCCAAACTGGAAACACTGGAGATAAAAAAGCGGCGAAAAAATTAAAAATGGATGCTGCAAAATTAGGATGCCCTTTTGTTTTACAAGTATCTGATAAAACAACTGTTGGAGCTAATTCAAACGCTCTTGGTGGTTCACAAGCAATCAAAACAGGAGTTGCATACAAATACTAATATTTTTTTAGTTTTAATAATTATAAAGTTGCCAGCAATGGCAACTTTTTTTTGCTCTAAAATATAAATTGGAAATGGTATCTTTGCTCTATGACAGGACTAGTTTATAAATCTACGGGAAGTTGGTATACAGTAAAAACAGCTGACAACCAAATTTTTGAATGCCGCATCAAAGGAAAATTCCGAATGCAAGGTATCAAAAGCACAAACCCCATTGCTGTCGGTGATGTCGTTGACTTCGAATTAGATGAAAGTTCAGACGCCGTTACGGGGTCGATTCATAACATACACGATAGAAAGAATTACATCGTTAGAAAATCGGTTAATTTATCTAAACAAACTCATATTATTGCTTCTAATATTGATATTGTTTTTCTGTTAATTACGATTAATAATCCGCCAACAACTACTAGTTTTATTGATAGATTTTTGGTTACTGCCGAAGCTTATGGCATTGAAGCAGTCTTGATTTTTAACAAAATTGATACTTACGATGAAGCCATGCAAGAGGAACAATTGTATCTGCAATATATTTATTCTCAAATTGGATATAAATTCCTTAAAGTTTCCGCAAAAGAGAAAAAAGGATTAGATCAATTAAAGGAATTGATGACCGGAAAAGTTAGCATGTTTTCTGGACATTCGGGTGTTGGAAAATCAACTCTTGTGAATGCTTTGGAACCCGATTTGAATTTGAAAACCAAAAACATTTCGGAACAAAGCAAGCAAGGACAACATACCACCACTTTTGCTGAAATGTATGATTTGTCTTTTGATGCTAAAATCATTGATACACCAGGAATAAAAGGTTTCGGGATTGTTGATATGGAGCCCTCAGAAGTGAGCGGCTATTTTCCAGAATTTTTTAAGTTGCAAGACCAATGTAAATTCAATAATTGTTTACACAAAGAAGAACCCAATTGCGCTGTCAAATTAGCTTTAGAAGAAAATAAAATCGCATGGTCACGTTATAATAGTTATCTCAAAATACTGGAAGGTGATGATGAGCAGTATCGTTCTGATATTTATAATGAGGAACGCATTGCGAGTGATCAAACGAGGAAATAATTGTGAATTGTGAATTATGAATTGTGAATTATGAGTGATAATGTCATAAAAAGTAAGTCTTTTAGTTTTGCATTGAGAATAGTAAAATTATATCAGTTTTTAAGTGTAGAAAAAAAAGAATTTATCCTCAGTAAACAATTACTACGAAGCGGAACGGCAATTGGAGCTTTAGTTTGTGAAGCAAAACATGCAGAGAGTAAACCAGATTTTATACATAAATTAGCAATTGCGCAAAAGGAAGCCAACGAAACTGATTATTGGTTACAGTTATTATTCCAATCGGAATATTTGAATGAAATTCAATTTCAATCGTTAAAGTCTGATATTGTTGAAATCAATAAAATTTTAGCATCAATAATAGTAACAACCAAACAAAGTATGAAAAAATAATTATGAATTATAAATTAATAAAAAGCCAATATTTCACCACATTCAATTCATAACTCATAATTCATAACTCATAATTCAAATGAAGGCAGTAATTCAAAGAGTTTCTCAAGCCTCTGTTACTATTGAAGGTCTCAAAGTAGCCGATATTCAAAAAGGAGTATTGGTTTTAATTGGTGTTGAGGATGCTGACAGTAAAGAAGACATAGATTGGCTTACCGCCAAAATAGCTAACCTGAGAATTTTTGGTGATGAAAATGAAGTGATGAATTTGTCTCTCAAAGATGTAGGTGGAGAAATGATTATTGTTAGTCAGTTTACCTTACAAGCTTCTACCAAAAAAGGCAATCGCCCATCCTATCTTAAAGCTGCGAGACCTGAGGTTGCCATTCCATTATATGAGTCCTTTATTCAACAAATGGAAACCGAAATAGGCAAAAAAGTACAAACCGGAAAATTTGGTGCCGACATGAAAGTAGCGCTTTTAAATGATGGGCCAGTTACTATAATTATGGATACAAAGAACAGAGAATAAGAGAGTTGTTGTTAATTCTAAATAATTATGTTTATCTTTGAAAGACTAACTTTAATTATTTTTAAAATGAAAAATGGAATCTTCTTAATCATAATGTTACTTTTGTTCTCATTTGATTTTTATGCACAAGTAAACCCAAATAGTACCTATGTAAATGGGTATACAAAATCTAACGGTACTTATGTACAAGGGTATTACAGAACAACTCCTAACGCTACAATAAACGATAATTATTCAACTTACCCCAATGTAAATCCTTATACAGGACAACAAGGTACTGTTCAACCAACCTATTCAACACCATCGACTAATAGCTATTATTCAACACCAACTTATTCAACACCTTCAACAACTAATAGTTATTATTATTCAACACCAACACCAACCTATACAACACCTTCAACAACTAATAGTTATTACTCAACACCAACTTATTCAACACCAACGAATTCGGGATACTATTACAATAGACAATAGAAACTAAATAAAATTTCAAGATTGACAATTTAAGCGGCATTTGCCGCTTTTTTATGTTAAAAAAACTACAAAAAGTTGTCAATATGAAAGGTAAATAGTACTTTAGTTTTAAAACGTAGTATTAATCTTTTAAAAAACAACAGTATGCCTTTTGAAAATTTAAACAATGTGCATTATGATGCTACCGAGAAAACAGCAGTTGGTAAAGCATTAAATGATTTAGAAGCGGCCTTAACGCCTAAACTAAGAAACCTCTCTCCTGACGAACGCAAAAAGTATGGGAGCATCAATGAGCAAAACAAACTCATTGTAAACAAAGCTTTAGATTACCATAACAACCAGCCTGCGCTTAGTAGCCCCGATGTAGATTGGGACGAATTTCAAAATGATTATGATTCAAGGGTATTTATACAATCAACTATCACGCGTTTGCAAAGTTTGTTAGACGGATTAGACAACAACAAAATCCTGCATGACTTTGACAATTACCAAGCCGCCCTTACGGATTATGGTTTTAGCCAATACAAAGCAGGGACTAAAACAGCTGGTTTTGAAACTAAGGTAAACGAGATGGCGCAGTTTTTCCCACGATCAGGAACTTCGACACCTCCATCCGATTCACCTACGTCATAGCGTACTTTAGTATCGGTAACAAGACCCTTTTAGCAATAATTAGCTAAAGGGGTTTTTTATTGGCATAGCCAAAAACCTAAACGTTTACCTTATATAACCTAAACGTTTAGGTAAATAACCTAAAATTTTACATCACAGACCTAAAAATATACACTACTTCACGTATAATTATACATACACAACCTAAAATTTTAGCTAATACACCTAAACGATAGCGTCAACAACGACAAGTTTTAGGTTTTATAACAACTTTTTTGCCATTTATCCTTTGCTTTTTGCCATTCGTCTTATGCCATGTACTTTTCATCAAATAACCCTATTGACTTTTTACTTTTTTAAATATTTTCACAATGGAAACTTTGACATTAAGTACAAAGTCAAAGCTTTTACTCAAAAAATACCACACTCTTTCCGCTCCTTATGGGGCGGAAAGTTTTTTTATTCCTTTTAGTGTTGCTGTTATAGCTAATGCTGTCTCTTTTTAAGAAAAAACACTCACCATTCATCATTCACACTTCACAATTATTATATTTGTGAGGCTCATAACCAGCTGTGCAAAGTCTCCTGACTTTGAGCCAATAATATGCATAATGAAAAAAAAGACCATTTATGAAATATCGTAAAAAACTTTTAGAACTTATTTTTGACGAAAATGAAAATGCGATGTTAGAGTGGCTAGAAGCACAACCTATACTAGAACAACCAGATATACTAAGAGAATTAAAAGAATTGAGCGAAGAGATAGCCAATGAAAACGGAGATGATATAAGCGAAATGGTAGAAGGTTACGATACATTTGACGAAAAAATTGACTTGTATGAAGACGCTGTTCTTGACGAAAAACAAGCCGAAGCCAATCTAGTAATGGCACAAGAAGAACTAGATAAAAAAATGCTCGAAATAGATGAAGCAGTTATAGGCGTGAGAGAATATATCATGGATTGTATCGTTAATAACGAAGACAATGCCGATGCCATGCGAGAACTAGCCGAAAAAATAATGCAATCCGAAAAAGATAACGATATATTTGACCCCAAAAATTGGAGCAGGATACTATAATTCACCATTCACCATTCATAAACATGGACTTAAAAAATTCCCAACTAGAAGTTGATAACTGGATAAAAAACCACGGCGTTCGTTATTTTAACGAACTTACAAATATGGCACAACTTACTGAAGAAGTAGGGGAAGTAGCCCGAATCATAGCCCGTCGTTATGGCGAACAATCAGAAAAAGAAAGTGATAAAAACAAAGATCTTGGCGAAGAATTAGCCGATGTTGTTTTTGTGGTTTTATGTTTGGCCAACCAAACAGGAATCGATTTGCAAGCCGCCTTTGATAAAAAAATGGATTTAAAAACCAATCGCGACCACGACCGCCATCATAATAACGATAAACTAAAGTAAGATGGAAGTTAGAAGTTGGAAGAGGGAAGTTTCTCTGTGTATCTTTGTGCTTCTCTGGGAATCTCTGTGTAATAGCTTATGAACTTACTTCTAAAATCTTCAATCGTTAATCCTAATGCAGCAATTTCAATCACCGGAAGTAAATCGGAGACGAATAGATTATTGGTGCTTCAAGCGTTATATCCAAATCTTACACTAGAAAACACTTCCAATTCTGATGATTCAGAAGTGATGACCAAAGCTTTACAAAGTAATGATGCTGTTATAGACATTCATCATGCAGGAACCGCTATGCGATTTCTAACAGCTTATTTTGCTATTCAAGAAGATAGAGAAGTGGTTTTAACAGGTTCTTCCCGTATGAAAGAAAGACCCATTAAAATACTAGTAGATGCTTTACGTCAACTTGGAGCTGAAATCAGTTATGAAGAAAATGATGGCTTCCCACCCATAAGAATCAAAGGCAAAAAACTAACACAAAACAAAGTGTCATTAGCGGCCAATGTTAGCAGTCAATACATTTCAGCACTTTTACTCATCGCACCCAAATTAGAAAACGGCATTGAACTTACTTTAGAAGGAGAAATCACTTCTGTACCGTATATCAAAATGACTTTGTCTTTACTCAATGAAATTGGAGTTGAAACTTCATTTGAAAATAATAAAATTGAAGTGCAACCACAATTCGTAATTCGTAATTCTAAATTCGTAATTGAAAGTGATTGGTCTTCCGCATCCTATTATTATTCAATCATTGCATTATCCGAAATAGGAACCGAAATAACGCTTTCTAGTTATAAGATAAACAGCTTGCAAGGCGATAGCGTCTTAGCAACAATTTATAATGAATTTGGAGTGGAAACTACATTTCAGGAAAATACTATCCTTCTGAAAAAAGTAAAACAGTCATCATTCACCATTCACCATTCACCATTAAATAATTCTCCAGACATAGCCCAAACCATTGCTGTAACTTGTTTTGGATTAGGAATAGGTTGTCATTTGACAGGTTTGCACACCCTCAAAATTAAAGAAACAGATAGACTGCAAGCGTTGAAAAATGAATTAGAAAAGTTAGGAGCTCTAGTTACTATTTCTGATGATAGCTTGACTTTACAACCAACAGATAGCATTCTTTCTAATATAAAAATCAAAACTTACCAAGATCACCGTATGGCTATGGCTTTTGCTCCATTAGCATTAAAAGTTCCAATCCTAATAGAAGAAGCCGAAGTAGTTTCTAAATCTTACCCAACGTTTTGGGAAGATTTAAAAAGTATTGGGTTTACAATAAAAGAAGAATAAAAGTCGGGATGACTGGATTCGAACCAGCGACCCCTAGCACCCCATGCTAGTACGCTACCAGGCTGCGCTACATCCCGAACTATGTCGCAAAAATAGTAAAAAATAAAAATAAACTGCTTTTTACTTGACATTCGCTATCTCACGATAGTATATTTGCAAGCGTTTAAAATTGTCTGAAAAATAATCTTTAAACAACTAAACTCATAAACTTTATTAAATGAAATTATCTCATTTCCAGTTTAATCTTCCAGCTGAATTGCTAGCTGAATTTCCTGCAGAAAATCGTGACGAAGCCAGATTAATGGTGGTCAACAGAAAAACTAAAACTATAGAGCACAAAGAATTCAAAGACATTATTGATTATTTTGATGATGGGGATGTAATGATTTTGAATAATACCAAAGTTTTCCCAGCCCGTATGTACGGAAACAAAGAAAAAACGGGTGCTAGAATTGAAGTTTTCTTATTAAGAGAATTAAATGCGGAACAACGTCTTTGGGATGTTTTAGTTGATCCTGCACGCAAAATCAGAATTGGGAACAAATTATATTTTGGTGATGATGATTCATTAGTAGCTGAAGTAATCGATAACACTACCTCTCGTGGAAGAACATTGCGTTTCTTGTACGACGGTTCGTATGACGAATTCAGAAGAAAATTAACAGAACTTGGAGAAACTCCAATTCCAAAATACATCAACAGAGAAGTAACAGAGGAAGATGCTGAGCGTTACCAAACTATCTATGCCAAAGAAGAAGGAGCCGTAGCTGCACCAACTGCAGGGTTGCACTTTTCTAAACATCTTTTAAAAAGATTAGAGATTAAAGGAATCGACTTTGCTGAGGTAACACTGCACGTAGGTTTAGGAACTTTTAATCCAGTTGAAGTAGAAGATTTATCAAAACATAAAATGGATTCTGAGGAATTAATCATTTCTCAAGAAGCGTGTGATATTGTAAATCAAGCCAAAGCTAAAAAGAAAAAAATCTGCTGTATCGGAACAACATCAATGCGCGCCATAGAAAGCTCTGTATCGTCAGCAAGAACCTTGAATCCTTATACAGGATGGACTAACAAATTCATTTTTCCTCCATACGATTTCAGCATTGCAGATTGTATGGTGACTAATTTCCACACACCAAAATCAACTTTATTAATGATGATTTCGGCTTTCTGTGGTCATGATTTAATGAAAAAAGCCTACGAAGAAGCTATTAAAGAAAAATACCGTTTCTACTCTTATGGTGATGCGATGTTGATTATCTAATTGACTCTAAATATTCGAAATGAAATCCTAACAGCCATGTTGGGATTTTTTTTGAGCCAATCGTTCGGTCATAGTTTAAACCTTATTCCTGCTGTCCGCGCTACACGGTAGCTTGCTCCCATCAGGGCTATATACCATCCATAAAATTGTAAATTTCTTTTCTCTTTCTTCTTTCTTCTTTCTTCTTTTTCTACTTTTACGCAACAAATAAACAATAATGACTTTCCAAAACACTCGCGAATTTGCGCAACAACTCGATTCTCAAGATGAATTAAAAAATTACCGAGAAGAGTTCATTTTTCCACAACACCATAATAAGAATGTAATTTACTTCACTGGAAATTCTTTAGGATTACAACCAAAACGAACCAAAAATTATGTTGATGAGGTAATGAATGATTGGGCTAATCTTGCTGTTGAAGGACATTTTTATGCCGAAAAACCTTGGTGGGATTATCATGAAAGATTTGCCAATCCTCTAAGTAAATTGGTTGGAGCAAAGCCTTCTGAAATCACGGTTATGAATACGTTGACTGTGAATTTACATTTGTTAATGGTGACTTTTTATCAGCCAACAAAAACACGATATAAAATCATTTGCGAAGAAAAAGCATTTCCTTCTGACCAATATATGTTTCAAACTCAAGTCAATTTTCATGGTTATAAACCTGAGGACGTAATTGTTGAAATCAAAAGAAGAGAAGGCGAACACAACATTCGATTAGAAGATATTCTTGCCAAAATAAATGAAGTGGGAGATGAGTTAGCTTTAGTACTAATAGGAGGTGTTAATTATTACACCGGTCAAGTGTTTGACATGAAAACCATCACAGAGGCCGGACATAAAGTAGGAGCGAAAGTCGGTTTCGATTTAGCGCATGCTGCTGGGAATATTGAGTTGCAATTGCACGATTGGGATGTTGATTTTGCGGCTTGGTGTAGTTACAAATACATGAATTCTGGACCAGGAAATGCTTCAGGATGCTTTATTCATGAGAAGCATCATACTAACAAAAACTTAAATCGCTTTGGAGGTTGGTGGGGGCATAATAAAGAACGTCGCTTCAAAATGGAACCAGAATATGACCCTATTGTTGGAGCTGATGGATGGCAAGTAAGTAATTTACCTATTTTGTCTTTAGCTCCTTATTTAGCCTCTGTTGAAATGTTTGCCGAAGTGGGTATGGATAAACTAATCCAAAAAAGAAATCAATTAACAGCTTACTTAGAATTTATTCTACACGAAATTGATAAAGAAATCGAAGGAACAGAATTTGAAATCATAACGCCAAATAATCAAGAAGAACGGGCCTGCCAACTTTCTGTTTTTCTTCACGGACAAGGAAGGAGTTTATTTGACTATTTAATGAAAAACGGAGTAATTACGGATTGGCGCGAACCGAATGTAATCCGTTTAGCACCAGCACCATTTTATTGTTCTTATGAAGATATGTATGAATTCGGACAAATCCTTAAAAAAGGGATTTTAATAGTAAAATAATTTGTTTTCTGAAAAACAATTTGTTGATTTGCAATTAATTATTAATCAATTACCATAAAAACCACAGTATTAAAAATGAAATTTAAATTACTTTTTGTAACTATTGCATCTCTTCTATTTTCAATTTCCAGCTTTGCTCAAGTTTCTAAAAATGAAGGGGCCGCTAGAGAATGGATAACCAATCACGCCAGTGACCTTAAAATCAAATCAACAGATACTTTCAAGTTAAGTTTTGTTAGAAAAAGTTTGTCAGGAGAAACACTTAGATTCCAACAAATGGTTAACGATGTTCCTGTTTTTGAATCTGAAATTGTTATCCATTTTTCTCCAGATAATGAAATTTCTTATACTTCAGATTCTTATGTAAATAAAAATGTTTTAGTAAATACGACTCCTTCAATTTCAAAGGCTTCAGCCATAACAATTTCAAATGCTGAATTGAAACTAACAGGAAATAACTCGTTTCAAGAATGCAACCTTTTTGTTTACACAAAATTACAAGACACTAAATTGGTCTATAGAGTAGTAACTAGTAATGAATTCAAAGTAGGAAGTTGGGAGACCATTATCGATGCTCAAACCGGACTTGTTTTAAGTACTAAAGATATCGCTGTTTACCACAAAAAAGGAAACCCAAATAATACTACAACTCCACCAGCTAATAATACGCAATCCACAAATTTCGTTTCAGGAACTGGTTTTGTTTTCAACCCAGATCCACTATCCAAAACAGGTTCTGTTTATGGCGGAAGTTATGTAGACGGAGCTGGTTCAGGCGATGTTACCAATACAGCATTAGATAATGCAAGAACTAGTGTTACCATTCCTGAACTTGAATTTGCCTCTAATGTATATAAGTTAAAAGGGACTTACGCTGAGATTAAAGACTTAGCAGCTCCTAGTAAAGGATTATTTACTCAAGCTACAAGTGCTTTCAATTTCAACAGAAACCAAGATGGTTTTGAAGCAGTAAATGCCTATTATCATATTGATAAAAATCTTCGATATATAAATTTAACTTTAGGTATTCCTTGTGTTTCTTTATACAACTCAGGAGTTCTTTTTTATGACCCAAGCGCTGAAAGTGGTGCCGATAACTCACACTATTCTAGTGGTCAATTACATTTTGGAGAAGGTGGTGTAGATGATGCTGAAGATGCTGACGTAATTTTACACGAATTAGGACATGGAATTCACGATTGGATTACGGGAGGTCACTTATCACAAGTTAATGGTTTGAGTGAAGGTTTTGGTGATTACTGGGCTGTTTCTTACAGTAGAAGTTTGAATCAATGGGCATCAAATACAGATCAATACAATTATGTGTTTAGTTGGGATGGACACAATCCTTTTTGGCCAGGTAGAATGACAGACACAGCGAAATTATATCCCGCTGATTTAGATGGAGAAGTTCATGATGATGGAGAAATTTGGGCTGCAGCTGGAATGGAAGTCTTTGATGCTATTGGAAGAACAAAATCAGATATGGCTATGTTAGAAGGTTTGTCAACTACAACTAGCTCAACAAACCAACAAAATGCAGCTATCGCCGTAAGACAAGCCGCAATAAATATGAATTATCCTTGTTCTGATATACAATTAATGACAGGTATTTATACTAATAGAGGATATACAATGCCATCAATTGCTTTTAGAATGGGAACTATTGCAGATCAAACGGTTCAAGCAGATGCTACAAATACCTATACATTACCAAGCTATGCTACTTTAGCCAATCCAATTACTAATAATTGTGATGCAGGACTAACACAATCCCCAGTTATGGGTACCATTTTAGCGCCAGGCGTTTATACTATAACAATGGTAGCAACTAGTGGTACTTCAACTATAAACAGAACATTTCAACTTACTATAACACCATTTTTGGGAGTTAGTGAGTCAGTGAAAAACCACTTTGTTTTATATCCAAATCCTGCTAACAATGTGTTAAATGTTAAAGGTGATTTTGATAGCAACGAAAGTGTAATTATCTACAATATGTTAGGACAAACCGTTATGAAAAAAGCAGTAACTTCTAATGAAGAAAGTATTGATATTGCTTCTTTAGCAAAAGGTGTTTATAATCTATACTTCACAAACGCTAAAGTGTCTTATAAATTTATTAAAAATTAATACTTAATAAGATTAGATTTAAAGAAACCACAATTTATTTGTGGTTTCTTTTTTTATAAATGTTTTCAAATGACTATGCAACAAAGTATCTTTGCGACTTTGTAATTCAAAATAAAATGACCAAACAACAAATTATAGATACTTTTGATCCATCTCAACCTGGACTAGCCGATGCTACGGTTTTTGGATTACCATTCTCTTCAGAACAATCAGAAATTATTATCATTCCTGTTCCATGGGAAGTAACTGTGAGCTATGGTTCGGGTGCATCAGAAGGACCAGAAACTGTTCTTGATGCTTCTTTTCAAGTCGATTTAAGTCATCAGGATTTTCCAGAGTTATGGAAATTGGGCATTTTCATGGACGAAGCGCCAGAACATTGGAAGATTAATTCTAATGCCTACAAAGCATTGGCCCAACCCATCATAGAAGCGTTAGAAGGAGGAGAGGATTTAAACAATCATCCTAGTTTGTTAGAAGATTTGGCAACGATTAATAAAGTTTGTCGTGACTTACATTCTGAAGTAAAGGAAAAAGTTTTGTATTGGATGAAACAAGGCAAAAAAGTAGCCTTACTTGGAGGTGACCATTCTACTCCACTAGGCTATTATGAAGCCTTGGCCACTCAACATGATAACTTCGGAATTTTGCATTTAGATGCTCATATGGATTTACGTATAGCTTATGAAGGCTTTACTTATTCTCATGCATCTATTATGTACAACGCATTACAAATTCCACAGCTATCAAAAATTGTTCAAGTTGGTATTCGCGATTTCTGTGAACAAGAAGTAGGAGTGGTAAAACAACAAAATGGAAGAGTTTTGGTTCATACTGATTCTGATTTGAAAAAAGAAACCTTTGAAGGTATAACTTGGGCAGCACAATGCGATGCTATTATTGCTTCTTTGCCACAAAAAGTGTGCATCTCTTTTGATATTGATGGAATGTTTCAGTGGTATGCACCAAGTACAGGAACTCCTGTTCCAGGAGGATTTTCATTTGAACAAGCTACTTATTTATTCAACAAATTAGCCGAAAGCGGTAAAGAAATTATTGGTTTTGATTTAGTTGAAGTAGCTCCCGGCGAAACAGATTGGGATGGCAATGTTGGCGCTAGAATGTTATTTCACATGTGTGGGGTATTGGCTAAGAATAATGGAATGAATGTTGGGAACAAGATTGTTTTTGATAGAAAATAAAAGAACTATTTACCTTAGTGTTTCAAAGCTCTTTTTTTAATCATACCTCCTTTGGTATCTTTCACACTATTCATCACAACAAAAGCATCGGGTTCAATTTTTTGAATTTCGGTGTTAAGTTTGTTTAATTCAAGGCGAGTGATAACGGTATAAATAATATCAACTTCTTTGGTTTCACCACGTTTTCCATAGCCACGTTTTCCGCTATATACGGTTACACCTCGACCCATAGTATCGATTATCATTTGTCTCATTTCTTCACTTCGCATGGATATGATGGTTACTCCAATATATTCGTCAATTCCTTCAACAATAAAATCTAATGTTTTTGATGCGGATAAATAGGTAATCATGGAATATAAAGCTATTTCAATCCCCAAAAAATAAGCGGCTGCTGAAAATATAGCCACATTTATTACCACAATGATATCCCCAATAGTCGTTCCAAATTTTCTACTGAGATAAATTGCCAAAACTTCTGTGCCATCAATAACAGCCCCGCCACGTACAGACAATCCAATGCCTGCACCTAGAAAAAAACCGCCAAAAACGGCCACCAATAAATTATCGTTGGTAACATTGGGAAACGTTACTGTAGCTAAACAAATAGATAAGCCTGTTATAGCAAGAGCAGTTTTAATAGCAAAAGCCTTCCCCATCACATTGTAACCCAAAATGATAAATGGAATATTGATCCCGATAATTAGCCAATACAATGGAATGTTTGTCAATGCTGAAATCAATAATGAAATCCCAGTAGCGCCACCGTCAATAAAATGATTGGTTAGTAAAAAACCTTTAAATCCAAAGGAGGCAGAAAGAATGCCAAGACTTATTAAAATAAAATCTTTAAAATGCCTTCTTCCTAAAATCAGAAATAGGCGGTATCCTTTTGCTAACTCATAATCTGAAAAGGTTTTTTCGCTACTTGATTTTTTACGCCTTTCATTAAGTGTGGTCCGAAGAATTATTTTTTTCCAAATTGAATTCATGGCATTAATAATTAATGATTGTCGATTATGGTAAATATAGCCAAAAGATTTTCAACTAACTAGTCAACACTTTCAAATTATAATCCTATAACTTTTAGCCAATATTTTATAACAGTTACTTTGGAGTTCTATTGTTCCTTTGCTATATAACCAATAAACTCAATTAAAATGAAAAAGGTAATAATGATTGCAGTATTTACAGTCGCTTTTGTGTCTTGTAAAAATACTGACACTAAAGGAGTAGTGTTAGATGACGTTCATCAAACCACCATTGATTCAATGAAATCAGTAGCTGAAAAGCAACATATTATTGATTCGATGACAATGATTAATAATAGCCAAAAGCCAAAAGAAGTAGTAGTTGTTCACGATCAACAAGCTACTGCGGCAACTCCTAAAAGAAAAAAATGGAGCCGTGCTGCAAAAGGGGCAGTCATTGGAGCTGGTGTAGGGGCTATTACAGGAGCTCTTGTAGATAAAAAACATGGTGAAGGGGCTATAATTGGTGGTTTAGCTGGAGCGGGTCTTGGAGCAGGAACGGGAGCTATAATAGATGACAGTAAGAGAAATTAGGATACATAATAATTTTTTGAATGCGAGTTGACGTCAGGGATGGTGTCAACTCGTTTTTATTTGCACTAATGGCATTTTGATTAGGTCAAACATATATTGGTTATTATTATATTTGTTTACCAAACAACCTCGACACCATGAAACTAATAAAGAAAATAGTTCTCATTATTCTTATCCTGATAGTTCTTTCTGCCATAGCAATCTTTGGCTATCTTCAATACACTAAACCCAAGTACGAAGGAGAAGAAAAACTAAAGAATATCAGTAAAGAAACAACGGTTTATTTTGATGAGTATGGTGTTCCTCACATCTATGCCGATAATCAAAAAGATGCGATGACAACACTTGGTTATGTTCATGCTCAAGATAGATTATGGCAAATGGAACTCATGCGTCGTATTGCTCCTGGTAGACTTTCAGAAATTTTTGGAACACCTGCATTAAAAACAGACAAATTCTTTGCTGGAATTGGTATCGACGAAAACTCGAAACAAGCTGTGGCCCATTTAGATAAAAACGCTCCAACCTATATTTTAGCAAATGCCTATCTGGATGGAATTAATCAATATATAGAACAAGGAACTACTCCAGTAGAGTTAAGATTGCTAGGAATCAAACAAGAAAAATTTACTTTAAAAGATGTCTACAATATCTTCGGATTTATGTCTTTTAGCTTTGCGATGGCTCAAAAAACAGATCCTTTGCTAACAGATATTCGCGACCG
This sequence comes from Flavobacterium sp. N1994, assembly GCF_025947145.1. Taxonomy (NCBI): domain Bacteria; kingdom Pseudomonadati; phylum Bacteroidota; class Flavobacteriia; order Flavobacteriales; family Flavobacteriaceae; genus Flavobacterium; species Flavobacterium sp. N1994. The sequence continues at coordinate 2,737,713 of NZ_CP109999.1, forward strand.
TTTCGGAATGGAATATCTACAAGATTTTGGCATTCAAGGTGAATTCGGCACGAAACAATTACAATCATTTAAAGGAGATTATAAAGAATACGCCTCGATTTCGAAATCAGTAGCTGGATTATTGGAAACGTCTCCTGTTCCAGCTTTCATTGGTAGCAATAGTTGGGTCATTGGTGGTGCCAAAACAAAAAGCGGTAAAGTAATATTAGCTAATGATCCTCACATTATGTATTCGCAGCCTGGAACTTGGTATGAAGCTCACATTACGTGCCCAGATTATGAAATATACGGATACTATATTGCTGGAACTCCATTTCCTCTTTTAGGACACAATCGTAATTATGCCTACGGATTAACCATGTTTGAGAATGATGATGTGGATTTCTTCCAAGAAGAAGACAATCCTAATAATGACAAACAATACAAAACTATTGATGGTTTTAAAAACTACACTTTCAAGCAAAAAACTATCAAAGTAAAAGACAGCTCTGATGTCAAACTGAACGTAAAGTCATCACAACACGGACCTATAGTAAACGGTTTGTTAGAAGGATTGAAATCGGAGAAATCAGTGGCTATGTCGTGGATTTATACCCAACAGAAAAATGAAATTCTTGACGCTGTTTATGAATTGTCTCATGCTAAAGATTTGGAGAGTTTTCAAAAACATATTGAACTCATTAAAGCACCTGGATTAAATATTATGTATGGCGATGCTAAAGGAAACATAGCTTGGATAACTTCCGGTAAACTTTATAAGGTGGACAAATCGGTTAATACTAATTTTATTCTAAATGGTGCCAATGGTATTGATGATAAAAAAGAATGGTTGCCTTTTGCCAAAAATCCAGCCGCTATAAACCCGCCATGGAATTACGTTTACACATCCAATAATCAACCCGAAGCTATTGATGGTTATTTGTATCCAGGCTATTATTTGCCCAAAGACAGAGCCTTAAGAATTGATGGTTTATTGGCGCCAAAAAACAATTGGACCAAAGAAGATGTTTCTAAAATGATTGTTGACAATACTTCTGCTACTGCAGAAAGTATAGTTGGAAATATTACAAAACCTCTGAATACTGCTCAATTTTCATCAAATGAAAAGCAAGCACTAACGGTTTTAAAAGAATGGAAAGCCACACACAATTTGGAAGATATAGCGCCTACGATTTACAACAAATGGATTTATTTTTATTTGAAAGATACGTTTGAAGATGAATTTGGTGCGGACAATTTTAAGTTATTACTCAATACACATATCATCAAACAGGTAATTGAAAATCAGAGTAAAAATGGTGCTTCGGTTTGGTGGGATAATATCAATACCAAATCCAAGAAAGAAACCCAATCGGAAATCTTAACCCAATCTTTTAAAGAAGCCATAATTTCATTAGAAAAACAATTAGGTTCAGATGTAAACCAATGGCAATGGGAGAAAGTACATAAAGTAACATTTCAGCATCCTATAGGTAAAGTAAAATTGTTTAGTAAGTTTTTCAATGTGGGTTCCTTCCCAATTTCTGGAACTAATGAAGTCATCAACAACCAACTTTTCATTTATTCTGATGAGGCAGAAATTAATACCAAAGGAGGCCCCTCAACAAGACGTATCATCGATTTTTCGGATATTGAAAATAGCTGGAGTGTATTGCCAACAGGGCAATCTGGAAACCCAATGAGTCAACATTATAGCGACCAATCCGATTTATTCGTTACAGGTAAGTTCCGTAAAATGAAATTGAATAAAAAAGAAATCGAAACAACTTCTACCAAGTTGGTTTTTAAAGTGAAAGAATGATAAAAATCATGCTTGTATTACAGGGCTAATAATTAAATTTGCAAAACCGTTTAGTAAAAATAAATGCAAACTCCTCAAAAAATTGCTATTGTTGGTTCAGGCTTAGTCGGAACATTATTGGCAATTTATCTCAAAAAACAAGGTCACACCGTTCATGTTTATGACAGAAGTCCAGACATTCGAACAGTTGAATTCTCAGGGCGTTCTATCAATTTAGTAATGTCTAACCGTGGTTGGAAAGCTATGGAAGATGTTGGATTGGATGATGAAATTCGTAAAATCGGAATTCCAGTGGATAAAAGAGCCATTCATTTAAAAGACGGAAAACTCAATTACCAATATTACGGTAAAGATGGTGAGGCGATTTTCTCCTTGTCGAGAGGGGTTTTAAACCGGAGAATGATTGATTTAGCTGAGGAAGAAGGTATTGAATTCTTTTTTGAACACAAAATTTGGGATGTCACTTTAGCAACAGCAACACTTCACATAGGAGAAACCGAAAGAGGAGAATGGGCCGAGTTGCAATACGACAAAGTCTTTGGTGCGGATGGGGCTTTCTCTAGAATTCGACACCGAATGCAACGTCAAAGTATGTTTGATTATTCGCAAGAGTTTATGAAGTTAGGCTACAAAGAGCTTCATATTCCAGCTAATGAAGATGGAACACACAAGATTGATAAAAACTCTTTGCATATTTGGCCTCGCGGGAATTTTATGTTGATGGCTTTAGCCAATTTAGATGGAAGTTTTACTTGCACTTTATTCATGCCTTTTGAAGGAGAAAATTCTTTTGAACAATTAAAAGACGAAACTTCCTTAGTAGATTTCTTTGCCAATTATTTCCCAGATACCAAAGAAGTTATTCCTGATTTAATTAGAGATTTCTTTAAAAATCCGACCAGTTATTTAGCGATTATGAAATGCTATCCTTGGACGTTTGAAGACAAAGTAGCTTTGATTGGAGATGCTTCACACGCTATTGTGCCATTTTATGGTCACGGAATGAATGCTGGCTTTGAAGATATTACCGTCTTAAGTCAAATGATGACTAAATATGGGGATGACTGGAAGACTATTTTCGAGGAATATCAAAAATCACGCAAACCTAATGCTGATGCAATTGCCGAATTATCTCTTCGAAATTTTATCGAGATGAGTACCAAAACAGCCGATGAGAAATTCTTATTGCAAAAGAAAATAGAAAAATGGTTCTCTGACAAACATCCTAATATGTGGTTGCCCTTGTATAGTAGAGTAACCTTCAGTTTACAACCCTATTCAGAAGCATTGGCAATAGGAGATTTCCAAAATAAAATCATGGAGGAAGTAATGCAAATGCCAAACATTGAAGAAGAGTGGAATAGCAAGAAGGTTGAAGACAAAATCATAGCATTATTGAAATAACAAAAGACTCTGTGTGACTCTGCGTCTTCTCTGAGTGTCTCTGTGGAATAGTTACTATTCCTCCCGATGCACCTTATTAAAATCAAAGGCAGGTTTGCAAATAGCTATGTATTCACAAGGTTCGTCAAAGGGATTAGAATACTGCACTCGAGTATTCTTTTCAATTTTGATAGATTGACCCGCTTCTAAAATAACCGTTTCTCCTTCAATAATAAATTGCTTTTTCCCCGAAATGATATAGGTGTATTCGTCAAACTCTGGGGTTTGGAAAGGTTCGCTCCATTTTGGAGGTGCAATCATGTGCGCAATAGATATTTCCTGGTTTCCAGTTGTTGGAATTCCGTGATGTTCTTCAATCAGTTTGCCATCAGTAGTCGGAACTACAAAGGGCGATTTTTGTATCAAGTATTTCTTCATATTTATAAATTAATCCCAAACATATTTCCACCTTCCATCTTTTTGTCTTTTCCAAACGGTATGAAAGCGTCCTTTAAACTCTTTTTTGTTTCCCAATGAATCTGAAGAAGTCCAAACAAACTTTCCATAAGTATAAGCCAAAGAACCATCGTTTGAAACAGCAACAAAATCAGGTTTCCAAATTACAGAGGCTTTTTGGAATTTTGGATTGCTATAATAGTTTTTAATGTTTTCTTTTCCTTGAATCAAAGTATCGTTTTCTCGTTTAATTACCGCATTGCTATCTGCAAAAGTATAGAAAGCTTGAGCAATTCCTTTAGATTGGGATAGATTCTTAAAATCGGCTTCAGCCTTAAAAACTTCTGCTTTTAAAGTCTCTGGTTTTTGAGTTTCCGTTTTTTTGGAGCAACTTAATGCCAATCCAATTACTAGAAGGAAAGCAACTTTTTTCATGGGTTAGTTTTTAATCACTTTCTGCACTTTCATTCCTTTTGAAGTAAACACTTTTACTAAATAAACACCAAATGATTTTCCTGTAAAATCAAGAGTAGTTGTAGTATTGTCGCAAATTTTTGTTTGTAAAAGTCGGCCTTGGATATCAAATAACTGTACCGAACTAATAGTTTCCAATGCTTTAATTTCAAGGATATCAATAACTGGTATCGGGGTAATTGAAACGGAATTGATTTCTAATTCAGAAACATTTAAAAGTGCTACAGTTGTTGAAGTAGTATTGGTAATAATCGGAGCATTAAAATCAAAATAAATATTAGCCGTATTTTGAATAGCATTGCCTAAAACCAAATTGTTTTTAGTTTTAATTTTGAATGCCACATAACCATGACTAGCTGGTTCATTGTCTATTTGAGCAGGAAGGTTGATGTTTTCAAAAATAAACTCAACTTTATTTCCTGAAATCCTTGTGGTTTGCGGATGAGAACTGGCTACCAATTGAAGGGAGTTAATGTCAAATTTTGAAGTGTCAATTATATCTTTCACAACAACATTCTCGGCATAATAGGTACCTGTATTTTGAAAACGGATGACATAATTCAAGTAGCCACCAACCATGTTTGGAGTTATAGCACTACCTTCTATACAGGTTTTATCGTTGGGGTCCATAGAACCCCTAACAGTCTGATCAAAATGAAATAAATTGTCCTCACTGGTTTCATCTCCAGAAATGGGATTAATAGTAGCAACAAATCGCAAGACATCATCTATGTTAACAGCAGGTGTTTCAACTGGACTATTCACGTTGAGAATGAAATTTATTCTTCTACTTTCGAAGGGGTCTAAATTAGTATAATTCCAAGTTAGGTTATTTAAAGATTGACTGCTTATTGTCGGGTTCGCTGATACAAAATCAAGAACGGAATCATCGAATGATAAGTTAATACTTCCGCTGAGTGGCTCAGTTCCTTTATTTTTATACACCAAAACGTATTGAGTATCAAACCCTGGTCGAGCATTGCCTATTTGCAATAAATTAATTTCTAAATCTTTATGAGTGCCATTTGGTGTGGCACAATAATTTTGTGTATGTGCAGTTCCATCAAGATTTGTAATGTTTATGGTGTTGTTGTTTGGTGTAATGGTGAAATATGGGTTATTAAGCTGTGGACTTAAAGCGTAATCCCCAGTTTGTACATAAAACAAATAACTCCCAGTTGCCGTTGTAAAAGTAGCACCGCTATTGGTCCCATCATTGATATTGATTTTGAAATCTTTTGGATGAAGATCGTTAACATCACAACCATTATGATTGATGTCTAATGTTATTGTACCGGTTATGGTATTGTTGAGTCCCCCTGGAACAAAAGAACAATAAGAGTTCACTTGTAAATTGGTAGGTGTGGTACCCATATAAGACCCAGATGCTATTTGTTGAGCAACATAGGCAATGTCTTCTTCATTAGTACAAATATTTTGTAAGTTGGGACAGTTGGATATGTCTAATCCATAGGAGCTCATTTGACCCAAGGTGCCGTTTTTTACATTGATGTAGGTTAAATTTGGAGAGTCATTAATTGAAATGGCTTGGTTACCCACAGCAGGATTGTGACTAAAATCCATAGAGGTAAATAAATTGCCACCTACTCTTATTTCATGTAGCGCATGTAAATTAGTAAGATCGAGTGAGGTTAATAAGTTTGAGGAACAATTAAAATGTATAAGATTGACTAAATTAGAAATTGGTAGTGCAGTAAGTTGGTTATTACTGCAATAAAGCTCAGTTAAGGCTGAATTGTTGGAAAGATTTAATGAGCTAATGGCATTGCCCACTAAGTTCAAACTGTCAAGATTAGTTAATGTACTCAAATCAATAGCTACTATTGAAGTAAGGCTACATTCTAATCCAAGCAAGTGGGTTAGCGGCGTTACGTTTAAGGTAGTTAGTGGGTTACTTCCACAACTTAAGGATGTTAAGTTTACAAGTGGAGTTACATCTAGTGAGGTTATATGATTACTAGCGCATTGTAGAGAAGTAAGATTTGTTAGGTCAGCAACATTTAATGAAGTCAGGTTATTGCTCATACAATTCAAAGAAGTAAGAGAAGTTAAGCCTGTTAAATCCAAATTTGAAATTCCCATAGCAGAACCATATACCTGATAGCTACAATCTAATTGTTGTAGGTTGGTCATATTAGTTACGGTTAATGAAGTCAGAGTACATCCACGACAATTTAAATGGGTAATATTATTGGCGCCAGTGGTTATAAGTGAAGTCATGTAGGCATTGTCGGAACAGTCTACAGTCACTAGGCTACTTAATCCGGTTAAGTTCAAAGCAGTTAGACCATTATAGGCACAATTCAAAGTTTCTAAATTTATTAATCCGTTTAAATTCAAAGAAGTAAGCGGATTGCTATAGCAGTCGAGAGTGCGAAGGTTGATTAAACCTGTTATATTTAAAGAAGTTATGTTGGCATGATTCAGATTTATATGCTCAAGGGTAGTCAAATTACTTAAATCCAAAGTAGCAATGTTCATATCCACTAAGGATAGACTTTGAAGGTGTGTAAATACACTTGGATTAAATCCTGTTTCCCCTACGAAGTTTAAATACAAACCGGTTAGATTTGTAAAGGCTTCAAGACCAGTAAGGTCTTGTATAAAAGTATTACTATTACCATTGATATATATTGAAGTAACCGCTTGTGCTTCGCTCAGTTGTATTTCACCATCATGGTTGGTATCAATGGTAGGTTCAAATTGGATCAGGTAGGTTTTAAAATTCGCATCAGGAATGTTCACAATCTGTGCTTGGCTTGTAAAAAAAACAAAAATAAGGAGGAGGGTGCAATAGTTTTTTTTCATGGTTTAGTTTTTTATTACTTTCTGAACTTTCATTCCTTTTGAAGTAAGCACTTTTACTAAGTAAACACCCGAGGATTTTCCAGTAAAATCTAATGTAGTAGACAAACTATCTGTTGTTTTAACTTGTAATAGTCGGCCTTGAATGTCAAATAACTGAACAGAAGTAATGGTTTCCAATGCTCTAATTTCAAGTACATCTGTAACAGGAATTGGAGTAATTGAAACAGTATTACTTTCTAATTCGGAAACATTTAAAAGAGCTACAGTGGTAGAAGTAGTATTTGGTAATAACTGGAGCATTAAAATCAAAATAAATATTAGCTGTGTTTTGAATCTGATTGCCTAATGCTAAGTTGCTTTTGGTTTTTATTTTAAACGCTACAAATCCATGACTTCCTGGTTCGTTATCTGTCTGTGCAGGAAGGTTAATGTTTTCAAAAATAAACTCTACTTTATTGCCAGAAATTCTTGTATTGTGGGGATGAGAACTGGCTACCAATTGAAGTGAGTTAATGTCAAATTTTGAACTATCGATTACGTCTTTTACAACAACATTCTCGGCATAAAATGTACCTGTGTTTTGAAAACGAATGACGTAATTCAAGTAGCCTCCCACCATGCTTGGAGTTATGGTATTGCCTTCTAAGCAAATTTTGTCGTTAGGGTCAAAAGAGCCACCGACTAATTGAGCAATAGAGAACGTGTTGTCGTTAGTAGTTTCATCACCAGCGATTGGATTTATAGTCGTGTTAAAGTTTAAAACATCATTAATATTCACAGGTGGAGTATCTGTTGGACTATTTAAATTCAATGTGAAATATATCATTCTGCTTTCAAACGGTAATAAGTTGGTATAATTCCAACCCAAATTATTTAGTGACTGGCTGTCTATCATTGGCGTAGCCGTAATAAAATCTAAAACACCATCATCGAAAGTTACATTTATATTCCCCGCCAGTATTTGATTTCCTTTGTTTTTATAGGTTAATAAATAAACAGCATCAAATCCAGGACGAGCATTACTTGCCGGAATTATAGTAATTTCAACATCATTGTGAACCCCATTGGCCGTTAAGCAATAATCTTGTGTTTGAGTAGAGCCGTCAAGAGTGGCAAAGGTTTTGATGGAGTTTGCCGGTGACGCTATAAAATAAGGGTTTTCAAATTGTGGTGTTAAAGTAAAATTCCCTGATTGTGTGAAAAAGGAATACCCACCATTGGCCGTTGAAAAGGTAGCGCCAGTTTGTACGCCATCATTAATGTTGATTTTAAAATCTCTTGGATGAATATCATTAACATCACAACCATTATTGTTATTGTCCAAAGTAACCGTACCTGAGATAGTATTGTGAACTCCGCCAGGCACAAAATTACAATACGAGTTTACCTGAACATTAGCAGGTGTTGTGCTGTAAGAAGCGTTCATAGCTATGTCATGTTGTATCGCCTGAATGCTGCTCTCATCTGCACAAATGTATTGGAGGTTAGGACTGTCTATAGCCGTGACATTTCCGTAAGACATAGTTACACCATTTTTTAAATTAACGTAAGTTAAGTTTGGACAATTACCAAAAGAATAATTAACACTTATATAAACATAGTTTGGAATGGGTAAAATAGATTGACTAAAGTCTAATGTCGTAAATAAATTACCATCTACTCTAATACTGGTGAGATGATGTAGATTAGAAACGTCTAGAGTTGTCAGTTGGTTTCCAGCACAATATAAAGTAGCTAAGTTTACTAAGTTACCAATGCTAAGTGTTGTTAGTTGATTGTTACCACAATAAAGCCATGTTAAATTGGTATTATTAGTTAAATTTATAGCGTGTATTGGGTTATCACTACAATCAAGTTGAGTAAGAGCTGTTAAAGTATTTAAAGAAATCGTTGGTAATAAGTTGTTTGAGCAATATAAGGTAGTTAAATTGACTAATGGAGCTAAGTCTAACGATGGTATTTGATTATAGCCACAATCCAAATAAGTCAAATTAGTTAAAGGTGTTACGTTGAGGTTTGCTATTAGATTATTGCTACAATTCAAAAAAGTCAAGTTAGTTAATGCGGTTACATTTAAAACGGGTATGTGGTTTCGATTACAATTCAAATAGGTTAAATTTGTTAAATGGGAAACATCTAATGAGGTTAGTTCGTTCCAATTACAGCTCAAATAGGTCAAGTTGTTTAATCCCGTTAAATCTAGAGAGGTAATGCCACTAACTCCAGCCAAATTAAATTGTGCACCACAATCCAAGTATTGTAGGTTGGTCATACCCGTTACAAGTAAAGAAAGTAACGAACCTTGTGAACAATTAAAATGAGTGATATTATTGGCTCCAGTAGTTACAATTGAAGATATACTCAAATTTTGGTGGCTGTCCACAAAGGTTAATCCAGTCAATCCAGTTAAGTCTAAAGTTGCTAAACTGCAGAAAGAACAATCTAAAGTCTGAAGATTAATTAATCCATTTAAGTTTAGGGAATTTAAATGCCCACCAGAAGAACAATCTAAAGTCTGAAGATTAGTTAATGCACTAACATTTAATGTGGTTAAATAATTACTTCTAGAGCAGTCTAAATGCTGAAGGCTGGTTAAAGCACTAAGATCCCAACTGGCTAAAGGATATTGTCTAAAGGTCAAAGAGTTTAAATTAGTAAATGATTCAAGACCAGTTGTGTTTTGAATGTTACCATTTATATAATTAAGATTGTTGGGACCATTAAAAACTAATGAAGTGGTTGCTAAAGCTTCATTTACTTGTATTTCTCCATCACTATTGGTATCAATGACCGGTTGATGATTTAACAAAGCGGTTTTAAAAACCGCATCGGGGATGTTGACATTTTGAGCATTGCTAATAAAAAGTGAAAGTAACGCAAACATTGTAAAAATAGAATTTTTCATAAGCTTTGATTTATCGGATTCGGATGACAATCAAAAGTACAAATAAGTTTTCATATTATTCATTATCAATGAGTAAATTGCCTATTTGAATTAGAATTTAAAGACCTACTTCTTAAAGATAAAGTATACCGCTAACACCAAAAAGCAAAAACCTACTGTAGGCTTCCAAAGAAAAGTTTCAATTTCAAAGAAAAGCATCAACCCATTTTAGAAATTTTAAAGTGTTTTGTTTGTACCAAGTCCATAGCTAGTCCATAGCTAGTCCATAGCTACTCCATAAAAAATGATGTTTTAATGGACTCACTATGGATAGGGTATGGGTTTGCTACACACTAATCAAGAACGAGATAGTAAATCTGTATGAAATTGTAAAAAGCATAGTTTATTTCTGCTTAATAAGTAGCAGGATAAGGGATGAAAGTATAAGGATGGCATTTTCAACCAATGTAGAGGTAAAGTATAGGAAATGTTAATTGTTTCTGAATTGAATTAAAAATACTTAAATTTAGATGATTAAAAAAGTTGGGTAAAAAAATACATTTTCAAACCTTTTCACGTTATACATTGAAAATAAGTAGTAAAGTGCTTAAAATCATTAGTGTTTTTAGGTAATATTTAATGATTGCTTGTAATGACTGAAAAGGTCATAATTGATGTTATTAAACGTTGAGGTATTAATCTCAAAAAAAGTTTTTTTATTTCAACTAAAAAATTAAATTTGCTACCAATCAAGTTTATTAACAACTAAAACTTATAAATTATTTAAAACTTTTAAAATTTAAAAAAATGGCAAACGTTAAAAAAGAAGGCGGTTCAAAAGGTATTGGTATGATTTCTGGAATCATAATCGTAGCATGTATTTTTATTGGATGGATTATTTGGAATTTCATCATGGGGAATGGTGCTAATTTCGAAGGTGGTGTAAATACAGGACATCCACTTCCAGGGAATTATTTGGCAATGGTTTACAAAGGAGGGCCTATTGTACCAGTTTTGATGGGATTATTGCTTATGGTAATTGTATTTTCATTTGAGCGTTTTGCTGTTATTTCTAAAGCAGCTGGAAAAGGAAACTTGGATACTTTTATGACAAAAATCCAAGCGGATATTAAAGAAGGAAAAATTGATGAAGCTATCAATGCTTGTGACAAACAACAAGGTTCAGTTGCTAATGCAGTAAAATCGGCTTTAGTAAAATACCAAGAAGTGAAAGCTGAAGGATTCAATAGCGAGGAAGCTGCAGAAACTATTCACGAAGAAATTGAAGAAGCTACAGCGCTTGAAATGCCAATGTTAGAGAAAAACTTAACTATTATTTCTACATTAGTATCCTTAGGAACTCTTGCGGGATTATTAGGAACAGTAACGGGGATGATTAAAGCGTTTGGTGCATTAGCTTCAGCAGGAACTCCTGACCAAGCTGCGTTAGCCAATGGTATTTCTGAAGCGTTGATTAATACAGCTACTGGTATCTCTACTTCGGCTTTAGCGATTATTACTTACAACTTCTTTACTTCTAAAATTGATACACTTACTTACTCTATTGATGAGGCTGGTGTAACTATTGTGAACACTTATAGAAAATTCAGAGGAAGTTTAAAAAAATAATACAGTTATAGAGAATTCTATTAATTGTTATAAAAACAAATAAATAATGGGTAAAGTAAAAATGTCCAAAAAGTCAACATCCATCGACATGACAGCGATGTGTGACGTAGCGTTCCTTTTGCTTACATTCTTTATCTTAACGGCAACGGCAAAAGTGCCAGAGCCACTTCCTGTAGATACTCCCTCTTCCACTGTGCAAACTAAATTGCCAGAAACAGGTTTAGTGACTATTACTGTAGGTAAAAGTGAAGGAAAAGAGCAGGTGTTTTTTGGAATGAAAGATAGAGCCATCCGTTCAGGAGCTCTAGATTATATGGCTCAGAAATATAAAGTGACATTCACTGAGACAGAGAAAGCTCAATTCGCCTTAGTTGACGAATTTGGAGTTCCTGTTGAAGGATTGAAGCAATTACTGGGGATGAAAGGTGCTGATAGAGCCAAAAAAGGGGTGCAACCTGGTGTTCCTTGTGACTCTATTAACAATCAATTACAAGATTGGATACAAGGGGCTAGAAAAGCAAATATTGATAATGGAGGGACTAAAGAGCTTCAATTTGCAATTAAAGGCGATGCTAAAGAAGAATATCCTCAAATCAAAAAAGTGATGGATATTTTACAAGATCAAAAAATCAATAGCTTTAATTTAGTTACTGGTTTAAGAGGAAAAGACTATTAATATAATAATATTATACAATGGCTGAATTAAATACCGGCGACGGTGGCGGCAAGAAAGGCGGCAAAGTAAGAAGTAAAAAATCCAATGCAAAGGTTGATTTGACTGCGATGGTGGATTTGGCGTTCTTGTTGATTACGTTCTTTATGCTAACCACTTCATTATCAAAACCTCAATCTATGGATTTAGGTTTGCCTGATAAAGATGAAAAAGACAAGCCTGAAAAAGACGTTAAGGTTGACCAAAGAAGAACTTTAACCATCATAATGGGTAAAGACAATAAAATAAAATGGTTTCACGGACTTCTTGAAGCACCTGAACCTAATGGAAAACCTACTGATGCCGTATACGGTAAAAATGGGTTACGTCAAGAAATTTTGAAAAGAGTAGTTTCTGTTCCTCAAGTTACGGGTGATAAAAACAAAGGATTGATAGTAATTATTAAACCTTCTAAAAAATCTACTTATAGAAACTTAGTTGATGTTTTGGACGAAATGGCTATTTGCAAAGTGCCAACATATGCTATAGTAAATGACATTACTCCAGAAGAGATGAAATTAGTTGACGAAATGAACAAATAATCCAGTGTTAATCAAAAATATACTAAAATGAAATTAGACTTATTTAATAAACAGTGGATAGACATCGTTTTTGAAGGACGTAATAAAGCCTATGGGGCTTATGAATTGCGTCAAGAAAATTCAAAAATAACCATTCGTTCACTTGTTATCGGGGCAATAGTTTTTGCATTAGCAGTAAGTGCACCACTCATCATTAGCTTAATTCCTGATTTTTCAAAGAATGAAGCCACATTGGATCAAAAAATCGTTACGATTAAATTGCCTCCAAAAGAACAACCAAAAGATCTTCCACCACCACCACCTCCTCCTCCTAAAGTAGATCAGGTGAAGTTTGTTAAGCCAGTTGTGGCTAAAACAGATGAAGTTACGGAAGAACCACCAAAAGTGGAAGAAATCAAAGATAAAAAATTAGGAGATGAAACAATAAAAGGAGATCCTGATGCTCCTTTAACAGTAGAGCCCGTTGGAAACGGACCAAGTGTCGTTGAAGAAGATAATAACATCTACAACACAGCGGGTATCGAAGTAAAACCAGATTTTCCAGGAGGAATGCAAAAATTTTACGGTTATATTGGTAGAGCTTACTCTGCTCCAGAAGATTGTGGTAGTGGTAAAGTATTTGTAACCTTCGTTGTTGAAAAAGATGGTTCACTTACCGATATCAAAGTTATTAGAGAGGTATGTCCTGGTTCTGGAAAAGAAGCGATAAGAGTTTTAAAATCTTGTCCAAAATGGAATCCTGGAGAACAAAATGGTAAGAAAGTAAGAGTGTTATATTCATTACCAATTTCTATCCAATCAGCAGAATAAATGATTTCAAAATACATTGAAAACTTTCAGAAGAAATCGCTTAAAGAGCGGTTTCTTCTCGTTATAGGCATTTTGTTTTTTTTGATTTATTTAACATTGGGCTTAATCATCATATTTTGGAAGTCCTTACCTTTAACTTTAGAATATAAATACAGAATTGCCTTTGGAATTTTACTGATTGTATATTCTTTTTTACGATTTTTGCGTTTCTTTAATAAAGAAGACTAATGAATAAATTAACTAAGACACTTATTGGCTTTGTTTTGTTAACCTTGCTTTTTGTTTTTTCATGTCAGAAAAAAGAAAATGATAAGCAAGACACCATTATAGAAGGAAAAGCTACACTTTACGTTGACGAATCTATTTTACCAATTATTGAAGATGAGCAAGCCGTTTTTGAAACAGAATACAAAGCTAAATTGCATTTAGTTCCTCAATCAGAAAATGAAATTGTAAATGCTTTACTTAATGATACAGCTAAAATTGCCATTCTAACAAGAGAGCTTTCAAAACAAGAGATCAATGCTTTTAAAGCTAAAAAGATTTTTCCAAAAACAACTCCTTTCGCGTCTGATGCTGTTGCTTTAATAAAAAGTAAAACAGATAAGGATACCTTGGTTACATTACAAGACATTTCCAAATTTTTAAAAGGAGAAGCAGTTTCAAATATTAAAGGGTTAGTTTTTGATAATGCTAATTCAAGCACAGTAAGATGTCTTTCAAAAGTTCTAGGAACATCAGTAATAAACCAAAAGAATGTTTTTTCCTTAAAAACAAATGAGGAGGTCATTAAGTATGTGTCTAAAAATGATGGAATGGTTGGGGTAATTGGAATGAATTGGATATTTCAACCGCCTCTAGACTTACAAGAGTTTGTAGATAAAGTCAATGTGTTAGCCGTTAAGGACAAAGATAAAGGGGGATATTTTTTCCCTACACAAGATAATTTAGCGATGGGTAAATATTCTTTGGCACGGCATTTGTATATAGTGAATTGTCAGGGTTATTCTGGACTGGGAATGGGCTTTGCTTCCTTCCTTGGAGGAGAGAGAGGTCAACGTATTATTTTAAAATCAGGGCTTGTTCCTGAGCGTACACCAGGCAGAAAAATAATGATAAGAAACACAATTACTAAAGATAAAAATTAATATGAAGAAGATGAATAAGTATAAAATTTTTGGTCTAGCTCTAGTGGCAACAACCATTGCGAAAGCACAAGATTTAGAATCAGCAAAAAAAGCAATAGATGCTGAACAATATGAGAAAGCTAAATCATTGTTGAAATCAGTTATACAAGCTAAACCATCTAATGGAAAAGCGTCCTTTTTATTAGGAACCATTTATTTGAAACAAAATATAGCGGATTCTGCTACTATATATTTTCAAAAAGGCTTAGCTTCAAGCGAAGGGGCAAGGCTGAATAATATAGGTTTAGCACAAATGGATTTAGATGCCAACAACAAAGCTGCTGCTCAAGCAAAATTTGATTTGGTTACTAAAGAATTAAAAAAGAAAGATATCGAAGAGTATGTTTATATTGGTCGTGCTTTCATGGATGCTGATAAACCAGATTATAAAAGCGCTATTGATGTTTTATTAAAAGCTCAAGCAGCAAGTCCCAATGACCCACAAGTTCAGTTAGCATTAGGAGACGCCTATTATGGAGCTAAAAATCAAAACGATTCTTATGTGGCCTACAGAAATGCTTATCAATTTGATAGTTCTCTATTGAGAGCTAAAATGCAGTTAGGGGTATTATTAAAAGGAGCTAAAGCTTATACAGAAGCCATTAAAGCTTATAACGAAGTAATAGCAATCAATCCAAATTACGGTCCGGTTTATCGTGAATTAGCAGAGACTTACTATTTATGGGGAAGCAATGTTCCAAAAAGCTATGATGAAAACATTCAAAAAGCATTAGGGTTTTATGAAAAATACATGAGTTTAACGGACTATTCTATTACGTCTCGTATGCGTCATGCTGACTTCTTAATCTTAGCCAAAGATTACAAAGCACTAGAATTAGAAGCAAATAAGATGAAAGAATTGGATGGAGTTAACCCAAGAATTCTTCGTTATCTAGGCTACTCTTCCTATGAAAATGGAAACATCGACGCCGCTTTAGATGCTTTACAAAAATTCACATCTAACCCTGCCAACAAAATTATCCCTCGTGATTATTTATATTTAGGTCAAGCTAAAATTAAAAAAGGAACTAGTGCTGATGGTAAATCAGTAGACCAAGCACAATTAGCCTCTGGTATTGCGGATATTAAAAAAGCTCTTGACATGGAGCCATTAGCCGCTAATGAATTGAATGAAATAGGAAAAAAATTGTATGATCAAAAAGCATTTGGAGCCGCAGCTGCCATATTTGATATAGCGGTTGGATATCCAAATTCTAAAAACTTTTTACTAGATAATTTCTTTTTAGGAAATGCTATTTATTATGATAACACTAGAAAAGAAGTAGTTAAACCTGATCCTATTGCTTTGCAAAAAGCTGATGTTGCCTTTGGAAATGTAATCACAGCTTCACCTACCACTCAAGATGCTTACATCTTTAGAGCAAGAACCAATAGATTGTTGGAAAAAGATACCGAGATGGCAACATATTACCAACAATATATTGATGTAGTGACTGCAAAAGGAGAAGCAGAAGTGACTAAAAACAAAGCCAAATTCATTGAGTCTTATAATAATATAGCATCAACTTTTGCCAATACGGATAAAGCAAAAGCAAAGGAATTGCTGAATAAAACATTATTGCTTGATCCAGCCAATCAATATGCTCTTGAAGCTATTAAATTATTAAAATAATTTTCAAAGTTTAAATTTAAAACCGATAGTTAAAAGCTGTCGGTTTTTTTATTTGTAAAAATTAAAATTAACTCACTTTCTAATGATTATCTTTGCCAACTATTATTGAAAAAAATGTTATCAAAAGAAACACAATTAGCGGTTGAAAAAGGAGAAATGCTTCCCCTTATGGAGGAGTTTTATACCATTCAAGGTGAAGGATTTCATACAGGTACTGCAGCTTATTTTATTAGAATAGGCGGTTGCGACGTGGGTTGTCATTGGTGTGATGTGAAAGAAAGTTGGAATGCAGAGCTACATCCTCCCACTGCAACAGATTTGATTGTTGACAATGCAAAAAAATATGCTGATACTGTTGTGGTAACAGGAGGAGAGCCATTAACTTGGGATATGACAGTATTGACTCAAAAATTAAAAGATAAAAATCTAAAAGTTCATATCGAAACATCTGGAGCCTATTCTGTTTCAGGAACTTGGGACTGGTTTTGTCTTTCGCCAAAGAAAAATAAATTACCAGTAGCAGATGCTTATGCTATTGCTAATGAATTAAAAGTTATCATTTACAACAAACACGATTTCATTTTTGCCGAAGAACAAGCTGCCAAAGTAAATGACAACGCCATTCTGTTTTTACAACCAGAATGGAGTAAAAAAGAGGAAATGACGCCACTTATTGTTGATTATGTAATGAGTAACCCAAAGTGGAGAGTGTCTTTGCAAACACACAAATATTTGAATATCCCTTAATGTAAAATCTCAAACATTGTTTGGGATTTTTTATTTTTACCAAAATTCATCAATCATGAAACCATCGGTTCACGAACTCCAAAATAAAAAATCACATAGTGTGAGTAAATCACAATTTCTTTTAGATCCCAACATTACCTATTTAAATCATGGGTCATTCGGCGCTTGTCCCAAACCTATTTTTGAATCATTTCAACGTTTTCAATTAGAATTACAGTCAGACCCCGTTGATTTTATTCAGCGAAGACAGCCTAAGTATTTAAAGACAGCTCGTGAAAGTTTGGCTCAATATGTAGGGTGCCAAGGGCATGATTTGTTTTTTACTCCCAATCCAACTTTTGCTGTAAACGTTATCATGCGGAGCATTAAACTTAATAAAGGAGATGAAATTTTAGCTACCAATCACGAGTATGGTGCCATGGATAGAACTTGGAATTTTTATTGCAAAAAGTCAGGAGCTAAATACATTCGTCAAAACATTACTTTGCCTATAGTTTCAAAAGCACAAATCATAGAAGAGTTTTGGAAAGGATATAACGAAAACACCAAAGTAATTTTCCTAAACCAGATGTCGAGTGCCACAGCTTTGATTTTTCCGGTAAAAGAAATCTGTGATAGAGCTAAAGATTTGGGTTTAATCACTATAGTTGATGGTGCTCATGTACCAGGTCATATCGATTTAAATATTTCCGATTTGAATCCAGATTATTATACAGCCACATTACACAAGTGGATGCTGGCTCCTACAGGGAGTTCTTTTTTATATGTTAAACCCGAATTGCAAAATGAGTTAGAACCTTTGGTGGTAAGTTGGGGATATGAAAGTGTGGCTCCTGGTGAAAGTCAGTTTTTAGATTATCACGAATTGCAAGGCACTAGAGATATTTCAGCATTTTTATGTACGCCAACGGTGATTCAATTTTTAGAGGAAAACAATTGGAAAGAAGTTTCAAAAAACTGCAAACAAATAGTATTGGATAATTACCAACGCTTTTGTGATTTGCTAAATACTAATCCATTGAGTCCAATAACCTCTGAATTTTTAGGACAAATGGCAAGCGTTCCAATTGATACTGATAAACCTGCGGAATTGAAGAGTTTATTATATGATAAATACAGAATTCAAATCCCAGTAATGCCTTTAAATGGAAATATTTATATTCGGTATTCTATCAATGGGTATAACGCTCAAGCCGATTTAGATATTTTATACAACGCTTTGGAAGATAGTATTAGAACAACAGATTTGATTCAAGTCTAAAACCATAGCCCAGATAGTAACGGCATCCTTTTGCTTTTTTCTTTAAAAAGCAAAAGATATAGTGGATAGCTGGAAATAGCTCCTAAAAATTAGCATTACCAGTCTTTTCTTTTTTTCAATTCGGTAATGTGTGCCAAATGATGGGTGCAATGCCATTCGTAAAGACAAATCATTTCTCGGAGTTCAAATTCCTTATTGTGTTCGGGATGTATGTAGGCCATTTCCAAATCGGTTTCTGACAAACTTTTCATCACAAAGGCTAATCGGTAATGCAGTCCTTCCAAAAATTGAAGCGTGGGTTCAATAGGCATCGTTCGGTTGTCTATTCCTTCAGCCCATAGGTTTTCATAATAGAATTTTATAGTCGGATTGTTCTCAGTCATGGTCCATTTCAATCGGATAAAACAATTCATATGACTGTCGGCACAATGATGTATGACTTGACGAATCGTCCAACCTTCTGGTCTGTAGGGAGTATCCAGTTGTTCCTTTGACAAATGCTGCACTTCCTTTTTTAGTTTTTGCGGAAAGTCGGCAATCGTTTGTATGGCTTTCGCCAAAAGCTCAGCAGTGTAAACAGTAGGAGCTTCGAATATCCCGATAGGGTAGCGTAGTTTTTCTAAATCAGATTTTTCCATAATTAGAGCGTAAGTTTGGCTAAATAATCAAAATGTTTGCCTTCCAATAGTAATTCACAATGCAAACCATTGGCATGAGCTACATTTTGAAAAGTATTATAATCGATATACAACCAAGGGAAAGGCTCCTCGGTGGCTCCTTTATAGGAAACAGTAAAAGTCAATTCGCCATAATAGCCGTCAGCCGGAACCAAATAACTGCCGTCATCATCTGCATCAAACATATAAATAATATCAGAACTGTCAATTAGGATTTGACCATTCGGATTTAAGAGTGACTTTAGTTTTCGCAAATAATTTGAAGTATCGGCTAAAGTTCCAAAGATGCCCGTGCCATTCATTAGTAACAGAAAGGTGTCGAATTTTTCATCTTTAACTTCCAATAGGTTTTGTACTCTCGCATTATTAATGCCACGGAGTTGACACGCTTTAATAGCATTTTCAGAAATATCAATAGCTGTCACGTCAAATCCTTTTTCCTGAAGATATAAAGCATGACTTCCAGCGCCGCAACCTACATCAAGAACTTTTCCTTTACAAAGTTGTAACCCTTTCTTTTCGAGTTTTGGCATTTCGTTGTACTTTCTAAAAAGATACGCCACACTCATTTCATCCGCTTCAGAAATAGTAGTTTCCGTCACCAAATCTTCGGGTGAATTATGGGTTTGAAAATCTAGGATGGCTTTTCCAAAAAGGTCTTTCATAAATGTAAATTAGAGTGGTAAAGTTGGTACTTTTGCATTAGAAATAAAACAAAATGCTAAAGCCTTCTTTAAACGAAATTCAAAAGCTTGCCAAAGATAAGCATATCGAAAACAAAAAGTATTTTGATAAGCTCAAAAAGAAAACACCCAAGAATCTAGATTATGTAATGCAGGATATACATGACGCCGAGTTCAAACGAACCGATTGTTTACAATGCGCCAATTGCTGCAAAACCACAGGACCATTATTCACTTCGGCCGATATTGAACGAATTGCTAAACATTTGAAACAAAAACCACAGCAGTTTATCGATCAGTATTTGAGAATAGATGAAGATAAAGATTATGTGCTACAAAGTGTTCCGTGTACGTTTTTGGATACTGAAAACTACTGCATGATTTACGATGTACGCCCAAAAGCCTGTAGAGAATTTCCTCATACTGATAGAAAGAAGTTTCAACAAATTGCAGATTTGACATTGAAGAATGTTGCTATTTGTCCAGCAGCCTACAATATTGTAGAAGAAATGAAAAAGCGTTTGCCTCTTTAATAAATCAAATATTTCTTTCGCATTACTTTAAAATCTGCTAACCCTTTCTCCCAAGATTTTCTAATGTCAGCTTCCGATGTTCCCGCTTCTATTTGTTGTTGTAATTTCTTGGTGCCAGCTAGCTTAGTAAAGAAATCGGTAAAGAATTTAGTTTTGTCTGCAGTTGCAGTATAAGCTTTTATTAGCCATTTCAATTCCAATTGATGCACTTTAGGAGCACTACTCAAATCTTCACCATAACACAATTGGTTTTTATAAGGTGGTTCTTTAGCCCCCATATTCGGTACCGGAGTAAAACTAAAATCACTTTTTGGCAAATAAGGCGAACCATATATTTGGAATTGTTTTTCGGTGCCACGCCCTACGCTCACATTCGTTCCTTCAAACAAACACAAACTGGCGTAAAGATTGATTGCTTGGTCATTGGGTAAATTCGGAGATGGTTTTACAGGTAAACTATAAGCCATTTCTCTTTTATAATTCAAACACGGAATCACAGTCAACTTACATAGTTCGCCATTCTTAAGCCATTTTTCACCATTTGTCATTTGGGCATATTCACCAATCGTCATCCCATGTAATAATGGAATTGGGTGCATGCCAACAAAGCTAGAAAACTCTTTTTCTAAAATCGGTCCATCAACAATACCACCATTCGGATTGGGTCTGTCTAAAACAATTAGCTGAATGTTATTCTCCGCACAGGCTTCCATAATATAATGCAACGAAGAAATATAAGTATAGAATCGAGCACCAACATCCTGCAAATCAAAAACCAACACTTCAAGTCCAGCCAGTTGTTCCGATTTAGGTTTTTTATTATTGCCATATAAAGAAATAATGGGTAATCCGGTTTTAGTATCTTTTCCATCCACCACATGTTCTCCAGCATCCGCAGTGCCACGAAAGCCGTGCTCGGGTGCAAAGATTTTCAGTAGATTTATTTTTTTTCCCAAAAGGAAATCAACAAGATGAGTTTTGTCGGAAAGAATCCCAGTCTGATTCGTTATAATTCCCACTTTCTTATCTTTTAATAAGGGCAAGTAAGTAGCGTAATTATCAGCACCAGTTTTTATTTCTGAAGTTGTATTCTCCACTATAACTTCTTGCTTCTTGCTTCTTTCCTCTTTGCTCTTCACAGAACTCCCACAAGAAACCATTAGCAAAACCAAGAATAAAACTGTATTTTTGAACACCAATTTTGACATCATACCATTGAAATTAGAATATTTTATAGGGAAAAGACTCATTACTGCTAAAGACCATAAAAGTAGTATTTCTGCGCCAATAATAAAAATTGCCATCACGGCCATAGCACTCGGTATGATCATGATGATAGTTTCTATCGCAACCGGTATCGGTCTCCAACAAAAAATCCGTCAAAAAGTCTCCGCTTTCAACGGACATATTATCATCTCAGGGTATAACGACAACAATTCCGATGTTAGTACTGACCCCATTACCCTTCACCAAAAGTTTTACCCCAAGTTCAAAAATGTAGAAGGCATTTCCCATGTACAAGCCGTGGCAAGCAAAGCAGGGATAATCAGAACCGAAACAGCTTTCGAAGGCATCATCTTCAAAGGAGTAGGGAAGGATTACCAAACGGATAACTTAAAAGAATATTTAGTCCAAGGAAGACTGCCTAACTTCAAATCTAATCTTAATGAAGAAGTGATGATTTCGCAATATCTCTGCAACCGATTAGGATTAAAGCTCGACGATAAATTCGTAACCTATTTCATGAAGGAAAACAGCGAGGGTTACAATCTTCGTAATTTCAAAATAGTCGGAATCTACAATTCAGGCTTTCAAGAATTCGACGCTAGTTATGTCATTGGCGATATTCGTCACGTGCAACGCATCAATAAATGGCGCCCAGACCAAATCGGCTCCTTCGAAGTATTCCTAGATGACTTTACCCAAATCGAGCAAAAAGGAAAAGAAGTCTACCAAGAAACGTCCTCCACACTCGACACCCAAACCATAGAAGAAAAATTCTACTACATCTTCGAGTGGCTCAAACTATTTGATTTCAATATCATCGTCATTCTCATTGTCATGATTGCCGTTTCTACCATTAATATGGTGGTGGCGCTGTTGGTTTTAATTCTCGAAAGAACCCAAATGATCGGAATCCTAAAAGCTATTGGAGCCAACAATTGGGCTATCCGAAAAATATTCCTCTACAACGCCGCCTACTTAATAGGAAGAGGATTGCTCTGGGGGAATGTCATTGGAATTGGACTATTGCTTATTCAAAAATACTTCGGCATCATCAAATTGAACCCCGAAAGTTATTACGTCAACGAAGCTCCAGTCGACATCAACTTGTTCTACATCCTGCTATTAAACATAGGAACCGTAGCGATTTGTTTAGTGGTACTACTCATTCCGTCCTACATTATTACCAAAATCACACCGTCCAAATCCATTCGTTTCGAGTAGAAGGAGCACCACGTCAGTATTCTTTAAGAGCATATGCTCCCGCTATCCGTTCTATCTTTTTCCTTTAAAAAAGGAAAAAGGATGCCACTACTATCGGGGCTAGTGATGACTTTTGGTTTTTATCAGGGAGTGTTTTTTAATGGTAATCGACAAACGGTAATTGTAAAACACAAGTTATCAACATCTTAAAAAAAGATGGAAAAAAGGGCAAATTTTATTTGGATTGAAAGAAATAGAGTTCTTATATTTGCACCCCGCAAGAGAGGAAAAGTTCATTGAAGACTGAAAAAACGAAGGAATTAAAATAATTCAAAAATAATTTTAAAAAGCCTTGTTAGTTAGAAAAGAATAATTACTTTTGCACCCGCTTTGAGAATGAAAGCGGTATTAAAAAAGAAGAACACGTTCATAGACATATTGAATTGACAGCCGTTTTAAGCAGTGATGTTTAAAACAAATAAAAGAGAGTAAGAGAATCGAAAGATTTGAAAAAGCCTAGCCTTTGTCTACATTACGATGCAGATAGCGATATCAGCATAACAATATACGATGAAGAGTTTGATCCTGGCTCAGGATGAACGCTAGCGGCAGGCCTAACACATGCAAGTCGAGGGGTAAGGTAGCAATATCTGAGACCGGCGCACGGGTGCGTAACGCGTATGCAACCTACCTTTTACAGGGGAATAGCCCAGAGAAATTTGGATTAATGCCCCATGGTGTATTTAAGTGGCATCACTTGATTACTAAAGTTCCAACGGTAAAAGATGGGCATGCGTCCTATTAGCTAGATGGTAAGGTAACGGCTTACCATGGCTACGATAGGTAGGGGTCCTGAGAGGGAGATCCCCCACACTGGTACTGAGACACGGACCAGACTCCTACGGGAGGCAGCAGTGAGGAATATTGGACAATGGGCGCAAGCCTGATCCAGCCATGCCGCGTGCAGGAAGACGCATCTATGGTGTGTAAACTGCTTTTGTACGGGAAGAAACACTCCTACGTGTAGGAGCTTGACGGTACCGTAAGAATAAGGATCGGCTAACTCCGTGCCAGCAGCCGCGGTAATACGGAGGATCCAAGCGTTATCCGGAATCATTGGGTTTAAAGGGTCCGTAGGCGGTTTGATAAGTCAGTGGTGAAAGCCCATCGCTCAACGATGGAACGGCCATTGATACTGTCAGACTTGAATTATTAGGAAGTAACTAGAATATGTAGTGTAGCGGTGAAATGCTTAGATATTACATGGAATACCAATTGCGAAGGCAGGTTACTACTAATGGATTGACGCTGATGGACGAAAGCGTGGGGAGCGAACAGGATTAGATACCCTGGTAGTCCACGCCGTAAACGATGGATACTAGCTGTTCGGAGCAATCTGAGTGGCTAAGCGAAAGTGATAAGTATCCCACCTGGGGAGTACGTTCGCAAGAATGAAACTCAAAGGAATTGACGGGGGCCCGCACAAGCGGTGGAGCATGTGGTTTAATTCGATGATACGCGAGGAACCTTACCAAGGCTTAAATGTAGATTGACCGGTTTGGAAACAGATCTTTCGCAAGACAATTTACAAGGTGCTGCATGGTTGTCGTCAGCTCGTGCCGTGAGGTGTCAGGTTAAGTCCTATAACGAGCGCAACCCCTGTTGTTAGTTGCCAGCGAGTCAAGTCGGGAACTCTAACAAGACTGCCAGTGTAAACTGTGAGGAAGGTGGGGATGACGTCAAATCATCACGGCCCTTACGCCTTGGGCTACACACGTGCTACAATGGACGGTACAGAGAGCAGCCACTGGGTGACCAGGAGCGAATCTACAAAACCGTTCTCAGTTCGGATCGGAGTCTGCAACTCGACTCCGTGAAGCTGGAATCGCTAGTAATCGGATATCAGCCATGATCCGGTGAATACGTTCCCGGGCCTTGTACACACCGCCCGTCAAGCCATGGAAGCTGGGGGTACCTGAAGTCGGTGACCGTAAGGAGCTGCCTAGGGTAAAACTAGTAACTGGGGCTAAGTCGTAACAAGGTAGCCGTACCGGAAGGTGCGGCTGGAACACCTCCTTTCTAGAGACGATAAAAAGGACTAGACCTTAAATTAGAAATTCAATTACTCTCGCTGTTAGTTCAAATATTATAATAAGCAAAATACAGAGTCTCGTAGCTCAGCTGGTTAGAGTACTACACTGATAATGTAGGGGTCCCCAGTTCGAGTCTGGGCGGGACTACTTTGTTTAGCTTGTTTAAGGAAATTTTAGAGGTTGAGTGACCGTTTGAAGTACTGTTAACTGAAAACTGTTAACTGTCCACTAAATAGAACGGGGGATTAGCTCAGCTGGCTAGAGCGCCTGCCTTGCACGCAGGAGGTCATCGGTTCGA
The DNA here is from genome assembly GCF_025947145.1 of Flavobacterium sp. N1994. Lineage (NCBI taxonomy): Bacteria > Pseudomonadati > Bacteroidota > Flavobacteriia > Flavobacteriales > Flavobacteriaceae > Flavobacterium > Flavobacterium sp. N1994. The sequence goes on from NZ_CP109999.1 coordinate 2,762,772, forward strand.
CTCCGATATTCTCCACAGCCGCTAACGCGGAAAAGTTCATTGACATATTGAGATAAGAAAATAATAACAAAGTAGAAAGAACACGCTCTCTATGCAGTAATGTGTAGAAGCAAAAGTACAATAAGCAAAATAAGGGCGTATGGGGGATGCCTAGGCTCTCAGAGGCGAAGAAAGGCGTGATAAGCTGCGAAAAGCTACGGGGATTGGCACACACGAATTGATCCGTAGATACCTGAATGGGGCAACCCGGCATGTTGAAGACATGTCACTCCGATAGGAGAGCAAACCCGCTGAACTGAAACATCTAAGTAGGCGGAGGAGAAGAAAACAAAAGTGATTCCGTAAGTAGTGGCGAGCGAACGCGGATTAGCCCAAACCAAAGTTGTTACGGCAATTTTGGGGTTGTAGGACCACGACATTTCTTGCGGATTGAATTAGAATAACCTGGAAAGGTTAACCGAAGAGGGTGATAGTCCCGTATAAGTAAGAGAAGATAAGGATAGTGGTATCCTGAGTAGGGCGGGGCACGTGAAACCCTGTCTGAATTTGGCGGGACCATCCGCTAAGGCTAAATACTCCTGAGAGACCGATAGTGAACCAGTACCGTGAGGGAAAGGTGAAAAGAACCGTGAATAACGGAGTGAAATAGATCCTGAAACCATACGCTTACAAGCGGTCGGAGCCCTTTCGTGGGGTGACGGCGTGCCTTTTGCATAATGAGCCTACGAGTTAACGTTGCTGGCAAGGTTAAGGTATTAAGTACCGGATCCGTAGCGAAAGCGAGTCTGAATAGGGCGCTTTAGTCAGTAGTGTTAGACGCGAAACCGTGTGATCTACCCATGGGCAGGATGAAGCTGTGGTAACACATAGTGGAGGTCCGAACCGGTTGACGTTGAAAAGTCTTCGGATGACCTGTGGGTAGGGGTGAAAGGCCAATCAAACTCGGAAATAGCTCGTACTCCCCGAAATGCATTTAGGTGCAGCGCAAGTGTTAAAGTTATATAGAGGTAGAGCTACTGATTGGATGCGGGGGCTTCACCGCCTACCAATTCCTGACAAACTCCGAATGCTATATAATGTTTACTTGCAGTGAGGGCATGGGTGCTAAGGTCCATGTCCGAGAGGGAAAGAACCCAGACCATCAGCTAAGGTCCCCAAATATATGCTAAGTTGAAAAAACGAGGTTTGTCTGCCCAGACAGCTAGGATGTTGGCTTGGAAGCAGCCATTCATTTAAAGAGTGCGTAACAGCTCACTAGTCGAGCGGACGAGCATGGATAATAATCGGGCATAAGCATATTACCGAAGCTATGGATTTATACGTAAGTATAAGTGGTAGGGGAGCATTCTAACAGGGTTGAAGGTGTGTCGTAAGGCATGCTGGACTGGTTTGAAAAGAAAATGTAGGCATAAGTAACGATAATGCGGGCGAGAAACCCGCACACCGAAAGACTAAGGTTTCCTCAGCTATGCTAATCAGCTGAGGGTTAGTCGGGTCCTAAGGCGAATCCGAAAGGAACAGTCGATGGCCAACGGGTTAATATTCCCGTACTACTGTTAATTGTGATGGGGTGACGGAGTGATGAAAGCGCCGCGAACTGACGGAATAGTTCGTTAAAGTACCTACCTATAAGAGCCGCAGGCAAATCCACGGCTTTTGGGGAAATACGATAGTACACGGAGTCTTCGGACAAAGTGATAGTGCGCCTAAGGGCTTCCAAGAAAAACCTCTAAACTTAGATTAACAGTACCCGTACCGTAAACCGACACAGGTAGTCGAGGAGAGAATCCTAAGGTGCTCGAGAGATTCATGGCTAAGGAATTAGGCAAAATAGACCTGTAACTTCGGGAGAAAGGTCGCCAGCAGCAATGCTGGCCGCAGTGAAAAGGTCCAGGCGACTGTTTATCAAAAACACAGGGCTCTGCAAAATCGTAAGATGAGGTATAGGGCCTGACACCTGCCCGGTGCTGGAAGGTTAAGAGGAGATGTTATCTTCGGAGAAGCATTGAATTGAAGCCCCAGTAAACGGCGGCCGTAACTATAACGGTCCTAAGGTAGCGAAATTCCTTGTCGGGTAAGTTCCGACCTGCACGAATGGTGTAACGATCTGGACACTGTCTCAGCCATGAGCTCGGTGAAATTGTAGTATCGGTGAAGATGCCGATTACCCGCAATGGGACGAAAAGACCCTGTGCACCTTTACTATAGCTTAGTATTGGTCTTGGATAAGTGATGTGTAGGATAGGTGGGAGACTATGAAGTGGCGTCGCTAGGCGTTGTGGAGTCATTGTTGAAATACCACCCTTTGCTTATCTGAGGTCTAACCCCGCGTATGTGGGGGACATTGCTTGGTGGGTAGTTTGACTGGGGTGGTCGCCTCCAAAAGAGTAACGGAGGCTTCTAAAGGTTCCCTCAGCACGCTTGGTAACCGTGCGTAGAGTGCAATGGCATAAGGGAGCTTGACTGAGAGACATACAGGTCGATCAGGTACGAAAGTAGAGCATAGTGATCCGGTGGTTCCGCATGGAAGGGCCATCGCTCAAAGGATAAAAGGTACGCCGGGGATAACAGGCTGATCTCCCCCAAGAGCTCATATCGACGGGGGGGTTTGGCACCTCGATGTCGGCTCGTCACATCCTGGGGCTGGAGAAGGTCCCAAGGGTTGGGCTGTTCGCCCATTAAAGTGGCACGCGAGCTGGGTTCAGAACGTCGTGAGACAGTTCGGTCTCTATCTATTGTGGGCGCAAGAAATTTGAGTGGATCTGATTCTAGTACGAGAGGACCGAATTGGACAAACCTCTGGTGTATCTGTTGTTCCGCCAGGAGCACCGCAGAGTAGCTACGTTTGGAAGGGATAAGCGCTGAAAGCATATAAGCGCGAAACCCACCACAAGATGAGATTTCTTTTAAGGGTCGTGGAAGATGACCACGTTGATAGGCTATAGATGTAAAGGCAGTAATGTCATAGTCGAGTAGTACTAATAACCCGTAAGCTTATGTACGTCGCATCTCCCGTCGCAAGACGGGAGTGCAATCTTTCAGATTCCCAATCAAGTTGGGAATGACAAGTTATATTTTTTATCTCAGTATGTTAAGATATTGTGTAATGTTGATTGATTAAGTCAATCACCTTTGCAAAACGACTTAAGGTGGTTATTGCGTCGGGGCTCACCTCTTCCCATCTCGAACAGAGAAGTTAAGTCCGACTGCGCAGATGGTACTGCAGTTATGTGGGAGAGTATGTCGCTGCCTTTTTTTAGAAACCCTATTCATTTATTTGGATAGGGTTTTTTGTTTTATGGTTATTGATGAACTGAAGTTCATGTACCTCAAGCCCACTGGGCTTGCTCCTTTTAATTTCAAATCTGAAGTCCACTGGACTTCCTCCTCTTATTATCAAATTCTTAATATCAAAGTTTTTTTGTTTTCTAATACGGTGGAGAAAATGTTGAAGCATTGGAAAACAAAATGTTGACGCATTGGAAAACAAAATATTGAAGCTGCGTCGACAAAATGTCCAAGCCGCGTCGACAAAATATTGACGCCTTATAAATAAAAACTTGAGGCTGCTTCGAGAAAATGTTGACGCCTTGTCATTACTTTCTTTTTCAATGGAGAATTTATTGCCTAAACTTTAATTAATTTTTTATTTTATGGAAGTACTAAAATAAATGCCCTATAAAAATAGGCTTTGTCGGGTTTGTATGAAGGAATGTATTATTGTGGATTTAATTAACCACACGAAAGGATTCGTGCGGTAGTGGGTGAGATGAGATTCTTCCTTCGTCAGAATGACAAGAGAAATTATAAAAAATCCCACTCTAATTAGAATGGGATTTTTTAATTTAAAGCCCTTCGACTGCGCTCAGGGTGACAATATAGTTGTTGCGACTTTATTTCAACACTTGTTGCACCGCTTCCAATGTAGTAGCATGATACCCTGCTTTTACTTTGGCAAAGATTTGGTTGGCCCAGGTTTTACCTTCGGGGGTCTTTGCCATTTCTTTGTAGAGTGGGGTTAGGGAGCCAGTGCGGCTGTAGGTGGTTAGGAATTGTTCTATGGCTGGATAGGCGGTTTTGTAGTGGTGTTTTAGGGCTTGGATGAACCATTGGCGTCGTACTACAAAATTCCCTCCGTTGGTGAAATTGCATTCTTTGTCGATGGCGGTCATTTCCTCCGTAGTGATGTCGGCTGGAAGGTAGTCGATGAAATGTTGTTTTTCGTTGGTGGAGGTTATTTTTTGGCTTAGGCCTTTGACTCCCGTTTGTCGCCATGTTTTTTGAAGGGCATCAATGGCGTTGAAGTCTTCAGAAATAGGTGTGATGATGTTGGGGGGAATGCCTGGTTTGTAGATCCACTCTTCCATTTTTATTTTATCGGCTAGGGCTTTGTAGCCTTTGATTAAGTTTTCTTTGTAATAGGTCACAAAATCTTCGGTGGTGATGGATTGGAACGAATGTGCTTTGAAGTAGGCGGTGATAAACGCATCAAACTTTTCTCGACCCACAGCCGCTTCTATAGTTTGCAGGAAGGCATAGCCTTTTTCATAAGGGATGTCGCTTAGCCCATCGTCTGGGTTTTTGCCTGTGGTGTTTACTTTTAGTCGGGTGTCAGGACTGGTGATGCCTAAATCGGTTAGGTTGTCTTGCAGTACTTTTCGACTTAAGACGTCTTGCATTTTGGCTTCTTTTACGCCGAATACTGCTTCGCCGATGCGGTGTTCTACATAGGTGGTAAAGCCTTCGTTGAGCCAGATGTCATCCCAAGTGGCATTGGTGACTAAGTTGCCGCTCCAACTGTGTCCTAGTTCGTGGGCTAACAAGCTCGTTAACGAACGGTCGCCAGCTAAAACGGTAGGAGTTAGGAAGGTTAGGTTAGGGTTTTCCATGCCTCCGTAAGGGAAACTGGGCGGTAATACAATCACATCATAGCGTCCCCAGCGGTAAGGACCGAAGAGTTTCTCGGCAGCATTGACCATATCACCTAGTTTGGCAAATTCCCAAGCCGCTTTTTTGATTACCGAAGGTTCGGCATACACGCCAGTGCGATGGTCTATGGATTGGAATTGGATATCGCCCACGGCAATGGCCATTAGGTAGGAGGGAATGGGTTTGTCTTGTTGGAAAGTGTAAATGCCTGTATCGTTTTTTTGTTGTGGGTTAACGGCACTCATTACCGCCATTAGGTCTTTGGGCACGGTAACTTTGGCGTTATAAGTGAAGCGAATGCCAGGGGAGTCTTGACAAGGCAACCATGTGCGGGACCAGATGCTTTCGCCTTGCGAGAATAAGAAGGGTTTCTTTTTGTCGGCGGTTTGTTCTGGAGTAAGCCATTGTAGGGCTACGCTTTTTTTGGTGGTGTTATAGTAAATGTTGACTTTGGTAGTTGTTGGTTGTATCGTAATGTGAATGGGTCTTCCGTGGAATTCAACGGAGTCTCCTAGTTGGAATTGGGTTTCTTTTTCGTCATCGCCTAGGGTTACTTTGGTGATGTTTAGGGTATTTTCGTCGAAGATGATTTCGTTTCCTTTGGCGTTGTTTTCAATAGTCCAAGAGGCTTTTCCTGAAAGGGTTTGGGTATCGAAATCAACTTTGATGTCTAAGTCTAGGTGTTTTGCTACGGCTTTATTAGGTTGGGCAAAAGAATGGTCGTCTTGGACCCATTTGGTTTGGGAGGGAAGGGTAGTTTCTTTTTTTTGACAAGCTATTGCGATAAGGAGTATTGAAAAGAGGATTACTTTTTTACTTACTGTTGTTGTGTTTTTTGAGAGTTTGTGAAACTTTGATTTCATTTTATGGGACTGTTAATTGGAAGTGTAAATTAAATCAAAATAATTGGCTTGTCAGAATTATATAAAATGTTTTTGTAGCTTTGGGAAAACTCTTATACTATGAAAATCAGATTACTTATTGTCTTGTCGTTATTTGTCTTTCAATGTTCCTTTGCTAATACGATAACAGCTGTTGATCCTGTGGCACCAACGCTTCAACCTTTAACTTATTGTGACCCTAACAATGATGGGTTTGGGACTTTTGATTTTGCCGATTTGAATTATGTAATACTTGCGGCGCAATCAAGTGCTGCTTCTAATTATGTTGTAGGGTATTATAGTACTTCAACCGATGCTCAAACGGGTGCTAATCCAATATCGAGTCCTTATAATAATGTCAATCCATGGAATCAAACCATTTATTTTAGGGTAACTAATATCAATACGAATGCTTTTACAGTTGGGAGTTTGCAATTGGTTGTGAATCCAACTCCAGATGTCACCGTTCCTACTGATATTTCAATGTGTGATTCTAATAATGATGGTTTTGAGGCATTTGATTTAACCTCATTGGTACCCCAACTTGTGGGTGTTAATAATCCAGCAACTATTACAGTAACTTTTCATACGTCACTACTTAATGCCAATTTAGGATCCTCCCCTATTACTCCAATTAGTAATTATGTTGCCGCTAATGGAACCGTTATTTGGGCTCGTGTTGCCGTAAATGCTACAGGATGTTATAAAGTGGTTAGTTTTCATTTATATGTTACTCCGATACCACAGTCGATGCAGCCTAATTATCCTGAATATGCTTTGTGTGATTCTACCGGAGCAGTAGGTTATGAGGTATTTGATTTGAATTCAAGAGTTCCTTCTATCCTTATGGGGCAAACGGGAATGTATGTAACTTTTCATACTAGTTTGGCCGATGCGCAAAGTAGTACGAATCCGATTGTGAACCCCTCTGCGTATGTTAATTCCTCTATATATGTTCAGACACTGGCTATTAGAATAACCAATGCGGTTACAGGATGTTATACTATATCTACTATGGATATTGTAGTTAAACCTTTGCCACATTTGACACCACCAACAAGTCCTTATACTGTTTGTGATGCTGATCAGGATGGTATTGCTACATTTGATTTAACATCAATGGCAGGTGATTTAAATCAGGGAAATACAATTCCCTACATCATAACATTTTATGAAACGTTTACAGATGCTGTAATTGGGGGTAATGAAATAACATCACCTTATGTAAACATTAATCCATTTGTACAAAACATATATGTAAGAGCAGAAGATCAAATTACTCATTGTTATTCGGTAATTTCCATTCAACTTGAGGTAAATCCGGCACCATTAGCTTATACGCTTTCCTGGCTTACTGCATGTGATACGGATGCCAATCCTCAGGATGGAATTACTACAGTTGATTTAACACAAAAAACAGCTGCAATTTTTTCAGTACAGCCATTGCCTGCTTCCAATTATACGGTAACATTTTATACAAGTCAGGTTTTAGCCAATGCTGGAATTAGCCCGATTATACCAGTAACAAATTATACTGGAAGCAGTGGACAAACCATTTGGTATCGCGTAGAAAATAGCGCAACACATTGTTATAATGTTGGCAATTTTCAATTAATTATCAGCGGTCCTTTTGCTGTAACTACTCCAACACCCTTGCAGGTTTGTGATAGTGATGCTAATCCGAATGATCAATACACCACTTTTGATTTGAATGTGAAAAGCACGGAAATAAATCAATTCCATCCAGTTTATTTAGTTACTTATTATCCGAGTTATATGGATGCAGTCAATAATACAAATCAAATAACTAATCCGACTGCTTATACTAATGTGACACCAGCAGTTCAAACCCTTGGTGTTAGGGTAACCGTTCCAACGGGATGTGTAACGTTGTCAACTTTAGATATCAGAGTATTGCCAGTTCCGACACCCAATACCAATCCGCCTGCATTGGTTTCACAATGTGATGTCAACAATTCAGGCGATATGATGGAAATGTTTGATTTAACACTTAATGCAGCCTACATTGTGAATGGTGATCCTAATTTAACGTTGCATTATTTTGCTACAATGGCTGATGCTCAATTTAATTTGAATGAAATATTGACCCCAGTAGCAGCTTTGGTTGGTTCCAATGTTTGGATTAGAGTTGAAAATAGTTATGCAGATTATTTAGGTAATCATTGTTATGTTTTGGTAGAACAGCCTTTGAGGGTTTATTCGTTGCCAAATCCAATTATTACTACTGCTACTGGATTTAATACTGTTTATGTTGATGCTAGTAATACTGTGGTACAATCTCTTTTACTTGACTCTGGGGTGATAGGAAACTATAGCTATCAATGGTATCTTAATGGAACTTTGATTGCGGGTGCTACTAATTCGACCTATTCAGTGAATTCAGCAACACCTAATAACGAAAGCAGGGCTTATAGTGTAAGTGTTGAGAATGCTAGTGTTTCAGGGTGTTCTGCTATGTCTTTAGGTTTTGTGGTATTGCAATCTAATGGTGTGCCACCGCCTACAGGTTTGGTTTCGCAATCTTTTGCTCCTGGTGCTACTTTAGCTAATATTGTTATAAATGGTACTAATGTGCAATGGTATGCTACGGCTACTAATAAAATGACAACATCTACTCCGCTACCCTTAAATACTCCATTAGTAGATGGTACTACTTATTATGCTACCCAAACTGTTGGAGGGATAGAAAGTGTTGCTCGATTACCCGTAACGGTTCATATTACTTTAGGAGTTACTGACAATGAAATATTCCCAATACGATTTGCGCCAAATCCGGTTAAGGATATTTTGACGTTGCAGTCGAGTGTTGTTTTAAAGTCGGTTACGGTTTATACTATGCTTGGGCAAAAGGTGTTCGAGCAAAAGGTTGATGGTACTGCCATAACGATTGATTTATCCAGATTGACTACTGGAAATTATATTGTCAAGGTTCAGGGAGAAACTGGTCAAAAGACACTAAGAATAATTAAAGAGTAATAAATAAAAAACCCATTCAAATGAATGGGTTTTTTTATAAAGTTCCCTCGACTGCGCTCGGGATGACATTTTAATTTACGCTAACATCGTCACTGGATTTTCCAAGAACTGTCTAAGGGTTTGCAGAAATTGTGCTCCTGTTGCTCCATCAACAGTGCGGTGGTCGCAAGCTAAGGTTAGGGTCATCGTGTTTCCTACTACAATTTGGCCATTTCTTACTACCGGTTTTTCTTCGATAGCTCCTACGGATAGGATAGCAGAGTTAGGTTGGTTGATGATAGAAGTGAACGATTGAATACCGAACATTCCTAAGTTAGACACTGTGAACGTACTACCTTCCATTTCGGCTGGTTGTAGTTTTTTAGATTTGGCTTTACCTGCTAAATCTTTTACAGCGCCACCAATTTGAGTTAAACTCATTTGGTCAGTGAAACGCAATACCGGTACTACTAATCCGTCTTCTACGGCTACAGCTACACCAACATTTACGTGGTAATTTATGGTTATCGCATCCTCACTCCATTGCGAGTTTACTTTAGGATGTTTTTTCAAGGCCATAGCACAGGCTTTGATGACCATATCATTAAAAGATACTTTCGTATCTGGAATGGTATTGATAGTTGCTCTTGATTTCATGGCTTCGTCCATAGCTACTTCTATCGTTAAATAGAAATGCGGTGCGGTGAAGATAGATTCTGAGAGACGTTTCGCAATGGTTTTACGCATTTGCGAATTTTTGATTACCTCTGACATGGTTTCTCCTGCTGGAACAAAAGGTCTCACAGGAGCTTGTGGTGCTTCGCTTGAGCTTGGTGCTGAAGCTACTGCTTGTGGAGCTGCTGCAGTAGAAGGAGTGAAGTTTTCGACATCACTTTTTGTGATACGACCGTTTTCACCTGAACCTTTTACTTGAGCTAGATTGATACCTTTTTCTTTAGCAATTTGTTTGGCTAATGGAGAAGCAAAAATTCTTGCTCCATCATTAGTCTGAATAGCTTCGGTGGCTGGTGCAACTACGGTTGCTTGTTCTGTTGCTGCCGGAGTTGAAGCTGGAGTAGCGCCTCCTTTTTTATAGTTTTCGGCTATGCCAGTAATGTCTGTTCCTGCAGGTCCGATGATAGCTAATACACTATCTACGGGTGCTGATTGCCCTTCTTGAATTCCGATGAATAATAATGTGCCAGCGTTGAACGATTCGAATTCCATAGTAGCTTTATCGGTTTCGATTTCGGCTAGGATATCTCCTTCTTTCACTTCGTCACCTACTTTTTTCAACCAAGTTCCCACGGTTCCTTCTGTCATGGTATCGCTTAAGCGAGGCATGGTTACTACTATTACTCCTTTTGGCACCTCGACTTCGCTCGGTGTGACAGTTGCTGTTGGAGTACTTTCGGTTGTAGCTGGAGCTTCTGCTTTTGTTTCAACAGTTGCAGGAGCAGCTCCTGAGATTAATCCAGAAATATCTTCTCCTTCTTTTCCAATAATGGCTAAAAGAGAATCTACTGCTGCAGTTTCACCTTCTTTAATTCCTATGTATAATAAAGTTCCAGCATTGAAAGATTCAAATTCCATGGTGGCTTTATCAGTTTCGATTTCAGCTAGAATATCCCCTTCTTTAACTACATCACCCACTTTTTTCAACCAAGTAGCAACGGTTCCTTCTGTCATTGTATCGCTTAAGCGAGGCATTGTGATTTTTGTTGCCATAATTATAATCTGTGAGGGATGAAAGGATAATTTTCTTGTTCGTACACCACATCGTATAATTGTTGTGCTTCTGGGAATGGAGATTCTTCGGCAAATGTGGCACATTCTTCTACTAAATCTTTTACGCGCTCATCAATTTCTTCGATAGCTTCTTTCGTAGCATAACTTTTTTCCATGATGACATCAAGTACTTGTGTGATGGGGTCGATTTTTTTGTATTCTTCGACTTCTTCTTTTGAGCGGTATAATTGGGCATCCGACATAGAGTGACCTCTATAACGGTAAGTTTTCATTTCTAAGAAAGTAGGTCCGTCACCACGACGTGCTCTTTCCATAGCTTCATGCATTGCTTCGGCTACTTTTACTGGATTCATTCCGTCTACGGGTCCGCATGGCATTTCGTATCCTAAACCTAATTTCCAGATGTCGGTATGATTGGCAGTTCTTTCTACAGAAGTTCCCATAGCGTACCCATTGTTTTCACAAATGAATACTACAGGTAATTTCCATAACATGGCCATATTGAAAGCTTCGTGTAAAGAACCTTGACGTGCTGCGCCATCACCAAAATAGGTAAGAGTTACACCGCCAGTATTGAAATATTTATCGGCGAAAGCCATACCTGCACCTACTGGAATTTGCGCTCCAACAATACCGTGACCTCCGTAAAATCCGTGTTCTTTGGAGAAGATGTGCATCGAGCCTCCCATTCCTTTGGAAGTTCCTGTTACTTTTCCTAAAAGTTCCGCCATTACTCTTTTTGGGTCAACACCCATTCCGATAGGTTGAACGTGATTACGATAAGCTGTAATCATTTTGTCTTTACCGCCTAAGTTCATAGCGTGTAAAGCACCTGCTAATACTGCTTCTTGACCATTATATAAGTGAAGAAATCCTCTAACTTTTTGTTGAATATAAAGTGCGGCCAATTTGTCTTCAAACTTTCTCCAAAATAGCATGTCTTCATACCATTTTAAATAAACTTCTCTGGTTACTTCTTTCATTTGTTACTTTTTACTAAAGTGTTATTAAGTTGTAATTTTTATGATTCAACGCAAAACAGTTCACTCACTCACAAATTTGCGAAAGGCAAAAGTAAAACATTCCGAGTAAGAAGTAAAATTTAAAAGAGTAATTTTTACCTAGCTACAAGAAGTTTTTATCGAAACTTAAAGGCAAAAGATTTTTGATAGAATCTGATTTGTAAACTTCGCCACTTTCTCCCATGAAATAGATTTCAATTGGAGTGTTTTGTTTGAATTCATATTCAGAAATCGATTGTCTGCAACCGCCACAAGGAGGTATTGGAGATAGGGTTTTATTGGTGTCTGATGCTGCTGAAATGGCCATTTTAATGATTTTGGCATCAGGATAAATTGAACCCGACTGAAAAATGGCAACTCTTTCTGCGCATAAACCTGATGGATAGGCTGCGTTTTCCTGATTAGAACCTAAAACTATTTTGCCATTATCTAAAAGGAGCGCTGCACCCACTCTAAATTTAGAATAAGGAGCGTAGGCATTTTTTCTAACTTCTATAGCTTGGTTCATTAACTCTTGAACATCTTGCGGAAGTTCTTCAACAGATTGAAATGCAGTGAACGAGGTATTGATTTCTATTTTTTTCATTCGGAATGACTAATTTTTCATTGGGTATTGAGGAAAAAAAATCCAAATCTCTTTTTTTGAAATTTGGATATTATTTTTATCAGTTACTATCTATTAATAATCGTCGTATTTATCACCAAAGTTAAACGATAATGAGAAACGAAGTGTATTTTCTAATGGGTTTTTCACTTGTGAAGCAGAGAATAAATAAGATACATCCACTTTAACTACATTGTATTTGAACCCAGCTCCAAGAGAGAAAAATTTACGAGCTCCTTTTTCTGGGCTTTCGTGAAAATAACCTAATCTAAAGGCAAAAGAATCTTGATACAAATATTCAGTACCTACAGAATAAGTAATCTCTTTAAGTTCTTCACTAAATCCACCCGGTGCATCATTGAATGATTGGAAAATCCCTGAAACCCAATTGATTTTATTGTATTGACTGTTGATAATGGCACTATCACTATTGTCGATTACTCCGTCGCCATTAACATCTTCTAGTTTTTGAGGGGTAGGCACTAATAATTTTGCAAATTCAACATTGATAGATACTTTGTTGAAATCATCTAAAATAAAGTCATAGCCTCCACCAATTCTCATGTTGGCTGGAAGGAAATTGGCACTGTTATCATCGGAAGCTCCAGCGTCATAGTTGATTTTTGGCCCCATGTTTTGGAAATTAAAACCAAGACGTAAACGGCCATTAAAACTCGAGAAAGCCGCTTCTTCACCTTGATAAAATCCAGCGATATCTACTGCAAATGAGCTTGCTGGTTTTGCATCGCCTGAATCACCTGACGGAATTCTTAAAGCGGAACGAATATATCTTCCAGCAACTGCCATGGCAAAATGCTCACTTAATTTTAACGAATACGAACCATCTAATGCTAACTCACTTGGTTTAACAATTTGAGCCGGATCATCTGCATTTTGTCTCAACTCAATTTCTCCTAAACCAAAAAAACGTAAACTTCCTGCAAAGGCATTTCTTCCTTCGGCTCCGAATCGGTTATAATAGGTGGCTTGTCCTAGAGAAATATCGTTTACTAAACTTGTTAAATAGGGTGTATAACTGGCAGTGAAACCTTGTTTGTCTGTAGCGAAAGCATATTTAGCTGGATTCCATTGTTGCGAAAAATTATCCGGAGAAGTAGCAACTCCTTGATCAGCCATACCAGCTGCACGAGCATCAGCCGCCACCAAAAGGAAAGGAACCCCAGTAGTGATTACTCGGCTATCTATTTGGGCATTGATGATTTGTATGGAGGTTAGTAAAAGTAGTAATGCAATTTTTTTCATTTTCAATTTTAATAAAAGTTAACAAATATAGTATTTTCCTAAAGGATAACAAGTTTTTCTATTTTTTCTGCTTTTTTATTCGATAAAGTGGACCTTACAGTTAGTTTGTAGACATAAACGCCTTTACCAATTCGGTCACCAAAATCATCTTTTCCATCCCAAGTGATGTCTCTGGAAAGAAATCCGTCTGTAGTAATCGTTTGATTTTTTGTCCAAACTATTTTTCCCGTTATAGTCATTACTTGCACTTGCACTTCTAAAGGTTCAAAGGGTCTGTTATGTGAAAACCAAAATTCAGTATAGCTCACAAATGGGTTTGGATAATTCAGTACGTGACTTAGCGTTATGCTTTCATCTCCCACTACCACAAATTGTATTTCAGCAGTTACGAGATTGTTATACACATCCCAAGCTTTAAAAGTGATAGTGTGTAAACCAACGGCTAAATTTCGGAAGGGAAAGTAAACACGACCTTTTTTATAATCATTTAATTCCGTTTCATAATAATCATTCATGATGAAGGGTTTTGTTTCATCTCCATCAAGAATGCCCAGGATGTCATGTCCAATGCCACTGGCTGTGTTGATACCGTGTTCATCTTCAAGTTTTGCCAAGAAAAAAGGAGAGGTATTGGTAATGCCACCGTTTACAAACGTTTCATCATTCATGTATAATTTTACGGTTGGGGGTGTTACATCGGCAACAGCATTCGTGTTAATTCCTCCAATTTTTATATCGGTATTATAACCTGTCTTATCTAATAAAATGGTATTTCTTTTGGTATAAAAACTGATTCTGCCATTGTCCACAGGGATTCTTATGTCTCTTGGCACATAAAATCCGAATTCAAAATTCCCATTAGTAACGGAAGCATTTCCTCTAAAAATGGTTTCACCAAGAATGGTAAATGGCATTTTTGGAGCTGTATCGTAAGCATCATCAATAATGGCGTCATAGCCATCATTTCTCTGTGTTTCCGTATGAATGTTTTTATCAAAAATATTTACGGCTAATTCTCCATTATAAGTGGGTACAATATTGTTGTTTTCGTCTAAAATCTCGCCTGTTAATTTCACATAGGCTAAGGATTTAAAATCGTCAATTGGTCCAGTGATAGGCATGCCGTTGACTTTAGTTAAAACCACTTTGGGTCTAGGAATGGCTAGCATCAAAGCGGGATCGCCTAAACAAAAGACTACATTAGTGGAAGGATTGGAGTTTATGTTTTTGGCAAGACGTAAGGATTCGGCAATTGAAGTGTAATTATTACTTCCGTAGGCAAATAAATATTCGCCTATTTTGTCGTTAAATGTTTGAGCTGGAGATTGACCAATTTCTCGAATGGTAGTAATCATAGAAATGGCTCCTCCTTTTGGATTCCAATAGGTATATTCGCCAGCCGTAGGACGGTATGGATTATCAAATCTGGAAAAAGCACAAGTAATGGTAATGAATAAGGGATATTTATATTGATTGCTTAAATTTTGTCCGTCTGTTTTTTCCCAAATTCGTTCTTCAGTCAAACCATCTTCGCCACCATGTCCCAGATAATTAAAGACTAAAGCTCCTTTTTCAAAAGCAGCAAAAATTTCCTCTCTTGCTTTGGGATATCTTTTTCCTCCCGCTGAAGTTTCTTGCTGATAGGAGTCTAGGAGAATTTTTTTTATGTTTATGAATGGTTTTTCGGTTGAGATTCTGTCGGCTAATCTGTTTTGAAAGTACTGAAGTTGATTATCGCCAGTTCGATTTGGATCGATGGAGGGGTCGTCAGCTATGGCTACATAATTATTTCTCCAACTTCCATAAGATTTAAGATCATGGTATTCAATTACTTTATTTACCATTTCAGCAGCTTGTTGTTCAGTGCTAACAATCATCCTTCCCACCGCTATTTCGATTCCGCCTAAATCAATATAGTTGCTGGTATAGGAGTCTAATTTTCCTGAATTAGCATCCATCATGGCATAAAAATCATCAGAGGCAAAGGAGGAATCGGTTTCGGTATAACTGTTTATCGCTTGATAAATAGGAACGATGTTGGTGTTGTTCGCTATTCGGTCTTTGAAATCATAAGATGCATCTCCGAAAAGATTTAAATATTTGACTCTTTTGTCAGGAGCTGAAGCGTTGAAATACACATATTTAACAAAATTCCTGATGGCTCCAATGTCTTGTTTGCCAGAAGAGAATTCTTGATAGATGTTTTCCAGATTTACTACCTTAACATTCAAATTAGAATAACTTCTGTGGAAGGCAGCTAATTTTTCGGCTTCGGAATTTAAAAATTTAGGGGTTATAATTAGATAGTCAACATCTTTGAATTGCCCTTGTGCGTCGTTGAAAATAGTGCCTTTCAGATTTTGATTGTCGACTATTGTTTTAGATTCCTTTAAGGGAGTATAATAATCCGCATTGTCAACGGCAATATATTTTCGGACTTGACCTAAAAAGGATTTGAATGAGAGGGAGCTTTGGGTATTGTCAATTTTAGTAACATTATAGATGTCTGTTATGTCCCAAACTTGTGAGATTGCAGCTGCGTTGGCTATTTGATATTCTCCAACAACACCTAACATAGCACCAGCTTGGTCATATTGAAAGGGAAATTGTTTTCCATACCCTTGCAAATTTCTAGTGGCTTTAATGTTGATATAATCTAAATATCCTTTTGAACTAGGAACGCTATTGTTATCATAGGTAACTTTTACAACAACATCTTCAGAAGAAACATTGACAGCAACATTATTTAGGGATCCATCACTTGCGGAAACACCACTATTATTGGTTAAGGCATTGAATCCAATATTACCAACTAATTGACTATTAGCTTCTACTTTAAAAGAGGTAGTGTTAAAAGCAATTGATGCAGCATGAACAGTTACTTTTATGGGTAATGACGTAACTAAATTTGGAAATTTAAAACTGAAATCTTGCTCATTATCAATACTAAATTGTTCGCCAAACCATACTCTTCCTAGCTTGCCAATATTTACTTCTTCAGTTTCGTGAAATTGATAATCGTCAAAAGTATTAATGATGGCTGTAGCACTAGAAGTCGGTTGCGCCATGTCAACGATACGTTTTCCCATATCTCCATTGGCAGTCACGTAATAATAGGATTTATTGGCATAGATGTTTAAATTGCTTCTATAATCTTCATTCCATTTATCGAGGCCTTCAGCATAAAAAAGAATATAATCTTGATTATCAAAAACGCCATCATTTTCGCCAACAAATTGAATGGCATTTTCAGCTAAATCCATCGGGTAATCCACAGAATTTAGAAGGGGTAATAAGCGACCTCCGTTGCCATAGATTTTTATTTTTCTCGGATCGACATTCGTATCAAACCCCAAGCTTTGAAGAAAGCCTTTAGATATTTTGTATACTCCAGATTTCTCTACATAAAAGCGATACCATTTTCCAGAATCTAAAACGGAGTTTCCAATAGTTACGATATTATTAGCAACAGGCGTTGTTCTCATAGCAACTTGGCTAATTGAATAGCTGAAAGATACTAATTTTTTAAAAGTAGTTCCTTCTTTAATTATAGGTGTTATTAAAATTTTACCATAATATTGATCGCGAGCAACGTTGTTTTTGAAAGTATATTTGAATGATGTAGGAATGTTTTTGAGGGCAATATCTCCAAGTTGATCTTCTGGAATAGATTCAAATACAAGATTGGTTAGTTGAAATCCGCTCTCGTTTATTTTGCTGTTAAGCTTTATGGTTAAAGAATAGTTTATAGTTTTTGAATAAGTATCAAAAATATAATTTTCGGAATTGAATTGAGGAACCATGAAGTAAAAATCACCATAGAACAACTTTTTTTTGTTCGTCCAGTTTAATGAAATGTTCCCTTGTTCTTGAGCAAATGCCAAGAAAGTGCTCAAAAACACTAAGTAAATGGTAATATTCCTTTTCATAAGTAAACAATAAACGTAAATATGATGAAAAAAGTATAAAGGAGCAAAAAAATATTTTTTTTGAGTTGAAATACAATAAAACTTTTAATTTTGCGTTATGTATCTGACGCGTCTTTAAAGGGCGAATTTAGTATTAATTTAAAAAAACTGTTGCAATTTAAAGGTAAATACTTATATTGCGCTCGAAATTTATACCTACTATGAATATGAAAGTAAACAAAGTTATTGCTGTAAAGTTATTACTATCCTTAGTAATGATAATCGGTTTTGCTAGTTGTAGTAAAAAATCCAGCACTAAAGGTGGTGGTTCTAGAGCCACTGGATGGAAAATCAACGATAAAAAAGGAGGTTTTCAATACGCTAACAAATTTAAAAAACAAGCAACCGGCCCTGGTTTAGTTATGGTTGAAGGAGGAACATTTACCATGGGTAAAGTTCAGGATGACGTTATGCATGATTGGAATAACACTCCAAATCAGCAACACGTTATGTCTTTCTACATGGATGAGACAGAAGTAACAAATTTAATGTATATGGAATACTTAAATTGGTTAAAAACAGTTTTTCCACCAGACCAAGACAATTATAAAAACATCTACGAAGGCGCTTCACCAGACACATTGGTTTGGAGAAATCGTTTAGGATATAATGAAACGATGACTCAAAACTACCTAAGACATCCAGCTTATGCTGAATATCCTGTAGTTGGGGTTAATTGGATTCAAGCTACTGAATTTGCAAAATGGAGAACCGATCGTGTGAACGAAAAAATCCTTGAAGAGCAAAAGTATTTGAAAAAAGATTCAAAGGTTACTGATATGACCGCTGATAAAGTTTTCAGTACAGAAGCCTATCTTGCTTCTCCTTCAACTGCAAAAGGGGGAGATGAAAAACTTGTTTTGAAAAGAGGTGCTGGTAGAGGTGCAAAACCTGCTGCAAAAGGAGCTGCTCCTGGAGCAAACAATACTGCTGGAAACAGCGCTAAAAATGTTTACGCACAAAGAACTTCAGGTTTGATTTTACCAGAATATAGATTGCCAACGGAAGCTGAGTGGGAATATGCTGCTGCTGCTGATGTAGGTCAAAGAGAATACAATCAATACAAAGGACAAAAGAAATATCCTTGGTCTGGAAGTTATACTCGTTCAGGGAAACGTCAAGTAAGAGGAGATCAATTGGCTAACTTTAAGCAAGGTAAAGGCGATTATGGTGGAATTGCAGGTTGGTCTGATGATGGCGCTGATATTACTAACAAAGTGAAATCATATCCGCCTAATGATTTTGGATTATATGATATGGCAGGAAATGTGGCCGAATGGGTTGCTGATGTTTACAGACCTATTGTTGATGATGAAGCTAACGATTTCAACTACTACAGAGGAAATGTTTATACCAAAGATAAAATTGGAGATGATGGAAAAGTAGAGTTAGTTACTGCTGAGACTCAAAAATTTGATACCTTGTCTAATGGTAAAATTATTTCAAGAAATTTCCCTGGTCAAATTGCTAAAGTGGCAGTTGATGAGAAAGAAACTTATTTAAGACAAAACTTTACTCAATCAGATAATAGAAACTATCGTGACGGTGATAAACAATCAACAAGATATTTCAAATTTGGTGGATCTGAAGAAGGAGATGAAAAAGGAAAGCTTAAAGACGATCAAAGAATGTATGATTCTCCAAGGCATAATGTTTCTACAGATAGTTTAGGAAATATGGTTAGAAAGTATGACCACTCTAATAAACGTACTACTTTAGTAAATGATGATGTTAGAGTTTATAAAGGAGGTTCTTGGAGAGATAGAGCGTATTGGTTAGACCCAGCACAAAGACGATACTTTCCACAAGATATGGCTACTGACTTTATCGGATTTAGATGTGCCATGTCAAGAGTTGGTCCAAAAGCTGACAAAAAGAAAAGAGCAAGAAACTAATTTTAGTTCTGTATAATACAAAAAAGCCCTATTTTTAAGGGCTTTTTTATTTTAACTATTTTTCCAAATGACCATTCAAGAGATTCATAATTTATTTTTGCAATGCAGTAAGGTTTCAATTGATACCCGAAAAATTCAAGCCAATTCATTTTTTGTTGCCATCAAAGGAGAGCGTTTTGATGCTAATACTTTTGCTAAAGAAGCATTAGAAAAAGGAGCATCTTATGTTATAATTGATAATCCAGATTACTTTATAGATGAGCGAACAATAGTAGTAGCCGATAGTCTAATTGCGCTTCAGGAGCTAGCCAAATTCCACAGACACTATTTAAAGCTGCCTATAATTGCATTAACAGGTAGTAACGGAAAAACTACAACCAAAGAATTAATCAATGTAGTCCTTTCTAAAAAATTCAATACTACAGCTACTACAGGGAACTTGAATAATCATATTGGAGTGCCACTAACCTTATTGTCATTTACTACTGAAACAGAAATTGGGATTGTAGAAATGGGAGCCAATCATCAAAAGGAAATTGAGTTTTTATGTGAAATAGCCCAACCTGATTATGGGTATATTACCAATTTTGGAAAAGCGCATCTTGAAGGATTTGGAGGAGTAGAAGGCGTAATAAAAGGGAAAAGTGAAATGTATGCTTATTTGAAGTTGAATAATAAATCGGTTTTTGTTAATTTGGATGATGATATTCAGAATGCTAAAACAGTAAATTTCAATAGGGTTACATTCAGTCAAAAGGAGATGAATGCTACTGTTTTTATTGAAAGTGTTACCGCTAATCCGTTTGTAAAAATTAAAGTCTTGGGTGTTGAAATCCATTCTCATTTAATCGGATTGTATAATGCCAACAATATTAATGCAGCCATAACTATTGGAAATCATTTTGGAGTATCTATAAACGATACTAAACAAGCAATTGAAAGTTATATTCCCGAGAATAATAGATCTCAGTTATTGACTAAAGGTACAAATGAGATTATATTAGATGCCTATAATGCCAATCCGAGCAGTATGAGAGTAGCTTTAGAAAACTTTATACAATTGGATAAAGACAATAAAGTAGTGATCATTGGCGATATGTATGAGCTTGGTGAAGAAAGTCTTTCAGAACATAAAGCTATAGTAGAGTATTTGATGGACAATAGTTTGTTTGAATGTCATTTCGTTGGGAAGGATTTCTTTGTCAATGCAATTTCAAAAGACAACTTCCATTTTCATAGTACATTTGATGATTTTACAGCCTTTTTAAAGTTGAATACATTAGAAAATAAAACGCTGTTGATAAAGGGCTCAAGAGGAATGGCATTAGAGCGGACTTTGGAATATCTATAAATAAAAACTCCTCAATTTGTTGAGGAGTTTTTTTGTTGAGTTATTTTCGAATCAGATTAAATGCTAGTTTTAAGTATGTCATGATTTTAAAAGGAATATTTGCTATGAAAAGAAATATTTTTTCACCCTTTTATATCAGAATGAAACCATCAAAGCAACCCACAATTTATTTCATTCGCTGATGGTATCTTGCAAACAAAATTTCATGTGCAAGATTCTTTTTTTAAATTCTGAAGCACTACTAAGTTTTTTTTCCCAAATGAGAATTTAATCTGTTTCTCACTATCCAACATAATAATAAAATCATACTCGTTTCTTTTAAATAAGTTAAAAAAAAAGTTAAGACACAGATTGTTTTTGCTCATTTTTATATCTACGATAGAGACAAGTGCAATCGGTTCACTATCAATCTTATAAAGTATAAGGTTGCCTTCTTTGATTAGTCCAAACTTTGATTTGTAAACAGTCATTGCATTTTTTTATGTTAACTTGCTTTTTGATATAATTTGTTTTTTATGATTTTATTTTTAGTCATAGTTATCAATTCACTTGCTTGATCTTCGCAGTTATCCTTTACAATTATAGGAGTAAAATGATAGTGTACTGTTATAAGTAAAATTTTATAGTGATAGTTTTTAAAAAAAAAGAAATCAATAGGAGTACACTTGAAACAAAAATAAAGGCAAGTTTGTAATTTTGTCCTATACTATTTCCCAAAAGAAATGTTGAAAAAACTAAGGCGCAAGAAGTGACAAAAAGAGAATGGTTATTTTTTAAGTTTCTTTCTTTTTTAATATTGATTTGTTTGATATCATTGATGTCAAATTGTAGTAACTCATCATTTCTATTGAGATAAATTTGGTCCTGTAAAATTAATCCAACAGTATTAAAACATTCAAATTTATCGTGGTGTGATTTATTTAGTATTGAGGTTCTGTTAATCATAAGTAGGTAAATCAGGATTAAAAAAAGGTTTTACTTTCAGGTGTAATTTGGGGTGATAATTACTGTAAACGGTTTGTTTTTTTTAAAAAACCATCCCGATACATCAGGATGGTTTTAGTGTCAAATAAAAAAAATAATAAACACAACCCTAAAATTTCCATATGGAAAAGCGTGTTATTTCAAAATATAAGCCCTATTTTATGTAATTACATTCATAATTACCAATGGCCTTTATCAACTATTGTTTGCTTACTACTATTACAATTTGTTATACTAGTTTCAGTATTAAAATTTGATTTATCACATGAAATATTAGTAGATTTAATGAGGATGCATCAATTCTAAATGTGTAAAAAATAGGCAAAAAAATAAAATTCACATAAATGACAAATTTTGGCAGAGTACGAGTACCTTTTTTCATAATATGTCAGATTAAATTCTAATACTTATTAGTGTTTTACATAGCAAACTTACGGAGGAAGTTGCATGTGTTTTTTGAAAATCGGTTGAGAGTTGCTTTTCTATAGTTGAATGGTTTTTTTGAAGCGGTCAAAGGTTATTTCGACTAAATTCATTCTTATGTGTTTCAAAATAAAAAAGAGTAAACTATAAGCTTTCGCTAATAATTTACTCTAATTTGTAACTATAATGAGTTTTTGCTATAATAAATTAAGCCGTTTCATTAACTCTGCTTTATTTCCACGACTTACTGGAATAACATCTTTTCCAATTAAAACACTATTATCTTCGATGTCAATTATTTTTTTAGTGTTAATTACATATGAACGATGAATTTTTAAAAATAAATCTTGTGGTAATTTCACTTCAATTTTTTTTAATGTAGTATGAACTATATAAGAGCTAGTGTCTGTTTTAATAGTAACATAATCTCCATTGGCTTTAATCAATGTGATGCTTGGAATGTCAATTTTTATTAAACGATTATTAATGTTGACATAGAATTCATCAGGTATATTGCTCAGTTTTTTTTTCTCACTAAAAGGAATAATTTTTTTTACTGTTTCAACACGCCAATTTAATTTTTGCATTGCTTTTTCAAAGCGATCTTCCGTTATTGGTTTTACCAAATAATCAACGATACAATCGTATTCGAAGGCATTAATGGCAAAATTTTTATCAGAAGTAATTAATACAATTTTAGGAGGGTTTTTAATGGTATTTATAAAATCAAAGCCTGTAAAATCGGGCATATGAATATCAAGAAAAACAACATCAACTGTATTTTGGTTTAAGTATTTAATGGCGTCTATAGCATTGCTAAATTCCTCAACCACATTCAGTTCAGTATAAAGTGCAATCATTTGAGCAATAACTGCTCTTGCCATCATTTCGTCATCTATTATAATGCAATTCATATTTTTTTATAAGCAACTCACAAATTGCTGAATTAAAATTAATGTTTCTTCAAATGCTATCTGTAATTTTTTTCTATTATTTTGATTGGATTTTTCATACTCATCCGCTAAATGATAACTATTTTCCAAACCTAAAATGCCAATTTTATTTTTTAACTTGTGTATAGATTCTTTTGTATCATTCCATTTGTTATTTTGTAAACTTACAAAATAAGTATCAATTTCAATAGGGATTTCGAATTTGAGTATTGCTATAAATTTTTCTTTTACTGCTTCTTCATTTCTCGAAAGTTTATTGATGTAGTCTATATTAGGTTTTTCCATGATTCTTAGGTAGTTTGATAAAAAATGTGGTTCCGATTCCTAAAGAACTTTCTAACCAAATAGTGCCATGGTAGTAATCAACTATTCTTTTTACAATGGATAGTCCTATACCTGTAGATTGTTCTTCTTCTGAAATAGTTTGAAATAAATCAAAGATTTTTCTTTGGTACTTATGATCAATTCCCTGTCCGTTATCTTTTATAGAAAATAAATACTCTTTATTGTGTTCTTGATAATCTATTTCGACGATGCCTTCTTTTTTGTCTATATAGTTAACGGCATTGCTGATTAAGTTTTGAAACAATTGTTGCATTCTGAAAAGATCGGTTTCAATTATTGGTAATTCTTTTTTGATATTTACATTAATGTTTTCAGGGATGTGTATGATTTTAATACAGTTTTGAACTATTTCATTAAGGTCTATTTTCTCTTTAATTTCTTTATTTGAATCTACTTTTGAATAGGTTAAAATTCCTTGAATTAAATTATCCATTTTCTCTACTTTATCCTCAATCAATTCAAAATAATTCATGGTAGTTTCGTTAAAAAGATTCATATTATCTTCTTTTACCCATGAAATTAGAGAGTGGATACTTCGCAAAGGAGATTTCAAATCGTGTGAAACCATATGAGCATATTCATTAAGCCGTTCGTTTTGTGTTTCTAATCGCTTTAAAAGTTGTTCTTTCTGGAGTTCCAATTTTTTTTGCTCAGTAATATCCAAGTGGATACCAATAGAACCTATAATCTCACCATTAAGATTATAATTGGGAGCGCCACTTATCATCCAATACTTTTCTTCACCATATTTATTGACAATAGGTACTTCATAAGAATTGGATTGTCCAATATTGCGTTCTTTTGTTTTATTTTCAATGATACTTTTATTAGTATCTTTCACAAATAAATCTGTAGCTTTTTTTTCTAAAAGTTCCTCTATACTATAACCGCTCATATTAGAAAAGGATTGATTAGCTAGTTTGATAATGTCATGTTTATCAACTTCTAATAGTCCCATATTCATATTTGCAATAATGTTGCTATACTTTTCTCTTTCTTTAGCAATATTTTCGTAGTATCTTTTTTTTAAGGTAACATCTTCATAACACCATATATAACCTACTAATTTTTCTCCTTTATGCATTGGAATAAAACTTCTTTCAAGGCTACGACCGTCAGTTAATTCGATTTCTTCTGTAATAACAATTTCTTTTTTTTGGAGTATATCTTTAATTCGGTTTAAAAAGGCATCAGGATTTTTAAAAAAATCTTTTGATTGTTCCGCCATTACTTCACAATCAAAATCTTTGAGCATATGGGGTTCTAAAGGAATTCCAAAAAGGTCACAGAATTTTTTATTTACTAAAATAATTTTACGGTTTTCATCTTCTAATAAAATCCCCGATTGTAAATTTGCTATTAATGAATTTAATCTCTCTTCTGAGGTTAAAATTTGTTCTGTATGCTCTTTTTCTATAGTAATATCGTCCATGGTTGCGAAAAATTTAAAAACTTTACCATTCTTGTCATGAATAGACTGTCCATTTAAACGAACCCAATATTTTTCTTTTGATTTAGTGTAGTGTAACATTTCACAATAAAAAGCCTCTCCATTTTTTATTTGCTCTTTTAGATAAGAAATTGTATTAGGACAGCTTTCGGGGCCATGCAATAGTTCCCCAGGTTTTTTTTCTATAAATTCATCAAATGTGTAACCGGTCATATTTAAAAGACTTTGGTTAACCCATTCTGTATTTCCTTTTTCATCAGTAATGATTACCGCACTAAAAGATTTCTCTGCTATAGAAGACAATAGTAGCAATTGTTCTTCCCTTTCTTTTTCTACAGAGATATCTTCTATTACTGCAAAGTAGTTAATTACTTCACCTTGTTCATTTTTGATTGGTTGCTTTGTAGTTTTGTAATAATATTTTTTATTGTTTTTGGTAACAATATTTTTTTCTCCTTCAAATATAATTCCCTTGCGGAAGTCTTCTAGTATTTTTTTCTTTTTATTAGTTCCAGTAATTTTACAGGGTCCAAAGGATAATATATTTTTACCTATAATTTTAGAGGAAGTCATATTTACGATGCTTTCATAGGCTTTATTACACCAGATAATGTCACCAATAGCATTGGTTAAAACGACGCCATTTTTATTAGCACTTGCAACCAGTGATTGTATGTTTAGATTTTCTTTATCTTGTTTTAATTCTTTTTTTTGATTATTTATAGTTTCTAATAGTTCTTCTAGTTCCTGGTTTTTAATTTCTTGGTTTTTGAGTACGTGAAGTATGTCAAGTAATGGATCGTGTTTTGCAAAATCACTGATGGTTAATTTATTATCTACCATTTCATCCATAGAAACAAGCCAAGGAGAACCAACAAAGAGTACTCCATTTTCATGAGGTTCAAATTGACCTCTAAGCGATAATTCGTTTGATTTTTTGTCAGTAATAACAACCAACTGATTAAAAATTGATTTTATGTTTTGAGGTGTTGGCGTTGTTATTAAAGGTCTTTTGATATTGAAATAGGTACTAAAAACTTCACCTATAGCCAGTTTTGGATAGATTTTCGAAAGACTTGTTCCAAAAGACTTCAGCTTTAAATCTTCATCTATTATTATATGGAAAGGGAAAATATTATTAAATGAAGTTTTGTTAATTACAATTGGTGATTCACTCATACGCTTACCAACTTATTTTAAAAATTTCAAATTCGGCATTATTTTCACGTGATTGAAGTAATTCTATAGTGGTATCGGTAGTAAATATAATACTTAACCCTTGTATTAAACCACGAACAAATTCTTGTAAACCTTCTCTTTTAGAGATGTAATGTAAATTAAGACTTCTCTCGGTAATGTCAGTCACTTTAAATTCAGGTGGTGTTAGTTTGGGATAAATTAACATAACTCGGTTGTGAAAAATCGGTAAATTAATCAAGAACTCTTTTAATGTAGACCTTCCTGACTCCATTAAAGAGCCATATTTTTCTCTAGTGGTTTTGACAATCCACCATTCTCCTAATGATAGTAAAACTTCGTTAATTGGAATAGAAAGTTCTTCAGAAATTGTTTTTGCTAATGTAAAAGTGATTTCATCATCATAAGCTTTATCACTGATAAAAAAATCATGGTCTATACCGCTTTTGGCATGGATGATTTTCCAAATGTCTTCACCATAATTGGTAATTATTAATTCTTCTATTGCTTTATTTACAATTCCGTACATTATATTTAATTTAAAAAACATATTACTCTTACATTTCAATATTTTCACACTATTTGAGATTGATCTCAGTTACTTAGATTTGAATGAAGGAACAATGTTTGAGCTATTTACAATTTTTTGTTTAATAATTATTTTTCAAGTAAGAATAAAAAAGCATTCAAATTTAAACTTTTTTAAAGACTAATTGTGATGTTGTTTTTTAATGTTGTATTTTTTTGATTGATACTATTTTCAATTATTATATATTGGTTGTTTTGTGGCGTATAGTTTTTTTATGAAACTTTGGTAATTTGATAAAAAATGTGGTTCCTATTCCTAAAGAACTTTCCAGCCATATTTTGCCATTATAATAATCTACAATTCTTTTAACTATAGATAATCCTATTCCTGTAGCTTTAGTATCTTTTGAAAAAGATTGGAACAGCTCAAAAATTTTGAGTTGGTACTTGTCATCGATGCCTATGCCGTTATCTTTAATCGAAAATATATAGTCATTGCCAATGTCTTCATATGTTATTTCAACAATTCCTTCTTTTTTATCAATATAGTTAACAGCATTGCTAATCAAGTTTAGAAACAATTGTTGCATTCTGAAATGATCTGTTTCAAGTATTGGTAATTCTCTTTTGATAGTTATGGTAGTATTTTTTGGAATATGCATTATTTTGATACAGTTTTGAACAATTTCATTAAGGTTTAATTTTTCTGTAACTTCTTTATTTGATTCTACTTTTGAATAGGTCAAAATTCCCTGAATTAAATTATCCATTTTTTCTACTTTATCCTCAATTAATTCAAAATATCGGTCAGTTGTTTCATTAAAAATGTTTTTATTGTCCTCTTTTATCCATGTAATTAAAGAGTGAATACTTCGCAAAGGTGATTTTAAATCATGGGAAACCATGTGGGCATATTCGTTAAGTCTTTCGTTTTGTGTTTCTAATCGCTTTAAAAGTTGTTCTTTTTGAATCTCTAATTTTTTTTGCGCGGTTATGTCTAAATAGATACCTATTGAACCTATTACTTCTCCGTTTACATTATAATTGGGGGCACCACTAATCAACCAATATTTTTCTTCACCAACTTTATTAGTAATCGGAATTTCGTATGAGTTTGAAATTCTATTCAATCTATTTATCATTTTTTCTTTTAAAATGATTTTACTTTTATTATTTAAAAATAAATCGGAAGCTTTTCTGTTAATTAATTCAGTGTCTGCATAACCACTCATTTCAATAAAAGATTGATTAGCTAGTTTGATAATATCGTTGTTATCTACTTCTAACAGTCCCATATTCATATTGGCAATAATACTACTGTATTTTTCTCTTTCGGCTTCCAGACTTTCTCGGTATCTTTTTTTGATAGTGACATCTTCATAACTCCATAGATAACCGTCTAATTTCTTCCCTCGATATATTGGAATAAAAGTTCTTTCTAGAATTCGTCCGTCTGCAAGTTCCACCATTTCTGCGATTACAATTTCTTTTTTATCGATGGTTTCATTCACTCGTTGTAAAAAATGATCAGGATATTTAAAGTAATCTTTGACTCCTTTTGCAATCATTTCACAGTCTAATCCCTTCATAATCTCTGGATCGGCGTCAATTTCAAACAAGCTGCAAAATTTGCTATTGACTAACAATACTTTTTTGTTGTCATCTTCAAACAAAATCCCTGACTGTAAATTGGCAATCAATGAATTTAATCTATTTTGTGATTCTATCAATTGCTGATTAAATTCTTTTTCTAAAGAAATGTCTTCTTGTATAGTAAAGTATTTTTTAATCTTCCCTTGTTCATCATGCAAGGCCTGACCTTGAATTCGAACCCAATATTTTTGTTTGGATTTGGTATAGTTTATAATTTCACAATCAAAAGGCAACCCATTTTTTATCTGCTCTTTTAGATATAGTTTTGTTTTTTTGTCTGTCTCCGGACCATATAATAAAACATCAGAACTATTTCCAATTATTTCTTCAATACTATATTCAGTCAAATCTAAAAAGCTAGAATTGACCCATTCGATTTTCCCATCTTTGTCCGAAATAAGAACTGGGTTGCTGTTTTTTTCAGCTATAGAAGAGAGAAGTTTTAATTGTTCTTCCTTTTCTTTTTCAATAGAAACATCTTCAATAATAGCAAAATATTGTGACACATAGCCCTCTGAATCAAAAATAGGTTGTCCATTTATTTTAGAACGAAATGACCCTTTTTGTTTTTTGGTGTGGAGATATTCGACTTCAAAAGGGACGCCTTTGTAAAAAGCTTCAATCATTTTGTAAATTTCCTTTTTATTGGATAATTTACCACTACCAACCTCAATCAGTGATTTTCCAATAATCTCTTTTTTTGAAAACCCCGTGATGTATTCAAAGGCTTCGTTACACCAAAATATTTCTCCTTGGGGTTGTGTAAATACCACCCCATTTTTATTGGCACTGGCTACTAATGATAGTCTGTTAAGTTCTTCTTTATCAATTTTAAGTTGTTTACTTTGGGTATCAATGGTTTTAATTAGTCCTTTTAACTCGATATTGTTTTTTTCTTGATTTTCGAGTACATGGAGTATTTCCAATGCAGAATCATGAAAGGCAAAATCACTACGTTCTAGTTTCTTTTGGCTTACCTCTCCTAATGACATGAGCCAAGGAGAGCCTAGAAAGAGAAAATTACTTTGTTGCCGCTCAAATTGACCTTTTAATGTTAAAGTTTTAATTCCTTTAGAGGTAAATATGACTGACTGGTTGAGTAAGGTTATGAAATTCTTTGAAGTGATGTTTTCTTTAAAAGGTCTTATCACCGTAAAAAAATCTGTAAATAATTTATCTTCTTCAAGGTTGGGCATCATCTTACCAATACTGTTCCCAAACTTCTTAATTGTGAGATTTTCATCAATTAGGATGTAAAAAGGGAAAATGGTATTTAAAGTAGAGTCCGTAAAAGTAAATTGTATATCTGCCATAGGTCAGCCGCACTGTCAAAAGAAGGTTTGTTTTATTCTGAAATCAATTCATTGCAACTCCAATAATCTAGTAGTTTTTGAATTTTATAAACATAGTCTTCATATTTTAAAGGTTTAAGAAGATACCCAGCAATGCCAATTTTATAACATTCTTTGACATCTTTAAAATTACTAGAAGTGGTTAAAATAATGGTAGGGATATATCTTAATACAGGGTCTTTTTTTAAAATCGTTAAAAATTCTATTCCGTTAAGTTTTGGCATATTCAAATCTAAAAGTATTATATCTGGAAGGTTTTCTTTTGTTTCTAAAATAGCTAATGCACTATCCCCATTATTGGATTCAATTATTTGATGGGTTAGGCCTAAAGCAGCAATTACTCTGTTGAATTTCATCACCTCAATAGTGTCGTCTTCTATGAAAAGAATCTTTAATGTTTTTACCATTTTAACTTATAGATTTTCTTTTTAAATATTGATAATCAACATTTTTTGATTAAACAGTTACAAAAATATACGAAAGGAGTATTTTTAGGTTAAATAAATAAATATTTTTTTAATTATGGAATTGTTATTTTTTATCTAGTTGTATCCCTTCTGATTTTTTTGTAATATCTTTAATTATTACGTCAAGTTCTTCGGCAGATATTAATAAGTTATTTAATAAATTTTCACTGTCATTTTCTTCAATACCAAAATTTTTAATGATATCAATCAGACTCATCATCCTGGCTAAAGGCGCACGCACAACATGCGATTGTATCCAGGCAATTTCTTTTAGTTTTTCATTTTGTTTTTCAATGGCTTCAATATAAGAAAGTCGTTCTGTAACATCACTTGCCAATATAATTCGTCCAATAGAATCTTGAAATTGTATAATATTACTCTGAATTTCAACATAAATGATTTCACCATTTTTCTTTTTATGCCTAAAAGTCCCCAATGAATGCGAGCCTTCATTTTCATTTAAAAATTCCACTCTTTTGTGCATTTCTGGGATGTCTTCAACAGGTCTAATGTCTTTAATCGTCATACCTAAAAACTCCTGTAATGAATATCCATAATGTTTTTCTGCGGCCTCATTTACATCTAAGAAGCGTAAAGAAACAGTATCATAAACCCACATAGGCTGCGGACTTAAATGAAATAAATCGCTATATCGTTTTTCTGAAGTTGCTAATTGAAGTAAGGTTTTTTTCCTCTCAATATTGTAAATAATACTTTTATATAAAAGGTTGGCATCGAGTTCGTCTTTTATCAGATAATCAGAAATACCTAGTGATAATGATTTAATTCCAAAGGTATTATCAGACAGCCCTGTTAAAATGATTAATGGGGTTTCAGGACAAAGCAAAAACATTTCTGTGATAAGTTCTTCTCCACTTTTATCAGGCAATGAAAGGTCTAATAGTATTAAGTCACTACAAATGGTAGCATCTGTTACTAATTTTTTTGCTTCTTTGAAATTTTTAGCCCAGAAAATTTTTGGGGATAAAAACTGTTCTTCTAAATAATTTACAATAAGTGTATAATCACCTGGATTATCCTCAATAATCACAATTTGATACGGTTTATTATCTTTACTAGTTTTCATGGTATTTTATTTAAGGTAGTTGTACTATACTTATCCAGAAGCTTTCAATCTTTGTTACAGCAAGCATGAATTCATTTACATCTACAGGTTTGGTAATAAAGCAATTCACATAATTGTTATAGGCTTTATTAATGTCCTTTTCAGAAGAGGAAGTTGTCAGCATAATAACAGGAATGTGTCTATATTTTGCACTTTCTTTAATGTATTGCAAGACTTCGTGTCCGTTTTTCTTTGGTAAATTAATGTCGAGCAAAATAAGATTGGGTAATTCCTCATCCTGAAAAGGTTCTTTTAGGGTTAAAAAATCAATAGCTAGTTTGCCATCCTTAACAACATTAATAGTGTTGATTATTTTGCTTTCTCCCAATGCCTCTTGGGTTAGTAGAATATCCCCTTCGTTATCCTCTATTAATAAAATGTTTATTGCTTTCATAATTTATGTTGTTTATTTTTTGGAATGGTAAAGTAAAAAGTACTTCCTTGTCCTTCTTTTGATTCTAACCAAATTTGGCCCTTTAAATTATCAATAATTTTCTTTGATATAGCTAATCCAATTCCAGTTCCAGCATATTGGTCGGTTGTATGCAAACGCTGAAATATGACAAATATTTTATCAAAATACTCTTCATTGATGCCAATGCCATTATCCGTTATTTTAAATTGCCAATAATTAGTATGCTCATCAGAAGAGATAGTAATAATAGGTTTTTCGTTTGGTTTTGAATATTTTAAGGCATTGCCTATTAAGTTTTGAAATACCTGTTTTATTGGAGATGCAAACGTTTGTATTTTAGGAAGTTTGCCATACTCCATTGTGGCATTTTTTTCTTCAATTTGACTTCTGTAAAGTAACCTAATTTCATCCAAAACGGAATTTAAATTAACTTCTTCAAGTTTATCTTCATGTTTGCCGATTCTGGAAAAATCTAATAAATCTAAAATGATTTGACGCATACGTTTAGCTCCGTCAACTGCAAAGAAGATGTATTTTTTGCCTTTTTCATCAAGAACATCTTGATATTTATTTTCAATCTGAGTCAGAAAACTGGTAACCATTCTCAAAGGTTCCTGTAAGTCGTGAGAGGCTACATAAGCAAATTGCTCAAGTTCTTGATTAGAAATAGCCAGTTCTTTTAAGTTATTCTCTAAGGCTTTGTTACTCTTTTTAAGTTTAGTTTCTGTAGCTTTTCTTTCCGTAATATTTTTGAAATAAACCGTCAAACCTATACTAGATGGGAAAGCATTTAACTCAAACCACATTTTACGTGCCTTAGAGTATGTTTCTAATCTGACGGGTTTTTTTTCTAATTTGGCTTTTAAAAAGGCACTATGTATTTTTTCTGAAATGCGCCCTTCGTATATTTCCCAAAAATTTTTCCCGATCATTGCGTTTTCCTTCATGCCCGATATTGCTTCGGCAACCTTATTCCAATAGGTGACATTCCAATTGTTGTCTAAAGTATAAAAACCGTCTTGAATACTTTCAAGCGTATCAAATAACTTTAATGTAGTTATATATAATTCCTTTTCTTGTTTTTTTCTTTCTGTTACATCTCTTTCAATAGAAATCCAATGAGTGTATTCTCCTTTTTCATTAGTAACTGGATTTAATGAAAGGTTAACCCAATACTCTTTACCTTCTTTTGAATAATTAATTATAGTAATTTCACATGGTTTCCAATTGTCAAGGGATTTGTAAAAAAGGGCTAATTCTTTTTTATCAGTATTGGGACCCTGCAATAGCTGGTGAGTTTTTCCGATAATTTCTTCGGGCTTGTAACCGCTCATACGGGTAAAAGAGTTATTGACATATACAATTTTTCTTCCCGATTCGTCAGAAGGTACTGCTTCTTTGATGACTATGGCATCATTCGTATTTGTTACTACCGATTCTAATAGTTTTAGTCGTACCTCTTCCTCTTTTTTCTTGGATATGTCCTGCATAGCGCAGATGATTCTATTGGCTTTGCCATTTTTATCACGGATTATTATTCCTTTGTTGATGACATAGCAATAGTTACCATCATTTTTTTTGTATCGGTATTCTTCAATCCAATTGTTCTCCTTGCTATTAATGGTAGTATGATAACTATTTGTGATTTTTTCTAAATCATCTGGATGAACGTTTTCCATCCAACTTGCACTATTGTCATTTAGTTCTTTAAGATTGTATCCGAATATTTTTTTAAAACCATCTCCCCAATAAATTTTATCTTCTACTAAATCACAATCCCAAATGGCATCAAAAGTTGCTTTGGTTACATATTCAAAACGGTTAAGTGCTTTTTTAACTTCTTCAGTTCGCTCCTGAACTTTTTGTTCTAGTATTTCATTCAGTTTGTTCAGTTGTTCTTCAACCTTTTTTTGAGCAGTAACATCAATTAATGCCGATATAAAACAAGGTTCATCATCTATTTCAATTTTCTCAACTCTATAAAGTACCTCCAATAATTCACCGTTAGGTTTTTTAATTGTTCCTTCAATATCTTTTTTCTGGTTCTCATCTTTCAAGATTTTGGAAATCAATTTTTGGCGTAATTCGGTATCAATAATTTTTACATCAACCGATTTTTTCCCAATAAGGTCTTCACTTTTATATCCTGTTGTGTCGCAAAATGCATCATTCACTTGGATAAATGTACCATCTGACACTTTTGTAATTGAAATGGCTACTGGACTAAAATCAAAAATAGAACTAAACTTTTTATTCGCTTTGATACTTTCTTCTTCTGCTTTTTTTCTCTCTGAAATATCCCGGGCAATACAATAAATTTTACCTGTAATAGAATTGGGAGTAGCATTCCAATCTAACCAAAGATAGGAACCATCTTTTTTGCGATACCTGTTAGTAAAATGTATTACTTTCTCGCCAGATTTTAATTGGTTGTAGGCTTGTAATGAAGAGTCTATATCATCGGGATGAACAAAATCAATAAACGGTTTTGTTGTTAATTCGTTTTGAGAATATCCTAATATGGTATTAAAACTGGAATTAGCAATTTCAAAATATCCTTCATCGTTGGCAATACAAGAAAAATCGTTACTATTCTTGAAGAAATATTCAAACTCTTTTAATCGTTTTTCGGCTTTTACTTTCTCGGTAACATCAAGTACACAATGGATAATGTATTGTAATTCAGAAGTGTCATTAAGCAATGGAATGTTCTCTGGTTCCCAATATTTCAGTTCAAATTTTGACGTTCCTCGAATAGGAATATCATATTTTTGAATTGCCATTTTATTCCTTTTGTTGGTTTGTACAACAGTATGTAATGAATGGGATAAATTTTTAACTCCATCAGCAGCTGAGTCTAAATCATTGTCTGGGAATGCTTCAAAAATCCCTTTCCCAATTAAATCTTCGCGTTTAGAATTGGTAGCTTCTAGATAAGCTTTATTGACTTCGACAATAGTAAATTTTGGTGCGTCAATGTGCAAAACCAAACTTGGTGTAGGGGAAATGTTGAAGAATTCTGAAAGAGTGTTTTTACCAATCATATTTGGAAAATATAGCAAACCATCTTTTCCTCCAAAAAAAAGGAATCTTGGGTTTTTATGTTAAATGAGTGGTTTATTGTTTACAAAAATAATCGAATTTTCTTATATAGGAAAAGTTAGACTGTTAAAACTTTAACATTAAATAGTATTTTATCGAGAGATATTCCATTCAGCTATGTTAAATAGTCATTCAGCGAATTTAAAAAACCATTCGTCTATTTTTTGAAAATAGGAGTAGCGATAGGTTATAAGTTTGTTTATGAAATGCATCTGATAATTATTTTTTTAAGGCTTATATGCTGATTTTCAAGATTATTTCAATTGTGTTTTTGTCAATCAAACAATTAAAATTGAAGGTTTAAAATAGTAACTACTATTTAACTTCTCTAGAGATTAAACTTAAAACCCCAAACAATTATGAAAAAATTATTACACCTCTCAACAAACAGAATCTTATTAGTATACTTTCTTTTTGGATTTTATTTTTCAAGCTATGGACAAGCCACTGCTATTACGACATGGGCAATTACCCCACCTGCAACCACACCGGCTTGGGATAATGGACTACCAAATGAAACAACAGATGCTGTTATTGCTGCTCCTCTTACTACCATCGGAGAAGCAAATATTTATGCTTATTCCCTGTCGATTACAAATAACGCCACGGTAAACATTTCTTCAGGAAATACAGTACGATTGAGTGGGGCATTAACTGTAGATTCAGGAAGTTCAATTACATTTAATGATAATGCAAATTTGATTCAGGAAGGAACAACTAATTTGAATTCGGGTAACATAATTATGAAACGTAATAGTTCCCTATTAAAACGTTTGGATTACACCTTATGGTCAAGTCCGGTTACTGGCAGTCAAACCCTTTTGAATTTTTCGCCTCTAACTTTGACCAATCGTTTTTATAAATTCACCACTTATGAAGATATAGTACCGCCAGCCACAACAAGCAGCACTAATCAGTATACTGTTGTTGATCCATCAACTACTACATTTGCTATGGCTCAGGGGTATTTAATTAGAATGCCTAACAATCATCCATCAACCAATGCGACAAGTTGGGAGGGTAATTTTACAGGTGTTCCTAATAGTGGGGATTATAGTTTTACTATGGTTGATGGAGGAGTGGGGAATCGTTTTAATTTGGTAGGTAATCCTTATCCTTCACCTATAGATGCTGCTAGTTTTGTAGCTGCTAATAGTGACAACATAACGGGAACCCTATATTTCTGGAGAAAAACGAACAATGCCTTATCGCCAAGTTATTGTTCTTGGAGTTCATTGGGTTTTGCTAGTAACGGAGAAGCGGAAGTTTATGATTTAAATGGGGTTATTCAAACTGGACAAGGTTTTTTTGTTGAAGGTTCAGGAAATGGGAATACCCTTATTTTTAATAATTCCATGCGCACAAATGATCATTCCGATCAGTTTTTTAAAAACTCAAACGTAACAAATACAGTTGAAAGTCATAGAATTTGGCTTAATGCCACTAGCTCGAATGGTTCTTTTTCTCAATTGCTTATAGGGTATTGTACCAATGCTACTCAAGGTTATGATAGTGGGATTGATGGGAAATTTATTAATGATGGTGATATTTCTTTGACTACATTAATTGGAACTAATCGTTATGCAATTCAGGGAAGGGCCTTACCATTTACTACTTCTGATGTAGTGCCATTAAGTTTCAAAGCTACTAACGCAGGTACTTACACTATAGCGATAGATCATGTTGATGGGTTGTTTGCTGGAAACGCTCAAGATATTTTTATTAGAGACAATTTAGATGGTTCGTTACATAACTTGAACAATGCTTCATATACTTTCGTTTCAGAGGCTGGTACTTTTGCTAACCGTTTTGAATTGGTTTATCAAAATATGCTTAGTGTACCTAACAGCAGTTTTACCCCAAATTCTATTGTGATTTACAATCAAGAACATACTTTAATACTAAACTCAGGCTCAACAATGATGGCAACGGTACGTATCTTTGACATTAGCGGAAGAGTATTGTTTGAAAAAACAGGGATTAATGCTTCGGAAACCAGAATAAATGTTGGTGTCGCCAATCAAGTATTGTTAGCTGAGGTAACCACAATAGAAGGATTGAAAGCAACAAAGAAAATAGCAAACTAAGAACAAATTCAAACTTATTAGAAGGTATGTTGCAGATACTTTTAAATTACAGGAGCCGATTAGGAAACTAATCGGCTTTCTTTTTAGTATAACTAAGTAAGCTAAATAAAAAAGCAAGCTATTTTTGGTAGCTTGCTTTTTATTTTTCTTGTGGGCGATGAGATTTGATATTAAGAGGAGGAAGCCCAGTGGGCTTCAGGTATATTGAGCTTTAACTCATAAAGTATAATCTGGATTAGCTGCGCTGATCCCTTTTTGGGATTCTCTGAACAAGAAAACCAACTTGTTTGCAACAAGTCGTTTTTTTATTTTATAACGCCTTACAAAAGCAAGCTTTTGACACCATTATAAAATAAAAAAACCGAAACGAAGTTTCGGTTTTTCTTGTGGGCGATGAGGGATTCGAACCCCCGACCCTCTCGGTGTAAACGAGATGCTCTGAACCAACTGAGCTAATCGCCCGCATTGTGCTTGAATGCGAGTGCAAATATAGACTACTTTTTTGATAATGCAAATTAAAATTAAAAAAAATTATAAAATTTCTGCTACTACAAAAGTGCTTCCGCCCACATAAATTAAGTCATTCTTTCCAGCATTTTCCTTTGCGAATTGATAAGCATTTGAAACCGAAGAATATACTTTTCCAATTAGTCCAAAAGCAACTGCTTCTTGTTGTAGTATTGTTGCCTCTAATCCTCTTGGAATTTCAGGTTTACAGAAATAATATTTTGCTTTCTTAGGGAATAAAGGTAGAATTTCTGCCAAGTTTTTATCATTTACAACACCTAAAACAATATGCAATTGATCAAATCGCTCTTTTTGTAATTGATTCAAAACGATACGAAGTCCATGAGCATTGTGAGCCGTGTCACAAATTATTTTTGGATACTCACCTAATTGCTGCCACCTTCCTTGTAAGTTAGTGTTTTTAATTACATTCAAAAAGCCATCTTTTATGTTGTCCACAGAAATGCATAGAAGTTCTTTTTTTTGTAAAACGCTAATAGTTTGCAAAACGGTTTTTTTATTCTGAATTTGATAATCCCCCACTAATGCTGAAGGGTAAGTTTCTTCAATTAAATCAGACGCAAAGAAGATTTCAGAATTTGTTTCCTTGGCTTTTGCTATAAAGACAGGTTTCGTTTCAGGAACATATTCGCCAATTACTACTGGAATGTTTGATTTGATAATTCCCGCTTTTTCATAAGCAATTGCTTCAAGAGTATCTCCTAAAAATTGAGTGTGATCCAATCCAATATTGGTAATTACAGAAATTAATGGTGTGATGATATTGGTGGAGTCTAACCGTCCGCCCATGCCCACTTCAATAATGTTGATATCTGTTTTTTCTTTGACAAAATATTCGAAAGCTAATCCAACCGACATTTCAAAAAAACTCAACTGATGGGCTTCAAAAAAAGGTTTGTTTTTAGTAATGAATTCCGAAACATATGCTTCGGAAATGGGCTTTCCGTTACTAGTAATTCGCTCCCTGTAATCTTTTAAATGGGGAGAAGTATACAATCCCACTTTATAACCTGCTTCCTGTAAAACAGAAGCTAGCAAGTGAGAGGTTGACCCTTTTCCATTGGTGCCAGCCACATGAATGCATTTTAAATATTGTTCTGGATTTCCTAAATGTTTGGCTAACAAAACAGTATTGGTAATGTCCTTTCGATAAGCCGCAGCACCTTGTGTTTGGTACATAGGTAATTTATTAAACATCCAATCTAAGGTTTCTTTATAGTTCATAATTTTCGGAAAAATTTAACTGGGCAGTATACTTTAATACGTTTTTTTTCGTTTATATTGTGAGGCGTATTCGACGAGTACAAAATTGAAATTATTTTCAGAATTAATAGTAAAAAAACAGATAAATATGATAAGCACGTTTTTACAGTTACAAGTTGACACCTTAGCACAAGCACTTCCTGCAGTGGATAAAGCCAATACTGCTCTGACAAACGAAGTTTCGGTTTTAGAATTTATTTTTAAAGGAGGAATCTTTCTAATTCCAATTGCTATTTTATTGTTCTACACGTTGTATGTAATTTTTGAACGCTATTTGTATATTCACAAAGCGGCCAAAATCGATACACACTTAATGAAAGATATTCGCAATCATTTAAATAATGCGAATATTGACTTGGCGGTTTCTTCTGCTGAGAGAAGTGGCAATGCACAAGGAGCCATCATTAAAGAAGGTGTGCTTACTATTGGAAGACATATTGGCGAAATTGAATCTAACATGGAACGTGCAGCCAATATTGAAATTGGTTACATGGAACGAAGACTCGGACAATTAGGTTTGATTGCTGGTATTGCACCAACGCTCGGATTTATTGGAACCATTTCGGGAGTAATTAAGATTTTCTATGCTATTTCGGTGACAGAAGATATTAGTATTGGAAATATTTCAGGAGGATTGTATG
Source organism: Flavobacterium sp. N1994 (assembly GCF_025947145.1). Lineage (NCBI taxonomy): Bacteria > Pseudomonadati > Bacteroidota > Flavobacteriia > Flavobacteriales > Flavobacteriaceae > Flavobacterium > Flavobacterium sp. N1994. Next base: position 2,801,924 of record NZ_CP109999.1, read on the forward strand.
AAAAAATGATTAGTAGTGGTGCCGGACTTATAGTAGGTATTATTGCTTACAGTGCTTATCATTTATTCAATGGTAAAATTGATGCCTTTTCATTATCGATTCAGAAGCAAGTATTAGAATTTATCAATATAATTCAAAGACCAAATGGCAATAAAACGAAATAAACGATTTCATGCAGAAGTCGCTACATCGTCTTTGAGCGACATTATGTTCTTCTTGTTGTTGTTTTTCTTAATTATATCGACTTTAGCAAACCCAAATGTTATCCGAATGACCTTGCCAAAATCGAAAACGAATGAAAAGACAAACAAACAATTAATCACGCTCTCCGTTACAGAGGAGAAGAAATTTTTCGTGGATAAAGAAGAAGTGGGTTTTGACCAATTGGAAGCTAAATTGTTGTCCAAAATGAATCCAGCTAAAGACCAAACGGTTATAATTAGGATTCCAGCCACTTTGCAAGTACAAGATTTAGTGGATGTATTGCAAATAGGAGTGAGGAATAAATTGAAGTTTTATATCGCCACAAGTCCAAAGTAAATAAAAAATTAAATAGTAAGAAGATGAAACTAAAAGGGATACTGTTGATGGTCTTTATTTCGGCATCAACCTTTGCACAAGACACCGCCTTCAAATTTTCAAAAGAAGGATTAACTGATTTTATAGTGACTTCATACGATAGTCCGGCTAAAGATTTATTCAAAAGAACAGTAGCTTGGGTTAAAGAAAACAATAAAAGCGCAGACGCCGTAAAATCAGTAGTAGAAGATGAAAAAATAACATTTCAAGGAGTTAAAGACAACTTCCTTTGCAGCAAAGCAGGAGGAACTACAGTTTGTTCCAATGCCACTTATACAATCGAAATTACTTTTAAAGATGGCAAATATAAATTCGCTGTTACTGATATTGTATTAAAAGATATCAATGGAAAAATCGCTAGACCTAATTTAGACGACTTCTCTGAATACTATGATAAAGATGGCAATGTGAAAAAATATTTAAGTGATGCGCCTAACTCTTACGAAGGGTTGTTCAACGGGTTAAACCAAAGTTTAGTAACTTATATGGATAAAAAGAAGAAAGCTGATAACTGGTAAACTTCTTAAAGAATAATAATAAAAAAATCCCGATTGTGAAATCGGGATTTTTTTATTGTTGTGCTCTTCGGAAAGTATAAATTATTTTTCCAACTTGAACTTCTGGAGCGTTACTATCCGCTTGCCATTTAGTACTCATTGCAGCAATTTTTGCTTGGTCTACTAAACATTTTGCGGTATTCGTCGTTCCTTGAACTCCAGCGGTAACTTTCAAAGTATTACCATTTCTGTCTACAGTAACTTCTACAGCAACTCTTCCTTGTTCTTGACAGATATAATCAGGTTGAGGTTTACTTAATGCTTTTCGGTTTCCTAATGAATACCCAGATCCACTTCCATTGCCTCCACCGTTTCCTGAGCCCGTTCCAGAACCACTTCCTGTTCCGTTTCCAGAACCGTTTCCACCACCAGAACCTGTTCCGCTTCCGTTACCGTAATAGCCATTAGAATTTAGATTCCCGTTAGCACTTCCTTTGTTTCCGCCTTTGGTATCATTTCCATCACCGCCTTTATTGCCTAGTATACTTGATAAGGCATCGTTAGCACTTTTAGAAACTTTTGGTTTTTCAGGTACAGGTTTGATGTCTTTTTTAACTTCAACTGGCGTTTTCTTAATGTTTTCCTTTTTAGGAATAACTACATTATCATCTGCGTTATCATCTGAAATGACATCTTCGTCAGGTGAAGTTTTAACTGGAGCAACTTTAGCTTGGTCTTTTACATTTAGAACTTCGCTTTTGTAATTATCTCCCATACCATATTCACTATCGCCAAAGTTCATTTCGATACCGCCACCGCCACCGCCACCCATGAGTTTCATGTTAGCAGGGGGCCAAAAGCGCAAAAAGAAAAGTAATAGTAGCAACAAAGCATACACTACTATCGTAATGGCTAAAGATTTTTTTTCATCGTTAGAGATTTCCAAACTCATAGCTATTCTTTTGTCTATTTATACAATACTAACGTTTAAAAGTACTAAATATTGTGTAATGTCAGCTGTTAATTTTTTATTAAACCAATTGTTTTAAGGCAATTTCAAAAGCAGTGGCACTGATATTCTTTTTATCTGAATTTAAGTTATGCGCTTTTTCTAAGGCTTTTTTTATGGTTTCTGAAATATCGTAGAAAATAGCTTCATCAGTCATTTGTACTTTTTTCTCCATGAAATAAGCAAAAACTCTGGCCATTCCACAATTCGAAATAAAGTCAGGAATTAAACTCACTTTACTATCAGTAGCTTCCATAATGCTTCCGAAGAAAATTTCTTTATCGGCAAACGGAACATTAGCTCCACACGAAATAACTTCTAATCCATGTTGGATTAAGTTGTCAATTTGTTCTTTGGTCACTAATCTTGAAGCGGCACAAGGAGCAAATACATCAGCCCCTAGCGTCCAGATTCTTTCGTTGATTTCTGTAAACGGAATCATATTCTCAGCTACCAATTTGTTACCATCTTTATTTAAAAATAATCTTTTGATTTCATCAAAAGTAAATCCTTCTTCATTGATGATGCCACCATCACGGTCAATAATTCCAACAATCTTAGCACCCATTTCTGCCAAATAAAATGCAGCTGCAGAGCCTACATTTCCGAAACCTTGTACAATGGCTTTTTTACCCTGTACATCACCACCATAAATATGATAATAATGACGCACGGCTTCAGCAACGCCATAACCAGTAATCATATCAGCAACAGTATATTTCCGTAAAACATCTGGAGAGAATTTTGGATTTTCAATTACTTTGATTACGCCTTGACGCAATTGACCAATTCGATTGATTTTATCGGCTTCAGTTGGTTTGAAATGTCCGTTGAAAACTCCTTCTTGTGGATGCCAAACCCCACATTCTTCGGTAAACGGAATAACTTCATGAATTTCATCCACATTTAAATCGCCGCCAGTACCGTAATAACTTTTTAACAAAGGAGAAACCGCTTTATACCAACGTTGTAAAACACCTTTTTTGCGAGGGTCATTGGGGTCAAAGTTAATTCCTGATTTGGCACCGCCAATAGCTGGTCCAGAAACAGAAAATTTCACTTCCATCGTTTTGGCTAAAGAAAGGACTTCGTTCATGTCTAGTCCTTTTCTCATTCTTGTTCCACCACCAGCAGCTCCACCCCGTAAAGAATTAATGACCGTCCATCCTTCGGCATCGGTTTCAGTGTCTTTCCAGTTGAATATTATTTCGGGTTGTTTGTTTTCGAATTTTTTAAGTAATTCTTTCATTGTAATTAGTTTGTTTGTGGTGCAAATATAGGAATTTGAGATTTATAGATTGGGATTAAATAGGTAGGATTTAGGCATAAAAAAACACCACTCCGGGAGTGGCGTTTTTATGGGATAAAAAATTCTTATTTTTTGTTTTCTTTGAAACGTTTGTCTGGAGTACCATCTTTTTTAAGTGGTCCTTTAGCTTCTTTATTTTCTTTAAAACGTTTGTCTGGAGTGCCATCTTTTTTCAAAGGAGCTTTAGCTTCTTCTTTTTTAGCTGCAGGAGCTTTGGTTTCTTTAGCAGCTTTGTCTGCTTTTTTAGGAGCTTGTTGTGCTGAGGCAGTAAGCGTAAATCCTATCATTGCCATTACGGCTAACATTAGTTTTTTCATCGTTTTTAAATTTTAAGATTGAGTAGCTAATGTATAAAAAAAGAAAATACAATTTGTTAAATATTAGTTATAAATCGATAGGTTTGATTAGTTTTAAACTTTACAAATAAACAACATTATATCAGCATGGGAATTATAAAAAATTGGCATGAGCAACATTCAGAAACCTTAAGTTTTGGTAGTCGTATAGCAGATAAAGTAGCTAATAATATGGGATCGTGGCGATTCATCATTATTCAAACCATAGTGGTTGCAATCTGGATGATTTTAAATTTTGTAGCCTTTGTTTCTCATTGGGATCCTTATCCGTTTATTCTTTTGAATTTACTTTTTTCTACTCAAGCAGCTTATGCCGCACCTATTATTATGATGGCCCAAAATCGTCAAAATGAGCGTGACAGAATTCAAGCACAAGCCGATTATCAAACTAATATTGATGCCAAAAAAGAAATTGAAGCTTTAACCATCAAACTAAACTCAATGGAAGTCGATAAGCTGGATAAAATTATTAGGATATTGGAAGCGATGGATAAAAAATAACTCCAGAAGAATGGTTGTGTTGGGCACCAGTAACACTGCTAAGCACATTAATTTCATTTCGTAATTTTAATACGCCAAGCAATCCGAAAATCAAAGCTTCTTTGTATTCTAGAGTTTTTGCATCAGGAATAACAAGCTTCATTTGGGGTAAGTGAAATTGCATTCTTTCTATTAAAAAACTATTGTAGGCTCCACCACCAGTAACTAGCATTTGGCCTTCTTTTTTGGGTAGTGCTAAAGCGGTTTGCAACGCGATATGCTCTGTAAAAGTTCGCATTTTGTCTTCAGTTGGAATGCTGTATTCCTTTAGCAAAGGCAAAACAGTGGCTTTCACAAATTCAAATCCAAGTGACTTTGGAAATGGTTTTTTGTAATAGTCAAATTCATTTAAGTCAGATAACAAACGAGCATTCAATTGCCCTGATTTTGAAATAGTTCCTTTATCATCATAATCCAGACCAAGTTTGTTGGCATAATAATTCAAAACGGTATTGACTGGAGAAATATCAAAAGCAATTCTTTCTCCATTCGTCTCAAATGAAACATTAGAAAATCCACCCAAATTCAAACAATAATCATACTCGGAAAATAAAATTTGGTCCCCAATAGGAACTAATGGAGCACCTTGTCCACCCAACTGAACATCTTGAACTCTAAAATCACAAACCACAGTTTGATTTAGGATATTGGCTATTTCAGGAAGATTGCCTATTTGAAGTGTAAATCCATTTTGAGGTTGGTGCAAAATGGTATGTCCATGAGAACAAATAGCATCAACATGTTGCAGTTGATGTCTTTCTATAAATGCTTTGATGACATTTGCCAAAAGTATAGTGTAATCCTGATTCAGTTTTGCTAATGCATCAGTGGAAAAATCAACGGCTACTTTTAGATTGTTTAACCAAAAAGGGTCATAAGAAATCGTCTCACATTCTAAAATTTCAAACTTCCATTTGCCCTCAATTATAGTGAAATGAATGTGTGCCAAATCAATACCATCAAGGGATGTGCCTGACATTACGCCGATAACATGGTAGGTTTCTTTAAACATTGGCTAAATTTACGAAAACGTTTGAAATTTTGACTTTATTATCATACTTTTGGGCACCAAAATTAAAGAATAGACTAACATAATTATCACAACTATGGATTTTAATTTAACCGAAGAACATTTAATGATTCAACAAGCTGCTAGAGATTTTGCTCAAGCGGAATTATTACCAGGTGTAATTGAAAGAGATGAACATTCCAAGTTCCCAACAGAACAAGTAAAAATGATGGGTGAATTAGGATTCCTCGGCATGATGGTAGATCCAAAATATGGTGGTGCTGGATTAGATAGTGTTTCTTATGTTTTAGCGATGACTGAAATTGCTAAAGTCGATGCTTCAGCTGCTGTAATTATGTCGGTGAACAATTCTTTAGTTTGTGCCGGAATGGAAAAATATTGTTCGGAAGAACAAAAAATGAAATATTTAGTGCCTTTAGCTAAAGGTGAAGTTATAGGTGCCTTTTGTTTATCAGAACCAGAAGCAGGAAGTGATGCAAGTTCTCAAAAAACAACTGCCAAAGATATGGGTGATTACTATTTGCTAAACGGAACTAAAAACTGGATTACCAACGGAGGAACGGCTTCTACTTATCTAGTGATAGCACAAACCGATGTGGAAAAAGGGCATAAAGGAATCAATGCTTTCATCGTTGAAAAAGGGTGGGCAGGATTTGAAATAGGTCCGAAAGAAAAGAAAATGGGAATCCGCGGAAGCGATACACACTCCTTATTATTTACGGATGTAAAAGTGCCAAAAGAAAACCGAATTGGAGCAGATGGGTTTGGATTCAACTTCGCTATGAACGTTTTGAACGGAGGAAGAATCGGGATTGCATCACAAGCTTTAGGAATTGCAACTGGAGCTTATGAATTGGCCTTAAAATATTCACACGAAAGAAAAGCCTTTGGCAAAGAAATTTTCAAACACCAAGCTATTGCCTTTAAGTTAGCCGATATGTTTGTAAAAATTACCGCGGCTAAATTGTTAATCATGAAAGCCGCTTGCGAAAAAGATGAAGGGAAAGACATTGCACATTCAGGTGCTATGGCTAAATTATATGCTTCTGAAATAGCTTTAGAAGTAGCTAATGAAGCTGTTCAAATTCATGGAGGTAACGGTTATGTGGCCGAATACCATGTAGAACGTATGATGCGCGATTCGAAAATCACCCAAATTTATGAAGGAACTTCAGAAATACAAAGAATTGTAATTTCTCGTGGTTTGGTATCATAATTTTTTGTAAATTTGTTATTGAACTACATAAGATTTTAAAATTAATACTCATTAAACCCTTTCAGCAATGAAAGGGTTTTTTGATTTGGAAAAATTAGTACATTTACTTCATGTATGAAGAACTAAAATATTGGTATCTCCGTGATCACAAATTGTTTTGGACCTTGAGTATGTCTCAAATCAAGCAGTTGTGTATCATTACCGGATTTAAAAAAGCTAAAAAGGGCGATATCATTTATTTTTCTTCTTCCGATTTACCTCGTGTTTTTTTACTCAAAAAAGGAAATATCAAAATTGTTTCTGTGGATGAAGAAGGAAATGAAACCGTGAAGGATATCATTCAAAAAGGAGATTTGTTTGGCGAATTAGAATTAGATAGCGATCAAAACTCAAATGAATACGCTAAGGCACTTACCGATGATATCATCATTTGCAGTTTCCTACTTTCTGATTTTGAAAATTTACTATTGCAAAATCCAAGTTTAGCGTTGTCTTATACCAAATTCGTTGGACTCAAAATGAAACGCATTAAAAACAATTATGCCAATTTGATGTCTAAAGATGCTAAAACTCGTTTGCTAACGTTTCTGAAAGATTGGGCTGACCGTGACGGAAAGAAAGAAGGCAATAGAGTCCTTCTCGAAAATTACCTTACCCAAACCGATATTGCTCAAATCATTTGTACCTCCCGTCAAACGGCCACTTTATTACTAAATGAATTAGAAGAAAACGGAATCATGCACTACGGACGCAAAGAAATCATCATAGAAGATATTTCGAAGTTATAGTTTTTTTATTCTAATTGTAAACTACCCGACATTTCTCTTTTAGTAACTGTAATAGCTTTGTTTAATAAAAAAACAAATGCTATGAAAAAGATTTTTTTACTACCCATACTTTTCATTTTTGCCTCTTGTCAGGAAGAAGGACCTTTAACAAAAGACAGCCAAGCTGAAGTTATAACGCCAACAGCGGTATTGAAATACTCAGGCACTTTTGTACCAACTGACGGCATTGTTGTTTCAGGAAAAGCTAAGATTTATCTCGAAAACAATCAGTACAAAGTACAACTCGACAATTTTTCTATTTCGGACGGTCCTGATTTGAAAGTCTATTTGTCTAAAGCGGCTACTCCAAATCAATTTGTAAACCTTGGAAATTTAACTTCCCAAACGGTATATCTTATTCCAGCCAATGTAAATGTGGCCGACTATTCTCATGTATTAATCCATTGTCAGCAGTACAATCATTTGTTTGCTATTGCCGCATTAACATCAAATTAAAAAATAATGAAAAAGACACTTTTAGTTTTTGGGTTACTACTTGCCGTAAATTATATGTTTTCTCAGGGTTGTAGCGATGCCGGAATTTGTTCCATCAATCACGGATTTCAATCGGAGGATAAATCATTTAAAAGCACACTCGAATTGGCTGCTATTTATAGTTTAGGCGAAGCGGATGTGGGGTATTTTTCTCCTTACATTTCGTACACAAAAAGATTCAGTGAGCGATTTTCTTTCACAAGTAAAGTTACTTACTCTACGGCTCATGGAAGTTTTGGGACGCGTAGTCAATTTGGAGATGCTTTTTTAATTGGCAATTACACTTTCAAAGAAAAGAATAAGAAACAGTGGAGTACTTTATTGGGCTTTAAATTTCCGTTCACTGCTTCTAATCTTAAGATTAACGGCTATTCGTTACCCTTAGATTATCAATCTAGTTTAGGAACTATCGATTTGTTTTTGGGAACTAATTTGCATTACAAGTATTGGGATTTTAATGGCGCTTTGCAGCTTCCTATTGTGAACTTAAATAATAATTCTTATTTCAAAGAATACGGTGGAACCAATGATTTTCCATCGACCAATTTATTTGAGCGTAAGCCCGATGCCCTTTTAAGAGCTACTTATTCTCTAAAAACACCCAATAAGAAATTTACGTTTAAGCCTAATGTATTATTCATTTACCATTTGGGAAAAGACAGTTTTGAAAACATTTTTGGACAAAGAGAAAACATTAAGGGTTCGGATGGTTTAACCATTAACGGAAATATAATAACTTCGTATAGTCTTACAAAACAAAGCAGTTTAGAATTGTCCTTGGCAACGCCTTTTGTGGTTCGAGATAGTCGTCCAGACGGATTAACTAGAAGCTTTGTTCTAGGATTGCAATATCAATATTCATTTTAATAAATTAAAAACATAAAATATAAAACATGAAAAAATTAATTTTAGTCCTGTTCGTTACAATGATTTCAGTACAAATCCAAGCTCAAAATCAGTATTTAAAAAATGGAGTAGCCATTCAAGGATTTGATCCAGTAGCTTATTTTGAAAGCAACAAAGCCATCCAAGGCAGAAGCGAAATCAATACCGAATATAAGAAAGCCATTTATTTCTTTTCCTCTGAAAAAAACAGAGCCCTATTTCTAAAAAAACCAGAAAAATATGTACCGCAATATGGAGGGTATTGTGCCTACGGTATTTCCGAAGGTCATGCCTCCCCAACCGACCCACAAGCCTTTACCATTGTGGATGATAAATTATACCTGAATTACAATTTGAAAGTAAAAGAAATGTGGTCAAAAGACCGTGCAGAACGCATTGTCAAAGCCAACGAGAACTGGAAAAAATTAAAAAAATAATATTTTTTGCCTCAAATGTAAAGTAGCGGACAAAGTCAAATTTTTACCCACTATATCTTTGTCTCATCAAATTATAAAACTTAAAAAAATGAGAAAAGTATTTTTAGTATTGTTCGTTAGCTTTACAACAATAATGGTTGGGCAAACGGCTCAAAAAAGAATAGCAGAATTCAATCTTGATAAAAAAGTAGCCCTTCAAGGATATGATCCTGTGGCGTATTTTACCCAGAAAAAAGCGGTGAAAGGAAAGTCTACATTCACTGCAACAAATGAAGGAGTGATTTATAATTTTTCTTCTCAAGCTAATAAAGAAGCTTTTGTTAAATCCCCAGCAAGTTATGAGCCTCAATACGGAGGTTGGTGTGCTTATGCTATGGGTTCTACTGGAGAGAAAGTGGAAGTAGATCCTGAAACGTTTAAAATCACCAACGGGAAGCTATTTTTGTTTTACAATGCCTACTTCAATAATACTCTGAAATCATGGAATAAAGATGAGTCCAATCTTAATAAAAAAGCGGACGCTAACTGGAAAAAAATCATCAACTAAAAAACTAAAAAAATGAAAAAATCAATATTCATTTGGATTGTAAAACTTATTGCAGTGGTAATCCTAGTTCAAACTTTATTTTTTAAATTTACGGGAGCCGAAGAGAGTGTTTATATTTTTACCAAATTAGGAATTGAACCTTTCGGAAGAATTGGTTCTGGAGTGGCAGAATTAATTGCTTCTATTTTAATTTTAATCCCAAGAACTACATTGCTTGGCGCATTAATTGGAGCAGGAACAATGCTTGGAGCTATTTTTTCACACTTGTTTGTGTTGGGTATAGAAGTGAAAAATGACGGTGGTGAATTGTTTACTTTGGCTATAATTACCTTGCTTTGTTGTATTATCTTACTTTTTCAAAACAAGAATAAAATACCTGATTTACTCCGATTCAAAATCTAAAACTGAACTAGTAGAAAATCCGTAATTGATTAAAACATCAAAAAATATGCTCATAGCTTCTTTACATAAAACATTAAATGAATTGGTTTCGTTGTTAAAGCAACTTTCCAAAGAGGATTATACGGCTCCTTGTAGCGGATTGAGTAACTCAAGTATTGGTGAACATACTCGACATATTATTGAAATGTTTCAGTGCCTAGAAAATCAATATAAGAGTGGCATTGTGAATTATGATAAAAGAAATCGGGACTACCGAATTCAAACGGATACTGATTTCGCCCTGCAATGCTTTGCAGAAATAAAGATTCAAATAGAAAAAGAAAATAAAACATTGATGTTACAGCAAATGGTTGACGGAGAAGAATTGCGAATTGAAAGCAACTATTTCAGAGAGTTATTATACAATTTAGAACATTGTATTCATCATCAAGCTTTAATAAAAGTAGCGGTTTTGCAATCGCAACATTTACAGGTTGACGAAAATTTTGGTGTCGCCCGATCTACAATAGAATACAGAAAACAATGTGCACAGTAAGTTTTGTCAATGCTAATGGCAAAATAATCATCACTTCCAATAGAGATGAAAAAGTGCTGAGACCTAATGCCATCGAACCCAAAAATTATCTCATCAACAACAAGAATATTATTTTTCCAAAAGATAAAAAAGCGGGCGGAACTTGGTTTGCTGTTAATGAAAAGGCTACGGTTTTAGTGCTTTTAAACGGGGCAGAGGAAAAGCATGTCCTAAAAGAAAGTTACCGAAAAAGTCGCGGCTTGATTGTCCTAGAACTCATCAGCGGTGAATCGGTGATTCAAGATTGGGAAAGTATTGATTTAACAGCTATTGAGCCTTTTACTTTAGTGCTTTTTGAAAATCAAAAACTCTATCAGTTGCGATGGAATGAAATCGAGAAAAGTACTATTGCATTAGCAACTTCTCAAAGTCATATTTGGTCTTCATCGACTTTGTATTCAAAGGAAATCAGAGCCAAAAGAGCTAGTTGGTTTGCTGCATTTTTAGATATAAAACCGGCAGTTAATGAAGAAGAACTGTTTAATTTTCATCGCTATACGGAACCGGAAAATACAGAACATGGATTAGTAATCAATAGAAATGAAATGCTAAAAACCTTAAGCATCACGCAAGCCGTTGTCGAAAAAAATAAAGTCGAACTTCATTACTCGGATTTGATTGCCGAACGGGATTTTTCCAATACCTTTCTATCACTTTAATCATTCGTAATTTGAAACTCTTCTTCCATAAATTGTTCCATTGGGAATATTGGCCTTTCCAAATAGTGTACATCCCTATTTATTTTTTGTGGGGGTATTATGCTTTGAAGGCACGCACCATTTTCTTTTTCAATGCTTGTAATCCAAGTATGGAAAACGGTGGTTTTGTCATGGATAGCAAGATAAAAATCTATGATTTGATTCCGCAAAAATACTATCCCAAAACAAGGTTTGTCCAAGAGAAAATTCCTTTTGATGAGGTTTTGAAAATCTTAGAATCTTCTAAAATTAATTTGCCATTCATAGTAAAACCGGATATTGGACTACGAGGTTCAGCAGTGAAAAAAATCACCAATTTGGACGAATTAAGAAACTATCACCATAAAGCCAATTTTGATTATTTGTTGCAGAATTTGATTCCCTATCCTAATGAAGTAGGTATTTTTTATGTCCGTTTCCCTAATGAAAAACACGGAAGAATTACTGGCATTGTTGCCAAAGAATTTCTTATCGTTGAAGGTGATGGTTCGTCTACCATAGAAACATTATTGAAAGCCAATCCAAGATACGAATTGCAATTAAAGGCACTCGAAAAAGAATACGGAAGCCAATTAAAAACCGTATTGACAAAAGGAGAAAAACGCAACTTAGTTCCTTATGGAAACCACGCTCGTGGCGCCAAATTTTTAGATTACTCCCATTTAATTTCACCTGAATTAACTCAGGTAATTGATGCTATGTGTCTTGAAATTACAGCCTTTTATTTTGGTCGTATGGACTTAATGTACAACACTTGGGAAGAGTTGGAAGAAGGGAAAAACTTCTCCATTGTTGAATTAAACGGAGCGGCTAGTGAACCTACCCACATTTATGACCCAAAACATTCGTTGTTTTTTGCTTGGAAAGAATTGGCAAGACACATCAGTTATATGTTTCAAATTAGTGCAGAAAATCATAAAAGGGGAGTCCCCTATTTGTCTCATAAAGTAGGGATGGAACAATACCGTTTGCATCTAGAACAATCCAACAAAATAGTCCATTTTTAATGCAAAATCTCAAAAATATATTCGTTGGTTTTATAGTCAGTTTTCTGGGTTCTATTCCTTTAGGGTATTTGAATGTGGTTGGTTTTGAATTGTTTCAAAAATCAGGAATGCAAACCACGGTTATATTTTTATTTGGTGTGATTTGTATTGAATTTTTCGTGATTTATTTCACTCTGATCTTTGCCAAAAAACTAGCGGAGAATAAAAAAATAACCCAATTCATCGAGGGTTTTTCGGTGCTCTTTATGTTTGTTTTGGCGATTGTTTTCTATTTGGGTTCCAATGCAAAAACCAATCATGCTACTTCTTTTACTTATTCCCCATTTGTTTTAGGAATTGTATTGAGTTGTCTGAATTTTATTCAAATCCCATTTTGGACGGGTTGGAATCTCTGGCTTTTAAATGGTCAATATATTGAAGTTTCAAAATCAAGAAAATACTTTTATGTATTGGGGACGGTTACTGGAACCTTTTTTGGCATGTTGACTCTAATTCTGTCACTACATTATTTTGCCGCCAACGTAGCATTTTTAGCTAAGTATTTAATCCAATTGATCATTCCTCTTGTGTTTTTTGGTTTGGGGATTTTTCAAGCGGTTAAGTTTTGCAAAAAATATTATTACTAGTTTTCATTTTCTTATTTTTACAAAAAAAAGATTTTGAAAAACATCATCATCACAGGAACATCCAGAGGTATCGGTTACGAATTAGCATTGCAGTTTGCCAAGGCAGGACATCAAGTGTTAGCTATCTCAAGAAATATTCCTCAAGAGTTTCTTGGTAATCCAAACATCACTTCACGTTCGGTAGATTTATCCAAAGAGTCCGATTTGAATTCAATGGAAAATTTCCTTTCCAATGCCTGGAAAAATGTCGATATTATTATTCATAATGCTGGGAGTTTAGTTTTGAAGCCTTTTGCTCAGACGACTCAAGAAGATTTTGAAAACGTTTACAAAGTTAATGTTTTTGGGGTGGCCAATTTGACTCGAGTGTGCTTACCCTTTCTTAAAAAAGGAAGCCATGTAGTCTCCATCAGTTCCATGGGTGGTATACAAGGAAGTATGAAGTTTGCTGGACTATCAGCTTACAGTTCCAGTAAAGGAGCGGTAATCACCTTGTCCGAATTATTAGCCGAAGAATACAGAGAACAAGGCATTGCTTTCAATGTATTAGCACTCGGAGCGGTAAATACAGAAATGTTACAGGAGGCATTTCCAGGATATGAAGCACCAATTTCTGCAAAAGAAATGGCCGATTATATTTTCAATTTTGCCCTTACAGGTAACAAATATCACAACGGAAAAATAATTCAAGTGTCATCATCAACGCCATAACCTTTGAGCGAAGTCTTATCGAAATATTTACCCGAACACTCTGTTCAAGCTTGCTTTGAGTTAATCAAAAGCAATAATGTGCATTTGAAAATCGTCAACGAACGGCAAACACGTCATGGAGATTATCGAAAATCGTTGAATGGTAAACACGAAATTACCGTCAATGCTAACTTGAATAAGTACCGTTTTCTAATAACATTAGTTCACGAAATTGCTCATTTAGCAGCTTTTGAAAAATACGGCAGGATGATAAAGCCTCATGGTAACGAATGGAAACTCACTTTTCAACGATTGATGGCGCCGTTTATTCGTCCCGAAATCTTCCCTCATTCGGTATTGCCCTTAGTAGCCAATCATTTTAGAAACCCCACAGCTAGTAGCGATACCGATGCTAGATTGGCGTATGCTTTAAAACAATTTGACGAACGAAAACCAGATGTTCATTATATTCACGAAGTGCCAAGCGGTAGTTTTTTCCGAATAAAGAATGGTAGAATATTTCAAAAGAAAGGTCTTCGTGTCAAGCGCTATGAGTGTTTGGAAGTGAAAACAGGCAGATTGTTTTTGTTTAATGCCAATGCTGAGGTGGAAATATTACCAGGATAAAGGACATTATGAAAAAAGGAAACTTTACTATTTTCTTGCTTCTTTTTGCTGAATTCTGTTTGGCACAAAACTATATCTTGCCCAACGAGGATTTGATATTTTCTTTTCCTACTAAAAATGGAAAGAAAATGGTTTTGGCAAAAGATAAAAATAATGCCTATATTATTTATAGATTTGGCACAGCAAATAATATTGAACTCGAATATCCTGAAAAAAATAAAGAAAGTTGGAATAAGTTTACTTATTCGTATTATTTTAGAGGGGGTGGAATTCAAAATGCAGGAATGGAAATAACTTCAATATTTTTTAAGATAGGTAATTTTGACTATTTAATTTATGATGATTACTATTCCGAAAGCGATGAGTTAACAACAGGAATTTTAGTTACCAATTTGACCACAAATAAAGAAACTGATATTAAAGGAAATTATGATAAAATCGAAGGCACTCTATACGACATCAGGCAAAGTGGTCTTTTAAAAATGGATGATAGAATAAGATAAAAAATGAATAAAAATTATTACGCCATATTAATGGCTGGGGGAGTAGGTTCCCGTTTTTGGCCCGTTAGTACTACTGATTTACCAAAACAATTTCACGACATGTTGGGTTCGGGAGATACCTTGATTCAAAAGACATTCAGTCGTTTGTCAAAATTGATTCCGATAGAAAACATATTAATTCTAACAAACGAACGCTACAACGATTTGGTTCTAGAACAATTGCCTATGGTCAAACCAAAGCAAGTTTTGCTAGAACCCGCGATGCGAAATACAGCACCTTGTATTTTATATGCCTCTTTGAAAATCCAAAAACAAAACCCAGATGCTGTTATGGTAGTAGCACCAAGCGATCACTGGATTGAAGATGAAGTGGCGTTTTCAAGAAATCTACAACAATGTTTCGACTTTTGTCAAGAAGAAAATGCTTTGATGACTTTGGGGATCCAACCCACATTCCCCAATACCGGTTTCGGGTATATCGAATTTGATAAAACAGATGCTAATCCGATTAAAAAAGTAAATCAGTTCCGTGAAAAGCCCGATTATGAAACCGCAAAATCCTTTCTTGCTGCTGGAAATTTCCTTTGGAATGGCGGTATTTTTATATGGAGTGTAAAATCAATTACCGAAGCGTTTGAAAAGTTCCAACCTCAAATGAATGCCCTATTTCAGGAAGGTTTTGATACTTATAATACTGAAAATGAAAAACAATTCATAGAAGACCATTACGAAAATGCAGAAAATATTTCCATTGACTATGCCGTAATGGAAAAAGCCAAAAACGTATTTGTGTTACCAGCTACTTTTGATTGGAATGATTTAGGAACTTGGGGGCAACTTCACGAAAAACTAGATAAGGACGAAAACAACAACGGCGTTATCAATGCTAAAGTAGTGTTGGAAAATGCTTCCAATAACATCATTCGTTCCGATGCCAATAAAATTATAGTGGTTGACGGTTTAAACGATTATATAATTGTAGATAAAGAAGGGATTTTACTAATTTATCCCAAAAGTAAAGAACAAGACATTAAGCGAATTACTGGTTTAGCTAATGAATTATAAATAAAAAAGGAGCAGTAATTGCTCCTTTTTTATTCTTCTTTATTCTGTGCTTTCCTAATTTTTTTGAAAAGATTAGAGGAATACACAAAGTCGGTTATGGCTTCGTTATCGGTTCTGAAAATGTCTTTTTTGGTTCCTTCCCAAGCTAAAATCCCTTGTTTCAGAAAAATAATTTTCTCACCTATTTCCATTACCGAATTCATATCGTGTGTATTAATTACAGTAGTGATATTGTATTCTACCGTAATTTCATGAATCAGATTGTCAATGATAATGGCTGTTTTTGGGTCTAAGCCCGAGTTAGGTTCGTCGCAAAAAAGGTATTTCGGATTGTTTACAATGGCACGAGCTATCGCTACCCGTTTTTGCATCCCGCCCGAAAGTTCAGATGGTTTTTTATCGTGGGCATTTTTTAAATCTACTCTATCGATTACAAAATCAACACGCTCTTTAATTTCGGCAGCCGTTTTTTTAGAAAACATTTTCAATGGAAAGCCTACATTTTCTTCAACAGTCATACTGTCAAAAAGGGCACTACCTTGAAATACCATTCCTATTTCGGTTCGTAAAGCTCTTTTTTCATCATCGGTTAAAAGGGAATAAACTCTCCCATCAAAAGAAATGGTGCCTTTATCTGGTGTATGTATTCCAAGTAAACTTTTAAGTAAAACTGTTTTTCCAGATCCACTTTGCCCGATAATTAAATTGGTTTTCCCCGTTTCAAAAATGGTAGAAATCCCTTTTAATACTTTGCTGTCTCCAAATGATTTCTCTAGGTCTTTAACTTCTATCATTAGGTCAAAAGTAATTGGGTTAATATATAATTGGCCATAATAATGGTTACCGCTGTCCACACAAATGAGACGGTACTAGCTTTCCCTACTTCTAGCGCTCCGCCTTTCATATAATAACCATGAAACGATGGAATAGTGGCTAATATTAATGCAAAAACAAAGGTTTTAATAAAAGCATACACAATATGAAACGGAATAAACTCTTGTTGTAACCCCGTTATAAAATCATTACTAGAAGCAAATCCACCATAAACAGCAGCAATCCAACCTCCAAAAATCCCTAAAAACATACTGATACCAATTAAAAATGGGTAGAGTAGTAAGGCGATTAATTTTGGGAATACTAAGTAATTTAGGGAATTAACTCCCATTACTTCTAAAGCGTCAATTTGTTCTGTAACCCGCATTGTTCCAATACTAGAAGTGATGAATGAACCCATTTTACCCGCCATAATTATCGAAATAAAGGTTGGCGCAAATTCTAATATTACCGATTGTCTAGTGGCAAAACCAATAAGGTACTTTGGAATTAAGGGATTCGTCAAATTCAAAGCAGTTTGAATAGAAACAACACCACCTACAAAGAAAGAAATAAAGCACACAATACCGAGTGAGCCAATAATTAAATCATCAATTTCTTTGAAGATTAATTGTCTCATCACCGACCACTTAGTAGGTTTATTGAAAATTTCTTTCCACATCAAAAAATATTTTCCGATTTGCGATAAATAGCGGACTAACATCATGGGCTAAAAATATTGTCAAAAATAGGGAGAAGTTATGAGTTATGAGGTATGAGTTGGTGGTTTTTTAGCTTTACATTAGCTTTTCCTTCATCTTTTTCAAACGATAACTTCTAATAAATTTAGCTTGTTCGGCAGTAACTAAAAGTGGTTTTTTATCTGATTTAGCCTTCCAAAATCCGTTGATATAATCTATAAACAATAGTGGCTTTCCTTTTCGTAGGGCTAGTTTTAGCGAGGCTATGGCAGTAATAAAGAATCCGTAACCCAAGGTATAAAAAGCTTCGCCTTGTTTGTAACGCGCGGTTTTATTATAGCTAGCTCCTGTGGGTTTAAGATGTTTGACTTTTAAGGAGGTATCAGTTATCACTTTCCAATTATAAAATTTGCATAACAATTCATCCACGGTGTCCCAACCCATAGCAGGTTTTAATCCTCCAATTTGTTGGAAGGCTTCTTTTCTGTAGGCTTTAAAAGCACCACGGATGTGGTCTTTATCGGTAAGGTTTTCCAAAATCCATTCCCCATTCTTTTCAATATAAGCAAAGCCCCCCGCCATTCCTATTTGGTCGTCTGATTGAAAATGGGAGAGTATGGTTTCAAAATAAGTAGGAGGAAATATCAAATCGGCATCTACTTTTACCATGACTTCATAGTGGTCGTCTAAGGTTGCTAAGCCCTTTTGAAAAGCTTGAATTACTTTACTGCCCGGAAGATGTATCGCTTCAGAAGATTTATTTACCAATGAAATCCAAGGATGATTTTGAATAAAACTAGCAACAATGGCTTCTGTATGATCTGTTGAATTGTCATTAACCACTACTAGTTTCTTAGGCAAAACAGTTTGCTCAACTATAGATTGTAGGGTTTGTGCAATATATTTTTCTTCATTATGAGAAGGAATGACAATATAATAATCCATTGTTGCTATCGGTTGATAGGGTAAAAATATAAATTAGAAAACAAAAAAAAGGATTTCAATTAAGAAATCCTTTTTTAAAATCAACTATAAAATATAAACATCTATTCTGCGTTAGCTAATTCTGTAGTTTTACCTTTCTTTTTAGTGAAAGCTTCGATAGTATCGTAAATTACAGGAATTACTTCTTTACCAGTTTTGTCAATAAAACCAAGTTTTTCTTTTCTGTTTTTAACTAGGGCCCAATTTTTTCTAACATCGTCAAATTTAGACACTTCTACGTATTTTACTGGAACAACAATGTTACCATCTTTGTCAATAAATCCTTTTAGACCTTGGCTTTCAACAAGTATCCATTCTTTGGAATACTCACCAAATTTTCCAACTTTGTCATACATAGGAGGAACGATTTCTTTTCCAGCTTCGTTCATGAAGCCATATTTTCCATCTTTAATAATCAAGGCCCAACCATCGTTGTACTCATCATAATTTTCAATGGTTTGATACTTTGGTTCTACCACAATTTTTCCGCTTTTGTCAACGAAACCATATAGGTTTTCTAGTTCTACTTTAGCCCAATTTGGATGCATTTTATCAAAGTCATCAATAGCATTGTATTTTGGTGGAATTACTTCAACACCTGACTCGTTGATGATACCGAATTTCTCATCGGATTTAACAATAAATAATTTTTGACCGAATGAAAAAGTGAAAACAGTCAACATCGAAAAAGTAAATAGTTTTTTCATAATAAATAGATTTAGGGTTTTGTTTAATTACAGGTCAAACATACTAAGATTGTCGATTAAATGACAAATAAAATCGACGAAATGCATTTTTTTTTGCAAAAAGTAGGAAATACTTATTATAAAACTTACAATTGTTCTTTTTTGTAAACTAAAATAGTACCCTTTTTTTTCTTTATTTCTTTCTAAAAAGAGTAGTGATAAAGGAAAGAATTAACGAAATAAGTCAATATACTTCAGTGATAAAATATATAGTACTGAAAATCAAATAATTAAATTAATTCAGTATAAAAAAGGCACAAAAAAACCATCTTACTAGATGGTTTTTTTATTGGATTGCTATCGGAAGTTATTTTACTTTTTCAGCATAGACCATATAATAACGAGGGGTAAAATATCTCAATAAAGGGCGGAAACCCAATTTCTTTACAGGATGCGTGAACTTTACTCGGTCTATAATTTTCCAACCTGTCTTTTCTAAAAGCCAATCTAATTGCCAATCTTCAAATTCGTGATAATGTCTATCCCATTTATCCGTTTTACTTCTATAAGCTGGAGAAAACCATAATCGCATAGGAATAGAGATTAATACTTTATCGCATGTAACATTTTCCAAAACAGTATATGGATTTAATAAGTGCTCAAAAATCTCAAAAGCGGTGAAGACTTCATACTTTTCATTTTGTAAAGCAGATTGGTCATTGTCTAAATCTTCCCCTTTGGTATTGATTACGGTATAGCCATGCTCTTCCATGATTTTAGAAAAGGGATTAGGCACCCCAAGATCAAAAATGGTTTCAGTGGGTTGGATGTGTTTCTGTAAAAAAGCTAACGTTAAATTAAAGCGTTTGCTGGGATAGGTCTTCTCGTACATGTAATATGTTGCAAAATTATAGAGTGCGAAGTTACAAACTTTATTACATTCTGTATACAATTGCATTCACGTTCATACCTGCTCCAACCGATGCGAAGAGAATTACATCTCCTTTTTGGATGCTTTGATTTTCGATTTTACCTTTAACTAAGGAATCATATAAGGTAGGAACGGTAGCAACACTAGAATTTCCTAATTCATGAATACTCATGGGCATGATGCCTTCAGGAGGCGTTTCATGGTAAAGTTTGTAAAAACGTTGTATGATGGCTTCATCCATTTTTTCATTGGCCTGATGAATCAATACTTTTTTTACATCTTTGATATCGATACCACTATTATCTAGACAGGCTTTCATGGCTTTTGGCACATTGCTTAAAGCAAATTCATAAATTTTTCTACCGTTCATTTTGATATAGCGCACATCGGGATCATGGGTTTTATTGAATGAATTCCCAAAAAACAGATAATACGCCTCGTCATATGTGAAAGTAGCCGTTTCATGTGCCAATATTCCTCCTTCTTCTTCAGTAGCTTCAATGACAGTAGCTCCTGCACCATCCGAATAAATCATACTGTCTCTGTCGTGTAAATCTACTACACGTGAAAGGGTTTCGGCACCAATAACTAAACATTTTTTGGCCATTCCTGCTTTTATAAAGGCTTGGGCTTGAATTACCCCTTCTACCCAACCAGGACAACCAAAAAGCATATCATAACAAACACATTTTGGGTTTTTTATACGCAAATCATATTTCACTCGAGTAGCCAAACTGGGTAGTAAGTCGGTTTGGATGGCCCCTTTTTTTACGTTACCAAAATTATGTGCAAAGATGATATAGTCTAAGGTTTCGGGGTCAATATTAGCATCTTCAATAGCTTTTTTAGCTGCTATGGTGGCTATGTCTGAAGTAAGTAAATCATCGGTAACATAACGTCTTTCTTTAATACCGGTGATTTCTAGAAATTTTTCGGCTACAACATCATTCGGATGAGGAAAAGGAGTTCCGTCATCATTTAAAAATACATGTGCTGCAAAATCTTTATTGGATACTATTTGTGTAGGGATATAACTTCCCGAACCTGTTATTTTTATATTCATTATTTTAAATATTTCATTACGAAATTATTAATAAAAATAATTGTTGATTATGTAATTTCCAACTAATTTCCAACTATTGTGAATAATGTAAAGAATCACCTTTATTATTATTGAACTAATAATTATTTATCTTTTTCTTGTATGATTTTAATCTGCATAATGGTGGCAATACTTAAGGCTTGGGTTTTTATTTGCTCTGCTTTTTCGCCTTTGAAGTTTTCATCAACAGCAGCATAAAAGTGATTTAGCCAAATGTTGAATAGTTCAGGCGATAGGTATTCTTTAGCACTTACATCCAAATGTATTTGTGTCAAATTATTGAAATAACCTCCCGTTCCTAAAATAGCCTGTGACCAAAATGTAACTAAAATAGGCAAATGTTCTTCCAACTTTATCTTTACCACCTCCGTAAAAATATAGCTTATCGAAGCATCAGCCAATAACTTTTTGTAGAACTCGTCCACCAATACATAAAGGTCGTCTTGGTTCTGAATGTCGCGCATAATTATCAATTGAGTCCCAAAGATACCTTTTCCTCTTTTTCTAAAAACTGATTGTTGTCATTTTTTTAAGAGAAAAAGAACGCTAGTCTTCAGTCTAGTATTGGTGCGGTTTTCTTCGTAGTGTGTCCGATGTGTGTGCGATGTGTGTGCGATGTGTGTCCGATGTAACTATAGTTTTACTCGGACACACATCGGATAGAACCCGTACAGAACCCGCACACACTAGGAAGGAGAATGGCATGATTTATGTAGGAAGCTATTCTATAGCTCTAATAATAAGGTAATTAAGAAGAGCTGATTGTTTAATTTAAATTCATCAAAAGTATGGCAACTCTAAATCGAAAAATGCAATTACAGGGGCTTATTGGTCCGGTGTATACCCGTATTCTGAATGGTAAACCAATAGTGCAACCTTGTCCGGTTGACCCGAAACAAAGTAAGGGTACTCGCGTTAGTTCAGCTAACTTTAGGTATGCGGTTGAACAATCCAAAGGGATAAAAAACGGGTTGCGTCCTTTGCTGCAGGTGGGTACGGATCCTTATGCTAGTCAAAGATTGACGGGAGCATTACATAAAGCCTTTCATTTTCCGCAGAACTCTTCAAAGCATTTGACTTTGTTTTCCGCTGACTTATCAGCACTAGTGGGTTTTGAATTTCATAAGGATAGCCAGCTACAGGATTATCTTCCAGAGACGTTGTCTTTTAGGATTACAGAAAGTGGTACGGTGCAACTCCCTACTGTAGCTATAGAGCCTTTGTTGTCTATGAGAGTGCCTATTTCCTATAGGGGAGGAGAAGTAGCGATACTGGTGTTGGGCTTTCCTGCTGAAGAAGGAAGAGCAGTAGTTACAGAGGTCTTTGGGTTTGAGCTAGAGCAAAGTGTCCCAACCACCCTAACTTTAGAAACCCAATCGTTTCCAACGGGTACTAGGATTATAGTTGCTGCCCAACTATTGTTATGGGATACTCGTACGGTGCTGGGGGCTAAGAATTACTGTAATAGCAAACAGTTTAATCCGGTGCAGATTATGTTTACTGGGGTGGTGTAGGGGTTAGTTTTCAGTCGCAGTTCGTAGTGAGCAGTCTTCCTAATAGTGTGGATTTACAATTCGTTTTCAAGTTAATGGGATGCTTCCACTGTTAGCATGACAAGTTTTAGGATACAAAGTTATTTTTCAGTGGCAGTCTTTTGTAAACTGCCTTCCAATACTTGCGTAATGGCCTTTTTTATGTCTTCCAAGGGTATGGTATCCGTTTTCCAGCCGTAGGGGTAGGTCAGGTGGGACTCTTCTTGAACTTCACAAAACACGTGCCTATTTCCGTTAGCTATTTGGATGGTTTTTTCCACAGTGAATTTCCGTAGTACTTTATCTCCGTTTGGATTTAATAGGTTGATTGTATAGGATACATCCAGTGCTTCTTTTGGATCTTCCAGCGATTTATACACTAGTAGTCTTTGTTTGTTCCATTCGTATTCATCAATGGCCACTGTTTTATATTTTGTGAACTCTTTGGGAAGTTCATTGTTTTTATAAGCGGCTTTCAACAAATCAAAAACAGCATCAGCCTTGGCATATTCTTTTGCTGCATTGTACGCTTTAATGAGTTTTGGGTAATTGTTATAGTCCTTAGGCTTGAGTGCTATTGCTTCTGCATAGGCTTTTGCCGATTTTTGGTAATTTTGGGTAAACGTATACTCTAATTGGCCAATGAATAAAAGGGTGTTTACATAATACGTATTTTGTTTGGGCACTTTTTGAGCAGCAACGTAATACAGTTTGAGGGCTTTTTCATAATCTTGTTTTCCGTGATAAATGTAAGCTACCCAGAAATAGGGTTCGCCAAAAGTATTGGGGAAACGCGTGGCTTCTTCAAAATAATCGAGTGCCTTGTCTTCCTTACCCTGGTATTTGTAAATAAGCCCTTTTTGATTCATATACTCCTGATTGTTGGGTTCCTTTTTTAGAGCCATATCCACTTCAATAAGTGCTTCTGGGTATTTTCTCAGAAAAGTAAGGGCTACTCCTTTGTAGAAATGGGTAAGCGCATTATCAAAACCTTTGGCAATAGCCTTGTCATAAAAAGAAATAGCTTTATCATCATTTTCCAATTGAAAAAAGGCAAAGCCTACTTGATATAATTCTTCACCAGTTAGTGCATCAGCCTTGTCCTCTAGTTTGATAAGTGCTTCATACTCTTTTTGATCATAAAGGGCAGCAACCGTTTGCCCATAAAATTGAGGGTACACAAAAACGGTAATAATAGATAGTATTATTTTCCTCATAGCTTGTGTTATAAGAGTGGCAAAACAGTAGTTCCATTTATCTAGGCGGATAATTTACAAAGTAAAGATATGCTTTTTTTAAATAAAAAACATATAAGTATTTGGTTAATAGTGATTTGAGGTTATTTAAAACCAAGTAACTTAGCCCTACTACTTTTGTTGTTAGTGCTTAAGTGTTGAGAATACCCCATTCAAATCAAATGTCTACTAGTTGTAATGGATAAAGGGAAAAGATCACACGAAAGGTTTTGTGCGGGAACTAGTGGGTATTTGTCGCTTTATATTGTGATGATCTTCGAAAGGTCAGCTTCCAATTGTGCGGGATTTTGAAAATGAATGGCATAAAAACCAAGTTCTTGAGCTGCTTTTACATTGTTGATATTGTCGTCTATAAAAATGCTTTCTTCCGCTTTTATCGAATATCGGTCGAGCAACAATTGATAAATTCTTTTGTCTGGTTTTATCAGCTTTTCTGTTCCTGAGACTACTATGCCTTCAAACTCCTTAAAAAAAGAAAATCTTCTGTAGGCAATGTCAATGGTTTCCGAAGACCAGTTGGTCAAACCATAAAGGGGATACTTTTCTTTGAGTTTATACAGTAATGCTACAGTTCCAGGGATTTCGTCTTTCAACATCGTTTCCCATTCCCCATAAAAAAGTGCTATGGAAGCACTGTGTTCTGGGAACTTCTTTTGCAATTCTATAGTAGCTTCTTCAAGAGAACGTCCTCTGTCTTGCTCTATATTCCATTCCTCTGTACAAATATTTTTCAGGAAAGACTCCATTTCATTGGTGTCTTGAAAATGGTTTTTATATAAATGCCTTGGATTCCAGTCTACTAAAACGCCTCCAAAGTCGAATACTATGTTTTTGATAGTCATGCTATTTATGTTATTGTGATTGTGGTCTTGTCCTTTAGGTAAAAGGGGCTATTTCTCATATCTAAAAATTAAAATCCCAAACTCTTACTTAGAATTTGGGATTTATGATAGTTAAGTTTTAAATGTTACATATACGCCTCAATAGGAGCACAAGAGCAAACTAAATTTCTGTCACCATAGGCATCATCAACACGACGTACGCTTGGCCAGAATTTATTGTCGTGAATATAATCCAATGGATAGGCTGCTTGTTCACGAGTGTAAGGGTAAGTCCAAGTATCACCAGTTAACATAGCTAAAGTATGCGGTGCATTTTTTAATACGTTATTCGCATCGTCAGCACTGGCTTTGTCTATTTCTTTTCTGATGGAAATCATCGCATCACAAAAACGATCTAATTCGGCCACATCTTCTGATTCAGTAGGTTCAATCATTAAAGTTCCGGCTACCGGGAAAGAAACCGTAGGAGCATGGAAACCATAATCCATTAAACGTTTGGCGATATCGGTAACTTCAATTCCGTTTTGTTTGAACGAACGGCAATCTAAAATCATTTCGTGAGCCGCACGTCCCATTTCTCCTGAATATAAAACAGGGTAATGTTCTTCTAGGCGAGCTTTAATATAATTGGCATTTAAGATTGCATATTGTGTGGCGCTTTTCAACCCTTCAGCCCCTAGCATAGTGATATAGCCGTAAGAAATCAAACATACTAAAGCTGAACCATAAGGTGCCGCAGAAATAGCTGTAATGGCTTGGTCGCCACCTACTTTAATTACAGGATTAGTTGGTAAAAACGGCACTAGTTTTTCGTTGACACATATTGGTCCAACACCAGGTCCACCACCACCGTGAGGGATAGCAAAGGTTTTGTGTAAGTTCAAGTGACAAACATCGGCACCAATTGTGGCAGGATTGGTTAATCCTACTTGGGCATTCATATTAGCACCATCCATATACACCAAGCCACCGTTATCGTGAATGATTTTAGTGATTTCACAAATAGCGCTTTCAAAAACACCATGAGTAGATGGATAGGTTACCATCAAACAAGAAAGATTGTCTTTGTGTTCAATCGCTTTGGCTCTTAAATCTTCAACATCAATATTACCGTTATCCATTGTTTTGGTTACGATAATCGTCATCCCAGCCATGGCAGCTGAGGCAGGATTAGTCCCGTGCGCCGAAGAAGGAATCAGACATACATTTCGGTGATGATCGCCACGAGATAAATGATACGCTCGAATCGTCATTAACCCGGCATATTCTCCTTGGGCGCCTGAGTTAGGCTGTAATGTTGTGCCTGCAAAACCAGTAACCACATTTAATTGGTGTTCTAGTTTTTTAAGCATGGTGATATACCCTTCTGCTTGTTCCATAGGAGCGAAGGGGTGTATGCTGTTCCAATTCGCCATTGATAAGGGTAACATTTCAGCAGCAGCATTTAATTTCATGGTACAAGAACCTAACGAAATCATCGAGTGGTTTAAGGATAAATCTTTACGTTCCAGTTTTTTGATATACCGCATCAACTGACTTTCCGAATGATGGTTGTTAAACACATCATGCATCAAGAAAGCTGATTTTCTTTCTAAGCTAGGCGTAAAATTATCAGAAGTAGATAGGTGAGTAATAGTTATTTTCTCTTTTCCAGTAGCTTCTGCAAAGATGGCAATGATTTGATTAATATCAGAAATCGAAGTCGTTTCGTTTAACGAAATAGCCATCGTGTTGGCATCTACATAAAAGAAATTCACTTCGTTTTTCTCGGCAATGGCTTTTACTTTTTGAGCATCCGCTTTTACTAGAAGGGTGTCAAAGAATGAAGCGTTAGTTTGGTATACGCCTAATTTATTCAAAGCATCTGCCAAGGTCACCGCAGAAGAATGTACTTTATTCGCAATATAGCGCAATCCTTTTGGACCATGATATACCGCATACATTCCGGCCATAACGGCTAATAACACTTGAGCAGTACAAATATTAGAAGTCGCTTTTTCACGTTTGATATGTTGCTCACGAGTTTGTAATGCCATACGTAAAGCCCTGTTCCCGTTAGTATCAATAGTTACTCCAATGATTCTTCCTGGCATGGAACGTTTGTATTCTTCTTTGGTAGCAAAAAAGGCAGCGTGTGGACCACCATATCCCATCGGAATTCCGAAACGTTGTGTGGTTCCTACTACTACATCAGCTCCCATTTCTCCTGGAGGGGTTAATTTTACTAAAGATAAAATATCGGCAGCTACGGCTACTTTTATTTCGTTGGCTTTGGCTTTTGTGATAAATCCAGCATAATCATTTACCTGACCGTATTTGCCAGGGTATTGTAAAATGGCTCCAAAAAAGTCAGTTGAAAAGTCAAAATTTTCGTGGTTTCCAATTACTAATTCGACACCAATTGGCGTAGAACGCGTTTGTAAAACGGATATCGTTTGTGGCAACACTTCTTCTGAAACGAAGAATTTGTTAGCATTGTTTTTCTTTTGGTCACGAGAACGAACGTCAAATAATAGCGCCATAGCTTCGGCAGCAGCGGTACTTTCGTCTAGTAAAGAAGCGTTGGCTATTTCCATACCCGTCAACTCGATAACGGTAGTTTGGAAGTTCAAAATAGCTTCTAATCTCCCTTGTGCAATTTCAGCTTGATAAGGCGTATAGGCAGTATACCAACCTGGGTTTTCAAAAATATTTCTTTGTATTACAGCCGGAACTATAGTGGGGTGATATCCTAAACCGATGTACGATTTGAAGACTTTGTTTTTCTTGCCTAATTCCTGAATGTGATTTAAGTATTCATATTCGGTCATCGGGGCCTCCAAATTAAGGTCGTTTTTTAAACGGATATCATCAGGAATGGTTTCGTAAATCAGTTGCTCCATGTTTTCGACACCGATGGCTTTGAACATGTGGTTAAGGTCGCTCTCACGTGGACCTATATGGCGTAATGCAAATGCGTCTGTTCTCATTAAAATGTAAGTTCTAAAGTGTGTATAGTTGTGCTTTTTTTTGCGCAAACAAAAGTAATTATTAATGTTCTAATTTTGTGCTAAACAAAGTCTAATGTTTTGAGAATTTTTCAACTAAAAAGGCCCCTTATTAACAGTTTGATTACTTTTATACTATGCGATTCCTAAAGGCACTTCTCGATTTTTATATCAACAGCAGTATTCACGTGGCTTTGTCTTGTTATGCTTTGGTTCGAATGACGGGATATTTGTTTGACATTACCGAAATACAATCACCAGCTTGGTTTGCTTTTTATGGAACGATAGTGGGGTATAATTTTGTGAAATACGACGCTTTGGCCAGAACACAAAAATTGCAAATGCGAACCGAATTAAAAGGAATTGCGGCATTGAGTTTTCTTTCTTTTTTAGCTACTGGATTTTACTTTTTACAATTGGAACGCAACACCAAAATCATTGCTTTCGTTTTTCTGATTTTGACGTTACTGTACACTTTACCCTTTTTTCCTAATAGAAGAAACGCACGTAATTGGGCTGGAGTAAAGATTTATATTGTGGCTTTGTGCTGGGTTGGGGTGACTTTGTTTTTACCCATTGTGAATGCTGGACTATCTATGAATTTAACGGTTATGTTGGTGGCACTACAGCGATTTGTTTTGGTTTTTGTGTTGATCTTAATCTTTGAAATCATCGATTTGAAAATTGATGATCCTAATTTAAAAACGGTGCCACAACAGATAGGAGTTAAGAAGACAAAAATAGTGGGAGGGTTGTTACTAGTGGTCTTTATACTGTTAGAATTTTTAAATTCGGATTTTAGTTTTACCACTTTGTTTTTAAAGTTGGGCATTGCTTTCACGGTATTTCTTTTCCTTTTATTTGCTTATGAAAAAAGGTCAAAATATTACAGCTCTTTTTGGGTAGAGAGTATTCCTATTTTGTGGTGGGGGTTAGTGGTGTTCCTCCAATAAAAAAACCGAAGCATTATCTCCGGTTTCTAACTATCTAAAAATCTAATGATCTATATTAATCCCGCTCTTTTTAACAAGGCTTCAGGTTTTGGCTCTTGTCCGCGGAAGCGTTTGTATAATTCCATTGGCAATTCGGTTCCGCCTTTTGACAGTACGTTGTCTTTGAATTTGGTGGCCACTTCTTTGTTGAATATACCTTTCTCCTGAAAGTATGCAAAAGCATCTGCATCTAAAACTTCGGCCCATTTGTAACTGTAATAGCCAGAAGAATATCCTCCTTGGAAGATATGGGAGAACGAAACACTCATACAATTTTCAGCTACATCTGGATATAAGGTGGTGTGGTCCATAGCTGCTTTTTCAAAAGCTTTGATATTGTCAATAGTTTGTGGCTTGGCATGATACGCTATGTCTAATATTCCAAAACTCAATTGACGTAAGGTTGCCATTCCTTCTAAAAAGCTTGCACTTTCTTTAATCTTCTCTACATACTGTTGTGGAATGATTTCTCCCGTTTCATAATGTTTAGCAAACAACGCTAAAGCTTCAGGCTCGTAACACCAGTTTTCCATCACCTGACTTGGTAATTCCACAAAGTCCCAATACACCGATGTTCCTGATAAACTTGGATAAGTTGTATTGGCTAACATACCATGTAAAGCGTGTCCGAATTCATGGAATAAAGTAGTCACTTCATTAAAGGTTAATAGCGATGGTTTGGTTTCGGTAGGTTGCGTGAAATTGCAAACGATAGACACATGAGGTCTTTCATTTACGCCATCCTTAATAAATTGTGGTTTGAACGAAGTCATCCAAGCCCCGTTTCGTTTTCCTTTTCTTGGAAAAAAATCGGAGTAGAAAATGGCTACTAGTTTTCCTTCGAAGTCTAGTACTTCAAAAGTTTGAACATCGTCATGGTATTTTTCAATATCGAATACTTCTTTGAAGGTAATACCGAATAACTTTTCTGCTACTGTAAACGCACCATTCAATACGTTTTCCAATTTGAAATAAGGCTTAAGAATCTCGTCGTCTAAACTGAATAATTTTTGTTTCAATTTCTCCGAATAGTAAGCGCCATCCCATTTCTCTAGACTTTCTAATCCGTCAAGTTCTTTGGCGAAAGCGGTTAGTTCGGCAAATTCTTTTAAAGCGGCTGGTTTGGCTTTTTCTAGCAAATCATTTAAAAACGATTGTACTTTTTCAGGGTTTTGTGCCATACGCTCTTCCAAAACAAAATGAGAATGCGACTTATAGCCCAACAACTGCGCTCTTTCGTGACGCAATTTTACTATGTTTTTTACGTTTTCCTGATTGTCATAATCATTTTCTTGAAAGGCTTTTTTACCAGCGGCAATAGCCATTTCTTTTCGCAACTCCCTATTGTCAACATAAGTAACAAAAGGCAAATAACTTGGAAAATCTAGGGTAAATAACCAACCATCTAAATCATCTGCTTTGGCTAAAGAACGCGCCATTTCTTTCGCTCCATCTGGTAGACCTTTTAAATCCCCTTCGTTGGTGATGTGTAATTTATAACTGTTGGTTTCCGCCAATACATTTTCACCGAAAGTCAGTTTTAGTTTGGCTAATACGGTGTCTATTTTTCGTAAAATTTCCTTTTTATCTTCAGGAAGTAAAGCTCCGTTTCGTGCAAAACTTTTGAATTTTTTATCTAATAAAGTGGCTTGCTCTGGCGTTAGGTTTAACGAGTCTTTTTGGTCATAAACGGTCTTTACTCGTTGGAACAAATCCACATTTAAAGCAATGTCGTTACTGAATTCGGTTAACAAAGGCGATACTTCCTGAGCAATCTTTTGCATTTCGTCACAGGTTTCAGCCGAATTCAGATTGAAGAAAATAGACGATAATCGGTCTAATGCTTCTCCCGAGAAATCTAAAGCTTCAATGGTGTTGGCAAAAGAAGGAGTTTCGGGATTGTTTGTTATACTGTCAATTTCTGCTCTAGCTTTGGCAATGTTTTCGATAAAAGCGGGTTGGTAATCTTCTAGTTTTATCTGGCTAAAAGGTGCCGTATTATGTTTAGTAGTGAAGGTTTCTGTTAAGATTTTCATAGTTTATTTTTTCATTTCGTCCGATGATTTATTCACCGCTTCTTTCAAGGTTTCTTTGTATAAAATTATTTTATCCAGAATCATTTTATCATGACTTCCGATGATTTGGGCTGCTAGAATTCCGGCATTCTTGGCTCCGTTTAAAGCAACAGTAGCTACAGGGACACCACCAGGCATTTGTAAAATAGACAAAACAGAATCCCATCCATCAATGGAGTTACTAGACTTTACTGGAACACCAATTACAGGCAAAGGTGACATCGAAGCTACCATTCCGGGTAAATGAGCCGCTCCTCCCGCTCCAGCTATAATTACCGAAATGCCACGAGTATGAGCTTTTTTACTAAAGTCAAATAATTTCTCAGGAGTACGGTGTGCCGAAACAATATCGACTTCCGTTTCGATGTCAAAACTTTTTAGGATATCTATGGCTTCCTGCATGATTGGCAAATCGCTTTGACTTCCCATGATGATGGCTACTTTCATGTTATTTTAAATTTTAAATTTTGAATTTTAAATTTTGAATGAAATTTGTTCATCGTTAAACATAATCATTTATAATTTAAAATTTATAATTCATAATAGTTTATGAAATTACTCTAATAGTATTCTTTACTTCTTCCGCAATTCTTCTAGCTTCATTCATATCTTCATTGACAATAGTCACATGACCCATTTTGCGGAAAGGTCTTGTTTCTTTTTTGCCATAAATATGTGGAGTTACTCCTTTTATTGCCATAATTTTTTCGATATTTTCATAAATAACGTTGCCGTGATAGCCTTCGGCACCGACCAAATTGACCATAACTCCAGCCAATTTACTCGCAGTACTTCCTAATGGTAAATCCAAAATAGCGCGTAAATGATTTTCAAACTGCGAAGTATAACTCGCTTCAATACTATAATGTCCTGAGTTATGAGGACGAGGTGCTACTTCGTTAACTAAAATTCCTTCATCGTGCGTTTGGAACATTTCTACTGCTAGTAATCCAACATGATTATAGGCTTTGGCTACTTTTAATGCTTTTTCAGTAGCTTTTTTGGCGATGTGAAAGTCGATTCTGGCTGGACAAATTACATATTCTACTTGATTCGCTTCTGGATGGAATTCCATTTCTACTACCGGATATGCTTTAACTTCTCCCGAAACGGAGCGCGCTACAATAACGGCTAATTCATTTTTAAAGGCTACCATTTGTTCAGCAATGCATTCTACATTTGGTAAATTTTCTAAATCAGAAACCGAACGGACTACTTTAACTCCGTTACCATCGTAACCAAATTGAGCCGCTTTCCATACAAAAGGGGTTTCTATCAAACCATTTTCTATTTCCGCTCTTAATCCGTTTAGTGATGGAAACCTTTTAAAAGCAGCGGTTGGGATTTGATTTTCGATATAAAAATCTTTTTGAACGCCTTTATTCTGGATTAATCTCAAGGTTTTTAGAGAGGGATACACTTTCAATCCTTCGGATTCCAATTTTTCTAACGCCTCTAAATTTACGTTTTCAATTTCGATAGTCAAAAGATTTACTTTTTTCCCAAAATCATAAACGGTATCAAAGTCCATTAAATCGCCAATAAAAAATTTGGTAGCCCCATATTGACAAGGAGCATCCATACTTGGGTCGAAAACATACGTTTGAATGTCAAACTTTCTCGTTTCAGCCAAGAGCATTTTGCCTAATTGCCCACCACCGAGAATGCCTAGTTTAAAATTGGATGAGAAGTAATTCATTCGTAGTAGTTGTTGTAGTTGTTGGCACAAAGATAACTATTAGTTGAACTATGGCAAACGTTTTAAAATGTCTTTAACAGCAAAACGATATCCAGGAGTTGGATTAGGAATTGTCTTAGAAAGGATAAGCTTTAATTCCTCATGTATCCAAGGATGTTTCTTGCCTAACAGAAATAAAGCACGCATGGCAAATGCTGCTGGTGCTACTTTAACATCTGTAATCAGCCAATCTAAACACGTCTCAATAATCTGTTTTTCTTGCTTTGCTGTGAGGGTTATGGCTTTGCTTTTGACTAATTGAAAACAAATTTTCGCACTAGGACGAATGGCCTTTTCAATTGTATAATGTGTTAATGCTGAACAAAATGTGTCAACAATTGGTGTTAAAAAGGATGTGTTTTTGACACTGATTAATTCCATTATCCACAAAGCTTTGTAATGAATCTTGTCTTTAGGATGGCAAGCTATTAAAGCTAAATCATCAAGGTATTCAGGATGGGATAACACAAAAGCAGTATTTTCATCTCTACTTTTGCGATGAGCGGTTCCTTGTTCAATTTGTTTGTAAAATTCTGCGTTCACGAAGTAAATATACCAAATTTGCAAAAAAGTGCTAATACTTAGTAGGTAATACTCAAGACTTCTTTAAATTTGCACCTTATTTTAAATTCAAAACCACATGATACATCTTCACGATAAAACTTTCGAGCCATTCATTTCTTCTGATGAAATTGATTTTGCAATTAAGAATATGGCCAAACAAATGGATGATGATTTTTTTGATGATGTGCCTGTATTCATTGGTGTTTTGAACGGAGCCTTTATGGTATTGTCTGATTTAATGAAACAATATCGTGGGATGTGCGAAGTAAGTTTTGTAAAAATGGCCTCCTACGAAGGAACGCAATCCACTAACCAAATCAAACAATTAATCGGTCTTAACCAAGATTTAGAAGGAAGAACGGTTGTTATTGTGGAAGATATTGTGGATACAGGAAATACGGTAGAAGAATTGAAAGCTATTTTCAAAGAAAAAAAGGTAAAGCATTTAAAAATCGCCACCCTTTTCTTCAAACCCGAAGCCTATAAAAAAGACATCAAAATCGATTATGTAGGGATTAGAATTCCAAACAAATTCATAGTAGGTTACGGTTTAGATTACGACGGATTAGGAAGAAACCTTCCAGACATTTATCAATTAGCACAATAATTTATAATTCAAAATAATACAATGATTAACATCGTTCTTTTCGGAAAACCAGGTGCAGGAAAAGGCACACAAGCTGAATTTTTAAAAGGAAAATACAATCTAACCCATCTTTCGACGGGAGATATTTTTAGATACAATATTAAGAATGATACCGAGTTGGGGCAATTGGCTAAAACCTTCATGGATAAAGGTGATTTAGTTCCAGATCAAGTGACCATTCAAATGCTTCAAAGTGAAGTCGATAAAAATCCACAGTCTGCTGGTTTTTTGTTTGATGGTTTCCCAAGAACGTTAGCGCAAGCCGATGCATTAGATAAATTCTTAGAATCAAAAGGACAAAGCATAACGGCTACCGTAGCGTTAGAAGCCGATGATGAAATTTTAGTACAACGTTTGTTAGAAAGAGGGAAAACTTCTGGTAGACCAGACGATCAAGACGAAGAAAAAATTAGAAATCGCTACGACGAATACAATCAAAAAACCGCACCATTGATGCATTATTATAACGCACAAGGCAAATTCCACAAAGTGGATGGTATCGGTTCTATAGAAGAAGTAACACAACGATTAAGCCAAGTAATCGACAACCTATAATTGAAATTTTTGGTTAGAAGTTATATTCATAACTCATAACTCATAACTTATAACTCAAAATGGAAATCTTAATCATTCTTTTTTTAATTCTACTCAACGGCGTTTTCTCTATGTCGGAAATCGCGCTGATATCGGCTCGTAAAACCCGTTTGGAAACAGCTGCTAAAAAAGGAAATACCAATGCTAAAGTGGCTCTAGACTTGGCTAATTCTCCGAACAAATTTCTATCTACGGTTCAAATCGGAATTACTTTGATTGGAATTTTAACAGGGATTTATTCTGGCGATAAAATCACGCACGATGTTCAAGGGTATATTGCTACTTTTCCAGTATTGAAACCCTATTCTGTGAGTATCGGTGTAGGTATCGTTGTAGTGATATTGACTTTTTTCTCTTTAGTTTTAGGCGAATTATTACCCAAAAGAATCGGACTCAATTACCCAGAAGCAATAGCTAAAGGTGTCGCTGTTCCCATGAAAATGGTCTCTATAGTGACGATGCCCTTTATTTGGTTATTGACTAAATCAACCGATGGAATACTGAATCTTTTAAAAATAAAACCCACCGCCGACGG
The DNA here is from genome assembly GCF_025947145.1 of Flavobacterium sp. N1994. Taxonomy (NCBI): domain Bacteria; kingdom Pseudomonadati; phylum Bacteroidota; class Flavobacteriia; order Flavobacteriales; family Flavobacteriaceae; genus Flavobacterium; species Flavobacterium sp. N1994. The sequence goes on from NZ_CP109999.1 coordinate 2,836,821, forward strand.
AAAAGTTACCGAAGAAGAAATCAAAGCTATCATCAAAGAAGGAACCGAAGGGGGCGAAGTACAAGAAATTGAACAAGATATTGTTGAGCGTGTGTTTCACATTGGTGACCGAAAAATAAATTCATTAATGACCCACCGTCAATCGATAGTATATCTTTCCCATGACGATAGCGTTGCCGAATTAAAAGCAAAAGTGTTAGACGAATTGCATTCGGTTTATCCTGTTTGCAAAGAAAATCTAGACGACGTCGAAGGAATTGTTTTATTGAAAGATTTATTTGCCGGATTTGAAAAAGGGCCTTTCGATTTAAAAGCCATTACCAAAGAACCAGTATATTTAATAGAACATACATCAGCTTATAAAGCTTTGGAGAATTTCAAAAAGTCTAAAGTGCATTATGCCTTGGTTACTGATGAATACGGAGTTTTTCAAGGTATCATTACTTTGAATGATATCTTAGAAGCTTTGGTGGGAGATGCGTCCGATTTTGATGAAGATGAATACCAATTAATAGCTCGCGAAGACGGGACATGGTTAGTAGACGGATTGTATTCCTTACATGATTTCCTAACCTTTTTCGATATGGATGAGTTGACGAACGATTATGAAGTAACCACATTAAGCGGACTAATCATGACCGAAATGGGTAAGATACCCACTACTGGAGAAAAACTCATTTGGAACAAATTTGAATTAGAAATCATCGATATGGATGGTGTTAAGATTGATAAAGTGCTAGTTAAAGCATTAAAAGAATAGATTTGATATTAAGAGGAGAATGTCCAGTGGACATTCGGCTTTTTTGTTATCATTGTAATAAAGAGAGAAAAAATGACAGAAGGTAACTTTGTAGACTACGTAAAAATATATGTTTCTTCCGGAAAAGGAGGGAAGGGTTCTTCTCACTTGCACCGAGAAAAATTTATTGAAAAAGGAGGACCTGATGGCGGAGATGGAGGTCGTGGAGGACACGTAATTCTAAAAGGCAATAAAGGACTTTGGACTTTGTTTCACCTTAAATTCGCACGTCACGTCAAAGCGGGACACGGTGGCGATGGAGGAAGTTCTCGAAGTACAGGTCATGATGGAGAAGATAAAGTAATCGAAGTGCCATTAGGAACTGTAGTGCGCGATAAAGAAACAGATGAAATTCTATTCGAAATTACAGAACATGGCGAAGAAAGAATATTAGCCAAAGGGGGTAAAGGAGGCTTAGGAAACTGGAACTTTAGAAGTTCTACCAATCAAACGCCACGTTATGCACAACCGGGTATGCCTACCGAAGAAATGGATGTCATATTAGAATTAAAAGTGTTAGCCGATGTTGGTTTAGTAGGGTTTCCCAATGCTGGAAAATCCACTTTACTTTCTGTGTTAACATCAGCCAAACCTAAGATTGCCGATTATCCTTTTACTACTTTGAAACCTAATTTAGGTATCGTAGCTTATCGTGAATTCAAATCGTTCATCATGGCGGATATCCCCGGAATTATTCAAGGAGCTGCTGAAGGGAAAGGATTAGGACATTACTTCCTAAGACACATCGAGCGTAACTCAACATTATTATTTCTAGTGCCAGCCGATGCTGAAGATATCAAAAAAGAGTATGAAATCTTGCTTGACGAATTACGTCGCTACAACCCAGAAATGTTGGATAAAGACAAACTAATTGTGGTTTCCAAATGCGATATGCTTGATGACGAACTTAAAGCCGAACTCAAAGCACAACTCGATAAAGAATTCAAAGGAACACCTTATCTCTTCATTTCCTCAGTAGCTAACCAAGGGCTAACCGAACTAAAAGACAAACTTTGGGAAATGCTAAACGTAGATGCCGAAGAACCTGAAAATAGTCATGGTATATAAATAGAAAATCCCGAAGCAATTCGGGATTTTTTTGTATCTACACATTGCGCTACTTTAATTGATTTTGACTAAAGCAAAATTGTAGAGTGGAGATGATCACTCTCCCTTTTGCAAATAATAATCCAGTTGCAAAGGATTTTAACTCTATTTTTCTGTTAAATACCTTTCGTTAAAATCCTAAAAAAAACTATATTCGCAACGCTTTTAACAGTTGTAGTTGTAACAAATACAAGTATCAACATACTACTAGCATTCAATCTATTAACTTATTACTTTATGATGAAGAGAATTATTGTATCGGCAATCGTGGCACTACTATTACTACCAACGACCATGAAAGCCGACGAAGGAATGTGGTTCCTAATGTTTATCGAACGTTTAAACCACCGCGACATGCAAAAGGAAGGACTAAAGTTGACTTCTGAAGAAATCTACAGCATCAACCACCACAGTCTTAAAGACGCCGTAGTACAATTCAACGGTGGATGTACTGCAGAAATTGTTTCCAAAGATGGTTTAGTATTAACCAATCACCACTGTGGATATGATGCCATCGCAGAATTATCAACCGCCGACAACAACTTACTAAAAAACGGTTTTTGGGCACCAAACAGAGCTGCTGAAAAACATCCAGAAACTAGCTTATTCGTGCGCTTCTTTGTTCGTATGGATGATGTTTCCAAAAGAATTTTAGCCAAAGTTACCCCATCGATGTCGGAAGCCGATAGAGAAAAAGCCATCAATGCTGAAATTGCCCTTATCGAAAAAGAAAACAACGAAGGCGGAAAATATACCGTTTCTGTAAGATCCTTTTTCCAAGGAAATGAATACTACTATTTCGTTTACCAAGACTATAAAGATGTTCGTTTAGTAGGAGTACCACCAGAAAGTTTAGGAAAATTTGGTGGAGACACCGACAACTGGGAATGGCCACGTCATACTGCAGACTTCTCTATGTTCCGTGTTTATGCTGATAAAGACGGGAATCCAGCAGCGTATTCAGAAAGTAATGTTCCATTGCAACCAAAACACTATTTGCCTGTAAATCTTAGTGGCGTAAAAGAAAATGATTTCGCTATGATACTAGGCTATCCTGGTAGAACCAACCGTTGGATGCCAGCAGGAGGTATTGAACAAAACGTTAAGTTTGCCTATCCAGCGTGGGTTGAAGGAGCCAAAACTGGAATGGATAACATGAAAAAATACATGGACCAAAGTGATGCGCTTCGTTTAGTGTATGCATCTAAATACGCCTCAACTGCTAACTATTGGAAAAATCGTCAAGGAATGATTGATGCCTTATCGAAATTTGGTACCGCCAAATCAAAAGCAGCACAAGAAGCCAAATTTGATAAATGGGCCAATAAGCCAGAAAATAAAGCCAAATACGGTAACGTGGTAACCAATATCAATAAGTACTACGCCTTGACCAACGAGAAGTCAAGACACGACAATTATTTACAACAATTATTCAGAACTAGTGCTACAGGGAGTGTTGCTAGATCCTTAGGTAAACTTTTAGACGCTTACACTAAAGCTGATGAAACAAAACGTGCAGCTTTGAAAGAGAACGTTCTAGCGGTTGCCAGTAAATTCTTTGAAGACACTTATCTACCAGCTGAAAAAGATATTTTAACGGCTCAATTAGAGTTGTATTCGACTAAATCGGCAGGATATCCTTTAGCACCATCAGTACTTGCTTTACAAAAAAGCAATCAAGGGAAAGGGTTCAAAAACTATGTAGACGCGACTTTCAATTTGAGTATCTTCTCCTCGCTTGATAGAGTAAAAGCTTTCATTGAATACCCAAGTCAAGGATTATTAGACAATGATCCGTTGTATAGTTTGTCTACTGATTTGATTGCTTATTCCAATGTAAAATCGGATGCCATTGCGAAAGCTAAAGATGCTTTTGATGCTTCTTTCAGATTGTTAGTAGAAGGTTTAAGAGAATCTAAAATTGGCGATATCAAATATCCAGATGCTAACTCTACGCTACGTTTAACTTACGGAAAAGTACGTTCGTTACCAGCTGACAAACGAAACGATGCTTCCATCAACAATTACACAACCCTAGACGGACAAGTCAAAAAGTATAAAAAAGGAGATGAAGAATTCGACTTGCCTACCAAAGTTTTGGAAATGAACAAAAAGAAAGACTACGGGCGATATGCGGATAAAGACGGAAGCCTACACGTCAACTTCTTAACCGATAACGACATCACAGGAGGAAACTCAGGTTCGCCAGTACTTAACGGAAAAGGGGAACTAATAGGAATAGCCTTTGACGGAAATATCGAAGCCATGGCAGGAGATGTTATCTTCGATAAAAAATTACAAAGAACCATCAACGTTGACATTCGTTATGTACTTTGGGTTATCGAGAACTTCTCGGGAGCCAAAAATATTGTAGACGAAATGACCTTGGTGAAATAATCTACCTTTGTCTTCAGTACAAAACAAAAATCTAAACCTTCTTGAAGTAATTCAGGAAGGTTTTTTGCGTTAAATGTTTTATAGAAATCCTAATAATAAACTACATTTGCTTTTAGCATCAAGTATATGATAGTAAATGAAAAAGTTACTTTGTCTTATTTTTTTTGTTTCCACCATGACCTTCTCACAAACTAATTTTGAGAAAGCTGAGAAGTTGTTTAGCCAAGAGAAATATGCTATGGCTAAACCAATCTTTGAGAGCATTTTACTTGAAGATCCCCATCATCTTAAAACATTAGAATACCTAGGCGATATAGAAGGAATTAACAAATCTTGGGATAAAGCTATGAGTTATTATGGCAAATTAAAAATACTCAAACCTTCGAATGCCAATTACTATTATAAATACGGGGGGTGCCTCGGAATGAAAGCAAAAGAGAGCAACAAATTCAAAGCACTCGGAATGATAAGCGATATCAAATTCCATTTTGAAAAAGCCATTCAGCTCAATCCAAATCACATAGAAGCGCGTTGGGCATTAATCGAATTATACCTTCAACTTCCAGGAATTGTTGGAGGAAGTGAACGCAAGGCTGAAAATTATGCTGCTGAATTATTAAAAATTTCTCCTGTTGATGGCTATCTTGCCAAAGGCCATATTGCTGAGTATTTTGAAAGATACAAAGAAGCCGAAAAACAATACAGTAAAGCGATTGCCATAAGTGGTTCTAAAACCAGCTATCAAAAATTAGCCGATTTATATAAGAACAAAATGAATCAGCCACAAAAAGCCAAAATACTTTTAGAAAATTATCAAGAACGAAACAAATCATAATGAGAACTCATTTTATAGCCATTGGTGGAGCCGCCATGCACAATTTGGCATTAGCCTTACACAACAAAGGATATCAAGTTACAGGAAGCGATGACGCCATTTTTGAACCTTCCAAATCCAGATTAGAAAAGAAAGGATTATTACCAGTCGAGTTGGGTTGGTTTCCAGAAAAAATCACTGCAGATATAGAAGCTATCATTCTCGGAATGCATGCCAAAGCCGATAATCCTGAGTTGTTAAAAGCGCAAGCACTAGGATTAAAAATCTATTCTTATCCAGAGTTTCTTTACGAACAATCTAAAAACAAAACGAGGGTTGTTATTGGAGGGTCTCACGGAAAAACAACTATTACATCCATGATTCTTCACGTGATGCATTATCATAATATCGAAGTGGATTATATGGTAGGCGCTCAATTAGAAGGGTTTGACACCATGGTACATCTAACCCATGAAAATGATTTTATTGTTTTAGAAGGTGATGAATATTTGTCATCACCTATAGACAGAAGGCCAAAGTTTCATTTGTACCAACCTAATATCGCTTTGCTTTCGGGGATTGCTTGGGATCATATCAATGTGTTTCCAACCTTTGATAATTATGTAGAGCAGTTTGAAATTTTTGTCAACCAAATTACTAAAGGTGGAATTCTAGTCTATAACGAAGAGGACGAAACGGTTAAAAAAGTAGCCGAAGAAACCACCAATACCATCCGAAGATTGCCTTATCAAACGCCAAGTTATACTGTTGAAGATGGAACTACTTTACTAGACACTCCAGAGGGACCAATGCCAATTGAGGTTTTCGGAGCACATAATCTAAATAACCTAGCCGGAGCCAAATGGATTTGCCAAAACATGGGCGTAGATGAAGCCGATTTCTACGAAGCCATTGCAAGTTTCAAAGGTGCCAGCAAGCGTTTAGAAAAAATAGCTGAAGGAAAAGGTAAAGTAGCTTATAAAGATTTTGCTCATTCGCCAAGTAAAGTTGCAGCCACCACTAAAGCCGTAAAAGCACAATATCCCAATAGAAAGCTAGTGGCCTGTTTAGAGTTGCATACTTATAGCAGTTTGAATCCTGAATTCTTAAAAGAATATGAAGGCGCTCTTGATGCGGCAGATGTTGCTGTAGTGTTCTATTCGCCAGATGCGGTCAAAATAAAACAGCTTGAAGAAATAACGTATGATCAAATTGCGCAATCTTTCAAACGCAACGATTTGATTATTTACACAGATCCAGCAGCGTTTAAGGATTTCCTTTTCAATTACGATTTGAATAACTCAGCCTTACTCTTAATGAGTTCGGGGAATTATGGCGGATTGAATTTTGATGAGGTGAAGGGATTGATTAATTAAATTAAAATTCTTACATTTATCATTATTTAAGTAGTGATGAGTGAACAAAATTTCTCTATAAAACATTGGGCAGAAGATGATAAGCCACGGGAAAAGCTAATGCTAAAAGGTAAAACAGCTTTGAGCGATGCCGAGTTGGTTGCCATCCTAATTGGTTCTGGAAGTCGGAATGAAAGTGCTGTTGGATTAAGCAAAAGAATACTCGCGAGTGTTGATAATAACCTAAATGCGTTAGGTAAATTATCGTTGAAGCAATTACTAGAATTTAAAGGAATAGGAGAGGCGAAAGCAGTAACGATAACCGCTGCCTTAGAATTAGGGAGAAGACGCAGAATAGAAGAGTCGGTTGAGTTGCAAAAAATAACTTCCAGCAAAGCCGTTTTTGAAATCATGCAACCTATAATAGGGGAGTTGCCTCATGAAGAATTTTGGGTGTTGTATCTCAACAATTCCAATAAAGTAATTTATAAATCGCAGTTGTCTAAAGGCGGAATTACTGGAACCGTAGTGGATGTGCGATTAATTTTCAAAACCGCTTTGGAACACAATGCTACTTCCGTAATTTTGTCACACAATCATCCTTCCGGAAAGTTGCAAGCCAGTGATGCTGATAAGGAAATTACCAAGAAATTAAAATTGGCAGGAGAACAATTAGACATTAAAGTATTAGACCATATTATCATTACTGAAAACGGATATTACAGCTTTCAAGACGAAGGCATTTTTTAATATGAAACACATCACCGACATCTTTTTCGATTTAGATCATACGCTTTGGGATTTTGATAAAAATTCAATCTTAGCCTTTGACAAAATCTTTAGGGAACATCATCCTACCATTGATACTAATGCTTTTATAGAAGTCTATGCTCCTATAAATCAAGCCTGTTGGAAATTGTATCAAGTCGATAAAATCACCCATGAGGAATTGCGTTATAACAGATTGAAGCAATCTTTCGATAGGATTGAATATGCTATTTCTGATGAAGCTATTGATAAAATAGCACATGATTATATTGAATTCTTACCGGATAATAATCAACTGTTTGAGGGTGCTATTGAAATTTTGGATTACTTGGAACCTAAGTACAATTTGCACATTATTACTAATGGTTTTGCTGAGGTTCAACAGCGAAAAATCAATAATTCAGGATTGCAGCATTATTTTAAAACGATAACAAATTCGGAAATGGCGGGTGTAAAAAAACCACACCGTAACATATTTGAATTTGCTTTATCTTTGGCTAATGTTGCTAAAGAGAATGCCATTATGATTGGTGATTGTATCGATGCTGACGTGCGTGGTGCATTAGATTTTGGAATGAAAGCTGTTTTGTTTGATGAAAAAGAAATCCATAATATCCATGGCGTTGTAACTATAAAGCATTTATTAGAATTAAAAAATATGATGTAATGAAAAAAATATTTTTGTTCCTAGTTTTCCTAGTTAGTCTTCCTGCTATTTCACAAAGTATAAATGACTACCAATATGTTATTGTACCCATAAAATATGATTTTTTTAAAGAAAATGATAAATACAGTTTGAATACATTAACAAAATTATTACTTCAGAAATACGGACTTAAATCGTATTTGAGTACAGAAACTTTTCCAGACGAGGGTCAAAACGATAGATGTTCTATTTTGTATGCTTCGCTTGACGAAAAAAATGGAATGTTTGCTACCAAAGTAAAAGTAGTACTCAAAGATTGTAGAGACAAAGTAGTTTATGAAACAGATTTTGGCACTAGTAAGGAAAAAGAATATGCTGTTGCCTATACTCAGGCGTTGCGTGCAGCTTTTAAGTCTTTTGACAAACTGAACTACAAATACAATGGGAAAAATGATGTTAGGACAGAAACTGCAGTGGTAATAAATAAAAATGAAGATTCAAATCAAGTTGTAAATACTAATTCCGAATTCTATTTTGCCCAACCTATAGCGAATGGGTTTCAAGTGGTAGATAACGAACCAAAAGTTATCATGAGATTGTTAAATACCTCACAGTATAATGTTTTTATAGCAATTAAAGGAAATGCTAATGGAGTGGTGTTTCAGAAAGATACTCACTGGTACTTTGAATATTATGAAAATGGCAATCATTTTTCAGAACTATTGCACCTTAAATTTTAATATCCATACTTATCTTTCCATCGATTCTTTAGGAAATTGCGCAATTCGTTTTCTCGAGCGTTATTCCCTGGTTTGTAGAAAGCCGTATTTTTGATTTCATCAGGCAAATATTCTTGCTCCGAAAAATTATTTTCATAACTATGCGAGTATTGGTATTCTTCCCCATACCCTAATTCTTTCATAAGTTTAGTAGGAGCATTTCGCAAATGAATGGGCACCGATAAATCGCCAGTTTGTTTTACTAAGGCCTGCGCTTCACCTATTGCCATATAACTTGCATTACTTTTTGCTGAAGTAGCTAAATAAACTGCACATTGACTTAGGATAATTCGGCTTTCAGGATAACCAATGGTAGAAACTGCCTGAAAGGTATTGTTCGCCATAATAAACGCCGTTGGATTCGCATTGCCAATATCTTCGCTCGATAAAATCAACATTCTTCTTGCTATGAATTTCACATCTTCACCGCCTTCAATCATTCGAGCTAACCAATATACCGCTCCATTAGGGTCACTTCCTCGAATGGATTTTATAAATGCTGAAACAATATCATAATGTTGTTCTCCTGTTTTGTCGTAGAGTACCGTGTTTTGCTGTACCAATTCTAAAACTTTATCGTTGGTTATGGTAATTTGACCCTCAGGGCTTGCATTTACCACGAGTTCAAAAATATTTAATAGTTTGCGTCCATCACCACCCGAAAGTCTAAGGAGCGCTTCGGTTTCTTTTAATTTTATTTTTTTGGTCGAAATGATTTGGTCTTCCTTCATCGCTCTTTCTAACAACGCCAACAAATCTTCTTTAGAAAACGGATTCAGAATATAAACCTGACAACGTGACAAAAGTGCTGGAATGACTTCGAAACTTGGATTTTCTGTTGTTGCGCCAATAAGCGTTATCCACCCTTTTTCAACCGCTGCTAAAAGTGAATCTTGCTGCGATTTACTAAACCGATGAATCTCATCTATAAACAAAATAGGATTTTTGGCAGTAAACAATCCGCCACTGAGTTTCGCTTTTTCAATCACATCCCGGATGTCTTTCACGCCACTATTGATAGCACTAAGTTCATAAAAAGGGCGATTGCTTTGTTTGGCTATAATTTGTGCTAAAGTGGTTTTCCCCGTACCTGGTGAGCCCCAAAATATCATAGACGGAATAATGCCACGAACAATTTGTTGCGTTAGAGAACCATTTTCACCCACCAAGTGAAGTTGGCTAATGTAGTCCTCTAATCGTTGTGGTCTGATGCGTTCGGCAAGTGGTGCTTCCATGGTGTAAAAATACAGTTTTAATTATTTTGAAGCCCATCGTTCGGGTAAATTTTAAATCTTGTTCCCGCTGTCCGTTCTATCTCGTCAAAAAAGACAAGATGCCACTCCCATCGGGGCTATTTACAATCTCTAGGCTCCTTTTAAAAGCAGTGATCATTTCTTCCCGAAACTTTCCCGCTAGGTAGCGACAACCTTTCGGGAAAGCACAGAACCTTCAAGATACCTAGCAATACCCTTTCGGGTGAGTACAAATCCTTCTAGCTATATATCGGCTAAATTTTGGGATAAACTGACAAATTAGCATTACTTTTAGTTTGGCTATATTTTTGAGAAGTAGTAAAAAAATTAATCAGATATAATGAACGATTACCATAATTTTAAGTTTACCCCTTCGGTTTGGATTGTACCTTCGTTACTGCTTATTATGATATGGGCTGTTTTCTTTTTTGAACATAGCTTTGCAATTGATTTATCCTCACACGGTATTTTACCAAGAACCTTAACTGGATTGCAAGGCGTTATTTTTAGCCCGTTTTTGCATGGAGATTTGAATCATATTGCCAACAATTCTATTCCGTTATTTATCCTAACAACAGCTTTAATTTATTTTTATCGAGACGTTTCTTTGAAAGTATTGTTCTATGGGATTTTGCTTTCTGGAATTATAACTTGGGTAATAGGCAGAGACTCTTTTCATATAGGGGCTAGTAGTTTGATTTATGTTCTAGTTTCCTTTATTTTCTTCAAAGGAATGATGACCCAATATTACCGATTGATGGCGTTATCCCTTACAGTAGTGATGCTCTATGGCGGAATGATTTGGTATGTTTTTCCCGAAGTGGATAAACAAATCTCTTGGGAGGGACATCTGGCAGGTTTGATTACTGGTTTTTTCTTTGCGATAAGATTTAAAACCCCCGATTATGTAAAAGCAACACAATATCCTTGGGAGAAACCCGATTTTAATCCGGAAGAAGACCCTTTTATGAAACGATTTGATGAGCATGGTAACTTTGTTAATACACCAAAACCTGAAGAAATTGTTGAAGAGGCAACATCCGTTCTGCCTCAATATGTTTATGTTTATAAGCAAGCTACTAACGATGACAAGGAAAACGAATAGTTTACTGTCTAGCCCCGGTAGTAATGAAAATAAAATGTCCCGAGATATCGGGACATTTTATTGTAATGGATAGCGGGAATAGGGATTACTGATACTTCCCGAGCCTTTCGCTTCTTATTATTTTGTTGATGGATTACTTTCTTTGTCTTACTGTTTCATATAGAAACGCACCACAAGCTACTGAAACGTTCAGGGATCCAATGGTTCCAAACATAGGGAGTTTGGCTTTAGCGTCTACAATTTTTAATACTGATGGATTGATGCCTCGGTCTTCGCTTCCCATGATGATGGCTACAGGTTCGTTTAATGAAATGTCATATATATTATCTTCTGTTTTTTCGGTGGCTGCTACGGTCTTAATGCCACTCCCTTGAAGATAGAAAATGGCGTCTTTGATATGATCAACTTTACAGATGGGCACATTGAAAACGGCTCCAGCTGACGTTTTAACCGTATCGCCATTAACAGGAGCTGAACCTGTTTTTTGGACAATGATTCCGTCAACTCCAGTACATTCAGCGGTTCTGATGATGGCTCCAAAGTTTCTGGCATCGCTTAGTTGATCTAAGATTAGGAATAATGGCATTTTGCCACTTTCTACAACGCTATCTACTAAAGTTTCAAGTTTTACAAAAGTGATAGGAGCAATGGTTGCTACGGCACCTTGATGGTTGTTGGGAGTTAATCTGTTTAATTTTTCAACGGGAACGTAAGAGAAATTGATGCTATTTTTTTTCATCACTTTTAGTAGTTCCTGCATCAATTCACTTTGTGCATCCGATTGAATAAAGACTTTGTCGATTTCTTTTCCTGCATTAATAGCTTCTATAATAGCTCTGATTCCGAAGATTTGGTTTTCTTTTTCCATGGCGCAAAGATATAAAAAAACCATCCCGAAAAGGGATGGTTTTAGTGTTACATTTATTTTGAGATTAGTGTACGTCCCAGAATAATTTTGTTGTTAGTGTATTTCCACCAATTGCTGAAGATGCAGCTGCATTGTTGGCTGAATTTAATGTTTCTTCTCTTGCAGGATATGTATATCTTGTTGGCACTTGATTTACTGCTGCATCAACAGGTGCAGTTAAAACAGGGAAATCTAATCTTCTGTATGAAGTCCAAGATTCAAATCCACGATTATACAAACCTAAATAAGCTTGTTCTCCTATTTTTTGTTTCCATGTTCCCGTTGCTGTTGTATAGGCAACACTTAATTGTGATAAATAGGTTGAGATATCGCCAGCAGAAACACCCCAGTAACTCATAGATGCTGTAATGGCAGCATTATAGTGAGATTCAGCAGTTCCTCCAACAGCAATTCCTCTTTCAACAGCTTCTGCTAAAGTGAACTCTACTTCAGTTGCATCCATAATTAATCCTTCAAAAGTAGGGTCAAGTAAAGTAGTTCCAATGTGTGAGAAGTTAGCAAAAGTATTTCCATCACCCGGAGTACCACCTACATAATTGCTGCCATTTATATCAAAATACGCTGATCTTCTAGGATCATTTAAACCATTCATTTGATCGATAACAGTGCTTGTTGGAACAAAATCATTTCTTCCACTTGCTACTACATCCACAAATATTGGATTTGCATTTGGTTGTGCAGATAAATACTTTAATGCTGTATTATTACTGTTACTTGTAATGACGCCATCAGCTACAGCAGCTAATGCCTGTGCGCTTGCATAGGTATGATCAATATCATCCATATTGATTGCCATTTTTAGTCTAAGTGAATTCGCAAATAATTTCCATTTTGCAGCACTACCAGCGTATATTAAATCAGCATCTCCAAAACTATCATAACCAGAGTCTAAAGTAGTTGATGCAGCAGTTAATTTACTAATTAAATCTTTGTAAATAGTTTGTGCATCATCATATTTAGGTAGTGGATGAGCTTCAACATCTAATGCCTCTGAATAAGGAACATCTCCAAATGTATCAACTAAAACAGAATAGGAATAAGCACTTAGAATATCAACTATAGCAATTCTGTTTGCATTTTCTTTTTCTTCTTGAGTTGTTGCAGGAACATATTGCATTAACAATTTTCTAGATTCTTGTAAATCTTTTAATACATCTCTGTAAATAACACCCCAGTGATTATCTGGAACCGTTCTGGTAGTTACATCGTAGTTACTTTCGTCAGTGTATGTAGTTTCAGTCCATTGTTGAGTAAACAATCTGAAAACATTATTGTTGACATTAGTACTTACCATTTGGTCTACTATGTTTTTCTGTGCATTTGTGAACACGTAAGTTGCAGGTACAACAGTAGCGTCTTTGGTGTTTTGGTTTAAACCTGTTATGTCGTCAGTACATGAAAATATTCCTGTAAAGACCACAATCATTAATAATATCTTTTTCATTAGATTAGAATTTAAAAGTTAAATTACATCCTATATTTCTTGTTGATGGTAACGAACCAACAGAATATCCAGCTGATAAATTACCTGAACCTAAACCACTTTCAGGATCAGCATCTGGTAGGTTTTTCTCAATTATCCATAAGTTAGTACCCACTATGCTTAATTTTAAACCATCAAGAGACATTTTTCCTATCCATTTTTTTGGAAACTCATAACTGATAGCTACTTCTCTTAATTTTATATAAGAAGCATCATATATGAAAGCTCTGTTTGGTTGTCTTCTGTAACCAAAGCTATTACCATAATATTCTGGACCAGGAGCTCTAACTGTGTTTGGAGTTCCATCTGCTTGTACTCCGGGAAGAATAATACCTCCAGAATCAGCACCAGTAGTTATAGGGTTTCTGATAGGATTTCCTAAATCATTGTTTGCAGCAGTTTCTGCATATAAACCAGTTGCTAAGCCATATGATCTATCCAACGAGAAAATATCTCCCCCTTTTTGCATATCAATTAAGAAACTAAAAGAAAAGTCTTTGTATGTAAATTTGTTTTTTATACCACCAATCCAATCTGGAGTAATATTTCCAATAACATTATTACTATTGTTGTTTAAAACATATCTACCGTTAGCCCCTACAATTCTTTGTCCATTTAAATAAGTGAAATCAGATCCCTTTATTACACCATAAGGTTGCCCAACTTGTGCATTAAGAGTAACACCCCCTTGGAAGCTTCCAAGTTGTAGGTTGTCAACTCCACTTACTAATGAAACTACTTCGTTACGGTTACTAGACCAGTTTAAAGTTATGTCCCAAGAAAATTTTTCTGTTTTTACAGGTGTACCTGTAACTTGTAATTCAAATCCTTTGTTTTCTACTGAACCAGCATTAATAACTCTTGTGTTTATACCAGTAGAGGTTGAATAAGGCGCATTAAATATTTGATCTACTGTTAATGATTTGTACATAGAAAAATCAAAATTCAATCTTCTATTTAATACACTCATTTCCAAACCAACTTCTTTAGTATCTGTTTTTACAGGTTGAAGAAACGGATTGTTTTTAATTGAATTTACAGAATACAACTGTTGATCGCCAAATGGATCAACTCTTGTATAGGTATCTATAAGAGATTGTGTAGGACTTCCAAGAGGGCTTTCTGCATAAGCAATTCTAACTTTTCCATAATTTAACCAGCTTGCTTTAGCTAATTCAGAAAAAATAACACTACCGCTAATTGATTTTGTTGTTAAAACATTATCACCAGCAGGTAAGGCAGCAAAAGCATCTCTTCTTATTGTACCTTCTAAATAGGCTAATTTGTTATATCCTAATGTAAGCTGACCATAATAACTATTAACACCGTCTTTAATATCACTTTCTACAGCAGGAGGAGGAGTTCCGACAGAATTCTGAATACTATAAATTCCTGGTAATAATAATCCACCTTGTGTTGAAGCTAAAATAGTAGCTACTTTAGTTCTTTTGATCGTTCCACCGGCAAGAGCTCTAACATCAAATTTTCCGTAATCTTTATAGGCATTGAAAATTAAATCGTAATTATTTTCACGATATGTTTTGTTAAATCTTTGATAACCAGAAGACTCGTCTAAACGATTTATGCCGAATTCAGCAGCAATTGAACCTTGGCTTCTTCTTTCTTCTTGAAGTTCGCTATAAGAATCATTTGATATTCTTGTTTGAGCAGATAACCAGTTGTTGATTTTATAATCTAAATTAAGATATCCAATAAATCTGTCTCTTTCGTCACTTTCGTAGTTTTTATTTCTTTGAAAATAAGGATTGTCCCAATACGCTGGAGTTAAATCAGTTGGACTTTTAATATTCCAAGTTACGTTTTGTCCGCCAGAAGCATTGTAAACTTGTTCTAATTCTTTTATATCAACGTTTACTGGCCACCATTGACGGAAATTTGAAAGGATGTTATCATTATATCCAGTTGAATTTCTTCCGATGGTGTTTTGAGTAACATAACTTGCAAAAACAGAAGCAGTTAATTTTTCATTAAATTTATGAGTAAACTTAGCGCTAAAATTATTTTTCTTTAACTCACTATTTGGCATTAAACCAGTTTGATTTAAGTTAGAAAAATTAATTAAGAAACTTGATTTATCATCAGCATCTTCAATAGAAATAGAATTGTTTAAAGATACTGGAGTTTCAAAAAACGTTATAGGTCCATTTGCAGCTGCTTTCCAAGGAGTCTTTTGTCCAAAATTTGGAGAATATGGAGTGAATGCATTCCATTGGTACACTAGGCTGTTATCAAATGGAGCTCCAAAAGAAGCATCTTCGTATGTTGGAACAATATTATCTATTATACCATCACCATTTATGTCAGACTGATCAAAATAGCCATCGCCGCTTGGGCCATAGTACAATCCATATCCTTCACCGTATTTAGTTTGGTAATTAACGAAAGTGCTTTTATCAATACTACCGAAAATAGCTTCGCTAGATACAGTTACACCAATACCTTTTTTTCCAGATTTTCCTTTTTTAGTTGTAATCATTAAAACACCGTTACCAGCTTGATACCCATATAGAGCACTTGCAGCTGGTCCTTTTAATACGTTTACAGATTCAACGTCATCTGGATTAATGTCGGATGCAGTACTTCCATAATCAAATGTAGTCCCTCTACCGTTTCTTTGTTGTGTAGAATTGGTGTTTGCATTGTTAATTGGAACCCCATCAATTACTATAAGCATTTGATTTCCACCAGTTAAATTTCTAACACCTCTACCAACCACGTCAGTAGAACCCCCGAAGTTATTGTTTCTTCTAACTTGTACACCAGCAACTTTTCCGGATAAATCATTTAAAATGTTTCCTCCTGTGCCACCTGCGTTTAAATCTCTTCCTTTAACTTCTTGTGTGGCATAACCAAGAGATTTTTTCTCTCTTTTAACACCTAATGCCGTCACGACAACTCCTTCAAGTTCAACAGCGTCATCTTTCATTTTTACATTAATTGATGAAGATGATGCAGTAACTTCTTGAGATTTCATCCCTATGAAATTAAAAATCAATGTTTGGGATGATGTCGCCTTGATGGAGTATTTACCATCCATATCGGTTTGTGTGCCAGACTTAGTTCCTTTTACAAGAACGTTTACTCCGGGAATGGGTAATCCGCCGTTATCAGTAACAACACCAGTAACTACCCTGTCCTGTGCAAAAGAGATTTGCACTAATAACGCTATGAATAACGTTAAGAATCCATTTAACTTTGTTTTCATTATTTATTTGGTTATAATTAGTCATCCAAAATTCTTAAAAAAATCTTAATAATCCTAATGAAAAGTTAAATCAATGTGTTAAAATTTGTATTTTTTTTTAAAAATTAGCTTTAAAACTAATATGAACTATTGAATTGGACAATTTTATGGCTTGATCCTTTGTGCTTCCATTAGCATAGACTAAGTTAAATAGCCCGTTTTTAGATAATAAACCAAAGCCAAAACCTAAACCGAGTAAGTTTTCTTTACTATTTGAAGTGTTGTCTTGCAAGCTTGCGAAATCAATAATGGTGTGTATGTATATGTTCGGTGCTAAAACATACCTGTATTCTGTTAGAATAGAATTAAAAGTATTAGCTTGAAGGCTATTTTCGCTAAATCCTCGAATAGAGTTGATGCCACCAAATCGTTGCAATTCATTAATAATATAATTACCACTTTGAAGATAAAAATTTTGTGATTTAATATTGATGATGTTTTTTGGATTGAGATATAAATTATGATTTAAATTTAAACGAATAAAAAACTGATTGTCTGAAATCAGCTTCGAATCTCTTTTTCCCGTTCCGATTTTTAAGTTAAAATTTGTTTTTTCTGGAAAGAGAAAATCATCATTTTTAAAATCTAAAAACTCTAAAGCTGACGTTAAATAGGAGTTGTTAAAATCGCTAAGAGTACTAGTATTGGCATTTTTAATATCACTAGACTCAGTGGACTGATATCCTAGATATAATCTAGTGTTGTAATTAAAATAATAGCCTAAATCGAGGGACGTTTTAGTGTTTTGAAAAGTGCTGTCTTGTTTGAAGATGTTCAGTTCTGCTTTTAAGCCTATTGGGCTTTTAAAAAGATAAGGTAATTCTACTCCAAGGTTGAAAGTTTTTTGATCTTTTCCATCGCTTTTCCAATACAAGGCAAATTTCTCCCCAGAATTCAAAATGTTATTCAATACCAAATCTAAATAACCATTAAAAACGATTTTTTTGTTTTCGTCATTGCTAAAACCGATATAACCGTCAAAAGTATTGGGTTTTGTTTTTTCTAAATAGACATAAATCTTTGTGGAATCCTTGGTAAACAATATTTCAGGATACTTGCTTTGTTTCACAAAACGGAACTTTTCAAAATCATTATAAATCTTGTCTAGGTTTTTTTGATTAAAAACTTTGTTACGATACAATCGAAGGATATTTTTCTTGTGTCCCTCTGGAAATTTATTATAACCATTAATAACAATATCATTTACTTGCCTCTTAATTTCTTTTGTGATAGATAAGTCAGCTGTGATAAGATTGCTTTTCTTTTGAATATTATTCAGTTTTACTTTTGCCATAGAAAAACCATTGTTTTCCAATTTTTTTACTGTTGTGTTTAAAAAGCCTTCAATTTCATCATAATGCAGAGTGAGAGAGTCGTTTTTTATTTGATAAGTTTCGGGAATATTATCTTTCAAATTTATACCTATATATATGCGTGCATAATTTATTTTTTTTCCAAGCATATATTTAAAGCAAAAAGTAGAATCATTTAGTTTAAAATTTTCTTGGAGCTGACTTTCTAAATATCCAATTCTGTTTAGTTTTTCATAAAATAAATTATTTTCATCAACAATTGATTTCGCATTTTGATGGTTCGTTACATAGCTGATGCTGTCTACCAACTTAGTTTCTTTTTCATTTTGACCAATAATTTTTAGATAAAATTGTTGTGCAGAAATAGTTCCGCTAATAGTAATTAAGAAAAAAAAGAGAAAAATCTTTTTCAAGAGGTCTAAAGTTTGGATAAAAATAACGCAAAAAATCTGTTTTTATTGTTGTTCGTCGAATCTAAAAAGAATTTGTTTGAAAATTAATTAATTACGATTTGTTTCATTCAAAATAATTACTACATTTGCAACCCCTAAAAAAGCGGGAATTTAATAAATAAAGAAAAATTAGTATTTAATTATGCCAACAATTCAACAATTAGTAAGAACAGGAAGAACTCAGATCACTAAGAAGAGTAAATCGGTTGCTTTAGATTCTTGTCCTCAAAGAAGAGGTGTTTGTACGCGTGTTTACACTACTACTCCAAAAAAACCAAACTCTGCAATGCGTAAAGTTGCACGTGTACGTTTGACAAATGGAAATGAGGTAAATGCATACATCCCAGGAGAAGGTCACAATCTACAAGAGCACTCGATAGTATTAGTGAGAGGCGGAAGGGTAAAAGATTTACCAGGAGTTAGATATCACATTGTGCGTGGTGCGCTTGATACATCAGGTGTAGCAGGAAGAACACAAAGAAGATCTAAGTACGGTGCTAAACGCCCAAAAGAAGCAAAAAAGTAATTTAAAAACTTTTAAAGTAAAGACATGAGAAAAAGAGCGGCAAAGAAAAGACCACTTTTACCAGATCCAAAATTTAACGATCAGTTAGTAACGCGTTTCGTGAATAACTTGATGTGGGATGGTAAGAAATCAACAGCTTTCAAAGTATTCTATGATGCAATGGAAATCGTAGAAACAAAAAAGAATAATGATGAAAAATCATCATTAGAAGTTTGGAAAGATGCTTTAACAAACGTTATGCCTCACGTAGAAGTACGTAGTCGTAGAGTGGGTGGAGCTACATTCCAAATTCCAATGCAAATCAGACCAGATAGAAAAATCTCTATGGCTATGAAGTGGATGATACTTTATGCTAGAAGAAGAAATGAAAAATCTATGGCTGGTAAATTAGCTTCAGAAATCTTAGCTGCGGCTAAAGAAGAAGGTGCTGCTGTTAAAAAGAGAATGGATACTCACAAAATGGCAGAAGCAAACAAAGCATTCTCTCACTTCAGATTTTAATATTTAAGAAATGGCTAGAGATCTAAAATTTACAAGAAATATCGGAATTGCTGCTCACATTGATGCTGGTAAAACAACAACAACGGAGCGTATATTATTCTATACTGGAAAATCACACAAAATTGGTGAAGTACACGATGGTGCTGCAACAATGGACTGGATGGCACAAGAGCAAGAAAGAGGTATTACCATTACTTCTGCAGCTACTACTTGTGAATGGAGTTTCCCAACTGAGCAAGGTAAACCATTACCAACTTCTCATGATTATCACTTTAACATTATTGATACCCCAGGACACGTTGACTTTACTGTAGAGGTAAACCGTTCGTTACGTGTATTGGATGGTTTAGTTTTCTTATTTAGTGCTGTTGACGGTGTTGAGCCACAATCAGAAACTAACTGGAGACTTGCAGATCAATATAGAGTTCCACGTATGGGATTCGTAAACAAAATGGACCGTCAAGGTTCTAACTTCTTAATGGTATGTCAACAAGTTAGAGATATGTTAAAATCTAACGCGGTGGCTATTACTTTACCAATTGGTGAAGAAAATGACTTTAAAGGAGTAGTTGATTTAGTAAAAAACCAAGCTATCGTATGGCATGATGCAACTCAAGGGGCAACTTTTGATATTGTTGACATTCCTGCGGATATGTTAGCTGAAGTAAAAGAATACAGAGATATCCTTATTGAAGCAGTTGCAGATTATGATGAGAACTTGCTTGATAAATACATGGAAGATCCAGATTCAATTACCGAAGACGAAATCAACACAGCGTTAAGAGCTGCTACTATTGATATGGCTATCATTCCTATGATTGCTGGTTCATCATTCAAAAACAAAGGTGTTCAATTTATGTTGGATGCTGTATGTAAATATTTACCATCTCCTTTAGATAAAGAAGGTATTGAAGGAATTCACCCTGATGATGCTGATTTATTAGAAGAAGATCAAACTAAAATCTTACGTCGTCCTGATGTAAAAGAGCCGTTCGCTGCTTTAGCATTTAAAATTGCTACTGACCCTTATGTTGGTCGTTTAGCTTTCTTCCGTGCTTATTCAGGTCGTTTAGATGCTGGTTCATATATCTTGAACACTCGTTCAGGAAATAAAGAAAGAATTTCGCGTATCTACCAAATGCACGCAAACAAACAAAACCCAATCGATTATATTGAAGCAGGAGATATTGGAGCAGCAGTTGGATTTAAAGATATCAAGACCGGAGATACGATGTGTGATGAAAAACACCCAATCATTCTTGAGTCAATGAAATTCCCTGCGCCAGTAATTGGTATCGCTATTGAACCAAAAACTAAAGCAGACGTAGATAAAATGGGTATGGCTTTGGCAAAATTGGCTGAAGAAGATCCAACGTTTACTGTAAGAACAGATGAAGCTTCTGGTCAAACGATTATTTCAGGTATGGGTGAGTTACACTTAGACATTCTTGTAGATCGTATGAAACGTGAATTCAAAGTTGAGGTGAACCAAGGGGAGCCACAAGTAGAGTACAAAGAAGCGTTTACCAAAACAGCACAACACAGAGAAGTTTACAAAAAACAATCTGGAGGTCGTGGTAAATTTGGAGATATTGTATTTAGATTAGAGCCTGCTGACTTAGTTGACGGTAAAGCACCAATCGGATTACAGTTTGTTAACGAAGTAAAAGGTGGTAACGTTCCTAAAGAATACATCCCATCTGTAGAAAAAGGTTTCCGTGAAGCTATGAAAACTGGTCCTTTAGCAGGTTACCAAGTAGATAGTTTAAAAGTAACATTATTGGATGGATCTTTCCACCCTGTAGATTCTGATGCGCTTTCTTTTGAGTTAGCTGCGAGAATGGGGTATAGAGAAGTAGCTAAAGCTGCTGGTGCCATTATTTTGGAGCCAATCATGAAAATGGAGGTTATTACACCTGAAGAAAACATGGGAGATATCGTTGGTGATATCAACCGTCGTAGAGGTCAAGTGAATGACATGGGAGACAGAAATGGAGCTAAAACTATCAAAGCAGATGTTCCGTTATCAGAAATGTTTGGTTATGTAACTACATTGAGAACACTTTCATCAGGTAGAGCAACTTCTACTATGGAATTTTCTCACTATGCAGAAACACCTTCTAATATCTCTGAAGCAGTTATCAAAAAAGCAAAAGGAAACGCATAATTTTTATCAAGATGAGTCAAAAAATTAGAATAAAATTGAAATCTTACGATCACATGTTGGTAGATAAATCTGCTGAAAAGATTGTAAAAACTGTAAAAAGTACAGGTGCAGTAGTAATAGGTCCTATTCCGTTACCTACGCACAAAAAAATATTTACTGTATTACGTTCTCCACACGTTAACAAAAAAGCGAGAGAGCAGTTTGAGGTAAGTTCATACAAAAGATTACTAGATATCTATAGTTCTTCTTCGAAAACTATTGATGCTTTAATGAAACTTGAATTGCCAAGTGGTGTTGAAGTAGAAATCAAAGTATAAGTAAACCATTATCTGAAATGAGTATCAGAAGTAGTTTTATTTCTGATACTTATTTCTTTATAAAAAAAGTAAACAAGTAATAATTAATAATTAATATTTATGTCTGGGTTAATTGGAAAGAAAATCGGCATGACAAGCATTTTCGATGAGAACGGGAAGAACATTCCTTGTACTGTAATCGAAGCTGGGCCTTGTGTCGTTACCCAAGTCAGAACCAATGAGGTTGACGGGTATTCAGCTCTTCAACTTGGTTTCGATGACAAAGGCGAAAAACACGCTACTAAAGCTGACTTAGGTCACTTTAAAAAAGCGGGTACTTCTGCTAAGAAAAAAGTCGTTGAATTCCAAGGGTTTGAAGAAAATTACAAATTAGGTGATAACATCACTGTGGAAGTATTCAGCGAAGGAGAATTTGTTGATGTGCAAGGTGTTTCAAAAGGAAAAGGTTTCCAAGGGGTTGTAAAACGTCACGGTTTTGGTGGGGTTGGACAAGCTACCCACGGTCAACATAACCGTTTGAGAGCGCCAGGTTCTGTAGGAGCATCTTCTTATCCATCACGTGTATTCAAAGGAATGCGTATGGCAGGAAGAATGGGTGGTGATAATGTAAAAGTACAAAATCTTAGAGTTTTAAAAGTAGTGGCTGAAAAGAACCTACTTGTTATCAAAGGATGTGTTCCTGGATGTAAAAACTCTTACGTAATCATTCAGAAGTAATGGAAGTAAAAGTAATCGATATCAACGGAAAAGATACTGGAAGAAAAGTGCAACTTTCTGATTCAGTATTCGGCATTGAGCCAAATAATCACGCAGTATATCTTGATGTTAAGCAATACTTAGCTAATCAAAGACAAGGAACGCACAAAGCTAAAGAAAGAGCTGAAGTAGCGGGAAGTACTCGTAAGATTAAAAAACAAAAAGGTACAGGTACTGCACGTGCAGGATCTAAAAAGAGTCCATTGTTCAAAGGTGGAGGAACAGTTTTCGGTCCAAGACCAAGAAGCTATTCTTTCAAATTGAACAAAACGGTAAAAAGATTAGCTCGTAAATCAGCTTTCTCTTTAAAAGTTAAAGAATCAAATTTATTAGTTGTTGAAGACTTTAATTTTGAAACACCAAACACTAAAAATTTCATCAATGTTTTGAAAGCTTTAGGGTTAGAAAACAAAAAATCTTTGTTTGTGTTGGGTGATTCAAATAAAAATGTATATTTGTCCTCACGCAATTTAAAGGCGTCTAGCGTTGTAACTAATTCAGAGTTAAGCACTTACGAAATTTTAAATGCTAATAATTTAGTTCTTTTAGAGGGTTCTTTAGAAGGAATTGAAGAAAATTTAAGCAAATAATAGACCATGAGTATCATAATTAAGCCTATCATAACTGAAAAAATCACCAAAGAAGGTGAGGTTTTCAATCGTTTTGGTTTTGTTGTTGACAAAAAAGCAAACAAAGTTCAGATTAAGAAAGCTGTAGAAGCTGCTTACGGAATTTCAGTTGTTACTGTTAACACGATGAACTATAGAGCTGATAGAACTACTAAGTATACAAAAAGTGGTTTAATCAGTGGAAAAACGAATAGCTACAAGAAAGCTATCGTTCAAGTTAAAGAGGGAGAAACAATAGATTTTTACAATAATATCTAATAGAAAATGTCAGTTAGAAAATTAAAACCTATTACCCCGGGTCAGCGTTTTAGAGTTGTGAATGGTTTTGACGCCATCACGACTGATAAGCCGGAGCGCTCTTTGTTAGCACCGATAAAAAACTCAGGAGGTAGAAATAGTCAAGGAAAAATGACCATGCGTTATACAGGCGGTGGTCACAAACAAAGGTATCGTATGATTGATTTCAAAAGAACTAAAGTTGGTATTCCAGCTACAGTGAAATCAATTGAATATGATCCAAACAGAACAGCTTTTATCGCATTATTGTGGTATGTAGATGGTGAGAAAACATATATTGTTGCTCAAAACGGATTGCAAGTAGGTCAGACTGTAGTGTCTGGAGAAGGTGCAGCTCCTGAAATTGGAAATACTTTGCCTTTGAGCAAAATTCCATTAGGAACTGTTATTTCTTGTATCGAATTGCGTCCTGGACAAGGAGCTGTTATTGCTCGTTCTGCTGGAACATTTGCTCAATTAATGGCAAGAGACGGAAAATATGCTACAATTAAAATGCCTTCAGGTGAAACAAGATTAATCTTGTTGACTTGTTCAGCAACTATTGGGGCGGTTTCTAACTCTGACCACCAATTGATCGTTTCTGGTAAAGCAGGTAGAACAAGATGGTTAGGAAGAAGACCAAGAACAAGACCAGTAGCTATGAACCCTGTCGATCACCCAATGGGTGGTGGTGAAGGACGTTCTTCTGGAGGTCATCCACGTTCTAGAAAAGGACTTCCTGCTAAAGGGTATAGAACTCGTTCTAAAGTGAACCCGAGTAATAAGTATATTGTTGAACGCAGAAAGAAATAATTAGATAGACATGGCACGTTCATTAAAAAAAGGACCTTTTGTACACTATAAATTAGATAAAAAAGTTCAAGAAAATATTGCTGGTGGAAATAAAGGTGTGGTTAAGACTTGGTCTAGAGCATCTATGATTACTCCAGATTTTGTTGGGCAAACAATCGCAGTACACAATGGTCGTCAATTTGTTCCGGTTTATGTAACTGAGAACATGGTAGGACACAAATTAGGAGAGTTTTCACCAACTAGATCTTTTAGAGGTCACGCTGGAGCAAAAAATAAAGGTAAAAAATAAGAAGCAATGGGAGTTCGTAAAAGAGAAACAGCAGATGCGAGAAAAGAGGCTAATAAGTCTATTGCTTTCGCGAAATTGAATAACTGCCCTACTTCACCTAGAAAAATGCGCTTAGTAGCAGACTTGGTAAGAGGTCAGAAAGTGGAAAGAGCTTTAAATATATTAAGATTTAGCTCAAAAGAAGCTTCAAGAAAATTAGAGAAACTATTATTATCTGCTATCAATAACTGGGAGCAAAAAAATAGTGAAGGTAATGTATCAGAAGCAGGCTTATTTGTAAAAACAATCACTGTAGATGGTGGAATGATGTTGAAAAGACTTCGTCCAGCTCCACAAGGAAGAGCACACAGAATTAGAAAACGTTCTAATCACGTTACTATCGTATTAGGACAATTAGATAACACACAAGCAAATTAAGTAAGATGGGACAAAAGACAAATCCAATAGGAAACAGACTTGGTATCATCAGAGGATGGGATTCAAACTGGTATGGTGGAAATGATTACGGTGATAAAATTGCCGAAGATTATAAAATCAGAAAGTATATCCATGCTCGTTTATCAAAAGCTAGTGTATCAAAAGTAATCATCGAGAGAACTTTGAAACTTGTAACCGTTACTATCACTACTGCAAGACCAGGTATCATTATCGGGAAAGGCGGACAAGAGGTAGACAAGTTGAAAGAAGAACTTAAGAAAGTTACTGACAAAGAGGTTCAAATTAACATCTTTGAAATTAAAAGACCTGAGTTAGATGCTTATTTAGTTGGAACTAGTATAGCACGTCAAATCGAAAGCCGTATTTCATACAGAAGAGCTATTAAAATGGCTATCGCAGCAGCAATGCGTATGAATGCAGAAGGTATTAAAGTTTTGATTTCTGGTCGTTTGAACGGAGCTGAAATGGCACGTTCTGAACAATTCAAAGAAGGAAGAATTCCTCTATCAACTTTCAGAGCCGATATTGATTATGCTTTGGCTGAAGCACATACTACTTATGGTAGAATGGGTATCAAAGTATGGATCATGAAAGGTGAGGTTTACGGAAAGCGTGATTTATCTCCACTTGTTGGAATGGATAAAAAACAAGCTTCTGGCGGTAAAGGTGGAGACTCTCCAAAAGGAGATAGAAAACCTTTTAACAAAGGTGGTAAACCAGATGCACGTAAAAGAAAGTAATTTTTTAAATTAAAGAAAAATGTTACAGCCTAAAAGAACAAAATACCGTAAGGTACAAAAAGGTAGAATGAAAGGTGTTTCTCAAAGAGGACACATGCTTTCAAGTGGAATGTTTGGAATCAAATCTGTACATGAAAATGGTATGTTCTTAACTTCACGTCAAATCGAAGCTGCACGTATTGCTGCCACTCGTTACATGAAGAGAGAAGGACAATTATGGATTAATATATTTCCAGACAAACCTATCACAAAGAAACCTCTTGAGGTACGTATGGGTAAAGGTAAAGGAGCAGTCGAATATTGGGCTGCCGTTGTGAAACCAGGAAAAATTATGTTTGAAGTTGGTGGAGTTCCACTTTCTGTTGCAAAAGAGGCTTTACGTCTTGCTGCTCAAAAACTTCCTGTAAAAACTAAGTTTGTCGTTGCTAGAGATTTCGAAGCATAATCTAAAATTAATTATGAAACAATCAGAAATTATAAATCTATCCGCAGCTGAGTTGCAAGAAAAACTTAGTCAATTAAGAAAAGCGTATTCCGACTTAAAGAACGCTCACGCTATTTCTCCAATTGCTAATCCACTTCAAATTAGAAGTGCTAGAAGAGCGGTTGCTAGAGTAGCAACAGAGCTAACTAAAAGAGAGTTACAATAATTGTATGCTAGCTAAAATGGAAGATAAAAGAAATTTAAGAAAAGAAAGAATTGGTGTGGTTACGTCAAACAAAATGGACAAGTCTATTGTTGTAGCACAAGTAACTAAAGTAAAACACCCATTATACGGTAAGTTCGTGTTAAAAACTAAAAAGTTTCATGCACACGACGAAACAAATGACTGTAACATTGGTGATACAGTAAAGATCATGGAAACAAGACCTTTATCAAAAACTAAATGTTGGAGACTAGTTGAAATCATTGAAAGAGCTAAATAATTATGGTACAACAAGAATCAAGACTAAAAGTCGCAGATAACACAGGAGCAAAAGAAGTTTTGACTATCCGTGTATTAGGAGGAACGAAACGTCGTTATGCCTCTGTTGGAGATAAAATTGTAGTTTCAATTAAAGATGCAACACCAAACGGAAACGTAAAAAAAGGTGCTGTTTCAACTGCAGTTGTTGTACGTACCAAAAAAGAAGTGAGAAGAGCCGATGGTTCTTATATCCGATTTGATGACAATGCATGTGTTCTTTTGAATGCTGCAGGTGAGATGAGAGGAACTCGTGTTTTTGGTCCAGTTGCAAGAGAACTTCGTGAAAAACAATTCATGAAAATTGTATCATTAGCACCAGAAGTGCTTTAATTCGTAGTAAGATGATAAAGCTAAAAATAAAATCAGGAGATACGGTAAAAGTTATCGCTGGAGACCATAAAGGTTCAGAAGGTAAAGTTTTACGTGTTGACCGTGAGAAAAACAAAGCAATCGTTGAAGGTGTAAACATGGTTTCGAAACATACAAAACCTAGTGCAAAAAACCCTCAAGGAGGAATCGTTAAGAAAGAAGCTCCTTTGCATATTTCAAACTTATCTTTAATTGACCCAAAATCAAAAGAAGCTACTAAGGTTGGAATCAAAGTAGAAGGAGATAAGAAAGTAAGATTTTCTAAAAAATCTAATCAAGTATTATAGTTATGGCATATATTCCTAGACTTAAGCAAGAATATAAGGACAGAGTAATAGCTGCCCTTAAAGAAGAATTCGGTTATAAAAACGTAATGCAAGTTCCTAAATTGGAAAAAATCGTTTTAAGCCGTGGAGTTGGTGCAGCAGTATCTGACAAAAAACTAGTTGACTATGCAGTTGATGAGTTAACAAAAGTTACTGGACAAAAAGCAGTATCTACAATCTCTAAGAAAGACGTTGCGTCTTTCAAATTGAGAAAAGGTATGCCAATTGGAGCCAAAGTGACTCTTAGAGGGGAAAGAATGTATGAGTTTTTAGATAGACTTATCACATCTTCTTTACCACGTGTAAGAGATTTTAATGGTATCAAAGCTACTGGTTTTGACGGAAGAGGTAATTATAACCTTGGTATTACAGAACAAATCATTTTCCCAGAAATTGATATTGATAAAGTAAACAAAATATCAGGTTTGGATATTACTTTCGTAACAACGGCAAACACAGATAAAGAAGCAAAGTCATTATTGGCTGAATTAGGTTTACCTTTTAAAAAGAATTAAGATATGGCTAAAGAATCAATGAAAGCCCGTGAGGTTAAGAGAGAAAAAACGGTAGTAAAGTACGCTGAGAAAAGAAAAGCTTTATTAGAAGCTGGAGATTACGAAGGGTTACAAAAATTACCAAAAAATGCTTCACCAGTTCGTATGCACAATCGTTGCAAATTAACAGGTAGACCAAGAGGGTATATGCGTCAATTCGGTATTTCACGTGTTACTTTCCGTGAAATGGCAAACCAAGGATTAATCCCAGGAGTTAAAAAGGCTTCTTGGTAATCAACAAGTAATTATCAATTGGTTAAAGGTTCATTTAGTGAGTACTTTTTGAAAACCATAACCGCAAATTTATACATATGTATACAGATCCAATTGCAGATTATCTTACGAGAGTTAGAAATGCAGTGATGGCAAACCACAAAGTGGTTGAGATTCCAGCTTCCAACTTGAAAAAAGAAATCACAAAGATTTTATTCGATCAAGGATATATCTTAAGTTACAAATTTGATGACAGTACTGTTCAAGGTACCATCAAAATCGCTTTGAAGTATGATAAAGATACTAAAGAGTCAGTAATCAAAGATATCCAAAGAATTAGTAAACCAGGTTTACGTAAATACGCAGGTTCAACAAAAATCCCAAGAATCCTTAACGGATTAGGAATTGCTATTGTTTCTACATCAAAAGGTTTGATGACTGGAAAACAAGCTAAGCAATTAAATGTTGGTGGAGAAGTAATTTGCTACGTATACTAATTAAAACTGTTAAACAATGTCAAGAATAGGTAAAAATCCAATTTCAATTCCTGCAGGTGTAACTGTTGAAGTTAGTGAAACAGTAATTACAGTAAAAGGAAAATTAGGTCAACTTACACAAGATTACGCAGACGTAACTGTAAAAGTTGAAGAAGGTCAACTAGTAGTAGAAAGACCATCTGATAGTAAAGATCATAGAGCAAAACACGGATTATACAGATCATTAATCAACAACATGATTATTGGAGTGTCTGAAGGTTTTACTAAAGAATTAGAATTGGTAGGAGTAGGTTACAGAGCTTCTAACCAAGGGCAAAAATTAGACTTAGCATTAGGTTTTTCTCATAATATCGTTTTAGAATTAGCTCCAGAAGTTAAATTAGAAACTATTTCTGAGAAAGGTAAAAACCCAATCGTGAAGTTAACATCTTTTGACAAACAACTAATCGGACAAATCGCTGCTAAAATCAGAGGTTTCCGTAAACCAGAACCTTACAAAGGAAAAGGAGTTAAGTTTGTTGGTGAAGAATTGAGAAGAAAAGCAGGTAAATCAGCGTAAAAAAGTAGTATTATGTCATTAACAAAAACTGAAAGAAGACAAAGAATTAAATTCAGAATCAGAAAGATTGTTAGCGGTACTGCTGCTAGACCAAGACTTTCTGTTTTCAGAAGTAATAAAGAAATCTATGCACAACTAATTGATGATGTGAATGGAGTTACTTTATTGGCTGCTTCATCTAAAGATAAAGGAGTAAACATTAAAGGTACAAACGTAGAAATTGCAACTGAAGTTGGAAAACTTGCTGCAGAAAAAGCGTTAAAAGCCGGAATTACAGAAGTAACTTTCGATAGAGGAGGTTATTTATATCACGGTCGTATTAAATCATTAGCGGAAGGCGCAAGAGCGGCTGGACTTAAATTCTAAGAAATTATGTATAACGGATACAAAAATGTAGAGTTAGTAAAACCTAGTGGTCTTGAACTAAAAGATCGTTTGGTAAGTGTAAATCGTGTTACCAAAGTAACAAAAGGAGGTAGAGCATTTGGCTTTTCTGCGATTGTTGTTGTAGGTGATGAAAACGGTGTTGTTGGACATGGTTTAGGAAAATCTAAAGACGTTTCTGAAGCTATTGCTAAAGCAGTAGAAGATGCAAAGAAAAACTTAGTTAGAATTCCTTTAAGTGGACAATCTGTACCTCACGAACAAAAAGGAAAATTTGGTGGAGCAGCAGTATTTTTGATGCCTGCATCTCACGGTACCGGAGTAATTGCTGGTGGAGCTGTTCGTTCAGTTCTTGAATCAGTTGGTATCCATGATGTATTGTCAAAATCTCAAGGATCATCAAATCCTCACAACGTAGTAAAAGCAACTTTTGATGCTTTATTACAAATGAGAAGTGCTGTTACTGTTGCAAAACAAAGAGGTATTTCTTTAGAAAAAGTATTTAAAGGTTAATTCAAGGAAATTATGGCTAAATTATTAGTAAAACAAGTTAGAAGCAAAATCAATTGTCCTCTTACACAAAAAAGAGGATTAGAAGCTTTAGGTCTTCGTAAAATGGGACAGGTTGTGGAGCATGATTCAAATCCAGCGATCCTTGGAATGATAAATAAAGTTAAACACTTAGTTTCCGTAGAGGAAGTTAAATAACAAATACAGTTATGAATTTAAGTAACTTACAACCTGCTGAAGGTTCAACACATAATCAAAATAAAAGATTAGGTAGAGGAGAAGGTTCTGGAAAAGGTGGTACTTCTGCAAGAGGTCACAAAGGAGCTAAGTCTCGTTCTGGTTATTCTAAAAAGATTGGTTTTGAAGGAGGGCAAATGCCACTTCAAAGACGTGTGCCTAAGTTTGGTTTCACAAACGTTAATCGTAAAGAATACCAAGGTGTAAATCTTGACGCACTTCAATTGTTAGTTGATAATGGAATTGTTACAGATACTGTAGACTTTGCAGTATTTGTTGAAAACCGTTTGGCTACTAAAAATGAAATGGTTAAAATTCTTGGTAGAGGAGAATTGAAAGCAAAATTAAAAGTAACAGCCCATAAATTCACGGCTACTGCAAAAGCGGCAATTGAAGCTGCTGGTGGAGAAGCTGTAACACTATAATTGCTATAACAATGAAGAAATTTTTTGAATCATTAAGTAATGTTTGGAAAATAGAAGAACTAAAAAATAGAATCTTGGTAACTCTTGGTCTATTATTAGTTTACAGATTTGGAGCGCACGTTACGCTACCAGGTATTGATGCTACACAATTACACAGCTTAGCTGGTCAAACAGATAAAGGTATTGGTTCAATACTTGATATGTTTACCGGTGGTGCTTTTTCAAAAGCTTCAGTATTTGCATTAGGTATCATGCCGTACATCTCTGCTTCAATTGTTGTTCAATTAATGGGTATTGCCATTCCTTATTTGCAAAAACTGCAAAAAGATGGGGAAAGTGGCAGAAAGAAATTAAATCAAATTACTAGATGGTTAACCATCGGTATTACTTTAATTCAAGGACCAGGTTATATCTATAACTTGCAAAGAGTATTACAACCAGGAGCATTCCTTCTACCTGTAAGCTCATTTGCATTCCTATTTTCATCAGTTTTGATTCTTACTACAGGTACTATATTTGCCATGTGGTTAGGAGAAAAAATTACTGATAAAGGAATTGGTAATGGTATTTCATTATTGATTATGGTTGGAATCCTTGCGAGATTACCACAAGCATTAATTCAAGAGTTTACTTCAAAAGTTACCAATAATAATGGTGGACCAATGTTGTTAGTAATTGAAATCATTGTTTGGTTATTAGTAATCATCGCTTGTGTTTTACTTGTTATGGCTGTTAGAAAAATCCCAGTACAATACGCTCGTCGTACTACAACTGGAGATTTCGAACAAGATATGATGGGAGGAAACAGACAATGGATTCCTTTAAAACTAAATTCTGCAGGTGTAATGCCAATCATTTTTGCTCAGGCAATTATGTTTATTCCAGCAGCAGTAGCAGGTCTTTCAAAATCTGAAACATCTCAATCTATTGCAGGAACCTTTAGTAATATGTTTGGTTTTTGGTACTGTTTAGTATTTGCTTCGTTGATTGTAATTTTTACATTCTTCTACACAGCAATTACAGTCCCTACAAATAAAATGGCTGATGATTTAAAAAGAAGCGGTGGTTTCATACCAGGGGTTAAACCCGGAATTGAAACAGCAGATTTCTTAGATAGAATCATGTCTCTAATAACATTCCCTGGTTCATTATTTCTTGCATTGATAGCTGTGTTCCCAGCCATTATCGTAGGTCTTGGTGTTCAACAATCTTGGGCAATGTTCTATGGTGGTACTTCATTAATCATTATGGTTGGTGTGGCTATCGATACTATTCAACAAATAAATTCTTATTTATTGAATAAGCACTATGACGGATTGATGAAAAGTGGTAAAAATAGAAAAGCAGTAGCTTAATTTTTATGGCAAAACAATCAGCAATAGAACAAGACGGATCAATCATCGAAGCATTATCGAACGCAATGTTTCGTGTAGAATTAGAAAACGGACACGTTGTAATTGCTCATATCTCTGGAAAAATGCGAATGCATTATATCAAATTGTTACCTGGTGACAAAGTGAAATTAGAAATGAGTCCTTACGATTTGTCAAAAGCAAGAATTACTTATAGATATTAAAAGTATTACAATGAAAGTAAGAGCATCAGTTAAGAAAAGAAGTGCCGAGTGCAAAATTGTACGAAGAAAAGGCAGATTATACGTAATCAACAAAAAGAATCCTAGATTTAAACAAAGACAAGGATAGTTATGGCAAGAATAGCAGGGGTAGATATACCTAAAAACAAAAGAGGAGTTATCGCTTTAACATACATCTTCGGAGTAGGTAAAAGTAGAGCTATTGAGATTTTAGAAAAAGCTCAAGTAAGCCAAGATACAAAAGTTCAAGATTGGAATGATGACGAAATCGGAGCAATCCGTGACGCGGTATCATATTACAAAATTGAAGGTGAACTTCGTTCAGAAGTGTCACTACACATCAAACGTTTAATGGACATCGGATGTTATAGAGGTATCCGTCACAGATCTGGTCTTCCTTTAAGAGGACAAAGAACTAAGAACAACTCTAGAACAAGAAAAGGTAAAAGAAAAACTGTTGCTAACAAGAAAAAAGCAACTAAATAATAAGTAATATGGCTAAAGCGACTACAAAAAAACGTAAAGTTATCGTTGAATCAACGGGCGAAGCGCATATTAATGCAACTTTTAACAACATCATCATTTCGTTAACTAACAAAAAAGGTGAAGTTATTTCTTGGTCATCAGCTGGTAAAATGGGCTTTAGAGGTTCTAAAAAGAACACTCCATACGCAGCTCAAATGGCAGCAGAAGATTGTGGAAAAGTAGCATTAGAAGCTGGACTTAAAAAAGTAAAAGTGTATGTTAAAGGACCAGGTAATGGACGTGAGTCTGCTATCCGTTCTATACACAATTCAGGAATTGAAGTAACAGAAATCATTGACGTTACTCCAATGCCGCACAATGGATGTCGTCCTCCTAAAAGACGTAGAGTATAATTATAGTATAATCAAGATAGAATAAAGATTATCGGAGGATTCGACCTGAATTCATAATCTCTATCTTAAAACAATTTAAAATGGCAAGATATACTGGTCCAAGTACAAGAATTGCTCGTAAATTTGGCGAAGCAATATTCGGAGAAGACAAAGCCTTCGAAAAAAGAAATTATCCTCCTGGACAACACGGGATGGCTAAAAAAAGAGGTAAAAAATCTGAGTACGCTGTCCAATTGATGGAAAAGCAAAAAGCTAAATATTCTTATGGAATTTTAGAAAAACAATTCAGAAACCTTTTTGAAAAAGCAGCAGCTTCTAAAGGTGTAACAGGTGAAATCCTTTTACAATTATGCGAAGCAAGATTAGATAATGTGGTTTACAGAATGGGAATTGCGCCTTCAAGAAGAGCAGCAAGACAAATCGTTTCTCACCGTCACATCACTGTGAACGGAGAATTGGTTAACATCCCTTCTTATCACTTGAAACCAGGTGACAAAGTGGCTGTTCGTGAAAAATCTAAATCTGTTGAAGCTATAGAGCGTTCATTAGCCAATTCATCTCACGTATATGAGTGGATTACTTGGAATAATGACACTAAAGAAGGAACTTTTGTTTCTGTACCTGCAAGATTGCAAATTCCAGAAAACATCAAAGAACAATTAATCGTAGAGTTGTACAACAAATAATAATTGACATTAGTCTAAATTATGGCAATATTTAATTTTCAGAAGCCCGATAAAGTTATCATGATCGATTCAACCGATTTTGAAGGTAAGTTTGAATTCAGACCTTTAGAACCAGGATACGGATTGACAGTTGGTAATGCACTTAGAAGAGTTTTACTTTCTGCGTTAGAAGGTTATGCCATTACATCTATCAGAATTGATGGTGTTGAGCATGAGTTTTCAACTATTTCAGGAGTAGTAGAAGATGTTACTGAAATTATCTTAAATCTAAAACAAGTACGTTTCAAACGTCAGATTGAAGATGTAGATAACGAAACAGTTTCTATCTCTATCTCAGGAAAAGATCAAATTACTGCTGGTGATTTTCAAAAATTCATCTCTGGTTTCCAAGTATTGAACCCAGAACTAGTGATTTGTAACTTAGATAGCAAAGTAAATCTTAATATGGAATTAACTATCGAGAAAGGTCGTGGTTATGTTCCTGCAGAAGAGAACAAAAAACAAAACGCAGCAATAGGTACTATCTTTACAGACTCCATTTTTACTCCGGTAAAAAATGTAAAATATGCTATTGAAAACTTCCGTGTAGAGCAAAAAACAGATTATGAAAAATTAGTTTTTGAAATCAAAACTGATGGTTCAATCAATCCAAAAGATGCTTTAACTGAAGCTGCCAAAGTTTTAATTCACCACTTTATGTTATTCTCAGATGAGAGAATCACCCTTGAAGCTGATGAAATTGCTCAAACTGAGTCTTATGATGAAGAATCATTACACATGAGACAATTGCTTAAAACAAAATTGGTAGATATGGATTTATCTGTAAGAGCCTTGAATTGTTTGAAAGCTGCAGAAGTTGATACACTTGGAGATCTAGTATCTTTCAACAAAAATGACTTAATGAAGTTCCGTAACTTCGGTAAAAAATCGCTAACTGAGTTAGACGAATTGGTTGCCAACAAGAATTTAACTTTCGGAATGGACTTAGGTAAATACAAATTAGATAAAGAATAAATTACTTCATATTTTGCTCTCCAAGGTGGATTGATGCAAGATGAAGGTTAAAAAAATAAGTCATGAGACACGGAAAAAAAGTAAATCACTTAAGCAGACAGACTGGACATAGAAAATCTATGTTGGCTAATATGGCTTGTTCTCTTATCGAGCACAAACGTATTAACACTACTGTTGCTAAAGCAAAAGCGTTAAAACAATTTGTTGAGCCGCTTATAACAAAATCAAAAGAAGATACAACTCACAACCGTCGTATTGTTTTCGCTTACTTAAGAAATAAATATGGAGTAACGGAACTTTTTAGAGAAGTTGCTGCTAAAGTAGGAGATCGTCCAGGTGGATATACACGTATCATTAAAATGGGTAACCGTTTAGGGGATAACGCTGATATGGCCATGATTGAATTAGTTGACTTTAACGAACTATACAATGGAGGTAAAAAAGAAGAGAAAAAAGGTAGAACACGTCGTGCTAAGAAAACGACTGAAACTACTGCAGCTCCTAAAGCTCCAGCTCCAGCACCAGTTGTTGAAGAAGTTGCTCCAATCGTTGAAGAAGCTGCTCCAGCAGTAGAAGAAGTAGTGGAAACTCCAGTTGCTGAAGTGGAAACACCTGCTGCAGAAGTAGAAACTCCAGAAGTTGTTGAAGAAGCTCCAGTAGCAGAAGCAGAAGCTCCTGCTGCAGAAGAAACTCCAGAAGCTCCAGCAGCTGATGAAGAATCAAAAGAAGAAGAGGCATAATGATTGCCAACTCATAAATATAAAAAAGGATAAGCAATTTTGTTTATCCTTTTTTTTTGTCTAAAACTTAAAACAGAATGTTTATAAACTCTGATAATTCTTTTCTAAATTTTAGTATGAAATAAATAAATTTGCTAAACACAACTACACAATGCAACACACTACAAGATCACAAGCCATTTTATTACTAGCCGATGGAACCATCTTTCACGGCAAATCTATCGGAATCTCTGGAATAACCTTTGGAGAAGTTTGCTTCAACACCGGAATGACTGGATACCAAGAAATCTTTACCGACCCATCTTACTTCGGACAAATCATGGTAGCGACCAATCCACACATTGGAAACTACGGAGTAAATGCTAACGAAGTAGAATCCGATAAAATTAGGATTGCTGGTTTAGTTTGCAAAAACTTTAGCTTCAACCATTCGCGCCCTGATTCAGAAAGCAATCTCTACGACTATTTTGAAAAACAAAATCTTATCTGCATTTCCGATGTAGATACTCGTGCTTTGGTAAGTTACATCCGTGACAACGGAGCACAAAATGCAGTAATTTGCACTGATGGAACTGCTGTCGAAGAATTGAAAAGTCAATTAGCCAAAGTCCCAGATATGAAAGGATTGGAACTAGCTTCTAAAGTTTCTACAACTGAGCCTTATTACTTTGGTAACGAAAACGCAACTTATAAAATTGCAGCTTTAGATTTAGGTATCAAAACCAATATCTTACGCAACCTAGCCAAAAGAGATTGTTATATCAAAGTGTTTCCCTACGATGCAACCTTCGAAGAATTAAAAGCTTTTAATCCGGATGGCTACTTTTTATCTAACGGACCTGGTGATCCTGAACCTTTAGAGCAAGTAATCACCACTGCTCAAAAAATGATAGCTTCCGATAAACCTGTATTTGGCATTTGTTTAGGACATCAAATTATTGGATTGGCGAACGGAGTTTCAACATATAAGATGTTTAACGGCCACAGAGGAATCAATCATCCGGTAATGAATACCTTGACAGGAAAAGGTGAAATCACCTCGCAAAATCACGGATTTGCTGTCAACAGAGAAGAACTAGAAAGACATCCTGATTTAGAAATTACCCATTATCATATCAATGATAATACAGTAGCTGGAATGCGTATGAAATCAAAGAACTGCTTTTCGGTGCAATACCATCCTGAGGCAAGTCCAGGACCGCACGATTCGGAATACCTTTTTGATGATTTTGTTGCCAACATAAAAAAAGCGAAAAGCCTACTCGAAGTATAACTTTTCGCCTTTGGAATAACTAAATTAGACTTCTACAACTAATCGTTATAAGCGTATTTTTCATAAATGCTATCAAATTGACCATTGTTTTTTAAGAATGAACTATTAGTGGCCAACCAATTATTGTATTTAGTAGTTTTGATAGTTTGGATGCCATTAAAGACAGCATAAAACAAATTCTTTTTGGTATTACAAACTTTAACCGCATTGTTATAGGCTACAATAGTTTCATTGGTTTCTGCTTGTGGTGCTTTTTTTAGTAATTGTAGCGCATTGTAAGCATCAGCATAATTGTTGAATAAAGCAGTAAGTTTATCTTTTTGACTAGATATAAAATTAGAGTAGTCAATATTAGCATCATTTAACGTGTTGTCTTTGTACTGGTCTTTATAAAGATCCGTTTTGGCCAAAATTTCTTGATGCATTAAGGCTATGATATCTAAACAACCAGAAAATCCTTTTTTGTCTTTAGCAGTGATTACGGCAGTTAGTTTTTCATCTATCACATTCATTTTATAAAAAAGGATATTTTGATACGCATTGTACTCTAAAATGTTTTTTCTTTTTTTAACATTAAGGTGCATTTTATTATTGAAAGCAAAGGCTTTTTTATCCAACTCAAAACTTTTAAGCTCTTTATAATAGGTGATAAGTTCACTTTCTTTTCGGTTAAGATTGTCTCCAATTTCAGTTAAAGACAAAGTGCTTTGGTATTCATAATCGTTTAAAATTAAACTTCCGTTGTTCAAACAATCAATCGTTTTTTGATTCATTTTGATGAAACTATCTCTTAGTTGGGTGTTGCCATCAAATCCTCTATTGTTATTTTTCATAAGCAAATTCACTTTCTCTAATTTCTCTATGATTCTAGCAGCCGTAGTTTTAGTTCTAGAATACATTTGCGATTCTACTATAGTAACAGAATAATCCATCAACGATTTTTTAACAAACAATTCGTTTTTAGCAAAATCATCCATATAAGCATCGATGGTTCTGAAAGTTTGCGACTGCAAAAAGTTAGGAAGAAGAGCAACAAAAAGGAACAAACAAATCATTGACAGTGGATTGTTTGTTGGACTGTTTTTAGTAGTAGAAGTTTTCATGATAACAATAGTTTAATTATTGATACAAATCTACATCCAACAGGAAGGGGGCATGTTGTCTTATATTATTTTAAACTTATATAATTAAAGGGAAGTACTATTTTTCATAAATTCGATAGCTAACTAAAACGATTGCGTTTATAAGTTGTGCAAATAATTGCAAGTCTCTTTTTTTAATTTCTTAAATTTGTAATCCTAATTAAAACCTTTAAACAAATTCAAAATGAGCATTATCATCAAAGTTCACGCAAGACAAATTCTTGATTCCAGAGGAAACCCAACCATCGAAGTAGATGTAGTTACTGAAAACGGCGTTCTAGGTCGTGCTGCTGTTCCTAGCGGTGCTTCTACAGGAGAACACGAAGCAGTAGAATTAAGAGATGGCGGAAAAGCCTACATGGGAAAAGGAGTTTCTAAAGCGGTAAATAATGTGAATGCTACCATAGCTCCAGAATTAATGGGAGTTTCGGTTTTTGAACAAAATCATATCGATCAATTAATGATTGAATTAGATGCTACGCCAAACAAATCTAATTTGGGTGCTAATGCTATCTTAGGAGTTTCTTTAGCAGTAGCTAAAGCAGCAGCTAACGAATTGGGATTGCCTTTATACCGATATGTAGGAGGTGTTTCAGCCAATACTTTACCAGTACCGATGATGAACATCATCAACGGAGGTTCCCACTCTGATGCGCCTATCGCTTTCCAAGAGTTTATGATTATGCCGGTGAAAGCAACTTCATTCTCTCATGCGATGCAAATGGGAACAGAGATTTTCCACAACCTTAAAAAAGTATTGCACGATAGAAACCTTTCTACTGCAGTAGGAGATGAAGGAGGTTTTGCTCCAAACTTAGCTGGTGGAACAGAAGACGCTTTAGATACCATCAAAAAAGCAGTTGAAAATGCTGGCTACAAATTTGGTGACGAAGTAATGATTGCATTAGATTGTGCTGCCTCTGAATTTTATGTAGACGGAAAATACGACTATACTAAATTTGAAGGCGCAACCGGAAAAATAAGAACTTCAAAAGAACAAGCGGAATACTTAGCTTCTTTAGCCGCCAACTACCCAATCATTTCTATTGAAGACGGAATGTACGAAGACGACTGGGAAGGTTGGAAATACTTAACCGAATTAATTGGAGATAAAACACAATTAGTAGGAGATGATTTATTCGTAACCAATGTAGAGCGTTTAGCCACTGGAATAGAAAAAGGAATTGCTAATTCTATCCTAGTAAAAGTAAATCAAATCGGAACGTTGACAGAAACTATTGCAGCGGTAAACATGGCTAAAAATGCCGGATACACTTCAGTAATGTCACACCGTTCGGGAGAAACAGAAGACAATACGATTGCCGATTTAGCGGTAGCGTTAAACTGTGGTCAAATCAAAACCGGTTCGGCTTCTCGTTCTGACCGTATGGCCAAATACAATCAGTTATTAAGAATAGAGGAGGAGTTAGGTGATACTGCTTACTTCCCAGGTTTAAAAGCATTCAAACAAAAATAATCCTTTATAAGGATAGGTTATAAGTACACCTGACAGATTTTAGAAATCGGTCAGGTGTTTTCTTTTTTATAAAAGCAAAGTAATCCCGTTAGGGATACAATAGTGGTAGAAAGTAAAATGTATGAATTAGTAAAGTGCCGTAGGTACGATATATTCATCCCATCGTCATTTCAAGTAATAATAGTAAGAAGAACAACGCTATTTTATTATAATCTTTCTGTAAGTCGTGTAGCCGTCAGAAAACAACTTTAGAGTATAAATTCCAGAAGCCAAGTCGGAAATAAAAATACTATCAAAATTAGTATTCACCGTTTTCACCGTTTGCCCTAGGGAATTTACAATATCAACCCGGTCAATCACATTGTTTTTAGCATCAATAAATATTTCCGAATCCGCGGGGTTAGGGTAGATCATCGTTTGATTTAAAGTAAAACGTTCTGTGGCAAGCGGAGCATTTCCAAATACATACGTATTAAAAATGGGCGTAAAAATAACCAAACTCATAGCAGTTCCTGTCCCAGAGATATAATATTCCCCTCCCGATTGAAAAAGCGAAAAGAAAGCATTTTCTAATGTGATATGTTGAGTAGCGTTGCAAAGAAGCAACGTACCGGCAAAAGTATTGAATAGTATAAGATTAGCAGCCGGACAACTGAAAGTTCCATAAAAAGCATTACAGGCTCCCATTCCACTAAAATCAGAAGTGCCTGAAAAAGTTACATAAGGGGAAACAGCCGGAGTTATAGTCGAAACAGGGTGATGGATATTATCATCACTAGAGTAATAATCGTATAAATACCACGTCTGAAATAAATCAGGATTTGGTGTTTGCGAAAAACAATTCATCCCGTATAGTATCGAAAGCAAAGTCAGTATATGTTTCATTTTATCTTTTATTTGTCATTACTATCAGTATCCAATTCAGGACTAGCACTCACTCTCGATATAAACGAAACCGTTCCTTTCGTTCTCCAAATTTTATTAGCGTAAAGGATGCCACCAACCAATCCAATAAAAATAAGACCAATGGCTATAATCAAATTAGTTTCGCCTGGATTCATAAAATAAATTATCGAGCCTATGGCAAAACAAATTAGCGTAGGGGACATAACAATTTGAAACCAAACAATGATTTCTGCTATAAATTCAAAAACTTTAGATAGCTTCATTTATATAATTTTTGAGGTATTAGCTAGCGTCCCACCACTAAAAGAAGTACTACTGCAGTAAGTGTAATCGTAAAGATACATAATTTTCCTTTTGAGTATTTCTCAACTTAAAACCTGAACCAGTTATTGCTCAAAACGACCGCTAACAGTCATTTTATTTGTCAATATAAAAAAATCGGCATTTTCAATAATTTCATTTTTCTTAGTTTGGAAAAGCACCTTTTCACTGTTGTTTTCTTTGTCAATGTATACTTTTCCTATCTTGAATTCTCCACTTATTTCTATAGTTGCAAACCTATTTTTATCAAGTTTTATGATACTGTCTTGGATTTTGTAATTCCCATAATGATGCACTCGTCCTCCCCAACTTCCGCTTTTAATTATATATTTTCCATCTTCTTTTAAATCAATGATTAACCCATTACCAACAGCGTGAATATAGGTTTTCGACTGCTCCAAATTTTCATAATGCAGATATAAACCGAGTATCGAAAAAATAGTAAATGCAGCTAGGAAGCTAGGAAGTAAACTTCTTGCATTTCTATTTTTTTTGAACGCTTCTAAATCTTCAGGAATTACTTTCGACAATAAAATGATTTCTAAAATTCCGAAAACTATATAGAAGAAAACAGCAAAAATAAAATCAACTTGATAGGATTTGTAAAGAATGAAAAAGAACAATCCTCCAACAATCGTTAGCTGTATTATTCTTTTATTTTGATTTTGTGCTTTCAATTGCGGTTCGTATTTCGTTAAGCTAATAAGACTATGCCAGCTATTTAGGCTAGCCACTAATAGCTTTTAGTATAAGTATCGTTCTACTTGTTTTTTTTAGCCTCTTTATTTTTAGGAGAAACTATAAAATCTCCCACCAGTATCTTTTTTTCAAGTTCTTCTTTAGAGACATTTTCACTTGAACCCAATGTATCTTTTGATTTAAAATACTTAGCGTTTTCTGGTTGAAATTTTTTCATATATTCATAGGTTGTAACGGTCGTGTCTAATTTTACATAGCACTCATTTTTCTTGGCTACTAAATCATAAATACCTATTTGGGGAATGGCTCTAATTAGTATGGTGTCTCCTATAATTTTCACGTCATATATGCCACCGGTATTGGCTTTCATGATATTGTCAGTATCTCCCCAACGCTCTAAATCTATAAAGTCGTGACCACTTGAAATGTTGCTAACTCTATACCACTTTACCGTAATATCTTTGGATTTATATATTTTTTCATCTAAATGTTTATCACAGGAAATGAAAAAAGGAATGAGGATTAGAATAAATAGTTTTTTCATTTTAGGTATTAGGTTTTTAGAATATGCCTCGCAACGTAACACGGTTATTAATCAAACAATCTATTCAATTAGTATTTTGTCTACTAGTATTTTTTGTTCAGAAAATAGTTTTATGATATAAAGCCCTTTGGATAGATCGCTTAAATCAATTTGAGGAGAAGCGTCAAGGGTCTTAATTACTTTTCCTGAAATATCACTAATCATTATTTTTTCAAAATCTAAGTTCCCAATAGTTACTAATCCTTTTGTTGGGTTGGGGAATAGTATCATTTTTTCTTGAGTAAAACTAGTATTTTGTAACGCAAGTGGATTAGCATGATAAGTTTGTGTATAATTTGATTCCATTTGCCCTGGATCATAAACCGCAGTTACGTGAATTTCAAAACCATCAGTATAGAGTTGATTTTGATTGTCTAATTCTAAAAAGCTTAACCCACAATTTGAAACAAAACCATAAACTGGAGAATAAAAATTATATAAAGCTCTCTCAGTTTGAAATCTAAAGAGCTCGTCGTTACGATAAATATTATATCCCAGTAATGGATTATGTGGTTGTAGTGGTTCTTCCCAATTTAGTTGAAAATAATTATTTGGGGTTTCGTAAGTTTGTGACCAAGTCAAATTTTCAACTGGATTGTTTTGTCCAAAGGAATTAACAACAAACAAGACAAAGAGTAATACAATAAGTAATTTTGCTTTCATTTTTTTGGTTTTATGATGTTGCACAATGCTCCCCAGTCAAATAGTAAAGATATACAATTTCCCTTTTCAATATCCCCAAGGTAAAAACGAATCCACTGTTTCTCTCTAGCTTGTTGTCTGTTTTTAATTTCCTCAATAAATTTTTAGGATAGGCTTTATAGTTTCACTAGTTTACTAACTAATTTACCGGAAAGCTGCCTGTCAACCGATATAAAGTAAACTCCTGTTGGCAAATCCCCTAAGGAAATAGTATCAACGCCACTTACTACTTTCTTTACCAGCTGGCCGCTTATAGTATAAATTTCGATAGTATCCGTAACGCTTTTGTTTTCATAGTCAAGAGTTATACTGTCTTTGAAGGGATTAGGAAGAATTGATAGTGTCGCGTTGTGAAATTGACTTATACTAAGGGAACTGGTAGAAACCTCAACCATATCTATATAATAATAGGCCAAAGAAGTATATAACGAATTAGGATTATAAACAACGTGTTGAGTAGCGGCATCACTCGAAAAATTACCAATGGTGATGTATTGCTCTCCGCCGGTTGCTATAAAACTCCCAGTAATTTGGGTCCAATTTGTGGCATCGGAAAGCATCGAACTGCT
The DNA here is from genome assembly GCF_025947145.1 of Flavobacterium sp. N1994. Lineage (NCBI taxonomy): Bacteria > Pseudomonadati > Bacteroidota > Flavobacteriia > Flavobacteriales > Flavobacteriaceae > Flavobacterium > Flavobacterium sp. N1994. The sequence continues at coordinate 2,880,363 of NZ_CP109999.1, forward strand.
ATTCACCTGAGGAAATACAGCAATAGGACCAAATGACCCATCGCCGCTAATGGGAGTAGTTGAACAATATGCCCCCAAAGAATTAATGGTAAGACCATACCTGTCCGCTGATGATACCCAGAAAGAAACATAATACCTTTGCCCTGCAACAAGAGGCGAAATTAATTGGGATTGTATATACTCCCTTAAGGCAACCTCCTCGAAATAACAAAAAATACCAGCATAAGCTGTACCATCATAAGCACTTTGATTTCCAACAATATTGGCAGGCACACCAACTAAAGTACTAGAATCGGTATAACAGCTGTTATAATAATCTGGACTGGCTGAGGCACTATTGCTAGTCACATGCCATGAGGTAGCTTTATCTATTTGACTATTGTTGTCAGGACAGGAGGAATAAGTTTCAAAACTGGGATTGCTCACTAAATTTTGACTGATCATCTTCGTTGTCAAAGCAAAAAGAACTACTACTAGTTTTCTCATATTTTTATAATTAAAGGCATGCTTAGTTATGGCTATAACCCCCACGCTGCGCAAATGTCTCCCGACTTTGCGCTTTGTTATTCATCGTAACTAATATATTTTGAAATTGAATTAGGATTCATAACATTTACAACTGGAATTTGAACTATTTCAACATCAAGAATTCCTTTGCCATCAATATAGTTTGAAGCACTCGAATAAATATAATCTTGTGGCTTTAAAACAATACCTGCGCGAACAGGATTAAAATGAATATAATCAATTTTTGACCACATAAAATTTTCAGAATAAATTTCTTCTGTATGATTGCCCAATTGCCAAAACTGATAATTTTTATTTCTTGAATGTGTTGCTGTAGCCAATTTAAATCGTTCCAACATCCATTCTCGTCTACTTTCAGGCTCTGATTGAATTTTATCTAAAATAGTTTTAGAAGTAAATTTTTTAAAATCACGAATTAAATCCGACAGTTTTCCATCATTTGACTGAATAATCATGTGAATATGATTGCTCATTATTACATAACTATACAAAATCATTCCTTTATTTTTAATGCAAAAATCAAAGCATTCGATTACAGTATCTCTATAATTTTTTCTTGAAAAAACATCAACCCAATCGACAACTGTTGCCGTTAAAAAATGGGGTAATGATTGTTCTCTTATAACATATCCTTCTTTCATGAGATTATACTTTATCAAATATAAAAAAATTGCGCAAAGTCAGGAGACATTTGCGCAGCTTTTCTTAGGAACACTATGCTTATAGGAGCACTGAGCTGCGCAAATGTCTCCCGACTTTGCGCTTTATTATTCATCATAACTAGCTTTTCTTATAAACACCTTGCTGAGGAAACAATTTAATTCGGAACTTTTCGATACAATGTTCCAGCAACATAACCACACAAGCATTGTCTATTTACTACAGGTTTCATAATAAGAGATACAACAGTTCCTTCTTTAACTAAAATGGGTTGCCAGTTTTTAGAAGTATCCAATTTGGTTAGGTATTCATCTCCAATTTTTAATCTCGTAATTGGAAAAGGGCTACCTTGAGAAGATTCAACACATCCAGAATTAATCTCTAGAACGCAATTGGCGGGAACAGTGAAAGTTTTGACAACTTCTGCCGTTGAACCAGTATATAATGTTGGATTTTCAGAAGACATGAAAAAAGCACTTTCGAACTTCAGCGTGTAACCATTTTGACCCGACATGACATTGACAAAATACAAGAAAAAAACTAATAGATAAAGATGGAGAGATTTCATATTATAGTGTTATTGGTTAAATGACTACTTACGTTCCGACCCACGCTGCGCAAACGTCTCCTGACTTTGCGCTTTGTTATACATCATAACTGCTGAGCGGGTGTAATACTAAATTTTAATTATGGTAAATAGGTACACAAAAAGTGTATATTTTTATTTTTATCCAACTTAAAAACTAAACTAGCTTTGGCACCAAACGCTTTTATTTGATGGCTGAAATTTTATAGCTACCGTTTTCATTTGAAATTTTGAGCGTAATAGTGGTGAATGAATTATCATATGCATCACTCAAGAACAGTACTGTATAACAATTCCCATTTTGTTTGCTTTTCTTTATGATTAGGGTTTTTAGCATTTGCGGAGTAGTATCTTGAGTATTTAGAAAAGGATCGTAATCCAATGCATTGTTTTTGAACTCATAGTTGATACTGTCCAGTAATGATTGCGTAACATAAATTTGGGTTATTGAATCTAATTTTTTCTTTTGTTCCTTCAGAGGCTCTTCAGATAAAGATTCAGTGATATAAGCCGAATAAAATGCTCTGATTGTATTTTTAATTTCTTTTTCAGAATTTACTACCCTCGTTTTTGACTCGTGGGCAGTGCTTTCATTTTTCTTGCAGGAAGAGAGTATGAAAATGAGTATCAAAAGGCTTAGCAAATAACTATTACAGGTTTTCATTCTTTCTTACTTCTGAAATTTGATTGGTAAATATCTACGAGTATAAAGCACGAAATTAAAAATGAACTAACAATAAAAATGGCTAAATAACAGTTTCCAATTTCTAAAATTTTTAGAACAAAACATATCGACCAAATTATGAAATTATTTAAGTTGAATATTCCGCAAAGAATATAAAAGAAGTTAGTTTTCAATGGATTTGTTTTTTTTCTTAGATGAAAAACTAATCGGATAATCAACAAAACACAACTGAATGCAACAGCATAGACTACACTTCCTGCAAACTGAAAGAATAAGCCTAATGCTTCAAATATTCCTCTCTTTTCAGTGAAATAATCAAAGAATAGGTATAACGTCCAAAAGTTGATCAACACTAATGATAACGTTGAGTATTTAAATATTTTTTCTTTCATTATTTCTGTTACGTTTTTAATAACTGTTGCTTAAACTCCGATACCTTGTTTTACCCTCCCGTCCCTTCAAATGATTCCGATACAATCAGGGAATCCTGAAACCTTTAACGAATATTTATAATCCCGTTAGGGATGCCATAAAGGTAGAAAATGAAATCAACAAATTAGTAAAGTGCCGTAGGTACGATATTTTTACCCTACCATTACCCAAGCTTCACAAAGTATTCTCTTTTCCACTGAGCTGCGCAAATGTCTCCCGACTTTGCGCTTTGTTATTCATTATAAGCTGAGCGGGTGTAATACTATATTTTAATTTCTTTAAACAAGTACACAAAAAGTGTACATTTTTATTTTTATCCGACTTAAAAACTAAACCTGCTATTGTGTTTTCTCATGATTTCACAAACAAAATTGTAATTATGGTAATTAGGTACACAAAAAGTGTACATTTTTATTTTTCCCAAACTTAAAAACTAAACCAGTTATTCCAACAAAAGACTATTAAGTTCTTTTTTTAGCTTTATTAAGTGAGCTCAAAATAACATAAACAATATGAGTACAAATAATACTTCCACATCCGAAAATCCAAAATGCTAAATGAATCCCTAATTCAGGCAGTCCACATCTTAACTGTCCTTCTCTATAAACTGGCATAAAATAATCTGGAAGGATAAAAAAATCTAAAAATAAACCTATGGCAAGAAGTAAATATTTCCAACGGGGTAAATTGAAAGTGTCAAGCAAAATATAGCCGCAAATTTGAAGAGCAAACATTATATAAAATACATGTAATGGCGTCATAGCAATCCAGATTGTTTTTTATTCTTTCCATTTAGCACGCGAAAGGATTCGCGCGGGAGCGGGGCCAAATCGCAATTATATGCAGTTTTAGTAATCGTAAATTTCTTCACCATCTTCACCAATTTCAGTTAACGAATAAAATTTGTTAATTCCAAGTAATGGTTTGTTTTCGTAATAAAGTCGTATAATAGATAGTTTCTCAGTATTTTCTATTAGTTCTTGTATTTCTTTTTTTATTATTAAATTTTCTTTTTTTTCTGAGACAATGAGTATAAATAAATTAGGTAAAATATTTGAATGACCACAAGATTTTATGTTCAATTCTCTCCACGATATAAATTTTTTCACATCTTCTAAATCAAGATCTTTATATAAATCATAATAATGTGCTACATATACTAATCCAGGAAGATTTTCTATTTCAGCTAAACAAGTGAAATAATGAAAATCTCTCGGTTCATGTAAAATAGGAGTAATACTAATTCTATTTCCTGAATACTTATGATATTTTTCTTGTAGGAACTTGAAAATTAATAATTCAACTATATCTGGATGTTGTGGTGCGCCTGCAATTGCTAATAAGTTCCTGCGATTTGACTCATCTAAAATTTGATTTTTAGGAATTATGATTTTCCAACCTTTCTTTAATTTAGTTATGCTGGTTCTATTGACCTCTGTCCAATAACTTATGTCATTTACTAAATCACAAAGAATAACAATAACTGGCAATGAATGATTTAACCAATATTTTAAGTGTTTTTTCTTGCCTCTGTAAACAAATCCATTTTCAGTTGGCTCTTGGAAGTATGATGGACCTGCTTTTACCTGGGCAGCTATAAGTCTTCCTGTACCTTGCCTATTTTCATTTGCAATTTCAATTTGCACATCAATTCCTAAATCATTTTTGAATTGTTCTCTTAAAATCCATGAATAAGTTTTTACGACCTGGCTTGATACAAGTATTATCCCAAGATTAGCTGTTTCCTCTGTTTTATCGTAAATAGGAAGGTCGTCCATAAAATTTCATATAACGTTTCGTCGCTTCTCGTCAGTTGCGAAGTTCGGAACTGCGTACTTTCGGCTAAGATATAAAATCTTGCAAAATGCAAACATGAACTAACCACAAATTCGCAATTGGGTGAAACAGCTGTTATGCTTATTGCTTAGTCATTTCCACCTAATTTTTCCGCCAACTTTTCTACAATGATAGACAAGCTGTCTATGAAAAAACCAAGGAAAAAAGATAAAAGTGCAGAAGAAGCTAAAAATATTTTTTCAGATTTATTAAATAAGCTTATTGAAATCACACAACTTAAAGCTGACATAACGATCAACATAATTGTATAATACATACAATATCTGAGCAACACTTTTTTTCTGTCTGCTTCTGGAATTTTTGAGTTTATACAAAGTTTTGTGACCAATACACTAAACCCAAGTAGACAAAATGCTAAACACCAATAAGGCTTTTTAGTATTAAATAATCCCAGGAAATTTTCTCGCTGGTCATATAATATTACAGCGGCTATAATTGTAAAAACTACTGCAAAATAAATTCTGAAATCTTTAGATGTTGTTGCCATAATTTATTTGGTTGTAAGGTTGTTGGCATTGTGCATAACGTGCCGCGGCTTAAAGCATCTGTTAAATTTATCACTAATTACTCCAAGTACAAAACTTTCCATTGAATCTTCGCATAAGATTCTAGAAAATCCCATGCCTGACAGTTGCTTTAAACCGCTGTTATAGGCAGGCTTATTTTGGTGTATCTCTATTTTTTATTCCGTCAAGTTTGTTTTCAGGTAAAGAATTAAACATTTTATCAATTTCTTTCGGTTGAGTTATCATTGCATCAACAATAATATTAATCAGTTGAAATAATTTTGTTGCTGTTTCAATATCGTCTTTTAAATCTATTTGACCTGGGTGAACAGCTTCATTTCCAATTACTCTAACAATGTCTAATGATTGTTGTACACGAATAGGCAATCCTTTTTCAACTAAACTGCCTATGTCCTTATTGATGTCTTTTCCACTTTCACCAAGTTTCCCGCATAATTTTTGGACACATAAGCGAAGTAACGCTGCAGCACCTCGGGGTGATTTATTTAAAATTTCTCTAGCCTCTTCATAATCTTTTTTTATTTCTTCAGGCAAATCTACATTAGCAAGTGGAGCAGTACTTAAGCTTGGAAAAATTAGTTTTTCATCAACCCAAAAACTATAATCACGACAATGCGAGCAACGAGATATATAAGATGAATCAATGGTAGTAATTCCGCCACTAATTTTAAAATAAATCTGACTCCAAGTTTGCGCTGCAAATGCATTGCAAATAGGACAGTTAAAAGAAGTTTCAGCGAATTGTGGTAATTTATATGGTGTCATTTGTACTTTTTTTTAAAGCTTGCCTATAATTAGTAAATATCCTCAAGTTCCTAAAGCTCTTCAGCATCACTAGCTATCCCAAATATATAAAAAAGATTACAAAACCATTAATAACCATTTAATAGTTATTCAATAATACAAACAAAAAAACCCAAGACTTTCGCCTTGGGCTTCCCCTAAAATGAAGTGCAGTTTAAAGGGTACCACCGCCTTCTTCCTCTTTTTTACGCTTCGCAGCGCGCATACGTTGCACTACTTTCATAAGAGCATATTGGTCTTCCGTGACCGTACCTTTAAAAACCAACTTCCCATTACGCATAATTCTTTTGAGCATCTTTTTCAACTCATCATAATGCGCTATATTTTTATCAGTAAGCATTTTGCGGTTATCCATAATCTCATTTTGTATCTTGTTTTTAGACGCCAATTTCGCTTTGTAGCCGTCTAACGTGTCCACAAAATCAGCAGGCATATCCTTAGCAATAAGTTCATCTTTATGAGCAGTAACAAATTGTTTCAACGCCTCCAGTTGCAAAATAGCCCCTTCAATGTTACTATTGTGCAAATCCCTTTTCAAATCGCTAATAATACGAGTGTTCAAACCAGCATCAGCAAAATTAGCATTCAAGAAGTTCAATTCTTCATTCAAAAGTTTCGCATCTGCATACAAACTAGCAGTAATCCCTTTTTGGTTTTCAGTAAGTACTAAACTACTTTCTAAAACCTTAACAAAATCCAGTTTTGCAACAAAACTGTCTCTAAAAGCAGCATTCATAGTAGCGAATCTGTTTTTAATAGCATCAAAATCACGCTCATAACTCGTGAAAACGAAATCACCTAACGCAGTAACTTCCTCATTTTTAACATAAGAGTTCATAACATTAAAATTTAAATTAAACATGGGTTAACAAAATAGCCAAGTACTATTTTGTAAGAAAAAATCAAATTCCATGCCACAAACATCTGTAAGCGAGTATTTTAACTAATATTTAACGAATTCCCCCACATTTTAAACGCATAACTCATAATTCATAACGCATAACTCAAAAGGGTAAATCCCTCTCCCCACAGCTAAATGAAGCACCCCCGCAGCTAAATGAAGTAACCCCGTAGCTAAATGAAGTACCCCCATGGCTAAATGGAGTACCCCCGTAGCTAAATGAAGTACCCCCGTAGCTAAATGAAGCACCCCCGTAGCTAAATGAAGTACCCCCAAAGCTAAATGAAGTACCCCCAAAGCTAAATGAAGTACCCCCAAAGCTAAATGAAGCACCCCCAAAGCTAAATGAAGCACCCCCATGGCTAAATGGAGCTTCCCAAAGCATAAACAAACAAAAACGGCTTCCCGTTTAAAGGAAACCGCTTTTTTATAAAATCATACTAAGGTAAAACAGGGTAGTAAAATCACTCAACCCCCTTCACATTATCATCCGGAATACGGTCAATCAAATAATTATAAGGGTCAATTCCCGCTTTAGCAGGTTCGTTTTTCGTTTTAAACACAAAGGTGTTGTCCTTTTTAGTAATCTTCAAACGTTTATACACCAAGGGCTTCCCAAGTACATCCGCCTTGTCTGATTTGCCAAATACCCCAATGTCTATATAATCCGCAATAGGAGTAGGGGTCTCTTTCCCCAAAGCATTAGAACGAAACTTCTCCGAGGTAGTTTTAATCGTCACTTCATATTCAGCTCCCACTTTTTTAGAGGTCACTTTCAAAGCACGGTTAGAAAACAACGTAATGTGCTCAAACAAATCGGGTATCAAATAACCCAAACTATCCGGAGTCACCTTTCTAAATTCATTCACAGCATCCAAAGAAGTAGCATAAGGAGGATCTTTATACGCAAATTCGTTGATGAGGTTCTTCATCGCCTTATTCACGTTTTGTTCGCCAATCATTTCTTTAAAATAATACATGACCACACTGGCTTTATTGTAATGAATATACTGTTGGTTCTCCGTTTTCATAATAGGATTCTCGCCTTCAAACTCTGAACTTCGCCCTCTCAAGTAATCGTTCATTTCATACTCTAAGAACTTCTTCATCTTATCCTTGCCATATTCTTTTTCCATCACCATCAACGAAGAATACTGCGCAAATCCTTCACTCATCATTTCACTTCCTTGCATACCCGCGCCACAGACTTGGTGTGCCCAATATTGATGCCCCATCTCATGCGCTACCACATAAAAGACCATATCAATATCATCCTTAGTCACATCGCGCAAATCAGTAATAAACCCAATCCCTTCACTATAAGGCATCGTACCCGGAAACGCCTGCGCAAAACTAGCGTATCTAGGAAACTCTACAATTCTACACTGCTTGTGATAGTAAGGGCCAAAGTTAGTGGTGTAGTATTCCAACGCTTTTTGCATGCTCTTCATCATATTAGGCACGTTAGTCGCATGTTCTTTGTAATAGTACACTTCTAAGTCAATGCCATGCCATTTCTTTCTTTCCACTTGATAGTTTGCAGAAATAAACGAATAGAAGTTAAGCGACTTTTGATCTAAATGATATTTAAAATACTTCTTGCCATTAGCATCCCAACTCTTCAACAAAGACCCGGCGCCACCGCAATCTGATCTTTAGCCGTACTAATAGTAGTAGTAACGTCCACCCAATCCGAATCACTGCTGATATAAGTATTCCCACGAGCCACTAAATTGTTGGTATCCAGTTTAGGCATTCTATCACGCTTAGGCAACTTCCGTTTAATACGCAGGTTTTTATCCGAGATTTCAAAATTGGCATTGTATCCAAAATTCGGCATAATCTCTTCATTGTTAAAGAAAGTTCCGTTTTGGGTCAATTGCGTAAAGCTTACCTCGTTCTCAAACCCCTTAGTGATACTAACGACATTCACCGTAATTTTAATAGAATCATTAGGTGCCAAAGCTTTATTCAGTGTATAAATTCTATAATTCAAATCTTTGTCATTGACTTTCAATTTAGCATTAGGGATGTTCAATTTAATACTATCGGATAACATCGGCAAAGTAAAATGCAACTCGGGAATAGGAGCGTTAGTTTTGTTCTTAGCCCAAGCTTCAATAGTAGCCGTCATATTGCGCTCCTCTGGTTGAATGTCTATCGTATAATCAAACTTATAAAAGCGAGGTTGTGCCAAATGTTCGTATTTTTTATACTTCGTTTCATAGTCCACTTGCTTATCTTCCATGTTTTTTCCAGATTCATAATGGTTGACGATTTGCGTATTGTAAAACACCCAACCTCCACAAAGGATAAAAGCCAATAAAGCAATAGAAAGTCCCATCTTGCTTTGACGGAATTGTACTTTAGCTTGTTGCCAACGGTGTTTAAAGTCGCTTTCTTTCCCTCGGATGTAAAAAGCAAGGATACCAAAGCAAAGCAAAATACAAAACAACCCCCAATACAAGTTAAACCAAAACAAACCAGGCACAAAAGGACCAAATCCATTCATATCCGAATAAGTAAAGAAAGGCTTAGCATTAAAAGAAACCATATTGCTACTAATTTCCAATAATCCCCATATAAAAGAGTTCATAATCACAAACATCACAAAAGCAAAGTAAGCCACATACCGATTGTTAATCAAATAATGGAACAGTAACGAAAGCACCACCAAATAAGCATAGCTCAATAATTTCAAGACCAATAACGATTCTATATACACACCCAAATCATATCGAGTATACCCATGCAAGGTTTGAGCAATAATCCCAAGAAGAATAGCAGCCACTAATACTAAAGCAACAGCAAAGATCACCGCCACAACTTTAGACCCAAATAAACTGATGGTCTTAATTGGAGTAGCATCTTGTATCTCATTGATTTTAGCATCACGCTCTTTCCAAACCAATACCCCCGTATAAAAGGCAATAAACCCAATCATAAACAGCATCAAATTGCCATCAATAATGTCTACAATATCATAAGTCACAGGATACTGCACCGCACCAAAACGCCCCGAAAAGCTAGTCAATTCGGTAATCAATAAAATCATCCCTATCGAAACAATGATAATATACGTAGGGTTCTTAATCACCGCTTTAATCTCAAATTGAGTCAACCCCCAAAACGTAGACCAAGAAAACACCCCTGCTTTAGTAGGTTGGAATGTGGTATTGGTGATAACAGCAGGAGCAGTGTCTTTTACCACTTTCTCTTTTTTAGCCTTTACATTTTTAGTATTAAAAGAAAAGCGGTAGTAAACAAAAACCAGTATAGCAATCATAATCGTCAACCAAACCACACGGTTGACCAACAGTTCCCCATGAAGCGAAACCGCATGATTATTCTTTTCATCTACCGTTAAATACTTAGTCATGATTTGAAACGGCTTAGCGCCAAATGGATCTAAGATATTCGCCAACCATTCTTTCTGAATATCCCGAGTAAAGATGCTCGACACTGCATAAAACACCAATATCAACATCGAACCAATAAAAGAAATGATATTACTACGGAAAATAATAGCCAAAGAAAACAACATCACCCCAGAGATAATCACATTCGGAATCCCAAAGTTTAATATCCCAAAGAAATGCCCACTCCAATCCGTAGGACCAAAACGTTCCGCCGGACACATATCCAACGCCGGAGCCAATAAAGTTCCTAAAAGCGCCCCAATAGAAATCCCCAACAAAGGAATAACAGAAACGATAGCAGCACCAATAAATTTCCCAAAGAAGTAATCCCTTTTCTTAATAGGGGAGGTAAAGATAAACTGGTACATCCCATATTGAAAGTCCCTGTTAGCAGTTGCATTCATAAAGGCAGTAGTCATCAAAAGACAAATAGTAGAGAACACCCCATAATATTGTTCAATCACAAAAGGAGCGTTTTTATGCGTATTGCCAATGCCGCCTCCAATAGTAACATGTTCAGAAGCTACAGCAAAAAAGACCAATAAAGCATTAATGAATAAAAAGATCCACACCATGGGAGTCTTTAACCAGTATTTGAGTTCGAATTGTATAAATTTCCACATAAGACGTTACGTTTTTAAAAGTTATACCAACTCGTTTAGTTTAGCAAAGAACACATCTTCTAGGTTTTCTTCCGCCTTAGCAAAGCCCTCCAAGCGCTCTTCCGAAAACACGTGAATCAAAGGTTGTCCACCCACCAATTTATTAGAAATCACTTTAAACTCGTCTTGATATTTGGCCAGTTCTTGTTTCGTTACTTTCTTCTCCCACACTTTCCCTTTTACTTCAAGCAAAGCATCATCGGTATTCCCAGAAAATAGAACACGTCCTTTATCTACCACCGCCATTTGAGTACACAATTCACGAACATCTTGCACAATATGGGTAGAAAGAATCACAATAGTATTCTCCCCAATCTCACTCAAGATATTATAAAATCGATTACGTTCTCCTGGGTCTAATCCTGCAGTAGGTTCATCTACAATTACCAGTTGAGGGGTTCCAATAAGACACTGTGCAATCCCAAAACGTTGACGCATTCCACCACTATAACTGCTAACCGCTTTATTGCGTTGTTCCCAAAGATTGACTTTTACCAAAAGTTGTTCAATCATTTGCTTTCTTTCCGATTTGTTTTCAAAACCTTTTAGTAAAGCCAAGTTATCTAACAAATCCACCGCAGTAGTTCTAGGATACACACCAAATTCCTGAGGCAAATACCCCAATACTTTTCGCACCGCTTCTTTATCTTTAAGCACATCAATAGCGCCCAACGTCACCGAACCACTATCAGCATCTTGCAACGTAGCCAAGGTTCGCATTAAAGAAGATTTACCAGCCCCATTAGGACCCAATAAACCAAACATTCCGGTGGGGATGGTTAAAGAAACATTATTTAAGGCATGTACGCCATTGCTGTATCGTTTGTCTAAATTTTTAATGACTAGTTCCATAAATGTGGTTGGTTTAGAAGTTATTATAAAGTCGGTTTGACGTTCACTAAGTTTGTTTTGTTACACATAGATTTTAACAATACTACAAAAAAACTTTTGAACCAACTTATAATAGCGTTTCGAGGGTAAGGTTTTATGGTCTTTTGAATAAGTTCCACTTAAAGAATCCCGCTCACAGGAAAAGCTTAAAAAAGAAATTAAAGTAGTTTGAAATAGATACCAATAACTGTATAAAATTAAAGCTATACCTAACACTTTTTTTCATCTTTAAGTAGTGTTTTTGGTTTTATCTAGCTCTCTTTTTTAATCTCCCAACAGCAATTGTGCAATTCCACTTAGGGGAATCAAAAATATATCAGTATGTTTTTGTAATTTCGTCAGGATGAAATCATTTTTCTAACGGTATCAAAAAAAAATTACTATGCTGTACATTTTAAAATGGTGCCAAGCAACATAATAGTGCATCACACCGGAAATAAAATAGTATCCGTATGCCATTAGTCAAAGTGAAGTAACTCTTGATGATTTGGCACGCATAATTTCAGAAGCTACTATTTTAAGGAAAACCGATTGTTATGCCTTTATCATTGCGCTAAGCGATATTATCGGAAATCAATTGGCACAACATAGAATTATTAAAATAGATAATTAGTGAACATTTTTCCTAAACTTGCAAGGTACAGCGGCAGAATCACCCGAAGTACCCATGGGTAAAACTAATATCAAAGAAGCTAGGATAAATTACAAACCTTCACAAGAAATTAAAATTCTCTTAAAACGAATCACTTATAAAACAATACAGTAACCATTGAAGAAGAAACTAACTCATTTATTTTACTCCAAAAATGAATCGTGGTGGCTTGTAGGTTTTTCAATCTTGATGGCTAGTGGTTTCCTGATTGAACCTCAATTAATTTGTGCTGCTTTACTACAAGGAAAATTGTCTGATATGTGGTTGTATTGGAGTGCGTTTATTGGTTCAACATTTAGCGTCGCTTTCTTTGCTCATTTGTGGCGAAATGTTCCAGTAAAAACCGAAAATGAATTTTTATTCTTCAGGTATTCGGGTAAAGGAGCTACCTTACTTCATACATTTCGAAGTTTGTATTTAGGGCTCCTTATTATTCCTTTTCTTATTAGTTTTAGTGTATTGGCTTTTAGTAAAATCGTGTGTTTTATTACAGGGATAGAGCTTCATGCCACTATAATTTTAATAACTGCCTTTCTCATTATACTCACCTTCTTTAACAGTTTAAAGTTACGGATGAAGCTAGATTTTATCTTGTTTATTCTGTTCAGTTTCATATTTGGCGCAGTCGTGATTGGCTTGTTTCAAAACACCGGTGGATTATCGCATTTGACCACCACCTTGCAAGCTTCTAAAATCAATGTTACTATTATTCCAAGTGTGGGTTCTACCACATTTAATGCGTTTTTAGTCTTTATTTTGGTGCAATGGTGGTCAGCGTCCTTATTGGATTACCCTGACATGAACGGACAAAAATTGATGGCGACTCATAGCAGTAACGACCTAGTTAAAAGTATTTTCTTGCCGTCACTCTTCAATGTGCTTTTTAGAGTTGTGTTATTTACTTTGCCTTTCATGGCGGTTGTCTATGGTTTTACCAACGGTATTGCAGATAGCGAGTTAGCTTTTACCAACTTGTTTGTAAAGGCACTCCCTAAGTGGATGTGGGGATTGGTAATCTTACTGTTTATGATTCCGATGACCTCCTTTGTGCAAAATATGCAAAACTGGGGAGGTTCTCTTTTAATTGAAAACTTTTACAAGCATACAGTCAACCCTGAATTGAGTGAGGTTAAAGCAACTAAATTAGGGAACTTAGCAATGGTTTATATCACTATAGTATCGGGAGGTATTGCTATATATGCCGATTCTTTGATAGGAATTACCCAATATTTATTTGCCATAACAGCCGGTGTGGGTCCGGTGTTCATGCTCCGTTGGTATTGGTGGCGCATCAATGCTTGGTCACAACTCACCGCTATGATTGCAGCTATAGTCTACCCTCTACTACTGGATGGGTTATATCAAAACAACGCTACCGTATACCAATTCATTAGCTTCATTGAGCACACCTATACTATGGATTACTATCCTATTAAAATAATACTGTTAACCCTAACAGTCTGCATAAGCTGGTTGATTGTTACCTTTATCACTCCCGCTACAGAGGACGCTACATTAAAACGATTTGCCACTACCATAAGACCCGGTGGATTTTGGAAACGCTACCACAATAGTGGTAAAACTTTTTCAAAACTAAGAGTTTTGGCTTGGCTTCTACAAACCGGAAATGGGTTCTTACTCTACTTTATCTTTTGGAATTTCCTTGTTGGTAATTATGCCCTGTTTATTGGATTATTACTAGTGTTTATAGTTGTCTTCTTTGCGTCCTATCGACTCATACAGAAAGCGAATGCCAATTATGAGTTGGAGTTCAATAAAGAGAACTAAAAAACAAAAGCAGCTCATTGCAGAACAGCTTTGTAACAATTAATAAACCTACGATTACTTATCTAATAACCGCAACACCCAATGCACCCCTTTTTCTTCGCAATACCCTTTGAGATTTGAATCAAGTATACTTTTATTTTCTCCAGAAGCAAACAACGAGGCCACCGCAAATTCAATAGCGGTTTTTTCGTGGCTTTCATTTTGGAATATAATATTGTGAATGCGAAATGGTGCATATACAGTTTTACTTTTAAAGTACATCGATTGACAAATCCAGTAGTATTGTAGGATATACAAAGCAATGCTATGCTCTTCTTTCTTTTGGTTTTTGATTAGCGCATCAATAACTTTGTTTAGCGCTTTGTTGTGAAACAATTCCTCTTTCAAACCAAAGAGTAATAAGGCTTTTAATGACCTAGCCAGCAACCATGCTTTTTCAGTATTGGGCAAATCGATACACACTGCCACTAGTTCCTGTATGTGTTTTGTGCAAGTGGCTGGAAGCTTTCCAGTAAATCCATCAATGAGAATCAAACATTCTATCCATCTGGAAAGTTCGTGAAAATGGCAATTTGCTTTATCCAATTCTTGAATTAATTGTTGAAACTCTGGAATCAAAGGAGAGGCTTTGCGTTCTTTATGCGCTGTTTGACTGATGATAAAACAATACACAAAAAGTTTTCTGTAGTCATTATTAAGTTGAGGTAAATAATACTGAGACAAAGCCTCTGAAAAATACTTCCCTTCATTGTCTTCGTCTACATAACATTCATAAAAAAAGAGATGCCCTATTGAATTGGCTGCCAGTATCTGTAATAACTCCTTTTGTCTTTTGCTTTGGCGCACATAGGCGCCTATAAGTTCGGCCGCTGTGAATCGTATCGTTTCATTTTCAGAGTTCTTTGCTTGGGCTAACACCAGTGGCAAGGCCTTAAAATCTTCATTAGCTAAAACCAATTGCAACACCGCTAAGGAAAACCCATCAGAAGCCTCGGTTAGGAAAAAGTTGGGATCAAACGGAATGTTGGTTTGATTCTCGCAAAAATCTTCCCAATCGGTAAAGTTGCAATAGCGTGCTAACACATTTAAGGTGTCTTTATAAGGCGTTCTAAAAGGCTTCACTACGCCATACAAACGAGCAATGGTATGGGGTGAAATGTGTAGTTTTTGCAATGCCAATTGAACGGATGCCTGATGCGCATCGGCTATATTTTTAATCTTAAAGCCCAAGCGGGTTTCCACTTGATTGCAAAGGGTAATGATATAAAGGTTGGGTTGGTTCATATTGTTTTGTAAGGCATGACAAATATAATGGTAATACCTTTTCAATATAAAGTTGCAATAACTTGCAATTTATTTTGGTTGGGGAATGGAGTAATATTGTTGAAAATTTGAATTCCATGAAAAAAATACTTTTAACCATACTTATTACAAACTCAATAATCAGTTTTTCACAAACATTAGACCCAACTTTTGGCACAAATGGTGGGATTGTTTTAAATCAATTCTCAACCTCAAATACGGATGAATGGGTCACAAGCGCAGCATTGCAAACAGATGGCAATATTATTGTTGTTGGTCGTACTGCAGATCAATTTGCTGCCAATGGTTTTATCTCGAGAGTATTTCCAACAGGAAGTTTAGATACTTCATTTAATAATTATGGATATCGTTCTTTTTCAAATGTGTTAGAAGCAGTAACGATTCAATCGGATGGTAAAATTTTAGTTGCTGGTGGTTCTTATGTTACAAGACTAAATTCCGATGGCTCATTTGACTCGTCTTTTAATAGTACAGGTTATATATACTTAGATAGTAACGGAAACAGCATGACAATTAAAACATTATCTATGTTAAGCAATGGAAAAATAATTGCAACAGGGTATGTAAGTAACGGAACTGACACGGACTTCGCTATAATTCGCTTGAATAGTAACGGAACCATTGATACCTTTTTTGATTTAGATGGCGTGACAACATTACCACTTTCAGGCTCAAATGAAATTTTATTTGCAACAAAAATTCAAACTGATGGTAAAATTGTAGTAGCAGGGAGAAGACAAGTAACTACTGGTACAGATTATATTATTTCTAGATTTAATACTATTGGTAGTTTAGACACTTCATTTGGAACTAATGGAATTGTTACTTCTACCACGGGAATTCAATCTATAGATTTTCAATCGGATGGTAAAATAGTTACCGCCGGAAATTATACATCTCCAAGTAACTCTTCTACTTCTTCGTCGTCAATTTCAGTTTCATCGAGTTTCTTATACGCTAAACGTTATAATATTGATGGTTCTATAGATGCCACATTCAGTGTGTTAAAACCAAGTTATAGAACCAATAATGTTTATCAAAAACCACAAGTAAATTGTTTGAGTTCAGGAAAAATTTTGATATCTGGAACTTATTATGACTCAATAACAACTAATACTCAATTTGCTTTAAATCAATTCAATTCAGACGGCACTCCTGACACTTCGTTTTCTTCAACAGGTACAGTATATGTAGGTTCAAGTAGTTTTAATGCGGATTTGAAATCGCTATCAAGTTTTTTAATTGTTGAACCCGATGGAAAAATTTTAACGGGAGGAACTAATTTTAATAAAAATACAAATTCTGATTTTAGAATGGAGTTTATCCAAACTTCCAGTACAGGAGTGACAGAATATATTCGTGATTTCAATTTAAAACAAGGAACAGATATTATTAACAGCGCAATAGAACAGCCTTTTGGAAAAACCGTTGTTATGGTTTCTTCTAAAAACGGATACAGTTCAGATACAACGCTTCTTATAAGATACAATCAAAATGGAACCATTGACAATTCTTTCGGTACAAATGGAATTGTAGATTGTGGCTTTGCTTATGGTTATGTTATGAAACAACAGTTGGATGGAAAAATATTAGTTTCAAATGATTTAACCATTTATAGATATTCATCAGATGGTATTTTAGACGCTACATTTGGGGGAGTAAATGCTGGATTTATTACTGTTTTGGACGAATCACTAAACTATTCATTTGTTGATGATTTAATAGCGGCAAATGATGGAAGTATTTATGTTGCATTTGATAATTTTAATATTGATGGTTCTTTATTAAGTTTTGGTGTTAGTAAATATTATCTAGATGGAACATTAGATGCAACTTATGGCGTTAATGGTATTGCAACCTCAAGATTTGATTTTTATTCTGCAACAGAATACGAATATCCAAGAAAGTTAATTTTAAATCCTGACAATAGTGTAATTGTTACGGGTCCATTGTATACAACTGGAAATAACTTGCCTCCCTTAGCTAATGGAATGGTTAAGTTTAATGTCTCTGGATTAATTGATACCACTTTTGGAACAAACGGTAAAGTAATTACTGAAAATAACACCTATAATAATCCTCGTGAATTTTTATCCGATTCGAATTCCAATTTATACTTGGTTTCAGATATATCAACGGGTAGTTTAATTACTAAATTTTTACCTAACGGAACTATAGATACCACTTATGGAACTAATGGCTTGGTAACAGATACATTTTATAATGCGATTATGCAACCCAATGGAAAAATTGTAAAAGCGGGCGCAATTAATTCTCAATTTGGAATTACAAGATACAATACAAATGGAACATTAGATGCAACCTTCGGAACTGCGGGAATTCTATCTACCCCAATTTATTATTCATCAGGCATTAATAAATTATTGTATTTGAGTAGTAATAAATTATTAGCCGTTGGTCGATCATTTAACGGGTCTAATACCATAATGGCGATGACTCGCTATACTAATTTGAATTTAGGCACTTTAGATTTTACAACAAAAGATACTAATTTCATGGTCTATCCTAATCCAATTGAAGAGAGCGCAACCTTTTCTTATAGTCTAAAGGATGCAGCTATAGTTACAATTGAGATAATAGACCTTCAAGGAAAAGTGGTTCAATCAGTTTTAAATAGTAAAGAACAGCAATCAGGGGAGTATCAACAAGAAATACTACTGCCTAGTACAGTAGCTACAGGAAACTATATAGTACGTTTCTCATCACCTCAAGGAAATCAAGCTGTCAAAATAATTAAGAAATAATAAAAAAAGGCTACTACTTGCACGTAGAGTAATTTCATTTACGAAGTACTTTGCAGAAAGAAGATAATTTTACAATAATTACATAGAAATTTTAGTGTTACAAGAGAGCCCAACTTTAGTTAGTAGTTGGGCTTTTTTAGTTTAATTCGGCAGCTAAGATTTTGTAAGCCTCTAGCATCTGCGTTTTGAAGTTCATGTCAAACTGGTTGGCTTTAATTTGGTTATATACCCTACGCGCGGCTTCCGTTTTATCCGTTTGTAATAGAGCTAAAGCGTAAAGCACTTTTAACTGATTAAAGTTTAAACTGCCCCAATGGCCTAACAACGTTGTCGATTTAATAGCTTTTTGCTCGAAAAGTGCTATAATCATTTCATATTCTTTCAATTGAATTAAATAGAGACTGATAATAAAAATACTAGTGATTCGATCTCCTGAGTCTCGTGCATCAAGAAGAGGATTGTTGAATATTTTTTTCCAAATAGTATTTTTTTGAGAACCATTGTTAAAATGAAAATCATGAAACATTTGAACGCCTAACAATCTCATTTTTAAAATGCTGTTTGGCGTAAATGAGCCTATCAGTAAAGGAAGTGATTTTTTGAAATGCGCATCTAATCCTTCCCAATTTTGTTCCTTAATAAAGTGAGTAGACCATATTATATGATAAAAAATAGCTATAGATTTTATATTCCTATTGTTTTCAAAATAGTTTTCTAATAATGGCAAATAATATTTTTTTTCAGGAACTACAAGCCATTCTACAAAGTAATTATTGTCATAAGGAATGGTGTGATAATACTGAATAGCAATAGATCCTAACCAATCATATCGGTCACATAAAGAACCTAATAAATGTATGGTATAGTAAATATCATATTTATGTTCTTCCTTGTATTCAAAAATGGGGGTAAACTCAAAGAGGCGTTTAAAAAAACCTTCGTCCCTAATTTGAGCCTTATATAAAATTATCTTGTTGAAATTAGCATATAAATCTGTCGACTGGATATAAGAATTTATTCGAGAAAGTAGTTCTTCAAAAGCGACCTGTTCGGCTATGATATCAAACAATAAATTCTTTTGATGTAAGGCACTTTGTTCCAAAAAAAATTGCACAAAATCTTCCCAGTTTTGGTATTCTAAATACTGTGCACAAACATCTAAAGTAAATAAGCTGGGATGCGATGTGCTTTTTTTTATGGCAAACAACCGCCGAATAGTATCATTAGAAAGACGATGTTGTGTTTTTAAAAAGATAGCAGCTGCTAAGGTCTCACAATCAGTAGCTGAAGCAATATTACTAACAAATTTTTTATTGATTTCAGCCCTAAGGTGCTGTAAGTACTCCAATTTAGGTTTTTGAATTAGTCTGGCCATAGTCGGCTAAAATACTGATGTTCTCGTTATAATAAAAGCCCTTTTTTATTTGCTTTTATTTGCCAAACATAAGTGATTTAGATTTGAGATATTTTTGCCGATTATCATAGACAACAATTGATTTCATGAAAAAACTTTTACTATTAGTTGCTCTTATAGCAATTCAATTTACAAATGCACAAGCTCCAACTGCCATTTGGCAAAAATGTTATGGTGGTTCTAATGATGATGGATTAGGCGGCGGATCTCAAACTTCCGACGGAGGTTATATAATAGCTTCTCGAACAAGCTCTAACGACGGAATTGTAATCGGTAATCATGGAGGAACTGATGTTTGGATTATTAAAACCAATTCCGTTGGAACCATTCAATGGCAAAAATGTATTGGTGGCACTGGCGAAGACGAACTGTACTCATTTATTCAAACTACTGATGGAGGGTATATAATTAGTGGAAAAACCAATTCTACTGATGGAGACGTTGCCGGTAATCATGGAGGGTATGATGCTTGGATGGTCAAAATAGATGCTCAAGGCACCATACTATGGCAAAAATGCTTTGGTGGTTCCGATGGAGATGATGCTTTTTATAATATTATTCAAACCTCAGATGGCGGGTTTCTCGCAACAGGTAGAATAACAATTACAATAGATAATAATGGAGCTACCTATACATATTCGTATAGTTGGCTAATAAAACTTACTAATATTTGTGATGTACAATGGCAACAATATTATCAATACAATAGTTATTATAATTTATTACAAACATCCGACGGGGGTTATATTTTATCAGGAGGTACTAGTTCATCAACTTTTCCTGGTTATCATGATGGCTATGATGTTTTAATAACTAAAGTAAATCAAGGAGGCAATATACAGTGGCAAAAATGCTATGGAGGCTCTCTAAATGAGGATAGCTCTAACATTATTGCAACAAATGATGGCGGATATTTGGTTTCAGCTAGTTCAAAATCAAATGATGGCGATGTATATGGCAATCATGGTGATTGGGATGTTTGGGTCTTTAAAATAAGTAATACCGGTGTCATATTAGGTCAAAATTGTTATGGCGGTAGTGGCGACGATGGAGGAGGAATACAACAAACTCTTGATGGGGGGTATTTAATTTCAGGAAGTTCCACTTCAAATGATGGAAATATTACAGGGAATCATGGAGGCAGAGATATATTTGCTTTAAAATTTAGTCCTTCCAATGCAATTCAGTGGCAAAAATGCATAGGTGGTTCAGGAGATGAATCCGGTGGCTTCTTGCAATTGGCAGATGGCACATATCTCTCTGGAGGGTCAACCTATTCTAATTATGGTGATACATTTGGAAATCTAAATAATGTCCATTCCGATGCATTTCTTATCAAACTAACCGCAGCCAATCTTGCAAATGAAAATTTCGCTAGCAGTACCATTAAAACTTACCCAAACCCAATGCAAGATGTTTTGCATGTTGATCTAATAAAAGAATTTACAGGAACTATTTACGACATCACTGGCAAAAGTTTACTCAATGTTAATGCTAAAGATAGTGATGTTAGTTCATTAGCAGCTGGAATTTACATATTAGATATTATATCTGAGGATAAGCATTATACTCAAAAAATTATAAAAGAATAATACCATTAGTTAAGTTCGTTTTTTTAAGCGACAACCTTCGGGTTGTCGCTTTTTTTATAATAAAAGCAATAGTACTCTACTAGCAAGTTATTTTTTTAAAGGATGTTTTCAGTTTGTAAATGGGTACTCCTTCATTTATAGTCATTACAAAGGAGGACAAGATTAACCTATAATTTGAAATGAAATATAAAAAGCAAAGCAGCTCATTGCTTTTTTTATTGCTTTACAACTTTAACTGATCGATTAATTTTGTCGTTTGCAAATTTTAAGACATAAACTCCGGAAGCTAAATTACTCATATCTAGTTCTTGATTTTCACTTATTGCAGTGAATGAAACTTTTGTAACTTCTTGACCTAAATAATTGTAAAAAACCACTTCTTTAAAATTATCTTTACTGTTGTCAAAGTATACTTTGGATGATGTTGGGTTGGGATAAATGGTAAAATTAGATTTTAAATAGTCTTCATTTACCGAAAGTGATCCTTGTGAGTTTATGCGAGCAATTCCAAATCTAGCTATATTATTATAGCTAGTAAAATTTCCAACTACGATAATCTTACCATCCGTTTGAAGCGCAAAACAAATTGGACTAGGGTCTGATATAAAATATGATCCAGTACCATTACCTACGTCAAAAGTGGCATCTAAACTTCCGTCTGTATTTAATCTTACAATGTGATTTTTACTAACCAAATTAAATGTTGTAAAACTTCCACCAATAACTATTTTTCCATCATTTTGAAGAGTTGCTATTGTTATACCATAATTTGCTCCTATCAAACCAGTATTGAATGTAGAATCTAAAGTTCCATCTGTATTTAAACGGGTAATATATTTTTTGGCAACTCCATTGTAGGATGTAAAATTCCCCACAATAATAATTTTTCCATCACTTTGAAGAGTTGTCGAATAAATAATTCCATTGGTCCCTGTTCCAGGATTAAAGGTAGAATCTAAAGTTCCATCTGTATTTATGCGAACAATATGATTTCTTGTAACCCCGTTATATGAGGAAAAATCTCCAACTAAAATTATTTTTCCGTCATTTTGAATAGTTATATTTTTAATGACGGTAATTGCTGTACTATCTAACCCAATGTTACCAGAATTAAATGTTGAATCTATTGTCCCATCTACATTAAGTCTAACAATGTAATTTTTTTGGGCAGTATTATTAAAAGAGATAAATCTCCCGCCAATAATAATTTTACCATCAAGTTGAATTGCTATAGTGTTAATAGATGGGGTTGTCTGAGAAACTTGATTTACTATCACAAAAGATTGATTTGCTCCTAAACCAGTATTAAAGGTAGTGTCTAATGAACCATCAGTATTTAAACGTGCAATACGATTATTCACTATACCATTAACAGATGTAAAAATACCACCTATAATAATTTTTCCATCATTTTGAATAGCTGAAGTAAAAACAGAATTATTAGGACCAATTCCTGGGTTAAAGGCAGTATCTAATGATCCTTCATTATTAAGTCGGGCAACTCGATTTATCATGCTACCGTTATAATATTTGAAATTACCGCCAATTACAATTTTACCATTGTTCTGAATTAAAGTAGTATTTACAATATTATCTGTTCCTAATAACGGGTTAAATGTAGTATCTAATGAACCATCATTATTTAGGCGAGCAATGGATTTGGTATTCCAACTTTGGATAAAAACATTACAAATAATAATCTTCCCATCATTTAGAGTGTTAGAGCTTACAAAATGTAATCCCGGTGTTCCGGTGTTAAAATTACCATCTAATGATCCATCAGCATTTAATCTGGCACTATTGCTCATAGAGTAGCCGTTATATGATGAAAATGAACCAGATATAATGATTTTCGCATTGCTCTCTATTGATAAATAATCTACAGAACCATCTGTTCCTTCACCGCAATTAAAGGTCGTATCTATACTGCCGTCAGTATTTATACTAGCTATCCCCTTTCTTGCATATCCATTATAATATGGGAACTGTCCACAAATTATAATTTTACCATTAGTTTGTAACCCAATCTGGTTAACAACATTACTATACATGCCAGTTGCGGTAGTTATACCTGTTCCAGTGTTGAAAGTAGAGTCAAAAGAACCATCAATATTAAGACGAGCAATTCCGTAACATGTATTCCCTATATAAGAGGTAAAATTTCCTGCAATAACTATTTTTCCATCACCTTGAACACAACAGGAAGTAATGTATTGAATATCATCGCCATTTACTACTGAGCCAGAGGTAAATGAGGGGTCTACAGTTCCATTAGAATTTAAACGAACAATGTCATTTCTAATCGATCCATTATTGAAATCTCTAAAATTTCCACAGGCAATTATCTTTCCGTCACTTTGAATTTTAAGTGATGAAATCATACCGGTGCCCGGCCCATTTCCAACAGAAAAAGTTGTATCTATCGAACCGTCCGTATTAAGCCTTGTTATTCCAGGACAAGATGAAAGATTGTTGTAAACATTAAATGCGCCTGCAATTATAATTTTGCCATCACTTTGAAGCGCTATACTAGTAACAGCTCCGTTAAGTCCTGTTCCTCCTAGATTAAATGAAGTGTCTAAAGAGCCGTCACTATTAAGACGTCCAATATTATTACACACAGTGCCATTGTATGTGGTAAACGACCCTCCAATAATAATTTTTCCATCGGTTTGAAGAGCTGTACAGACAATACCTGCGTCAGCGCCTTGACCATTTCCATATATGGCATTAGGAGGATTAAAAGAAAGATCTAAAGAGCCTGGTTGTGAATAAACACTAAGGGAGATTGTTATAAAAAATAATGGTAATAATAATTTTTTCATTAGAGTAAATTTTAATTTACTACAATGTTACTAATACGCTATTTAATAAAACAGTTCATTTTAGTTCAAGTTGGCCTATGCTGTAATAACCCATTAGGTTCAAAATACGGAAGTACTTTCGCTAAGGGTTTATGTAATAATCCCTCAGGAAAAAGGGCAAATTCATTTTCAAAAAGGGCTTTGAGTTGCTCTTGATAAAATTTATTTACATTAGTCTGTAAAAAAACATCCCCAAGATTATAGAATACAATTCTGCGCTCAATATAAGTAAGGGAACTATACACTGTTTTAGCATAGTCTATGAGATAGTGAACATAGTCTTCAATCAAAGCGGCATTAGCGTTTGTTAATTTCAAATACACCAACTTTAAACTTAGGTAACGCAAACGCGGAAAAACATATATACTTTCCATCTCGGTAGCGGAAAGTAGAGGCGTATTATATAATGTTTGTCCCAATCCTAAAGCTTTATCCCAGTCTCCTTTTACACAATAATGCCTAAACAAGACACAGTTTCCAAAGATAAAACTCTGCAAATCCAACAAACTTTTATCAGGGGTGTAATTACCTAAGTATATTCTAAATCCCTCATCATAGTTAGCAATTCTAAAACTAGGATCTA
This sequence comes from Flavobacterium sp. N1994, assembly GCF_025947145.1. NCBI lineage: Bacteria > Pseudomonadati > Bacteroidota > Flavobacteriia > Flavobacteriales > Flavobacteriaceae > Flavobacterium > Flavobacterium sp. N1994. Next base: position 2,905,296 of record NZ_CP109999.1, read on the forward strand.
CTCCGTATTCAAAAAACGATTCTCTAATAAAAGTATTATTGCCAAAATAGGTAAAGAAAGGCATCGTATCCGATATTGATAACAAACTATCATAAAGCATTAAGGTGATACTGTCTTTTGCTTCTTGTTCAACATCTCCTATGTTGTTGAATAGTGCTTCTAAAGGCCGGTAGTTTTCTAATTGAATGCATTGATAAAGCAAAGATTTCTCAAGATTAGTATGGGATAAATGACCGTTAGTATACTCCAACTTCTTTTTACGGTGTATCGTTTTGCAAAAGTCTTCCCAATCAATATAACCCAAAAACTGAGTTATTATGGTTAAGGTATTGTAAAAAGGTTTATGCGCTTTGTCATAAAGCAAAATACGGTACAAGGTGCTTTGCGAAATAAGCCCTAAGCCTTCTTTAAAGATTAACTCACTCAGTTTAGCACAATCTGATTTAGACTTAATACTATACCCCAACTTTTTCATCAGCTGAAGATTCAACTCACGAACCGAAAAAGTATCAAAAGGATATAATTGTTGCGCCATTTAATTGGTATAAGGATTTCAAAAATAGCGAACAAATTGTGAAATCCTATTTTTTGATATCAAATTACAATTGCCTTATCAAGTTCAATAGAATAAAACAAAATAGAAGCAATAGGTTACTTCGCCAAAATCTATAGGGGCAAAAAGACTAATAGTGTACAATAACTATTTAGATGTTTGTGCTTTTAAAAGAGCCAAAAGTGTTTAATGGTTGGGCTTTTTTAGGTTTTTATTGTTTGAGTTAAAAAAGGATTCCTTAAATAAGTTGATTTAGGATAGCTCCTTATTATTCCCGTTTTTTATAAATTCTATGGGTGTAGTACCAGTAACATCTTTAAAGGAAATAAAGAAATTAGTTTTAGACGAAAATCCTGCTTTAGTTCATATGCCTTCCATAGATTGATTTAATAAACCTCCCTCTAAAAAAACGACAATTAGCTGATGCTGAAGTTTTAATTCAAGAATATAGAAAAGCGTATCAAATCATGGATACCATGAGATTTTCAAAAAACAAGCCTCAAACTGTAATAAAGGAATACGCAGTAAATTACTAAACTCATTCTTAAAGTAGGATACGGTAAAAAAATAGAAGGGTTATTCTCTAGGTTGAACTAACTTGAAATTAAATATAGCGCCATTTATATATTTTTAATAAACCCGACAAAAACCAAAAACCCCCACCATATAGGCAGGGGTCTTCTCGTCATGAACAACTCAGAAATCAAGGCAACTTCTTATCGTCAACTTTTACCCTAATGGCACGCATCTTACTAATGTTCTTCGTAATGCAATACTCATCATAAGTAACCGATGCTTTAAAAATCAACTTTCCTTTGTTAGCAATTTTACTAATAAACCCATACAATTCATCATAATGCGAACCATTGGTCTCAGTCAGTTGCTTCAAACTATTCATATAGTCATTTTGCAAACTATTCTTAGCAGCAAGCTTCGTAATAAAGTCATCCAACGTAGCTACAAACGCAGCCGACATCCCTTCTTCCTCAAGAGCAGCTTGGTTACTAGTAACATACTGTAAAACACCCTCCGTCTTCAAAACAGCCCCCTCAATATTAGCAATGTAAAGGTCATTTTTCAAAGCCGTAACAACCTGAGTATTCAACCCAGCATCAGCAACATAACTGTTCAAAACCGTAAGCTCCGCATTCAACGCAGCAGCCGTTTGATACAAGTCAGCAGTAACTTTCTTTTTTTCTTCAGCCTTTACCACACGACTCTCCAATTTCTTTACAAAATTTAACTTGGTAGTAAACGCAGTCAAAAACGCATCATTCAATTTAGGAAACTTAGCCACAATAATAGCTTGGTCTCGCACAAAGCTTGGTAATATAAAATCACCCAAAGCAGTGTATTCTTCTTTTTTAATTCTAGTAATCATAATAATAAAATTTTAAAAAGTAAAACAAAAATTTAAAACTCAGTACACGTGTATAATAAACCCAAAACAAAAAGCGTGCCAAAATTCCTACGCTAACAAAATTTTAACATTCTTTAAGTTAGGTACATAGCTTTTTTAGTATGGAAAATGCAATAGCTAGGGCGGGACATAGCATTTCTAGGTTGGGACATCTAATTCCTAAGTCGGGACATTCAATATCTAGGTCGGGACATTACATTTTTAGGTTGGGACATCTAATTCCTAGGTTGGGACATTTAATATCTAGGTTGGGACATTACGTTCTTAGGTTGGGACATTCAATTCTTAGGTTGGGACAACTAATTTATAGGTCGGGACAAACAGCATCTAGGCCCAAATGTTACCCATTTACACAAGTACAAAAAAGCAAAATCCCCCTCAAAATCCCCATGTAAAACAATAACTCACAACCCACAACATTTCTACTCCCATCCAATCATTTTTTAGATGTCTAATAGCATGAAATTAAATTCATTCCCACAATTTGTAAATTCAATTTTTATTTTCAATACAGAATAGTACTTTTGCACATGCAACACAACGTACTAATTTTAGATTTTGGCTCGCAATACACACAACTCATTGCGCGCCGGGTTAGGGAACTCAATATCTTCTGCGAAATCTTTCCCTACAATCATTTTCCAGATGATTTATCCTCCTACAAAGCAGTTATCCTCTCGGGTAGCCCTTATTCCGTTAGAGCCGAAGACGCTCCTCATCCTGATTTATCCCAAATAAGAGGCAAACTTCCTTTACTAGCCGTGTGTTACGGTGCCCAATATTTAGCCCACTTCAATGGAGGAGAAGTTGCACCAAGTAACATCAGAGAATACGGTCGAGCCAATTTATCGTTCATCAAAGAAGGAGAGCATTTTCTACAAGATGTAGCGCCAAATTCCCAAGTCTGGATGAGCCACAGCGATACCATCAAGAAATTGCCAACAAACGGAGTTCGTTTAGCCAGTACCAAAGACGTAGAAAACGCAGCTTTCAGAATAGAAGGAGAAACCACGTATGCTATCCAGTTCCACCCCGAAGTATACCATTCCACCGATGGAAAACAAATACTGGAAAACTTCTTAGTAAAGATTGCCCAAGTCCCTCAAAACTTTACTCCAAACGCATTTGTAGAGGATTGCGTAAAAGAACTACAAGAAAAAGTAAAAGGAGACAAAGTAGTTTTAGGATTATCAGGCGGAGTTGACTCTACAGTAGCCGCAGTACTATTACACAAAGCCATTGGAACCAACTTATATTGCATTTTTGTAAACAACGGCTTGCTCCGTAAAAACGAATTCGAAAACGTACTCCATCAATACAAAGACATGGGCCTAAACGTAAAAGGAGTAGACGCCTCCGATCGTTTTCTGTTAGCCCTAGCCGGAGTAGAAGACCCCGAGACCAAACGTAAAGCCATAGGCAAAGCCTTCATAGAAGTTTTCGACGAAGAAGCTCATCGTATAGAAGACGTAAAATGGTTAGCTCAAGGCACTATCTATCCTGATGTAATCGAATCGGTTTCTGTAAAAGGGCCATCGGCAACCATCAAATCCCACCACAACGTAGGAGGCCTCCCCGATTATATGAAACTACAAATCGTAGAACCTTTACGAATGTTGTTCAAAGATGAGGTAAGGAGAGTAGGCAAAACATTGGGCATCGACCCAGAACTACTAGGAAGACACCCCTTCCCAGGACCAGGTTTATCCATCAGAATCTTAGGAGCCATCACACCAGAGAAAGTGAGAATCCTCCAAGAAGTAGATGCTGTTTTCATCAACGGGTTAAAAGAGCATGGCTTATATGATAAAGTATGGCAAGCAGGTGCCATTTTACTCCCGGTAAATAGCGTTGGAGTGATGGGTGATGAGCGTACTTATGAAAAAGTAGTAGCCCTAAGAGCCGTAGAATCCACAGACGGAATGACAGCAGATTGGGTGCATTTACCCTATGATTTTTTAATGAAAATCTCTAATGAAATCATCAATAAAGTCAAAGGAGTGAACCGTGTAGTGTATGACATTAGTTCCAAACCACCAGCTACCATTGAATGGGAGTAGTTTTTGTTAACAGTAAAAAGTTAATGAAAAAAAGTACCAATTAATATGGCATTTAAAAAGTTTTGTTAACTTTAGACGTTTAAAAAATAATAAGTAAATGAAAAACCGCATTCTTTTTTCTATAGTTTTAACCGTATTTTCTTTTGTGTTTACGGTTGCTGCGAAGCAAGAAAAATATATTAAACATACTGTTGTTAAAGGGGAAACGATTACTATGATAGCCCAAAAATATAAGGTAACCCCTTATGATATTTACAAGCTAAACCCCGATTCTCAAAACGGTATTCAATTGGATAGTGTCTTACTAATTCCACCAACAGGTGAAGTAGTAGCTGCTCCAGCACCTAAAAGTACTCCGAGTACTCCTCAAAACACCAACCCAACTACACATTTAGTTCAGCCGAAAGAAACCATGTACAGTCTTTCCAAACAGTACAACATCACCATTGACGAACTAAAAGCAGCCAATGGAGACTTGCTAAAAGATGGTTTGAAGATTGGGCAGAATATTAAAATCCCTGCATCAGGAAGCGGTCAAAGTGTAGTGGTGGCAAAACCAGTTGAGGTAGAAAAACCAGTAGTAAAAGAAACTCCAAAAGTGGTAGCTCCAAAAGCAGAACCAAAACCGGTAATAGCACCAGCGGGAACTACCTATCATATCATTGAACCAAAAGAAACTAAATACGGCATCTCTAAAAAATACGGAATGACCATTGCCGAATTAGAGCGTCTAAACCCACAAATCGCTAACGATTTTCCAATAGGTCTTAAAATAGTAGTATCAGGAAATGCTCCAGCACCAGCGGTAGCAGAACCAACAAAGAAACTCGTGGCGGAAGCACCAGTAGTAACCAATACAGAAAGCACAAGCAGTACCAAAAAATACCTGGAAGAATATGTGGTGAAACCAAAAGAAACCGTAGCCAGTATTGCTGCCGATTATGGTATTTCTGAAAAGGAATTAATCTCCTTAAACCCCGAGTTAAAGAAGGGCGTAAAACTAGGGATGATTCTCAGAGTTCCCAAAGGACAGCGGAAAGAACCGGTCAGAAAGGAACAAGGAAATTTATCGAAATCAATCAACACTAATGCGAGAAAACAACTCGCATTACTTTTTCCATTTAATATCTCAAAACTAGAAAGCGATACCATTAACTCTACTCAAGCGCGTTTGAAGAAAGATAAATTCTTAAACTTGACTTTAGATTTTTACGCAGGCGCCCTAATGGCAATTGACTCGGCTAAAGTGTTAGGTTTAAATGTAGACATCAAAATTTTAGATTCACAAGAAACTAAAAACTCTTCCAATGTGGCGGCGTTAGTGCAACAAAACAACCTCCAAACGATGGATGCCATAGTAGGACCCTTTTACCAATCCAACGTAGAAAAACTAGCAGAATTGGTACAGTCAACTAAAACGCCTGTCATTTCACCATTGTCAAAAGAAGATGGGAAAAAGTATGCTAACTTATACCAATCAATGCCATTAAATGATGTCTTAAGAAGCTCTATTTTTAATTATATGAGATCGAAAGGCGGTAACATAGTAGCGGTAGTAGATAATAAAAAAGGAAGTATCAAACAGTACATTCAAACTGCACAAACCGCAGTTAAAATAGTGGGCTTGAGCGAAAAGGGAACTGTGGTTGCCGATAGTTTGAAAGCCGTATTTCAGAAAGACAAACTCAATTATGTAGTGCTCGCTTCCGAAAGTACCGGAATGATTTTAGCAACTACATCGGCTATGCTAGCAGCTCAAAAAGACTATCAAGTACAATTGGTTATTTTAGAGCCTAATGAAACGCTTGATTTTGAAGAAATATCCTTGACAAGGTTAACCAAACTAAAACTATTATACCCATCCCTTTCCAGACCAAACGAAAGCGATGAAGCCAATCAGTTTGATGCCAAGTATAAAAAAATCAATAAAATCTTGCCCAACCAATACGCCATCAGAGGCTTTGATGTAACCTTTGATACCTTACTAAGATTATCACAGGATAAAACGTTCGAAGAAACCGTACAAGCTTCTTCTTCTGAACAAATAGAAAACAAATTTGAATACGTAGCCAATGCTACTTACGGCTATTCCAACAACGGCATATACATTCTGTATTACGACACCGATTTAACGATAAAAGAAGCACTCTAATGAAAACATCTATTGTTAGGTATTTAGGCGAACTAAGAACATCGTCCATGCATTTACAATCGGGAACCGAAATCCTTACCGATGCACCCACCGATAATAATGGAAAAGGAGAAGCGTTCTCACCAACCGATATGGTGGCGAATTCTTTGGCCACTTGCATGATTACCATTATGGCTATCAAATCTAGAGACATGGATGTGGAATTAAAAGGCACCACCGCCGAAGTGCGCAAAGTCATGGCTGCTGAACCTAGAAGAATTTCGGAAATTCATGTTACTTTTCACATGAATTTAGAGGCTGATGATAAGACCAAAACTATTTTAGAAAGAGCTGCAATGACTTGCCCCGTGTTTTACAGTTTACACCCCGATATCAAAAAGGAAATAACCTTTAATTGGAAGTGAATTCGCAACAACAACTCCTTATAAAATTGGCTCATACTAAAATGCCTTTCGGTAAATATGAAGGGTATTACCTCATTGACTTACCCGAATACTATGTCGTTTGGTATAGCAATAAAGGGTTTCCTAAAGGACAACTCGGAGAGCAATTGCAATTGGTATACGAACTTAAATTAAATGGTTTAGAAGAATTGGTTCGTAACATAAAAAAGCAATATCCTAAGAAAGATTATTAGATTTATAGACTACTTAGATAAGTTAGATTATAGCCTATTGTTTTTTCTAAAAATCTAACGATTTAACAAACTAACAATCCAATTTAAATTGTATTTTTGCCTCGTTTTTTACAACAACTACAACACAACAACTACTAAATAAAATGAATCAAACAAAATACATTTTTGTTACTGGCGGTGTGACTTCTTCTTTAGGAAAAGGCATCATAGCTGCCTCTTTGGCCAAGTTACTACAGGCAAGAGGCTACCGAACGACCATTCAGAAATTTGACCCTTACATTAATGTAGATCCCGGCACTTTAAATCCATACGAACACGGAGAATGTTTCGTAACGGATGATGGAGCAGAAACAGACTTGGACCTAGGACATTACGAACGATTTTTAAATGTCCCTACTTCACAAGCGAATAACGTTACCACTGGAAGAGTTTATTTATCCGTAATCGAAAAGGAGCGAAGAGGAGAGTTTTTAGGTAAAACAGTTCAAGTAGTTCCCCATATTACCAATGAAATCAAAGAGCGCATGCAACTCCTAGGAAATTCAGGCGATTTTGATATTGTTATTACGGAAATTGGAGGGACGGTCGGAGATATTGAATCATTACCTTATATCGAATCAGTGCGTCAATTGGTTTGGGAATTAGGAGAAAGCAACGGAATTGTAATTCACTTAACATTGGTTCCTTATTTGGCTGCAGCCGGAGAATTAAAAACAAAACCAACCCAACACTCGGTAAAAACTTTGATGGAAAGCGGTATCAAAGCCGATATTTTAGTATGTAGAACCGAGCATGAACTATCCGATGAATTGCGTCAAAAACTGGCCTTGTTTTGCAATGTGAAAAGAGAAGCCGTAATTCAATCTATCGATGCTTTAACTATCTATGAAGTCCCTAATTTGATGTTAGAAGAAGGCTTAGATTTGGTTGCTTTAAAGAAATTAAACTTACCAAAGAAATCGGCTCCAGATTTAAAAAACTGGAATACTTTTTTACATAGATTAAAACATCCAAAGCAGACCGTTAATGTGGGCTTAGTTGGAAAATATGTGGAATTGCAAGATTCTTATAAATCTATTTTAGAGTCTTTTATTCATGCTGGTGCAGCTAATCAAACGAAAGTGAACGTGATTTCTATCCATTCCGAGTATTTGGATGCCAAAACGGCAGAAGAACAGCTTCAGGATTTAGATGGCATACTAGTTGCTCCAGGATTCGGCGGTCGTGGAATTGAAGGAAAGATTGATACCGTTAAGTATGCTCGTGAAAACAACATTCCCTTTTTCGGAATTTGTTTAGGAATGCAAATGGCGGTTATCGAATATGCAAGAAACGTTCTAGGACTTAAAGATGCGAATTCTACTGAGATGAATGAAGAAACCAAACATCCGGTAATTTCCATCATGGAAGATCAAAAAACAATTACAGATAAAGGGGGAACGATGCGTTTAGGTTCTTGGAAGTGTGATATCAATGGTGGCACATTGGCACACCAAATTTATGGAAAAGACCAAATAGAAGAACGTCATCGTCATCGTTACGAATTCAATAATGAATACAGAAAACAATTAGAAAGTGCAGGATTAGTTTGCTCTGGGATTAATCCAGAAACAGGATTGGTGGAGATAATAGAACTCAAAAACCATCCTTTTTTTATCGGGGTACAATACCATCCAGAATATAAAAGTACAGTTGCAAATCCACACCCAATTTTTGTTAGCTTTGTGGCCGCAATGGTCAAACATAAAAATAATTAAAAGATACTGACAAGTTCAGCGTTACTATGGAACAAAAGAAATTTGATTTTAATACAATTATAGGCTTTGGTCTAATATTCATCATCATCATGTGGATGATGTTTAACAACCAAAAAGAATCTCAAAAGGAACAAATAGCAAAAGCAAAAGCTACTAAAGATAGCATTCAAAAAGCAAAAACTTCGCTACCAAAACAAGCGTTAACAGCAGTGGTAGATTCGACAGCAACCGATTCAGTAGCTATTAAAAAGTTACAAGGAAGTTTAGGAAGTTTTGCTTATTCGGCAACCTTACCTTCTGCCAAAGAAAATGTAACCACATTAGAAAATGAAGTAGTGAAACTAAAAATCTCCAACAAAGGAGGGAATATAGTAGAAGCCACTTTAAAGGAATTTGAAAAATACGCTAAAGGTTCTGGGCAATTAGTGGAATTAGTAAAAAACAATAATGCTAGTCTTAATCTACAATTACAAACCAAAGACAACCGAGTTTTAAATACGAAAGACTTATTCTTTGAACCAACACTAACTAAAGTTGGTAACGATCAAGTGTTGTCAATGAAATTGAAAGCGGGAGCTAATGCCTTTTTAGAATACAAATATGTATTAAAACCAAAAGAGTATATGCTTGGTTTTGATCTTCGTTCTCAAGGGTTAAATGGGGTTTTAAATACCACCAAACCATTAGATTTAGAATGGGATTTAAAAGCCTATTGTAATGAAAAAAGTATAGCTTATGAAAACCGATATGCTGAGATTTATTTTGAGCACAAAGACGGAAAAGTAAGTTATGTAAGTCAAGGTACAGCCAAAGAAGAATTGCCAGAGAAAGCCACTTTTGTAGCGTATAAACAACACTTCTTTTCTTCTATTTTGTTATTCAATGCTCCAATTGAAAATGCAAAACTTTATTCTACCGATTTAGTAGTGGATAAAACTAAAGACACGATTTTTACTAAACAATTTAAATCCACTTTACCGTTAGCATTTAAAAATGGCGAGTTAGATTATAAAATGAATTGGTATTATGGTCCCACAGATTATAAAACATTAAAAGCCTACGATAAGAACTTAGATAAAATCATTCCGTTAGGCTGGGGGATTTTCGGTTGGATAAACCGCTTTATTTTCATTCCGTTATTTGGATTTTTAGGGTCATTTATTCCTTATGGAATTGCGATTATTTTGTTTACCATTTTAATCAAAATTGCCATGTCGCCTATTACTTTTAAATCCTTTTTGTCACAAGCCAAAATGAAAGTATTGCGTCCTGAGATTATGGAACTTGGAGAAAAATTCAAAAAAGATCCAATGAAGAAACAACAGGAAACTATGAAGCTATATAGCAAAGCCGGAGTAAATCCGATGGCGGGTTGTATTCCTGCCTTGATTCAAATTCCGTTTATGTATGCTTCGTTCCAGTTCTTCCCATCGGCATTTGAGTTGCGTCAAAAGAGTTTCTTGTGGGCCAATGACTTGTCGTCTTTTGATGCTGTAATTACTTGGAAACAAAATATTCCAATCATTTCGGCTGTATATGGCAACCACATTAGTTTGTTTCCTATTTTGGCGGCTATTGCAATTTTCTTCTATATGAAAATGACTTCAGGAGATCAGGCGATGGCACAACCACAACAAGAAGGAATGCCAGATATGACTAAAATCATGAAGATGATGATTTACATTTCGCCAGTTATGATGTTGTTATTCTTCAATAGTTATGGTTCTGGATTGAGTTTGTATAACTTTATCTCTAACTTAATTACTATTGGAATCATGTTGGTGATTAAGAAGTATTTTATCAACAGCGAAAAAATACATGCTCAAATTCAAGAGAATAAGACTAAGCCAAAATCTGAAAGTAAGTTCCAAAAGAAAATGAGAGAAATGATGGAACAAGCCGAAGCTCAAAAGCAATTGCAAAATAAAAAGAAATAACATTTCTTAAACCAATAAAAAAAGCGCAGTGTAACTGCGCTTTTCTTTTTTATAGCAATTTAAAATTATAAAACGGGCTGTAAAACTTTGTTAATAGCATGTATAACACCATTTGAACATTGGATATCGGCTTGGTAAACTCTTGATAAGTTATTTGCTGTATCTTTAATATCTACCGTTCCTGTTCCAAGAATAACAGTTACGTTCTGAACTGGACTTGTGAACATACCAACAACTTGATTATTTGTTAATTGGCTTGAACGAACATTTCCAGCTGTTGTAACATGGTATTGTAATACTTTAGTAACTTGAGCTGCAGTTGCGCCATTAGCAAAACCACCTGTTCCTAAAGCTGTAGCAAAGGCCGCATTGTTTGGAGCAAAAAGGGTTGCCGGAGTGGCTGCTGTTAATCCAGATAATGCTGCTAAAACGGCACTTTGATCTGCACTAGTTACCACTGTTTGAAGAGTCTCAAAATCTGGATTAGCAACTACATGATCAACAACAGTTGGGATAGCGATTACTTTATTCACAATATGGATTACGCCATTACTTGCATCAACATCTGCAGTAGTAACTTTTACACCTGTTGTTGCAGTTCCGCCGTTTATAAATACGTCTGAACCCACCTTTTGAACAAACATGCTTATGGTAGGTGAAGTAGGAGTTGTATTTATCGGAGATAATGTAGAAACATATCCAGCGGCTGGTACAGCAGTACTTTTAATTTCACTACCAATAACATGATTTAGTAAAATGTTTTTCAAAACAGTTACATCTACATTATCAACAGTTACACCAGACCCAAGTGAAGCAAAAAAGGTCTGAAAAGCTGTATTGGTTGGAGCAAAGACAGTATATTGTCCTCCTCCGTTTAAGGTAGCTGTTAATCCAGTTCGGTTTAACGCTGTTACTAAAGTTGAAAATTGAGCATCTGCTGATGCGATACCAACAATTGTTTGTTGGGTTGGTGAACTGTCACTGCTACTACAAGAGAAAATGGTAAGAGACAATAACGCCATTCCGATAAATTTTGTTAATTTTTTCATAGCGTTTTTATTTAAAGTTTTAACAAAGCTAAATACTTTTTGTTTAACAAAAAAAGAAAAAAGTTAAACGAAGTAAGGTTTAATAAAAAATTAACAGTATTGTTTAATCAGTTCTTATAATCACATTACTAGGGATTTACTATGATTATTGGCTTTGAATTAATTTATCTATTTTCTAATTTGATAAGAAAGTTAAACAGAAATAGTCTCAATTTAAATTTGTAAATAATTATAAGTAGATAGTTATAAATAAATTACTTTTGGAAAAATTAATTATTTACTTAATATGAAAGTACTTATTATTGGTTACGGAAATATGGGTAAAACCTATGCTAATAGTTTTATTGGTTCTCGTTTTATAAAGCCGGAAGACATTCATGTTTTGGTTAGAAATGATTTTTCAGAGGCGGAAACAATAATTCCAAAGGATAATTTTGAAACAATTCCAACAACAACTATTGGCAATTTTGATATTGTCATATTAGCAGTTAAGCCACAAGATTTTGGATCTTTAGCGCAAACTATCAAACCTTATTTAAAAGATAGTCAGATCATTTTTTCAGTTATGGCTGGAATTACTATCTCAAAAATAGCCAAAGAGTTGCCTTGTACTAAAATTGTACGTTCTATGCCCAATATTCCAACGCAAATAGGAATGGGAATGACTGTTTTTACAGCCTCGGCTAATGTGGATAGAAAGGAATTGTTTATCATTCAAAACTTAATTAATACCACAGGAAAATCAGTGTATGTTGAGAATGAAAAACTAATAGATGCCGCTACAGCTATTTCAGGAAGTGGACCAGCTTATGTTTTCTACTTCATGCAATCTATGATTAAAGCTGCAATTGATTTAGGATTTAATGAATCAGAAGCGGAATTGCTAGTGAACCAAACCTTTATGGGTTCAGTAGCAATACAAAATAGTTATTCCTTATCCAATGAAGAATGGATAGCCAAAGTCGCTTCAAAAGGAGGGACAACGGAAAGAGCTTTACAGACTTTTGAAAAAGGAAATTTAGAGAAAACAATAATAGACGGAGTTAAAGCTGCTAATGACAGGGCTTTAGAATTAGGTTCATAAAAAAAGCTTCCAATTTTGGAAGCTTTTTTTAATTTTTTGGTACAATATTTTATAAACCTGCAGGAATTAATACTGCATCAATAGTATGTATAACACCGTTAGTACATTTTACATCTCTTGCAGTAACGTTTGCTGAAGATGGGGTAGTAGTATTATTTCCAATAAAAGAAATGAAATTTGGTTGTCCTGGGTATGTTGCAGGATTAGCACTGTCGACTGGAATGATAGATACTGTAAGAGGTTGCTCAAACAAAGTACTAACACTTTGGTCATTGCTTAATGAAGTTGAAAGCACACTTGAACTAACAACATGATACTTAAGTACTTTTGCCAATAGGCCTGGGTAATCAGCTTCAAGAGTCGCCAAGTCTGGTTCGCTAAAAGCAGATAATACAGCATCAAATGCAGCATCGTCAGGTGCTAAAACAGTATAATCTCCAGCGTTATCAAAAGTTGATGTTAATCCTGTAATATCTAAGGCTTCAACAAACGAACTTAACTGTGGTGTTGCTCTCGCTATTTCTCCAATTGAAGATTTTTTCAAAGCAGTGTTTCCTTCATCTGAACAAGAAAAAGCTACAAATGCCAATAAAATAATTGCAGCGTTTTTAATTGATTTTTTCATATTGTTTTTGTTTTATGTTAGCACAAATCTAAAATATTTTTGTTTAACAAAAAATAAAAAATTCAAGAAATTAAATTTTATAAAAAAAACAGACATTTTGTTTGGTCTATGAATCACAGAAATAGGCTGTTTGTATTCACTTTTTAGTCATTTATTTTTTCGGATTGGTATTTGTTTGAACAGAAAAGTTTTGATTAAAATAATTTTTTACACTGTTTTACGTTATGAGTAAAGAACTATTTTTGTTGAGCCAGAAAAAATAAAAAATATGAAATACATAATTGTACTATTGTTAACCTCAATTTCGGTGTGCGCACAGGATTTTAATAAACTAGATGAGGCAGGTAAGAAGCATGGCATTTGGAAAGGGATATATAAAGAATCAAACCGACCTAGATATGAAGGAACTTTTGACCACGGAAAAGAAGTGGGGATATTTAAATTTTTTGATGATACCAAAGCAGGAACTGTAATTGCGACGAGAGAATTTAATGCAAAAGATGGTTCATGCTATACTATTTTTTACAATCAAAATAAAAATAAAGTAAGCGAAGGAAAAGTAATCAACAAACAATTTGATGGTGAATGGAAATATTATCACGAGGATTTGCCAACAATAATGACGCAAGAATTCTATAAAAATGGAAAACTTGAAGGTATTAGAAAAGTCTTTTATCAAAGCGGGAAAATAGCTGAAGAAACTAGTTACAAAAATGGAATTAAAGAAGGTAAATATAAAAGTTACGCTGAAAATGGAATTGTTCTTGAAGAAAGTATTTATAAAAATGGTGAGTATGATGGGTTAGCCATTTTTAAAGATCCTAACAACCAAATTGTGGGACAAGGACTTTATAAAGAAGGAAAGAAAGTAGGGATGTGGAAAGTTCTCGTGAAAGGAAAACTGAAAGAAGTTAACATGAACTATCAAAACAAGAATTTCAAAAGACCTATTATGCCTAATCAGTCAGATGTTAAGATTGAAATTAAGCCTGAAGAGAAACCAGAAGATATGCCATCAATGAAGAAATAAGTTTTCTCTACGACTGAATTACTTTAACTGATATTAGAGTACAAAACTATACAGAATTTGCGGTAACTTTGTCGCAAATTTTTTTTTACAATGAAACGAGTTGTTGTTGGACTGTCCGGAGGAGTTGATTCGAGTGTCGCTGCTTATTTATTAAAAGAACAAGGCTATGAAGTCATTGGGCTTTTTATGAAAAATTGGCATGATGATTCGGTTACGATTTCCAACGAATGTCCATGGTTAGAAGACAGTAATGATGCACTTCTCGTGGCTGAAAAATTGGGGATTCCTTTTCAAACAGTTGATTTAAGCGAACAATACAAAGAAAAAATCGTAGACTATATGTTCAAAGAATACGAGCAAGGAAGAACACCAAATCCTGATGTATTGTGCAATCGCGAAATTAAGTTTGATGTTTTCATGAAAATTGCTTTAAGTCTGGGTGCCGATTATGTAGCCACTGGACATTATTGCCGAAAAGGAGAAATAAACGTTGATGGTAAACCAGTTTATCAATTATTAGCTGGAAAAGATGACAACAAAGATCAATCCTATTTCTTATGTCAATTATCACAAGAACAGTTAGCGAAGTCGTTATTTCCCATCGGAGAATTAAAAAAATCTGAAGTACGAGAAATTGCCACACAATTAGATTTGGTTACTGCTGAAAAAAAGGATTCTCAGGGACTCTGCTTTATTGGTAAAGTTCGTTTACCTGAATTTTTGCAACAACAATTAAAACCCAAAGAAGGTTTGATTTATGAAATCGACGCTACTAATCCAATATACAATCAGCCAAAACCTGAGTTTCATTCTTTAGAAGAGCAATTGGTTTTTGAAGCCAAAGGAATTGTCTATACACCAGAAAATGGTAAGGTGGTTGGCAAACATCAGGGCGCCCATTATTTTACCATAGGTCAGCGGAAAGGATTAAATGTCGGCGGAACAAAAGAAGCACTTTTCATTATGGCTACTGATGTAAAATCGAATTCGATATACACTGGACAAGGGGCTAATCATCCTGGTTTGTTCAAAAAAACATTACAGGTACAACCTTCAGAAATTCATTGGATAAGAGAAGATTTGAAATTGAAAAATGGAGAATCTTTAGAAGTAATGGCTCGCATTCGCTACCGACAAGCTTTGCAAAAAGCCACTTTATATCAATTTGAAAGTGGTTTGTATGTTTCCTTTGACGAACCGCAATCCGCTATTACTGAAGGGCAATTTGTAGCTTGGAATATTGGTGAAGAATTAGTTGGTTCTGGAGTAATTTCATAAATTAGCACTTTCCCAAATGCGAAAGTGATGAAAAATTATTTCCTTTTAGTATTTTTTCTTTTTAGTTGTTATGGCTTTTCTCAGGAAGATGCCTGGGTGTACTTTAATGATAAACCAAATGCTCAAGCTTTCTTTGATAATCCATTATCCGAGTTGTCACAAAGAGCTTTAGATAGGAGAGCACTTCAAAATATTTCTTTAAGCACCAATGACGCTCCTATAGAACAATCCTATATTGATGCGATTTCATCAGTTATAGGTATAGAAGTTAAAGCGAAGTCCAAGTGGTTAAATTGTCTCCACATCCGTGGAAGCGTTAGTGATATTCAAGCATTGACCAATTTACCTTTTGTTAATCATGTGCACTTTGCCGATCCATCTTTGAATGCTAGAATGGTTGCTCATCAATCATTCAAAGCTGTAAATAAACAACTCAACGTACAAGATGTTTTTAACTACGGCAATTCTGCTAATCAAATTCAAATGCTTAATGTAGACTTATTGCATCAGGCTAATTATACTGGTTCCGGAAAAATAATAGCCGTTTTAGATTCTGGTTTTACGGCGGTGAATACTATAATTCCTTTTAACAGGTTTTTTAATCATGGTCAATATTTGGGTGGCTATAATTATGTAGCAGGTAATACTGATGTTTTTTCAACACACAATCACGGAACCATGACTTTATCTTGTATGACAGGTTATGTTGATGGGCAATTAGTAGGAACAGCTCCTGATGCTCAATATTATTTATTCATTACAGAAGATGTGGGTGGAGAAAATCCAGTAGAAGAAAGTTATTGGGTAGAAGCAGCTGAACAAGCCGATAGAATTGGAGCTGACATCATTTCAACTTCTTTAGGTTATTTTGAATATGATAATCTAAATTACAGTCATACTTATGAGGAGATGACTGGGGATGTTGCTTTTGCATCTCAAGGTGCTAATATTGCTTTTAGCAAAGGAATGGTTGTAGTAGCTAGTGCAGGAAATTCAGGAACAAGTGATAATCCTCATATCGGGGTTCCAGCAGAAGCTACTAATGTTTTAGCAGTTGGAGCCGTTCAGTTTGATAGAACTTATGCCTCTTTTAGTTCTATCGGGCCAAGCTTTGACGGCAGAGTTAAACCAGATGTCATGGCAAAAGGGTTAAGTGCTACTCTTTCTAATACTAATGGGGAAATAGTTACTGCGAGCGGGACTTCATTTGCCTGTCCAATAATGGCGGGAGCTATTGCAAGTTTTTGGCAAGCGGTTCCGGGTTTAACCAATCAGCAAGTGATAGATTATGTAAAGCAATCAGCCGATAGATTCACAAATCCGAATGACCAATATGGTTATGGAATTCCAGACTTTCAATTGGCTTTAAATAATGCTCAGCTTTCTGTAAATGATATTACAAAAGGACGTTTTTTAGTATATCCAAATCCAGTTCATGATCAGTTGATTTTTTTATTTCCAAATGATTTTGAGGAAGCCTCGGTTAGTTTTTATACTGCTTTGGGGCAGTTGTTGATTGAGAAAAAAATTCAAAATTCTGATGCTACCATTTCTATGTCCGATTTAAACTCGGGAATTTATTTCTATACAATTAAAAGCGATTCCTTTACACAAACTGGAAAAGTCGTTAAAAATTAATACTGAAAACTTTCTGTCTGCATGAATAAAATTACCCAACTTTTCAATATAAAATATCCAATTATTCAAGGAGGAATGATATGGAATAGTGGTTATAAATTAGCAAGTGGAGTAAGTAATGCAGGTGGTCTTGGGTTGATAGGTGCTGGTTCTATGTATCCAGATGTCTTGCGTGAGCATATTCAAAAATGTAAAAAAGCTACTGATAAACCTTTTGGAGTGAATGTCCCAATGTTGTATCCTAATATTGAAGAAATTATTCAAATCATTATTGAGGAAGAAGTAAAAATTGTTTTCACTTCTGCTGGAAATCCAAAAACATGGACTAGTTATTTAAAAGAAAGGGGAATTATCGTTGTGCATGTTGTGAGTAGTTCCAAATTTGCTTTAAAAGCACAAGAAGCTGGAGTTGATGCTATTGTTGCCGAAGGTTTTGAAGCTGGTGGGCATAATGGAAGAGAGGAAACCACAACTTTTGCATTGATTCCGATGGTTAAAGAACAGATTAGTATTCCACTAATTGCAGCTGGCGGTATTGCAAATGGTAAAGGAATGTTGGCAGCTATGGTACTTGGCGCTGATGGAGTTCAGATGGGCTCTCGATTTGCGGCATCACATGAAAGTTCCTCACATGAAAATTTCAAGAAAACAATTCTAAATGTAAAAGAGGGCGACACTCAATTAACCTTAAAAGAATTAGCTCCAGTCCGACTAATAAAAAATAAATTTTATAATGATATTCAAGAGCTTTACTCCAAATGTCCAACATCAGAAGATTTAAAAATACTTTTAGGCAGAGCAAGAGCTAAGAAAGGAATGTTTGAAGGAGATTTAATAGAAGGAGAGTTGGAAATAGGACAAATTGCGGGCCTAATTCATGAGATTAAGCCTGTAAAAGATATTATTGAAGAAATCATCCTTGATTTCAATACTACTCTTGGTAAGGCTCAGAATCTTTCTTTTTAAATCAATTCTTTTTTTTTTGTATTTGGCCGATAGAAATCTGCATTTAATCGTTATTTTTTACTAATTTGTAATGTGTGTTATTAACATTACTATTTTTTTATTGTAAGAAAAAAATATTAATAACTTTTTTTATTTTTCATAAGTTGTTTTAATTCAGTTAGATATAATGTAGATATTTAAATATCACAATGTTAATAATGTTGATGATTTTGTTTATAACATTTTAATAACCTAAATACCATAATTATTTTTATGAGTAATATAGTAGAAGCGTTTTTTGCTTAGGTGTATACTGTTTAAATGTCAGTTTTATTTATTTTTAATAAGTAATTAGGATTATTAGTATAGTTCGTTTAGCAAAGAATTGTTTAAAATTGAATTGCTTATGAGAATCACTACTCTTGTTAAAAACTATTTCTTTTATTTCCTTTTATTGTTGTGTCTTTTCGGACATAATAATACTGTATATTCTCAATGTCCTACAGTAACAAATGCCAATCAATCATTTTGTGATACACAATCGCCTACAATTGCTAGTCTTGTGGCTACCGATAATGGGGGAGGGGTTAAATGGTATGCTACTGCAACATCTACAACAGCTTTATCAAGTTCAACTAGTTTGATAAATGGTGAAGATTATTTTGCAGATGATAATACTGGAACTTGTGGAACTAGACAAAGTGTTATAGTTAAAGTGTATTCAGCTCCAACTGGACCTAACTTTCAAGGAGTTTGCGTTACTAGTTTGAGTCAAGCTACACCAACTAATTCTCAATTTGCTATTGTTGGAAATAATTTAAAATGGTATACAACTCCGTCTGGAGGTACTGCACTTTCAAATACTGCTGTTCTTTCGGATAATACTATTTATTATATTAGTCAAACTAATCCTGCTACTGGATGTGAAACTTCTAGGTTGCAATTATTTGTAAATGTTGGATTAGTTCCTGTACCAACAGGTAATGCTGTCCAAGAATTTTGTCATACGGGTGCTATGCCTACTGTTGGTGATTTAGTAGCTTCTGGAAATAATAATTGGTATTTGACTTCTGCTTTTGGTATTCCATTAGATTTATCTACTCCTTTAGTTAACGGTCAGTTTTATTACGCCACAACAGTAGATCCTCCTTGTGAAAGTAGCGATAGGTTTGAAGTTTTAGTAAATATTTATGAGCCAAACAACGCTGGTATTGATGGTGCTAGAGGAATTTGCATAGAACAAGTTCCAACCACGCCTTCTTTTGATTTGTTTAGTTTATTAGGAGGTACACCAGATAATACAGGAGTTTGGACTGGGCCTTTAGCAACTATAAATGGCTCGCAAGGTACAGTAGACCCTTCAACAATGACTTTGGCAGGAAGTCCTTATGTTTTTACTTATACTGTTACTTCGGCATTATGTGCTCCAGATACTTCGACAGTAACAATAACTATCAATCCAATACCAACAGTAACCGTTAGTAGTGCACCAGTATGTCAAGGTATACCAGCTACAGTAACGGCTACTCCAAGTCCAGCAGGGACTTATACTTATGTATGGACAGTGCCATCGGGAGCTACCAATCCTGGCAACGTTGCTACATTCACTACCAGTACAGCAGGAGTTTATAGTGTAATTGCTACCAATACCACAACGACTTGTCCAGCACAACCAGCACAGACTACAGTGGTTATTAATCCAATACCAACAGTAACCGTTAGTAGTGCTCCAGTATGTCAAGGAACACCAGCTACAGTAACGGCTACTCCGAGTCCAGCAGGGACTTATACATATGTATGGACAGTGCCATCGGGAGCTACCAATCCAGGAAACGTTGCTACATTCACTACCACTACAGCAGGAGTTTATAGTGTAATTGCCACCAATACCACAACGACTTGTCCAGCACAACCAGCACAAACCACAGTGGTTATTAATCCAATACCAACAGTAACGGTTAGTAGTGCACCAGTATGTCAAGGGACACCAGCTACAGTAACGGCTACTCCGAGTCCAGCGGGGACTTATACATATGTATGGACAGTGCCATCGGGAGCTACCAATCCAGGAAACGTTGCTACATTCACTACCACTACGGCAGGAGTTTATAGTGTAATTGCTACCAATACCACAACGACTTGTCCAGCACAACCAGCACAAACCACAGTGGTTATTAATCCAATACCAACAGTAACGGTTAGTAGTGCTCCAGTGTGTCAAGGGACACCAGCTACCGTAACGGCTACTCCGAGTCCAGCAGGGACTTATACATATGTATGGACTGTTCCATCGGGAGCTACTAATCCTGGCAACGTTGCTACCTTTACTACCACTACAGCAGGAGTTTATAGTGTAATTGCTACCAATACCACAACGACTTGTCCAGCACAACCAGCACAAACCACAGTGGTTATTAATCCAATACCAACAGTAACGGTTAGTAGTGCACCAGTATGTCAAGGTATACCAGCTACAGTAACGGCTACTCCAAGTCCAGCAGGGACTTATACTTATGTATGGACAGTGCCATCGGGAGCTACCAATCCTGGCAACGTTGCTACATTCACTACCAGTACAGCAGGAGTTTATAGTGTAATTGCTACCAATACCACAACGACTTGTCCAGCACAACCAGCACAGACTACAGTGGTTATTAATCCAATACCAACAGTAACCGTTAGTAGTGCTCCAGTATGTCAAGGAACACCAGCTACAGTAACGGCTACTCCGAGTCCAGCAGGGACTTATACATATGTATGGACAGTGCCATCGGGAGCTACCAATCCAGGAAACGTTGCTACATTCACTACCACTACAGCAGGAGTTTATAGTGTAATTGCCACCAATACCACAACGACTTGTCCAGCACAACCAGCACAAACCACAGTGGTTATTAATCCAATACCAACAGTAACGGTTAGTAGTGCACCAGTATGTCAAGGGACACCAGCTACAGTAACGGCTACTCCGAGTCCAGCGGGGACTTATACATATGTATGGACAGTGCCATCGGGAGCTACCAATCCAGGAAACGTTGCTACATTCACTACCACTACGGCAGGAGTTTATAGTGTAATTGCTACCAATACCACAACGACTTGTCCAGCACAACCAGCACAAACCACAGTGGTTATTAATCCAATACCAACAGTAACGGTTAGTAGTGCTCCAGTGTGTCAAGGGACACCAGCTACCGTAACGGCTACTCCGAGTCCAGCAGGGACTTATACATATGTATGGACTGTTCCATCGGGAGCTACTAATCCTGGCAACGTTGCTACCTTTACTACCACTACAGCAGGAGTTTATAGTGTAATTGCTACCAATACCACAACGACTTGTCCAGCACAACCAGCACAAACCACAGTGGTTATTAATCCAATACCAACAGTAACGGTTAGTAGTGCACCAGTATGTCAAGGTATACCAGCTACAGTAACGGCTACTCCAAGTCCAGCAGGGACTTATACTTATGTATGGACAGTGCCATCGGGAGCTACCAATCCTGGCAACGTTGCTACATTCACTACCAGTACAGCAGGAGTTTATAGTGTAATTGCTACCAATACCACAACGACTTGTCCAGCACTACCAGCACAAACCACAGTGGTTATTAATCCATTACCAACAGTAACCGTTAGTAGTGCTCCAGTGTGTCAAGGGACACCGGCTACCGTAACGGCTACTCCGAGTCCAGCAGGGACTTATACATATGTATGGACTGTTCCATCGGGAGCTACCAATCCAGGAAACGTTGCTACATTCACTACCACTACGGCTGGAGTTTATAGTGTTATCGCTACCAACACCACAACGACTTGTCCAGCACAACCAGCACAAACCACAGTGGTTATTAATCCAATACCAACAGTAACGGTTAGTAGTGCTCCAGTGTGTCAAGGGACACCAGCTACCGTAACGGCTACTCCAAGTCCAGCAGGGACTTATACATATGTATGGACAGTGCCATCGGGAGCTACCAATCCAGGAAACGTTGCTACATTCACTACCACTACGGCTGGAGTTTATAGTGTTATCGCTACCAACACCACAACGACTTGTCCAGCACAACCAGCACAAACCACAGTGGTTATTAATCCAATACCAACAGTAACGGTTAGTAGTGCTCCAGTGTGTCAAGGGACACCAGCTACCGTAACGGCTACTCCAAGTCCAGCAGGGACTTATACATATCTATGGACAGTGCCATCGGGAGCTACCAATCCAGGAAACGTTGCTACATTCACTACCACTACAGCAGGAGTTTATAGTGTAATTGCTACCAATACCACAACGACTTGTCCAGCACAACCAGCACAAACCACAGTGGTTATTAATCCAATACCAACAGTAACGGTTAGTAGTGCACCAGTATGTCAAGGGACACCAGCTACCGTAACGGCTACTCCAAGTCCAGTAGGGACTTATACATATCTATGGACAGTGCCATCGGGAGCTACCAATCCAGGAAACGTTGCTACCTTTACTACCACTACGGCAGGAGTTTATAGCGTTATCGCTACCAACACCACAACGACTTGTCCAGCACAACCAGCACAAACCACAGTGGTTATTAATCCAATACCAACAGTAACGGTTAGTAGTGCTCCAGTATGTCAAGGGACACCAGCTACCGTAACGGCTACTCCGAGTCCAGCAGGGACTTATACATATGTATGGACAGTTCCATCGGGAGCTACCAATCCAGGAAACGTTGCTACCTTTACTACCACTACGGCAGGAGTTTATAGCGTTATCGCTACCAACACCACAACGACATGTCCAGCATTACCAGCACAAACCACAGTGGTTATTAATCCATTACCAACAGTAACCGTTAGTAGTGCTCCAGTGTGTCAAGGGACACCGGCTACCGTAACGGCTACTCCGAGTCCAGCAGGGACTTATACATATGTATGGACTGTTCCATCGGGAGCTACCAATCCAGGAAACGTTGCTACATTCACTACCACTACAGCAGGAGTTTATAGTGTAATTGCTACCAATACCACAACGACTTGTCCAGCACAACCAGCACAAACCACAGTGGTTATTAATCCAATACCAACAGTAACGGTTAGTAGTGCACCAGTATGTCAAGGGACACCAGCTACCGTAACGGCTACTCCGAGTCCAGCGGGGACTTATACATATGTATGGACAGTGCCATCGGGAGCTACCAATCCAGGAAACGTTGCTACATTCACTACCACTACGGCTGGAGTTTATAGTGTTATCGCTACCAACACCACAACGACTTGTCCAGCACAACCAGCACAAACCACAGTGGTTATTAATCCAATACCAACAGTAACGGTTAGTAGTGCTCCAGTGTGTCAAGGGACACCAGCTACCGTAACGGCTACTCCAAGTCCAGCAGGGACTTATACATATCTATGGACAGTGCCATCGGGAGCTACCAATCCAGGAAACGTTGCTACATTCACTACCACTACAGCAGGAGTTTATAGTGTAATTGCTACCAATACCACAACGACTTGTCCAGCACAACCAGCACAAACCACAGTGGTTATTAATCCAATACCAACAGTAACGGTTAGTAGTGCACCAGTATGTCAAGGGACACCAGCTACCGTAACGGCTACTCCAAGTCCAGTAGGGACTTATACATATCTATGGACAGTGCCATCGGGAGCTACCAATCCAGGAAACGTTGCTACCTTTACTACCACTACGGCAGGAGTTTATAGCGTTATCGCTACCAACACCACAACGACTTGTCCAGCACAACCAGCACAAACCACAGTGGTTATTAATCCAATACCAACAGTAACGGTTAGTAGTGCTCCAGTATGTCAAGGGACACCAGCTACCGTAACGGCTACTCCGAGTCCAGCAGGGACTTATACATATGTATGGACAGTTCCATCGGGAGCTACCAATCCAGGAAACGTTGCTACCTTTACTACCACTACGGCAGGAGTTTATAGCGTTATCGCTACCAACACCACAACGACATGTCCAGCATTACCAGCACAAACCACAGTGGTTATCAATCCAATACCAGATGCTGGAATTGATGCACCATTGACTATTTGTTCAAATCAAAACTCAGTTGATTTAATTGCCTCACTGGGAGGAACACCACAATTAGGAGGAACATGGTCACCACCTTTAGCTAGTGGAACAGGAATTTTTAATCCTGCTATAGATACATCTGGAGTTTATACATATACTATTACAGGTATTGCACCTTGTATTGACGATATTTCAACAGTTACTGTTACTGTTGTTCAAGGACCAGAAGCAGGAGCAAACAATACACTTACAATCTGTGTCAATAATCCTCCAAAAGACTTATTCTTATTATTAGGACCAAATGCACAAACAGGCGGTACATGGTCACCACCAATGGCTAGTGGAACTGGTTTATTTGATCCAGCTGTTGATCCACAAGGGGATTATGTTTATACTTTGTCTGGAACAGCTCCATGTTCTAGCGATTCTGCTACTATATCGGTTACCGTAAATCCAATTCCAGATGCTGGTATTGATGCACCTAAAACATTTTGTTCTAATGGAACTTCTGAAGATTTATTCCTTTCATTAGGAGGAACACCACAAGCAGGAGGAACTTGGTCGCCAGCTTTAGCTAGTGGAACTGGTGTTTTCAATCCAGCAGTTGATACAGCGGGCGCCTATGCCTATACAGTTGGAGGAACTTGTGTTACTCCATCAACAGCAACAGTTACAGTTGCGATAGTTACAGCTCCAAATTCTGGAGGAACTGGACAGACTTTAAATACTTGTGCTGATATCACTTCATTTGATTTATCCACAGGTTTAAATGGTACACAAGGATCAGGTACATGGAATGACGATGATGCAACAAATGCGTTGACAAACAACATATTCAATCCATCGACCGTTGGTGTTGGAACTTATCATTTTACTTATACAGTTATAGGAACTTCACCATGTGCTAATGCTACTTCTACGGTTACAGTAATTGTGAATCCATTATCAAATCCAGGAACTGCAGTTACTATTCCACCAGTATGTACATCAGTAGGAACTATCGACTTGAATACATTAATAACTGGTCAGGATGCAGGCGGAACATGGTCAACACCTTCACCAGTTAACATTTCTGGCTTTACTGCTGGAACTTATACTTATACTTATTCGGTAACTAATTCTTGTGGAACTCATACTACGGATGTTAACTTTACGGTTCTTCCAAATCCAATCTTAACTAATGCAAATGTTATCAATGCCTCTGCTTGTGTTGGTGCTGATGCCTTAATTAATTTAACGGGAATGGTTGATGGAACTTATAGTTTGAATTATAGTTTAAGTGGAAGTAATACATTAGCAAATCAAACGGCAACTGTCGTAATTTCTGGTGGAGTAGGGAACTTTACTGTTCCTGCGACTAGTCTTCCTAATACAGGAACCACTACAATTACCTTTACTACCATTCAAGATACTGCCTCAACATGTCAAGTTACTTTAACGGGTATATTGGCAACGATTACAGTGAAACCGTTAGTGCAAATTAGCAATACTAACATTGCTGTTTCTTCCATCTGTATTGGTTCAAATGCAGTCGTTGAAATTTCAAATGCGGTTAATCTTCCTGATGGAATATATCAATTTGATTATGTAATTCCTACAGCAACTCCGCCAACTGGAAATTCAGGAGATGTAACGATTACAGGTGGTGTAGGTCAGTTCTCTGTTCCAGCTTCTGTTTTTGCAACCATTGGAAATTATACCATTACGATTAGTGGAATTACCATCACAAATGGATGTTCTAACACTAGCCAAGATGCTAATATTACTTTTGCAGTTGTTGGCCCACTCTCGCCAGGAACAGCTGTTACACCGACTCCTTCTTATTGTACTTCAGTTGGGACTATTGATTTAAATACTTTATTAACTGGTCAGGATGCAGGAGGAACATGGTCAACACCTTCACCAGTTAACATTTCAAGCTTTGTTGCCGGAACTTATACCTATACTTATAGTGTTACAAATACCTGCGGAACTTTTACTACGGATGTACAATTTACAGTTCTACCAAATCCAATCTTAACAAATACAAACATTAGTAATGCTGCTGCTTGCGTAGGGACTGATGCAGTTGTTAATTTAGCTGGAATGGTGGATGGAACGTATAGTCTGAATTATAGTTTAAGTGGAAGTAATATATTAGCAAATCAAACGATAACGGTTGTGATTTCAGGAGGAGTTGGAAGTTTTACAGTTCCTACTATTAGTATTCCTAATACGGGAACTACAACCATTACCTTTAATACCATTCAAGATACTACATCTACTTGTCAAGTGACTTTGACCGCTATACTGGCTACGATTACCGTTAATCCATTAGTGCAAATTAACAATACTAATATAGCAGTTTCTTCTGTATGTATTGGATCTAATGCCATAGTTGAAATTTCAAATGCTATTAATTTACCTGACGGAGTTTATCAATTTGATTATTCAATTCCAACAGGAACTCCTGCAACAGGAAATTCAGGAGATGTTACTATAACTGGAGGAGTAGGTCAGTTTTCTGTCCCAGCATCGGTTATTGCAGCTGTTGGAAACTATACCATTACGGTTACTGGAATTACTACTATAACAGGCTGTTCTAATACTAGTCAAAATGCTAATATCACATTTGCGGTAGTTGCTCCACTGTCATCAGGAACAGCAGTTACACCAACGCCTTCTTATTGTACTTCTGTTGGAACTATAGATTTGACTACTTTATTAACAGGTCAAGATGCAGGGGGAACATGGTCAACACCTTCACCAATTGATGTCAGTGCTTTTGCTGCAGGAACTTACACCTATACTTATAGTGTTACTAATGCCTGCGGAACTTTTACCACAGATGTTCATTTCATAATTTTACCAAATCCAGTAATAACGTCAGCAAACATTACCAATGCAACAGCTTGTATAGGCACTGATGTCGTGGTTAATTTGACAGGAATGGTTGATGGAAGTTATACGTTGAACTATGATTTAAATGGAAGCAATACATTAGCAAATCAAACAGCTACGGTTGTAATTTCGGGAACAACAGGAAGCTTTACCATCCCTGCTGCCAATGTTCCTAATACAGGAATCACTATTATTACCTTTACTACAATTCAAGATACAGCATTAACTTGTCAAACCACTTTGACTAATGTAGCTGGAAGCATCACCATTAATCCAATTGTACAAATAGACAATACTAATTTGGCCGTTTCATCTGTTTGTATAAATTCAAATGCAGTAGTGGATATTACTAACGCTGTTAATCTTCCAGATGGTGTTTATCAATTTGATTACACTATTCCAACCGGAACGCCATCAACAGGAAATTCGGGTGATGTAACCATTACAGGTGGTGTTGGTCAGTTTACAATTCCGGCGTCAGTTATTGCTACCGTTGGAAGTTATACGCTTACTATTAACACCATCACTACCACAATAGGTTGTTCAAACACTAATGAAGATGCCAACATTACATTTACAGTTGTTGCTCCTTTATCAGCGGGAACTGCTGTTACACCAGTACCATCATATTGTGCTTCAATAGGAGTTCTTGATTTGGCCTCACTTTTAACAAATGAAGATGCTGGAGGAGGATGGACTGATAGTAATGGACAAGCGGTAACATCACCATTGAATATCATCAATTTCACAGCTGGAACATATAGTTATACCTATTCACTTACCAATGCGTGTGGATCAGATTCTGAAGTAGTGCAATTTACTATTTTGGCTACACCACAATTAGCAACATTCAATGTATCCGTTTCTCCTGCATGTTTAGGAAGCGGTGTTATTGTGAGCCTTAACGGAATGGTTGATGGAACTTACACCTTAAATTATGATTTATCAGGAAGTAACACATTAGCAGGACAATCAGTAATAGTTACCATAGCATCTGGTATCGGAAGCTTTACTGTTCCTAGTGCCTCATTACCAAACGTTGGTACAACAGTAATTACATTTACAAGTATTGTAAATAATACAACTACTTGTTCAAACACACTAACCAATGTTGTCCAACAAATTATCATTAGACCACTTGCTGATGTTGATAATACCAACTTAAGTGTGACCAATGTTTGTTTTGGCAATGGTATAGTGGTGAATATCTCAGGAGCTACAAATCTCCCTGATGATGTATATCAATTTAGTTATTCGATTCCAAATGGAACGCCAATAGCAGGAAATTCAGGAAATGTAACCATAACTTCTGGTGCAGGTCAATTTGCAATTCCATCATCAGTATTCCCTACTGCTGGAAACTACACATTAACAATTAATGGAATTGTAGCCACAACAGCTTGTACCAATGCCAATGAAAATGCTACGGTTAGTTTTGTCATCAATCCAATTCCAAACACTACTGGAGCAACAGTTGCAGCTCAAGATACTTGTACTAATATAGGTAGTGTAGTAACTATTTCAGGAGCGACTAGTTTAGCAGATGGTAATTATTCTATTACCTATCAATTATCTGGTGCAAATACTGCAACAGCAACAGTTTCTGTCACATTCACAGGAGGAGCAACAACATTTACCATAACTGGAACGGATATAGTAAATAATGGAAATACTACTATAACAATTAATAACTTGACTGCTACTGCATCAACTTGTGGTATTACAGGCACAGTATTCCCAATAGCTACTTTCAATGTAGCGCCATTAGCAACACCAGTTTTAAATCCAAATGGTGAACTTTTCTGCGGAACGCTTATCCCAGCGCCAACTATCGCAAGTCTATCGGCTAATATTGTTGGAACTCCTACAGTAATTTGGTATAATGCCAATATTGGTGGAACTGCTTATAGCGATGCCGATTTATTAGTTAATGGAACAACCTATTATGGAGCTCTTGTTTCTGCAAATGGTTGCGAAAGTGCAACTCGCCTTCCTGTTAAGGTAGATTTGACGGTTTGTGATGTTGTAATACCAGATGGTTTCTCACCAAACAACGACGGAATCAATGACACTTTTGAAATTCCACATCTTGCTATTTTATTCCCAAATTTCAAATTAGAAATCTATAATCGCTACGGAAGTTTAGTTTATAAAGGAGATATAAACGTTCCAAATTGGGACGGAACAACTACCGTAGGTGGTTTGAATTTAGGCGACAAATTATTACCAACTGGGGTTTATTTTTATATTCTTGATTTTAATGACGGAATAAAAAGTGCCATTCAAGGTAGAGTATATCTAAACAGATAAGGAGCAATGAGTACAAATATGAAACATAAAATTATAAAATATCTCTTAGTGCTGCTTGTGGTATTTTTGACTTCAAAGTTACACGCACAACAAGATCCGCAGTTCACTCATTATATGTATAACATGAGTGTGGTCAATCCAGCATATGCAACAGATAATCCAGATGTAATTAATTTAGGAGGATTATATCGTGCCCAATGGGTAGGAATAAAAGGAGCACCAACGACCCAAACGTTCTTCGCTCACAAACCGTTGTCGAAAAGAGTGGAAATGGGTATTTCAGTGGTACACGATGAAATTGGTAATGTGGTAAGAGAAAATAACATCTTTGCCGATTTTGCTTATGTAATTCCTTTAAACGAATCGGTAAAATTATCATTCGGATTGAAAGCGGGAGTTACTTTATTTAACACCGATTTTAACGGATTTGTCTATACCGACCCTACGATAGATCCAGCATTTCAGGATAACATTAGTAAAACCTTTCCGAATATTGGTGCCGGAACGTATTTGTTTGGACCCAATTATTATGTTGGTTTTTCCACCCCTAATTTAATGACTTCAAGACATATTGAAACCATAAACGGACGTCCAGGAAGTGGTGTGGAATCGGTACATTTTTTCTTAACCAGTGGTTATGTATTTACGTTTAACGGAAATGATAATTTCAAATTAAAACCAGCATTCATGGCCAAAGGAGTAGAAGGAGCCCCTGTTGCTTTAGATTTAACGACGAATGTTTTAATTAATAACAAATTTGAATTAGGTGCTGGCTATAGATTGGGAGATTCGGTTAGCGGATTAGCCAGTTTTTATATTACACCAACACTCAGAATTGGATATTCCTATGATTATACGTTATCCAATTTGGGTAGATTCAATTCGGGTTCTCACGAAGTATTTTTACTATTTGATTTAGATTCAAATAAACTCTCTTCATCAGGTAAAGGATACGACAAATCACCAAGGTTCTTTTAAAAATGAAAATGATGAAAAAATTCTACTACATACTTTTTGTTTTTTGCAGTATCACCACTCTTTTTGCCCAAAAGAAAGCTAGTGTTAAAGAAGCCAATTCTTTATTTGGAAGAAAAGCTTATGTCAAAGCTGCAGAGGCTTATGAGCAAGTGCCTCAATCGAAACAAGTGTTGCAAAATTTAGGCGATTGCTATTACTATAATTTCCAAATGAACAATGCCGTTCGGGCATATGGACAATTGTTTTTTACCTATAAAGACAGTGTTAAAAAGGAAGTGTTTTTCAGATATGCTAATGCCTTGAAAGGAACAAAAGATTTTGATAAAGGCGATGCTATCATGAGTGAATATTTAGGATACGAACAAAGCACTCCTAAATTCATGAAAAACATAACGAGAAACATACCTACTAGTTTCAAGTTGCAAATGATGTCGAAAAATAAGACCAACGGTGATTTTGGAATTTCTTTCTATGGGGATAAAGTAGTCTTTGCGTCCCTCAGAAATGCTGCTGATAAAGCATACGGATGGAACGACAGACCTTATCTTGACTTGTTTTCAGCAAAAGTAAATAGCCAAGGACAATTGACCGATGTAGAGCCTTTTTCTGATGTTATCAATACCAAGAAACACGAAAGTAACGCCACGTTTAGTGCCGATGGTAAAATCATGTATTTCAACAGAAGTGGAGAAAAGCAAGTCAAAGTTGGTAATGAGAAAGTAGCCATGATCAAAATTTACAAAGCAGAGTTTGTAAACGGAAAATGGGACAAAGTAACCATGTTGCCTTTTTCAAGCGATACCTATTCAGTTGAACATCCTTTCTTGACTAAAGATGGTAAGAAATTGTATTTTGCCAGTGATATGCCTGGTTCGTTTGAAGGCTCAATGGATATTTATGTCGTAGATGTTAATGAAGATGGAACCTACAGTCAACCCAGAAATTTAGGAGAGACAATCAATACAATCCACAGAGAACAATTTCCTTTCCTGACAGAAGATGGAACGCTCTATTTTGCATCAGATGGGCATCAAGGGAATGGAAATTTAGATGTTTTTATGAGCTTGAAAATTAGCGATACCGAATTTGATAAACCACTTAATCTTGGCTCCACTATTAATAGTGAAATGGATGATTTCAATTTCATTCTTGATGAAAAAACTCAAAAAGGCTATTTCGCCTCTAACAGAACGGGTGATGATAACTTGTATACCTTTGTTCAAGAAGAAAATAAATTGCAATATTTAGTGGAAGGAGAAGTTCGAGATGTTAAAACAACTGAACTTTTACCTGGTGCTACAGTAAAATTATTTGACGATAAAGGTAATTTGCTTGAAGAAGTTTTAGTGGGTAAAGATGGTACTTTTGATTTCAACACAGAGCCTAATAGGAAATACAAAATTATGGCTTTCAAAGATTTTTATATTCCTGCCGAAGCCGAGTTTGATACTAGCCAAAAAGGCAAAGTGTATATAGATTTACAAATGAAAGTCCAATCGTATTATGATGCCGAAGATATCATCAACAAACAAGCGGATGGAACGGTTTTGATTGAGCTTGAAAATATTTACTTCGACTTGAATAAATGGGATATTAAACCTCAAGCAGCCCAAGTTTTAAATGTGCTTTTAGGTATCCTTAAAAAATATCCATACATGGAAATCGAGATTGGTGCTCATACAGATTCACGTGCATCAGATGTTTATAATTTAAGACTGTCCAATAAAAGAGCCGCTTCTGCTTTAGAGTATTTAGTGAAAAATGGCATCGATAGAAAACGACTTCGTTCCATTGGATACGGAGAAACAAAACCGTTAATTATTTGTCCTAAAAACGATTGTACTCCAGCAGAACACGCTACCAACCGTAGATGTACTTTTATGATTTTGAAATAATTTCAGTTAGTTGTTGTTAATAAAGTTGGGATTTTTACTAAAATGCACTCTAAGAACAGAGTGCATTTTTTTTAGGCTACTATTCAGTTGAATATGTACTTTTGTAAAATATAATTACAACTCATGAATAAGTTTCTTTCCTTCGCTTTCTTATTGATTATTTCCAATCTGTCAGCACAACAACGTCCAAAATTAGTGGTGGGCATCGTGGTAGACCAAATGAAAATGGAATACCTCTACCGCTTTCAAAGTGACTTTTCAGAGAATGGTTTTAAACGATTGATGAAGGAAGGCTACACTTTTCAGAATACCCATTATAACTACATGCCCACTTATACCGCTCCTGGTCACGCGTCCATCTATACAGGAACAACACCAGCCACTCATGGAATTGTAGGGAACGAATGGTTCAGCAGAAAACTAGGCAAGGACGTTTATTGTACCGATGATGCCTCGGTGCAAACTATTGGTGATGGAACAAAAGAAGAAGGCGAAATGTCTCCTAAAAATTTACTGTCTACAACGATAACAGATGAATTGCGATTGGCCACCAACTTCAAAGGAAAAGTAATCGGAATGAGTTTAAAAGACCGTGGAGCTATTTTACCTGCCGGACATTTTGCCAATTGGGCCTTTTGGTACAGCAAAACAGGATCTTTTATATCCAGTACTT
Source organism: Flavobacterium sp. N1994 (assembly GCF_025947145.1). Taxonomy (NCBI): domain Bacteria; kingdom Pseudomonadati; phylum Bacteroidota; class Flavobacteriia; order Flavobacteriales; family Flavobacteriaceae; genus Flavobacterium; species Flavobacterium sp. N1994. The sequence goes on from NZ_CP109999.1 coordinate 2,938,237, forward strand.
TCTACGGAACGGCTTTGCCTGATTGGGTTACCCAATTTAACAATGAAAAACACTTCATGCCTTATATCAATAAAGGTTGGGATTTACTAAAACCAAAGGAAACCTATGATGAAAGTTTACCAGATGATAATATTTATGAAGGAAAACCAAACGGTGCCAAACCTATTTTTCCGTATGATTTAAAAAGTGCTTATACCGTTAAAAATGATGCAGGTATTCTTCGATCAACTCCTTATGGAAATGATTTATTGGAGGAGTTTGCCAAAACGGCTATTGATAAAGAACAATTAGGGAAAGACAATATAACCGATTTCTTAACGGTTAGTTTTTCTTCTACAGATTACATGGGGCATATTTTAGGACCGCGTTCAATGGAGTTACAAGATACCTATTTGCGTTTAGATAATACCATTGCTGACTTCCTAGCTTATTTAGATAAAACAGTGGGCAAAGGGAATTATCTTTTATTCTTAACAGCCGATCATGCCGGAGCTGAAAATGCTAAATTCCTAAACGACAACAAATACAACGTCATCAATATAGAAACCAAAGAAATAGTAAAAGGATTAAAGAAATTCTCAACCGATACTTTTGGTGAGGATTTAGTATGGAACTATTCTAATTTCAATCTCTTTGTAGATAAAGAAAAAATCAAAATAAAAGGGCTTGAAGTTTCCAAAGTGAAACAAGCATTCAAAGACTATTTAATGACCCAAGACCAAGTAAAAAGGGTCTATTCTGAAGAAGAAATCTTAGCCAATACTGGCACTGATTATTATTTAAATTGCATTGCTAAAGGATATGATGCCACACAAGATGGTGACTTAATAATTCTAGACAAACCAGGTTACATCGAATATGGAGCAACGGGAACCTCACACGGTACACCATATAGTTATGATACTCATGTGCCTTTACTTTTCTTTGGTTGGAACATTAAACCAGGACAAACCAGCGACCGAAAAGTAATTACAGAAATAGCACCAACCATTGCTCAAAAAATAAAAGTAGCCCTTCCTAACGGAACCGAAGCCCAAGTCTTAACAGAGATTCTGGATAAATAATAAAAGGCTCTTAGGAGCCTTTTTAAGTTATAGACTTTCCCCAAAGGTCAACAAATTATGGTCGGGGTCAAGTAAAGAAAATTCCCGTTGCCCCCATGGTTTAGCTTCTAAATAGCCATTCGGATGGATTCTTATTTTATTGTCTAATAAGGTTTGGTAAAACGTTTCGATGTTATCCGTTCGGATGTAAACCTGTCCATAGTTTTCTTTCGGGTCTAACGTTTTGAATTCAAAAAAATGAATTTGGATATTGTCCTTCTCTACCATTAGATAACCCTCATAATCAGCACTGCCAAATTCATGAAAACCTAATTGATTGATATAATACTCCCGAGTAATAGCTTTATCACGCATGGGAAGCTTGGGATGAATGTTGGTAAGCATAATTTAATTATTTCTATTGGCTAAATTTCTTTTCGTTAGTTCTTGATGATGTTCAACGTGATAGGCTGTAAAATATAACATCTCTCTAAGGGTTATTTTTCCCAATAATGGATGGGGTAAAATAATAACATCTAAATCAGTTTCTGTAAAGCGAGTTATTTTCGATGTTAATTTGGGAATCATAAGGTTTAGGTTTTCAATTAGTTCCATTTTTTGACTAATAGGAATAACCTTTGGTACAAATCTACTAGTAGCTCTCCCGCCTGCTTGTAATTTATCTTGATACCGTTTTACTAATTCCTCATAAGTTTTACTAGGTCTATTAGCTTTTCCAAATAGAAACTTCAATAAAAATTTTGGAAGAACTAAAGCCTGATTAAGTGGTTTTACTGATAAATAGATATGCTCCAACTGTTGCCCAGCGGTCCACTTATCAGCATAACAATACTCAAATTCTTCCTCAGTTAAATGTGAAATGTAATCTATAAATGAATTATGATTACTATTTATTTTGGATATAATGGCTTCTTTTTCCATTGAATTAATTACATTTTAGTAAGTCTAATGTAGTGAAAAATAATATTTCATATTCTGCTCAAAACAAAACTTTCAAACAAAACTTCCCGAAATTATATAACCAAACTCCTAAATTGAATCACCAACCTCCGAAAAGCAATGGCCAAACTCCGATATTGAATCACCAACCTCCAAAAAGCAATGACCAATGTCCGAAAAGCAATGACCAATGTCCGAAATCACATGACCAGCGCCCGAAAACACATGACCTACGTCCGAAAAGCAATAACTTACCTCCGAAATTACATGACCAACCTCCGAAAACACATAACCAATGTCCGAAAAAGCTACTGCAACCTCTAAAACACTATTTGTAATCCATAAAAAATCCCACCTAAGTGGGATGGTATGCTACAAATCTATCATAATTTGATTCTGTAATAAATCATCAAGGGTTTCTCGTTCTCTTATCAAATGGCCTTTACCATCTTTCCATAAAACTTCTGCGGGTTTAAAACGCGAGTTATAATTAGAAGCCATCGAGAAGCAATAAGCCCCCGCATTTCTAAAACATAACGTGTCGCCTTCGTGAATTTCAGCAATCCTACGGTTATTAGCAAACGTATCCGTTTCACAGATGTAACCTACTATGGTGTAAAAACGCTCTTTCCCTTTAGGATTGGATATGTTTTCAATATAATGTTGCGAACCATAAAACATAGGGCGAATCAAGTGATTGAAACCACTATCAATGCCAGCAAAAACGGTCGAAGTAGTTTGTTTTACTACATTCACTTTGGCCAAAAAGAATCCAGCTTCACTCACTAAGAATTTACCAGGTTCAAATGCTAAGGTTAGTTCGCGACCATATTCTTTTTCAAAGGCCAAGAAACGCTTAGTTAGTTTTTTACCCAACTCTTCTACGTTGGTTTCGATATCGTCTTTTTTATAAGGCACTTTAAAACCGGAACCAAAATCAAGGAACTCTAAATTTTTAAATTGTTTCGCAGTATCAAACAATATTTCCGAAGCATACAAAAACACTTCGATATCTAAAATATCAGAACCAGTATGCATGTGAATACCATTGATATTCATCTTTGTATTCTCAACAATACGCAACACATGCGGAATTTGATAAATCGATATTCCAAACTTACTATCAATATGCCCCACAGAAATGTTCTCATTCCCACCCGCCATCACATGCGGATTGATACGGATGCAAACAGGAACCTTAGGATACTTAGTGCCAAAATGTTCCAAAATCGAAAGGTTATCAATATTGATTTGAACTCCCATCTTAGCGACTTCCTCAATCTCTTCAAAAGAAACTCCGTTGGGAGTAAAAATAATTTTATCTGGAGTAAAACCAGCATGCAAACCCAGCAACACTTCTTGAACAGAAACCGTATCTAATCCCGAACCTAAATTCTTAAGCAGCTTTAAAATAGAAACATTCGATAACGCTTTCATCGCATAATTAATACGCAATTTTTCAACTTTAGAAAAAGCATTGGTTAAGCGTTGGTACTGAAAAGCAATTTTATCAGCATCATAAACATATAACGGATTTCCAAAAGTCTCGGCTAAGTCAAGTAACTGTTTTGGTTGCATGGTTTCTATAATTTAGAAATTTTAATTTTTTAAAAAAGCATTTATCCTGTTGGACAATTGGGTTTTATGTTGGGTAAATAGAAGTAAAAGACAAAAAACCAAAGCCCAGCTTACTCTTGCCTGCAATCTGTCATATACATTGGCTAAGGAGCTGGTCACAATAGCATTAGTTATAATTCCAATTAGGATTGTATAAATTATAACTTGAGTTTGAACTGTATATTGACGTCCTATTTTGCTAACAAAGAAAACATAAATTAGAGCAATGACCGCAATAATCAAAAGAAAGAAAGTAATAAAATTGATTAGCGTTAAGTCTAAATTTTGTTCCCATAAGTTTGTGTTCTGTCTAGATTGTTTGTACTGATTTAATTCAAACGGAAAATATTTTGCAACGGCTTGGTAAGGAGGACTTGTAGGGTCTGAATACCAATTTGATATCACTCCCGAACCCACCTCGTTTTGAAAAAGTTGCGTTAGTGAGGAGCAAAAATCATTATATAAAAAAAGCGATAAGTGCTTTGGACTAGTAACAATATCAACTAGAATTTCATTATAACTAGCTTCTGAATTTTGCCAATCGCCATTTTTTTGTAACGGACTATTAGTATCCCAAAGTAAATTTCTGCTCGTTTCAGGTAATGTGTTTTTGCAATCACATAAGGTATAATTTTTAGTAGCACAATTGTCATCAAGAAACGATTTTAAAACGCCACTGTCTAGCATTTTCCCCATTAAAAACACATGACTGTTTTGACTTAATTTAAAAGTACTTCCCACCATAAAATTAGTCATTGATCCCACTGCAATGGCTAGTATAGTTACTAAAACAGGAAGCCTAAAGGAAACTTCTTTTTTCGCATTGGGAATACCATTTCTTCTGGTTATTATAAATAGTATAATGATGGTTAGTATCGCTATAAGATAATTGGAGAAGTGCGTATTCATGGCAAAAATCAATAGTATACTAAAAAAGATAGTTTGTAGTCGGCTATGATTTTTCTTGAAAAGAAGAAGTGCTAAAGTACAAAGAGTGACTATTGTAAATATGTCGGGCATGATTTGACTTGTATACCATCCTAAACCTGTAAACCATGACATAAGAGCCATCGAAAGGATAAAAAACCATTTGGGTATTGATGGTTTTGTTGCCAGTTTAAAAACGTGCCAAAGCACATAAAAAACAATAAAAGATTGCATGAAAATGACAAGCCACAACGAAAAATTCAAACTAAATAAATGAACAAAAAGCCCATACATTGTAGGCCTGTCCTTTGGGATTGTTAATTCCATTCCATTGAAAAGATAGGAACCTGTGTCAGAATAGACTAATGGATATCCATTGTAAAATGCTGGAATAAGCAAAGTAAAAGTGCCTATGATATAAAAGAAAACTTTTTTAAGTTGCATAGAGTTGATTTATAGATGGAAAATCTTAGTACAAACTAGGAAATTGTGTTGGTTTAGCTTCGTGCATGATGGCATATACTTTTTCAAAAACATCTTCTGCCGAAGGTTTTGAGAAATAATCACCATCGGTTCCATAAGCAGGTCTATGCGCTTTAGAAGTTAAGGTTTGTGGTTGACTATCTAGATATTGATATCCATTTTGTTCGTCTATAATTTGTTGCAAAAGATAAGCACTAGCTCCACCCGGTACATCTTCATCTATCACCAATAAACGATTCGTTTTCATAATAGATTTAACACAGTCCTTATTGATATCGAACGGCAACAACGATTGAGCATCAATGATTTCAACATCGATACCTACTTCTTGTAGGTCTTTTGCAGCTTGTTCTATTATTCGTAGTGTTGAACCATAAGAAACAATCGTTATATCGCTTCCAGTTTTAATGGTTTCTACAACACCAATAGGGGTTTTAAATTCACCCAAGTTGGTTGGCATTTTTTCTTTTAAACGATATCCGTTCAAACATTCTATTACTAAAGCAGGCTCGTCAGTTTGAAGCAAAGTGTTGTAAAAACCTGCGGCTTTAGTCATATTTCTTGGCACTAATACATGAATCCCGCGAATAGCATTGATAATCATTCCCATTGGGGAACCTGAATGCCAAATACCTTCTAGTCTATGTCCACGAGTTCTTATGATTAAAGGTGCTTTTTGACGACCTTGTGTTCTGTATTGTAGCGTTGCCAAATCGTCACTCATGATTTGAATGGCATATAACAAATAATCTAAATATTGAATTTCTGCAATCGGACGTAAACCGCGCATGGCTAATCCAATTCCTTGTCCTAGTATAGTTGCTTCACGAATGCCAACATCCGCCACACGAAGTTCTCCGTATTTCTCTTGCATGCCTTCTAAACCTTGATTCACATCTCCAATATTCCCTGCATCTTCACCAAAAACTAATGCTTCAGGATATTTTGAAAAGATAGCATCAAAGTTATCACGCAATACTAAACGCGCATCTACTTCTTCAGCCTTGTCATCATAAGTTGGTGCAGTTTCGGTAGCTTTTAAAACATTTTTATCGGATTGTGAAAATAAATGAGAGCTAAATTTTGGTTGGATTTTATGGGTGTAATTGGTTATCCAAGTAGCTAATTCTTGTTGTCCATTTTCATTGACAACCCATCTCAAAACTTTACGAGCAACGGTTATAATTTCTTTACGGATGGGTTCTTTGATGGAGGCCAAATCTGCTGCTTCTTTTTCGATAAAAGCTTTTTTAGTACTAGATGCTGCAATCGAATTCAATACCGAAATTAATTCCAGTTGTTCTTCTTTCATCGGAGCAACAAAAGCAGTCCAAGCGGATTTCTTACCCTCTAAAACTTCTTTTTTAGAATTGCTTTCAATGGTTTCTAATTCTTCAGCTGTAGCCAAATCATTGGTAAGTAACCACGTTCTCATTTGAGCCACACAATCAAATTTGGTTTCCCAAGCTAAACGTTCCTCATTTTTATAACGTTCGTGTGAACCCGAAGTTGAGTGACCTTGAGGTTGAGTTAATTCTTGTACGTGAATTAAAACGGGAACATGTTCCTCACGGGCAATCTCTGCGGCTTTTTCATAAGTAGCGACTAAGGTTGGATAATCCCAACCTTTTACGGTTAAGATTTCGTAGCCATTTCCATTTTCATCCCGTTGAAATCCTTTGAGAATTTCAGAAATACTTTCTTTAGTAGTTTGATGTCTGGCATGAACAGAAATTCCGTATTCGTCATCCCAAACGCTGATTACCATTGGTACTTGCAAAACACCAGCAGCATTGATGGTTTCAAAAAATAATCCTTCCGAAGTAGAAGCATTCCCAATTGTTCCCCAAGCTACTTCATTCCCTTGATTAGAAAAGTTAGAAAACCCCTCCAAACCTCGAACATTTCTATAGATTTTTGAAGCTTGTGCCAATCCTAATAATCGCGGCATTTGTCCAGCAGTAGGAGAGATGTCGGCACTAGAGTTTTTTTGTTGCGTTAGGTTTTTCCAATTCCCATTTTCATCAATGGAATGGGTGGTAAAATGTCCTCCCATTTGTCTTCCTGCACTCATTGGGTCATGCGCCAAATCGGTGTGACCATATAATCCAGCAAAGAATTGTTGAATAGATAAATGACCAATAGCCATCATGAACGTCTGGTCACGATAGTATCCGGAACGGAAGTCTCCATTTTGAAATGCCTTTGCCATAGCCAATTGAGGCACTTCTTTTCCATCACCAAATATTCCGAATTTAGCTTTTCCTGTTAGTACTTCCTTTCGTCCAAGGAGACTACATTCTCTGCTTATAGTGGCAATTTTATAATCATTTAAAACTTCTTGTTTAAAGTCTTCAAAGGTGATTTCGGTTTTGGATGTAGTTTCAGACATAGGAATAATATTTCATGAAGAAACAAATTTAAATAAAAAGTAGTAACAAATTCTATTCTCAACTGAAAATATAGATTTAACTATCTGTAATTTATTTGTTTTTATAAGAGGTAATAATGAAAGATATTCAATAAAAATTAAAATATCTAAACAAATCTTTAAAGTAAAGTAAATTTAACTTTGGTTTAAAACCATTTTCGAGTAAAAAGATTGATGAGGGTTTCAGGTCTGAAAGTGATAATAAATCTAATTTTTTCGCCATAGTTCTTGTCTCCAATTTCCCAACCATTATTAGAATAAACTGGAAAAAATAATTCAAAATAATCGGTAACCAAGTTCAAGCGGATACCACTATCATAGACAAATTTAGGCGCACTATCTTTATTTTTTATAAAACCAATATCACCATAGCCATCAATCCAACCCCATATCGTATAATTAGCATTCGTCGTTACCATCCATTGGTTCGCGGTTCTGGTTTCTAGTTTGGATTTGAAAAAACCATCTGAAACAATCGATTGTTGACTATAGATTCCCTTAGTTTCCGAACGACCCAAATAATCACTTTCAAAAAGATAATCGGAAGGCCTGTCTAAACCAAAATCAAAGTAATTGGAAGTGGTTTTATTATGCAAAAAAGTCCCAGCAAAGAATCTAAGGTTTATAGAACGATTGTTGTCAAAAAGTTTTCGGTATTGCACTTCAGTAGCCAATTTTCCAAAATAAGTTGAATATTGAAAGTCTCCTAAAAAAGAAAAATGTTTCGTTACCTCTGTTTTAGAATTGTTGTATTTGACATTAAAAACTTGATAGTTTTCGCTATTTTCACTAACGGTAAAGGCTGTTGCTTGTTTGTCTACAATGACTTCTTTTATACTTAAAGCTTGTTTTCTGTTGTCTCTAAAATCATCGGGTCTAAAGAATAAAGTTACCGTTGGAGCTAATTTGGTATAATAGGCATCTGGCGCGTAATGTAAATAGTGGCCTGTTAGTGAGTACCGAATATTATACAAATTACTATCTCTATTGTATTGATTGATATACATAAATCCTTTTCCAGATAAATTTTGTGTTTTGGTTGAAATCGTTGGATTGAGATCAAAAATAAAAGGTTTGTCTAAAATGGTTCTGTTGTGAAAACGCAAACCAGGTAAAAAACCATCATATAAATTATATTCTAAAGTGGGAACATATAAGATTTGATTGTAATAAGGATCTTCCAAATCTTTCATAAAGTTGAATTTTATCGGACGATTATTTAAGCGAAAACCATGTAAGGAACGCCAATTGTTTCTCAAATTAAATTCGGGAACTTCATTTTTGTAATTGATTACAATTTTATCGGCATTATTTCTTGGAATAGAATAAATACTGTCGGTAGCGATAGTGTCAAACCATTTTTTATAAACAATTTCTTTTCCTTTGATGCCATAAATAGAAATGGGAACATTGGTAGATGTTTTGTTTTTTAATGAAAATCGAATGCTATCTTTAGTACGTGTAACTTGGTCAAACTTATAATCAATGATATCTCGAGAATCAATAATTTTATCAAAAAACCAATTGATTTTTTTGGGAGAATTAGTAGTCAAAAGATTTTCAAAATCCTTGCGATTCGTTTGCTGATTTTTATTCATCTCCAAGAATTGTTGAATGCTATTTTGAACTACATGGTTTTGTAAATAGCTGTCTAGGTATCTTAAACTCAATCCAGCTCTGTATTTGGAAGCAATTTTTTCATTGAATTTTATCAAAGTATTTTTCGGATTTCCCAAAGGTTGGTCTAAGTTTTTACGTGCCATCAGCATATACAAATAACTGTATTGTCCATTAAAATCGAGGGAAACTAAATTATAGCCTCTTAGCAATCTTAGCTTGGCAACACCGCCCATCATTTTAGTATCAGGATGAAACTCTTCAATATATTTCATCATAATATAGACTTGAATTCCGTCATAAATCCAATTGTCTTTTCTAGGATCAAGTTGTAACGTATTGTGAAGATAATTATTCAAATACGTTTTTAAAAACTTGATTTCATACATAAACTCATCGGGGAACGGGCTAATAAAAAAGGGTAATTGGTTCAAACCGTAAAACGGATTTCTATCATAATCTGCTTGCGCTACAGTTACCTTTCCGTGTTGGAATTTGCCCAAGTTTTCGTTGACATAACTCACGATTCTATCAACCACAAGAGCTCTTTGAATTTCGTTTAAACGGTTGTCTTTTAGGTTGGAAACAATTTCTATATCACCGTTTTTATAAATTTCAAAGTCCTTTTTATCATCTAGGAAGAGTGTAAAATCCAATCTTTTTTCTCCAGTAAGATGATAGTTATTGGAACCAGTATTAGATTCTTTTTGTACTTCATTTAAATCAGAATGCAAGTTAAAATTTTGAGGGACATTGATTTCAATATCATAATCGGAAAGGGCATTAGCACAATCGTCCAAATTTAAATTGTCATATTTAACAAAGCCATGATTGTCATACCGTGCAGGAACCAGAAAGCAATTCTTCAAATAGAACTGACCATTGTCACTGTATCCATATTTGGTAAATTTATCATTCGGAATTTTCACTTTATAACTTAAAACAATCGTTATTTTTTGATTTGGCAATAACTTTTCTTTTAACCGAATTTGAATAACATCAGGATGGTTCTCATCTCTTTCCCAAGTATAGGCTGATTGGGTTTCATCAACAATAGCAATATCACTTGTTCTGCCACGTTCTTTTTCTTTGGCTAAATGAAATCCTCTTTCAAATTCATCTGAAAATCGTGCTGCCAAAGGCGTGTTTTTGGAACTGTATCCATTCATCCAATCATTTAAAACAATGTTGGTCAATGTATCATTAGTTTGGTTGAAAAAGGTCAGTTGCTGATTTACAGTCAAGACTTTTTTATCATGGTCTATAGCAACAACTAATTTGGATTTGTGTTGTGCTGACAAGGTTTGATTGAGAATCAGAAAAATAAAAAGGAGCTTTTTCAAGGGTTGAATTTGTTATGGATAAAATCGTTTAATATAAGGTTGGTAAATAGCGTAGCGCCTTCTACATTCATGTGCCCACAGGATGAAAAATACTTGTCTTCCGTTACTTTGTTCTCGTAATTATACACTTCAGGATACACTGACTTTATGCTGTTAAAATAAGCGTCTGAATCACATTCTTGACACATTGGGGTACTAATGGCAATCAGATGAATCTTGTTTTTTTGGCAAATGGACTTTATTTCTTCGTAAGCTATATTTCTTTTTGGCGCATAATCTGAAAGGTCGTAACTCATATTTTTCCCTTCGCCTCTTAACGGGAAATACCCAAAGTTATCTAAAGCATTTGATTTTTTACCTACCAATGAAAAAAACATTTCTCGGAATCCAATTTTGGTGTCATTCTCAATGTATCTGTAAAACGGAATATAAAGCAGTTTGTTGTATCCTTTGATGGTTTTGTAATGGTTTCGAATGGTTGACGAACAATGTAAATAAGGCATATACATAGCTCTGACACCATCAGAATGAGCATTGCTATTGAGATTCAAATCAACATCTAAAATGATGTTTTTGATTTTATAATTTCGTTCTAACATTAGTTTTAAAAGCAAAGCCGTTTCCTCTAATTTGGAACCACTCATACCAAAATTATATGCTTTAATTCCTTTTTCGTTGAAGAGTTTAGCTACCATGTGATTTTGCGTTCTCGAAGAACCTAGAAAGACTACATCAAAACTTTTATTTTTTGAATTGATAACGTATTCTATTTTATTTCTTTTAGCACTTCTCAAATAAATAGCAGTATACACAACATCTAACACAGCAGCAGAAAGCACTATGACCAGTATAATTTTTGTTATAAATACTAAAAACTTTTTCATCAGAATTGGAAATAAATAAAGTTCTTGTAATCCGTAAAAATCCCTAATGCTATAATTGCTATGATGCTTAAACTTACTTTCAACCAAGAATATTTTCCTGAGAGCGGTTCTATTTTATAACGATTATTCCATTCTACCATGACGAAAAATAAAAGCATAAATACAAGTTCATAACTATAACGTTCTAAGTTGAAATACTGTGAAGAAAAGTGTAAATCCGTAACCATACGTTTGATGTACGCTAGCGCATCGTGAATGGTTTTGGCTCTGAAAAATATCCAAGCGAGGCAAGTTATAATAAATGTCATCAAGATATTCAAAACTATTTTCAAGGAACTCCAATTGAAAGAAAGCGAAAAAGCATCTATATTATTCCGATTTTTGTTTAATACTAACAACGGAATAAAATACAACGCATTAATAAATCCCCATGCGATGAAGGTCCAGCTGGCTCCATGCCAAAAACCACTAACCAAGAAAATGATAAAAGTGTTTCTGATTTTCATCCACTTAGAGCCTTTACTTCCTCCTAAAGGAATGTACAAATAATCCCGAAACCAAGTCGTTAAGGAAATATGCCATTTGCGCCAGAATTCGGCAATATCTCTAGAAAAATAGGGGAAATCAAAGTTTTTCAGTAAGTCAATTCCAAACAATTTTGAAGTTCCTAAAGCGATATCGGAGTAACCCGAAAAGTCACCATAAATCTGGAAAGCAAAATACACAGCACCCAACATCAGCGAAAGCGAATTCATCGAATTATAATGATCAAATACAGCATTAGCATACATAGCACAAGTATCGGCAATCACTACTTTTTTAACTAATCCCCAAATGATTTGATAGACGCCTTCCTTAGCTTTTTCAAAGTTGAATTCTCTTTTGACTTTTAATTGTGGTAACAAATGTGTCGCTCTTTCAATTGGACCCGCGACAAGCAATGGGAAATAGCTCACGAAAAGCGAATAATCAATAATATTACGTTCGGCTTTAATCCTTTTAAAATAAATATCGATGATATAGGACAACCCGTGAAAGGTGTAAAACGAAATCCCAACAGGAAGTACCAGTTTTAGTAACAATGGACTCAAATGTAATCCAAAGCTGTTTGCTAAATCGGTGAAGGAATTAACAAAGAAATCGTAGTATTTAAAAAGACCAAGAAAACTAAGATTCAACGCAACGGCAAACCAAAGCCACATTTTTCGGGAAAAAGCTGAAACACAGCTTTCAATTTTTAATGCAGTAAAATAAACCAATAACGTTGAAAAAAGGAGTAAGAATAAAAATCGCCAATCCCAACAAGAATAAAAATAATAACTGCTCGCAATTAAAATAAAATTTTGAGAAGCCTTGGATTTATTGGGAATGAACCAATAGGCCAAAAACACCACAGGCAAAAAATACGCAAATTGTAGTGAGTTAAAAAACATATTGGTATACTGATTTTGGTTCTAAAAGTTCGGACTCAAATTGTATTTTTTATAGAAATTATCTAAAGCTTCTACTACTTCATCTTCGGTATCTACAATTTTGATGAGGTTCATATCCTCCATATGAACTGTTTTTTCTTTCTCAATTAAAACCGTTTTTATCCAGTCGATTAAACCTGACCAAAAATCGGTACCAACAAGAATTATCGGGAATTTCCCAATCTTTTTTGTTTGGATTAAAGTAACCGCTTCGAATAATTCGTCCAAAGTTCCAAAACCTCCAGGCATCACAACAAATCCTTGAGAATATTTAACAAACATCACTTTACGAACAAAGAAATAATCAAAATTTAGGTTTTTATCTTTGTCAATAAAAGGATTGAAATGTTGCTCAAAGGGCAATTCGATATTCAGTCCAACCGAAGTTCCGCCACCATTATGTGCGCCTTTGTTTCCAGCTTCCATAATTCCGGGACCACCGCCAGTAATCACACCATAACCCGCTTTACTGATTTTATAAGCAATTTTTTCAGCCAATAGATAATATCGGTCGTCTGGTTTTGTTCTAGCCGAACCAAAAATAGAAACGCAAGGACCAATACGGGCCATAGTTTCATATCCGTTTACAAACTCCGACATGATTTTAAAAATCGCCCAAGAGTCGTTAGTTCTTATTTCATTCCATGGCTTTTGTTTTAATTTGTCATGGATTTTATCATCTTCATTTAGAAATTCTTCTTTCATGTATATTTTTAATTTTTAATATTTACGCAAACGCGCTAAAGTAATTCTTTTTTCAAAAACTGCGCCGTGTAGCTTTTTTTATTTTTAACTAGCTCTTCTGGAGTTCCTTTGGCTACTACTTCGCCACCGCCTTTTCCACCTTCAGGCCCGATGTCAATAATATAGTCGGCAAGTTTGATTACGTCCATATTGTGTTCGATAATCAAAATGGAATTCCCTTTGTCAACCAATTTATTAATGACATCCATCAAAACTCGAATATCTTCAAAATGCAAACCTGTAGTAGGTTCGTCCATGATATAGAAAGTGTTTCCAGTATCTTTTTTAGACAATTCGGTTGCCAATTTAATTCGCTGAGCTTCACCGCCCGAAAGCGTGGTGCTTTGTTGTCCTAAAGTAATATATCCCAAACCAACATCTTGAATTGTTTTTACTTTGCGATAGATTTTCGGAATGTTTTCAAAAAAGGGTACGGCTTCATCCACTGTCATGTTCAACACATCCGAAATGGATTTTCCTTTGTATCGAATTTCCAAAGTTTCTCGGTTAAAACGCTTTCCTTGACAAGTTTCACATTCCACATAAACATCAGGAAGAAAACTCATCTCAATCGTTCTTACTCCCGAACCTTCACAGGTTTCACATCTTCCACCAGAAACATTAAAACTAAATCGTCCCGCTTTATACCCGCGAATCATAGCTTCTGGCGTTTGCGTATACAAACTTCGAATTTCTGAAAACACATCAGTGTAAGTTGCAGGATTACTTCTTGGAGTTCTTCCAATTGGACTTTGATCAATATCAATCACTTTGTCGATATGTTCTAAGCCTTCAATTTTCTTATAAGGTTGTGGTTTTTTGACTCCGTTGAAATAATAAGCATTCAAAATCGGATACAAGGTTTCGTTTATCAAAGTAGATTTTCCACTTCCTGAAACCCCTGTTACGCATATTAGTTTTCCTAAAGGCAATTCGATAGAAACATTTTTCAAGTTGTTTCCTGTTGCTCCAGTTAATTTTAGGAATTTGCCATTGCCTTCACGACGTTTTTTGGGAACTTCAATTTTCATTTCACCATTCAAGTACATCGCTGTCATCGTATGTTCTTTGTGCAATTCGGCAGGAGTTCCTTTACTGATGATTTCGCCACCAAATTTTCCGGCTTTTGGGCCAATGTCAATCACATAATCGGCACGTTCAATCATGTCTTTGTCGTGCTCCACCACTAAAACAGAATTTCCGATATCACGCAATTGCTCTAAAGAATGAATTAGTTTTTCGTTGTCTCTTTGGTGCAAACCAATGCTCGGTTCATCCAAAATATAAAGTACTCCAACGAGTTGTGAACCAATTTGAGTCGCCAAACGAATACGCTGTGCTTCACCACCAGAAAGTGATTTAGAACTTCGGTTTATCGATAAATAATTCAAGCCAACATTTACCAAAAAGCGTAAACGATCTTTGATTTCTTTGACGATTTCAGTGGCTATTATTTTTTGTTTTTCATTTAAATGATGCTCTAAATCATCAAACCAAACCGATAAATCGGAAATATCCATAGTCGACAAATCGAAAATGTTTTTATCGTTGATTCGGAAATACATTGCTTCTTGTTTCAAACGAGAGCCGTGGCATTCTGGACATTGAACTTCATCCATGAATTCCTTTGCCCAACGTTTGATGGAAGTCGAGCCAATTTCGTCGTATTGATTTTTGATGAAATGCGATATGCCTTCAAACTCAATTTTATATTCTTTGGTAATGCCTAAGGTTTTAGATTCTACTGAGAATTTCTCTTTGCCACCGTGCAAAATAACCTGCATCGCTTCTTCTGGAATGGTTTCAATGGCATCAGTAATTTTAAAACCAAATTTTTCTCCAATGATTTCTAATTGCTTGAAAATCCAGGAGCTTTTATATTCGCCAAGAGGAGCAAAACCACCACTTTTAATAGATAGTTTCGGATTTGGAATAATCTTTTTTAGATTGATTTCGTGTACCGTTCCTAAACCTTTACAAGTTTCACATGCTCCTTTTGGAGAGTTGAAAGAGAACAAATTCGGCTCCGGATTTTGATACGATATTCCCGAAGTTGGGCACATCAAATTTCTACTAAAATAACGCACTTCATTAGTGTCTTGGTCTAGAATCATCAAGACATTTTCGCCGTGATACATGGCTGTTTTAATACTTTCGGATAATCGTTTCTCGTTTTCTTCGTTATTTTCAATCACCATTCTGTCGATGACAATTTCTATATCATGCGTTTTGTAACGGTCTAGTTTCATTCCGGGAAGCAAGTCTTGTACTTCACCATTTACTCTTACTTTTAGAAAACCTTGTTTGGTAATTTGCTGGAATAATTCGGCATAGTGTCCTTTACGAGCTCGAATGATTGGCGCTAGAATATTGATGCGTTTTCCAGTAAAGTTTTGTACAATCAATTCCTTGATTTGCTCATCCGAATAGGAAACCATTTTCTCACCAGTCACATAACTGAAAGCTTCACCACCACGAGCATATAATAAACGCAGGAAATCATAAATCTCAGTAATAGTTCCCACTGTAGAACGTGGACTTTTACTAGTCGTTTTTTGCTCAATAGCAATGACAGGGGATAAGCCATCAATTTTATCTACATCAGGTCGTTCTAATCCACCAAGGAATTGACGCGCATACGCAGAGAACGTTTCGATGTATCTACGTTGTCCTTCGGCATAAATCGTATCGAAAGCCAACGATGATTTCCCCGAACCCGAAAGCCCGGTGATTACCACCAGTTTTTCTCTGGGAATAGTGATATCAATATTCTTCAGATTATGAACTCGAGCACCGAGTACTTCAATCGTGTTTTCCGTATCTAGCATAGCATTTTTTGCAAAGCGCAAAGATACTATTTTACTAAGAATTTTTAGGTAGACAGTTAAGAAGTTATTGTTAAAAGATATTACTCAATAATCATTTCTTTCAATCGGAGACGGTAGTTTTCTAGGATGTCTATTTTAGAAAGAAAGCCATAGTATTTTCCTTTTTGTACAACAGGTAGAATCCTGCTGTTCGAGGTTTCGAATTGCTTCATTACTTTTTCTACTTTATCATCGAGTAAAATGATGCCATCGGGTTGGCTAATGATTTCGCTAATCGACATGAATTTTACACGAAACGGATTAAAAATAATGGCTTTAGTTGTTTCAAAATCCACAATACCTATTAGGTTTTTATCGGCATCAATAATGGGAATGATTTTTTGTTCGGTTGTTGAGAATATTTCTACCACATTTTCAACAGCGTTTTCGATGGTTAGCGTTTTAAAGTTTTGATGTACTAATTTGGAAATATCAATGCTTTGTAAAATGTTTTTGTCTTTATCGCTGGTAAATACTTCTCCTTTAGCAGCAAGAGCTTTCACATCCATTGAATGTTTTTCAAATTGTTTGGAAACCGCATAACTCACAGAGGATACAATCATCAAAGGTACCATCAAATCATAACCACCCGTAATTTCTCCGATAAGGAATATAGCGGTTAACGGAGCATGAAATAAGCCACTCAAAATGCCAGCCATCCCAACAATAGTAAAATTGGCAATCGGAAGATGGTGGGTGATGTTTAACAAGTTTACTGTTTTGGCCACAAAGAAACCAAGATAAGAACCCACAAAAAGGGAAGGAGCAAAGTTGCCGCCATTACCACCACTGCCTAAAGTTAGTCCAGTAGCAAAGGCTTTTAGCATCATCGTTACGCCAACAAATGCTAGTAAAACCCACTCGCTACTTTTAAAAGGTTCAAGCATGGTATTGTTCAATAAAATACTTGGATTTTTAGAGGCTAACGTTTTAATGCTTTCATATCCTTCACCAAAAAGGGTTGGAAAAAAGAAAATCAAAACCGCCAATATGGAGGCGCCAAATAAGGCTCTACGATACCCTTTATTTTTAAAAGTGCCAAAGAACTTCTCTATTCTTTGAAAGTTTCGAGCATGGTATATTGAAGCAAATCCTGCTAATAGTCCCAATAAAATATAAAACGGCGTATTGTGATAATCGAATTTTAAAGTCTGCTCAAAGTTTAAAATCACATCGTGATTAAGCGATACTGTAGAAATCAAAGCACCAGTAGCTGCCGAAATGATAATAGGGATAAATGCAGAAATAGAAACATCAGTCAAGACCACCTCAATGGCAAATAAGACTCCCGCAATAGGGGCGTTAAATGCGGCTCCAATTCCAGCTGCAACACCACAAGCTAGAAGCAAAATTCTATCTTTTTGTGACAGATGATATTTCTGTGCAAAATTAGAACCAATGGCTGCACCAGTTATTACAATTGGGCTCTCTAATCCAGCTGAACCACCTAGACCTACAGTTAAGGAGCTGGTTATGATTTGCGCATACATTTGTTTTTTAGGAACAATACCGCCTTTTCGGGCAACGGCATATAAGATTCTGGAACTTCCTTTTTCTAAGTTATTGTTTAGGAAATTCCGAATCACAAAAACCGTGAGTAAAATACCGGCAACGGGTAACAAACTGTTGATATACGGCAGTTTTAAAAACCCATTGATATCATTGGCCCAAAGAAAAATATTGTGAGCAAAACTTTTAAGAATAATTACGGCAAAAGAACAAGTTATCGCCACAGCTACACTGGCCAAGTAAATGAAATTCCGTTCACTTACTTTATCCTTCAGAAGGAAAATTAGATTTTCGGCTCTTCTGAAAATACTTCTAAAAATGATTTTAAAATGAGAAGCTTTTGTCGTCGACATTTATTCAAATCTTTTGAAATGCTAAAATACTTCTTAAAAAGAGTATTTCATAAAAATTCAAAGTTAAATTTAAATGTTCGTTGCTTTGTTTTCTTGAGTTTCTTTTTAATAAAAAAATCCTGTTTAACATTGCTAAACAGGATTTCAAAATATTTTAGTTTTATAGAAGAGTATTAGTTAATGAAAATTTTCTTCACTACTTTTTTATCTCCATCTTTAACAGAAACCAAATACACTCCAGATTCTACTAAATTCATATCAACATTCTGTGAAAAGAATCCAGTGTTGGAATACACTTTTTGAAATATGCTTCTTCCTCTTATGTCAAACACATCAATTGCTATATCATTTGTGCTTGAAGAATTGAATTGTACTGTAAAGTTTCCTTTGTTTGGATTTGGATACAAAGTAAAATTACTCATTTCTAATTGTGTTGTTGCTAAAGGTGCTGTAATCGTAAAGTCTTGCGTATTCACATTAAAAAATACATTTCCAGATGCTTTTACCATAAATCGGCAAGTAGAAGATTGAATATTTGGCACTACAATTGAAGCCGAACCATTATTTGGTAATGCCGAAGCTACTAAAGTAGAAAAAGTGGCATTGGTACCGTCATCATTTGTGGCCAAGTAGATATCAACCGTTGAAGCACCAGCTAATGTGCTTGTACTAGCTACATTCCAAGTAACGGTTTGAGTAGAATTACCAGGATAAGAAATACCAGTAGCAGATTGTGAAGTAACTGTAAACGGACCTTTAGTTGCATCAACGGTAACTTTCATATCGTCAAAATTAGTTTCGCCACCTCCGGCAACATTATCTCTAACGGTTAGTCTAAAATTTAAAACTCTAGCTACTGAATTTAAAGCCTCTACAGCTATACCTTGACTTCCATCACCAATAGTCGTTTGAGCGTTCGCTAATACAGTAGCCATTACGGGAAAGTATTTGTAAGGTAATGCACTAGGGGTATAGGATATCCAATTTGGGCCTATTGTTTTGGTAACTTTTGCCACACTATTTGCCCCAGTCTGAGAACCACAATTATCATATTGTTCCCAGCAATAAGTTAATACAGATGGACTAGTTGATGTTGCCGCTCCAGTTAAGACAAAAGGAGTGCTTTTAGGTATAGTATAATCTGTACCAGCATTCACAACTGGTGCTGCATTAGCAAGTGTTACTTCTGTTGGACAAGAAGTGGAATTCATATAGGTTTGAATTTGACCAATACTAGCTGCATGATAAATATCAATAGAATGTTGTGCTGCATCATAGTTGGTAATCCCAGCATAACCCATAATCGTTATACCTGAACCTATTTCCATATTTACTCCAGTTCCTTCACTGCTATCAGAGAAAGTGTGATTAGCCCCCATTTGGTGTCCCATTTCATGCACTACATAATCAATATCGAAATTATCACCCATTGGAACTCCATCAGCTGGAGAAGTGATTCCAGAACCTTTGTTCAAATCAGTTGTGCTTGAGGTATCATCTACACATACACAACCAATACAACCTGCATTTCCACCACCACCAGTAGCACCAAACATATGTCCAATATCATAGGCAGCATTATTAGCTGCTAATGTAGTACTAGCACCTGTTAATTTTGTGCTTAAAGTATTTTGAAGTTGTGCATTCCAACTGTTTAAATTGGTTGAATACGGGTCGGTTGATGGGTTGCAATAAATAACATTGGTAGTTTGAGCTACCAAGTTCATGTGTATCGCTAAATCTTTTTCATAAACTCCGTTACAACGAGAAAGAGTTGCATTAAATGCGGCTAAAACTTTTGCTTTGTCGGTAGCATTACCTGCTGTACTAGCACCAAAATAGGCAGCATATTCACCATTACAAGATAAAGCCAAACGGACATTTTTTAAAGTACCTGAGTTTGATCTATTGGTTGAAGCAGATTTCCCAGTGATAGTTGGATTTTTTGGTTCCGTTGTTGTAGAACAAACGAAAGGAATAGCGGCTTTATTTCGAGCTGAATTGTATACTACATATACATTGGCATCAGTAGCATAAGGCTCCATAAACTCACTTGCTTTATCGGCTCTTGAAACCATAGTTTGTATTCCTTGTGGAGAAATACTCAATCGCAATTGGGCATGAGGATCCTCAACACCAATACCTACATAGGCTCTTATTTCAGGAAATTGTGATTGCAATTCGGGTGTAAAATTAGAAGCTTCAAACATTTTAAAATGTTCTAATTGACCATTGGTATTAGGGATGGTCAGGATTACTCCATTAGAACTCACATATCGGTCTGGAGCTGAATTTAAAACTTGTTTGATGTTGTCAAAATTTAATTCATACAAATCAAAAGTTTTAGGGAAAGAGAGGCGATTTACGTTTTTGGTTTTAGTAAATGGTAAACCACTGTAAGGTTTCCAAATTCTATCACTTTGAGCATTACTCAACAAAGAGAAAGAAATGGATAACAAAAGAATAATTTTTTTCATTAGGTTTAATAAGTTTGTTAATTGAAAAAAACAATTTAGGGTAAAAAAACCCTACCGTTTTAAGGGAGTAAAAATAAATATTTTATTTCTTTTTTTGATTTGAATTACAAGAAAAAGTTTCTTTAGTGTTTTAGACTAAAATCCCGCGGCTTTATCATCTCCTCGAAAGTCAGCACCACCTTCCAATCTTTTGTCCGATTGTATCAAGATGGCGTCTACTTTACCTAGAACAGGGGCTAGTTTTTCATTGATTTTATAGCCTTTAGTCGATAGCCTTTCCAAGGTTGATTTATCAAATTTATCTGGCTCCACCATAATGTCTTCTGGCAACCATTGATTGTGAAATCTTGGAACATTAACCGCTTGTTGCATGGTCATATTAAATTCATACACATTCAATATGGTCTGTAAAACCGAAGTGATAATAGTAGAACCGCCAGGAGAACCTAACAGCATAAAGAGCTTTCCGTTTTTCTCCACAATAGTAGGCGTCATCGAACTCAACATTCTTTTTTGTGGTGCAATACTATTGGCTTCAGCTCCAACCAACCCATAAGAATTTGGGATTCCAGGCTTCGAGGAGAAGTCGTCCATTTCGTTGTTTAAAAAGAATCCCAGTTCGTCACAATATAACTTTGAACCATAAGCGCCATTCAAAGTGGTGGTTACCGAAACCGCATTGCCTTCAGCATCTACAATAGAGTAGTGGGTGGTTTCATTGCTTTCGTAAACCGATACATCGCCATGGCTGACTTCACTAGAAGGGGTGGCTTTATCAAAAGAAAAATTGCTCATTCTATTTTTTAAATACCTTTCGTTAAGCAATCCTTTTAGTGGAATTTTGACAAAATCAGGGTCGCCTAGAAAGTAGTTTCTATCGGCATAGGCTCTTCGTTCGGCTTCAGTTAAAAGCTGAATATATTGAGTTGAATTCTGTTTGAAAGTCGACACGTCATATGGTTCAATCATCTTCATGATTTGTGCTAATGTAATTCCTCCGCTTGATGGTGGTGCCATCGAAATAATGTTTAATTCTTTGTACTTGAAGGTAATCGGTGTGCGCCAAACTACTTTATAATCGGCTAAATCTTTCATCGAGATAATACCGCCTTTTTTTTGCAAGAAAGTCACGAGTTTTTTAGCTGTGTTCCCTTTGTAGAATTCATCTTTCCCGTTCTTTACTATTTGTTTTAAGGTTTTGGCTAATGTCAAATATTTAATGGTGTCACCTACTTGAAAGGATTTATTGTATAATGTTTTGTCTCCGCTTATTTTGACAATAATTCCTCTATATTCATCCAACTTAGCTTTTTCTTTCTCGGTTACTACAATGCCTCTTTGTGCCAAAGTAATAGCCGGTTGAAATAAGTCTTTTAAAGGGAGCTTCCCCAACTTCTTATGTACTTCAAATATCCCCGCCACACTTCCTGGGATACCAACAGACAACGCGCCATCCGTACTTAAATTGGGAATTACATTGCCAGCTTTATCTTGATACATGTTTTTAGTCGCTTTCTGTGGAGCTTTTTCGCGAAAGTCTAAAGAACCAATAGTACCATCGGCTTTTCTGTACACCATAAAACCACCACCAGAAATGTTTCCTGCATAAGGATAAGCTACTGCTAGTGCTAATTGTGTCGCTACCATCGCATCAAATGCATTACCGCCTTTTTTCATAATAGCTACGCCAATCTTAGACGCTTCTTCCCGTGCCGAAACCACCATGGCTTTATCAGCAACGAGTCCTTTTTGTTGGGAGAAAAGACACTGCGATATCAGTAACCATAAAAACAAACCTCTTTTCATAAATTACCTATTCAGTTCTTTTAATTTCGCCTTACAATGTTGGGTCAATTCCTCAAAAAACAATTGGAACTCGGTATCAAATTCGGTGTAGTACTGTTTTAGCTCTACAATAGATTCGTGCATGTCCACCCGATTCATCGTGCGATGGTCCATTTGAAACATAATCATTTCCAACCCTTCAATCGTAGCATAGCGTACCAACCAATTGCGTCCTATCATAGAAGGCAGCATGTTCTGTACTTTTTCGGTAAGCAATTCGCGATTGTCGGTTAGGAGAGTATAGAAGTTGGTAGCATAGTCTTCCAGCTTCTCATCAGAATATAAATGCCAGTTCTTGGCTAAGAAATGATCGTAGAAAATATCCATAATCACACCCGAGTAATGGCCGTACTTTTCGTGTAAACGGTGTTTACTTTGCCTATAAATAGGATGCATATCAGTAAAACTATCGATAGAGCGGTGGAGTAAGATCCCTTTTTTGATATCCTCTTGATAGGCTTCATAACTATTTCCTCGAATACTATCCGCCATGAAGTTCCCGATTTTCACCAAATCGTTATCGCCTGAAAGATAAATGTGCGCTAGGAAGTTCATGTGCCTAATTTAAGAATTTTATATTAGAAACCAACAGTTGTTCTTGATACAATTTCGACTTTGTCAAATTCACACGAACTGACGTACCGAAAAAGGCAATTCATTATATTTGCAGCTCATAATACAAAACTAAAAACTCAAAATGACGTTAATCAAATCTATATCAGGTATTCGCGGTACCATCGGCGGACAAGTGGGCGACAATTTAACACCAGTAGATGCTGTAAAATTTGCTTCAGCCTATGGCACTTTTCTAAAGAACAACATCAAAAAAGACAAGTTAAAGGTAGTTATCGGACGTGATGCTCGTATCTCGGGACCGATGATTCACAATTTGGTGGTGAATACGTTGATTGGTTTAGGGATTGATGTGATTGATTTGGGGTTATCCACTACGCCAACAGTTGAGGTAGCTGTTCCTATGGAAGAAGCGGATGGAGGCATTATTTTAACGGCTTCTCACAACCCAAAACAATGGAATGCATTGAAGTTATTGAATGCTAAAGGCGAGTTTTTAAGCGGAGCAGAAGGGGCTATTATTTTAGAGATTGCCGAGGCTGAAGCGTTCACCTTTTCGGATGTGGATTCCTTGGGAGAAATTACCGTGAATGATGCTTACATGGATATTCATATTGATGAGGTCTTAGATTTACCTTTAGTTGATGCCGAAGCGGTAGCTAAAAGAAAGTTTAAAGTAGTGGTGGATGGTGTGAATTCTTCGGGTGGGATTATCATTCCGAAGTTATTAGAGCAAATGGGCGTAGAGTGCGTGAAATTATACTGCGAACCTAATGGTCATTTTCCCCACAATCCAGAACCATTGAAAGAACACTTAGGCGATATCTGTAAATTGGTGGTAGAGGAGAAAGCGGATTTTGGAATTGTGGTGGACCCAGACGTAGATAGATTAGCTTTCATTTCAAATGATGGCGAAATGTTTGGAGAAGAATATACCTTGGTCGCTTGCGCTGATTATGTATTGAGTAAAACTCCAGGGAATACCGTTTCGAATATGTCCTCTTCTCGTGCCTTGCGTGATATTACCAATAAGCACAACGGAAGCTATCAAGCCAGTGCAGTAGGAGAGGTGAATGTAGTTGAACTGATGAAAAAAACCAATGCTATCATAGGGGGTGAAGGAAACGGCGGTATCATTTATCCTGAGTTGCATTACGGAAGAGACAGTTTGGTAGGGGTGGCGTTGTTCTTAACGTATTTGGCAAACCAAGACAAAACGGTGGCCGAATTAAGAGCATCCTACCCACAATACTACATGAGCAAAAACAAAATTGAGTTGACGCCACAAATAGACGTAGATGCGATATTGGTAGCCATGACCGAGAAATACAAAAACGAAGAAATCAATACCATTGATGGGGTAAAAATAGACTTTGCCGAAAACTGGGTACACTTACGCAAATCCAACACCGAACCGATTATCCGTATTTATACTGAAGCCGCCACACAAGACGAAGCCGATAAATTAGCGTTAAGAATTATTGAGGAGATAAAGGCTGTAGCTGGGATATAAATTGAAATAAACAAAAAGCCTCGAGAAATCGGGGCTTTTTTATAAAGTACTATTTCAGTAAAAACTAATCGTCTCCTTCCTTTAGGGAATACTCTCTAGTATATTTTGTAGCAATGAGTTTAACATTCTCCGGAATTAGATTCCCTTCTTTATCAATAGCATTGTTCTTGTACAAAAGTTTAACTATTCTTGACATAGTGGTATTTAATTCGATACTGGTATTTAACCCTTTAAAAGCGATTTGAAGATAGGTTCCTGGTTTGGCTTGGTTGGGTAGTTTGTCAATAGTAATAATTACTTTGCCCTCCAAATTACTGATAGAGCAATCTTCTTTGTACATCCCACAGTCGCTCACTTTTAGGTAGGGGGTATCATCTACATAAGCAATATTGTCTTTGATTTTTACTTTTTGGGCTGTTGCGAATTGCATGCTTAGTGCAAATAATAAGATGGCAATTATTTTGATATTCTTCATGGTTTACGTTGTTGAATTATTGTTGAGGTACTTCGTCAAAGTTGACCATCCAATGAATGCCAAATTTATCAATAAACATCCCGAAGTAGGCGCCCCAAAAGGTATCATTCATAGGCATAAAAGCATTTCCGCCAGCGGATAATCCGTTGAAGATTTTGTCTGCTTCGGCACGACTTTCGGTATTGATAGAAATCGAAACATTAGCTCCCATTACCACATCACCGCTTTGTGAATTGCTATCGCTTCCCATTAAAATGGTATTGCCAATGGGTAACGATACGTGCATTACTCTTTCAGCATCTTCTGCCGTGAGTGGAGGACAATTGTCATCAGCAGGCATGTCTTTGAATTTTCCCATATAAGGAAACTCACCACCAAAAACAGATTGATAAAATAGGAAGGCTTCTTCGCAATTCCCGTTAAACAGTAAATAAGGATTTATGTATGCCATGGTTTATTAATTTAGGATTTAAACTTATTGCAACATACGTTCGCGAATGTATTTCACCGGAGAACTTCCAAAGCTCAAGAATTTCTCGTGGAAATCTTTTAAGCTATACTTGTCGCCCATTTTCTTTTTGTAATCTTCTCTAAGCTGTTGAATAGCTGTTGAACCACTAAAGTAAGAGCAAAGTTGTACTTGAGAAACGGTGGCACGGTGGTACTTTTCTTCCACTTGTTGATCCGTTTGAAAACACTCTTTGGTTAATAGTTTTACGATGTCAGCTTTTGGAGTATTTAAACACTGAATGTCATAATCAATAATCACGTTGGCTAACTCACGAAGTTTCCAAACACCAAGAGCTAATTCAATTTCAGGTTCGTGATTGCCCCAACCGTTTTCTACCATCATGCCTTCGCAATACACCGCCCAACCTTCAATCATAGCACCATTTTGGAACACAGAACGCAAGACATCCGGTGATTTTTTGTTGTTGTAAATCCCTTGCACGCAATGACCAGGCACGGCTTCGTGGATGGATAATATTTGAGAAGAATACGAATTGGTTTCGCGTAAAGCGCTTTCGGCTTTGGCAGGAGGATATTGTGTTAAGTCATCAATATTGTAATAAGTGGTTCCCTTTTTTTGGTAAGGCGGAATAAACTCTGCATTAGCCATGGCAAAACCTCTGGCGTAAACTGGCATGTAACGCACTACAATCGGTGTTGATGCCGTATCAAAATCAAATAAGTTTTTTTCGATGATGAACTTTTTCAATTCGGTTACCTGTTTCTTTAAGGTTGGATAAAACTCAGCAGGCGTAGGGTGATTTAACTGCATTTTGCTCAACACCATTCGGATTACTTCTAAGCTGTCTTTGGGTTTGGCAGTGGTTGGGTAATATTTGGTCCACACTTTATCGGCAGTGACAAACATTTTGTTGTGCCATAGTTTCTTATCGGCAATAGCCTTTTCATAAATCTGTTCTGGAGTAAAGTCGGTTGCTAAATCGTATTTAAACTTTTCAGCAAATAGTTTTTTCCCTATTCTAAAGTCTTTGAACTTGAAGTTTTTATCGGCATCTATTTTTTGTAAACCACTTACATAGCCATTCATAGCTGTGATGGCTTTGTTGATGTTTTTTTGTAAACTTTCTTTATCGGCTGTATTTAGTTTAGAGGCAGCAATAGAATCGTTTAAGGACTTGCCAAAGATTTCCAAACCTCCTTTATTTTGATTGATGGCCATTTCCAAATGTTCTTTGGTAGGTTGTTTCAAGTTTTCCAAAGCCGCTTTATAGTAGGCATCCGAGTTCTCTAAAAAGTGAGACAATATTTTTAAGCGTTCCTCTAAAGGCGCATAAGGTTGGTTGATGATATAGTCACAAGAACCGCTGATGTTGTAGATAGAAGCATCCCATTCTTGTTGTTTGAAAACAGTGGTATACCAAATGTCGCTTTCCAATTGGTTTTTGATAATATCACTGCTGATTTTATTGTTATCGCTTAGTTGGTCATAATCTAAAGCGGCTAAATCGGCTAACCATTTTTTAGAAAAAGCCACATTAGCCTCAAATGAAGCAGTATTTGGGACTACTAGTTTGTCGTAATATTTGCCATACCCTTGCGCTATAGAAAGGGAAGGATATTGTTTCCAATAGGCGTCTAAGAATTTGGTTTCAAATGACGCAAAGTTTTTGTCGGTATCTGCGTTGTTTTCTTTTTTATCAGATTTACAGCTAACGAATGTAATAGTAAGTAAAACAAGAAGTCCTGCTAGTATTTTTTTCATGAGTTTGGTTGGTTTAATTATTTCGGATTACGAATTTACAAAAAAACCAAAGTCTTTATGCGAAAAAACTAAAGCAACTTCACTTTTCTTAAAACATTCTCAATAACGCCGTTGACCTCTTCCGAAATTTGAAGTTTGTAATTCAGATAAACATACAAAACACTAACCAAAATCGATTTCAATCCGATATTAATGATAGTGTGAAACGGGAAGTCCCAGAAGTAAAATAGTGAAAAACAAAGGGCCAATATGGCTAATGATTTCAAGGTGTTATTGGTAAACGGATACAAATCCATTTTCTTAACCACGAAGATCAGTTTGATGGTATTATATATAGCCACGGTAAGCAAAGTAGCAAAGGCCGAACCTTCAATACCGTAAAGTGGAATAAAAACCATGTTCAAAACTATCATCAATGCCACAGTAAAAACGCCAAATAATAAAACAGTTCGATAGTGTTTAGTATTGACGATAATCGAGTTGTTGTTTCCAAGCAACACATCATAGAATTTGGATAATCCGATAAGGAATACTACCAAAATTCCACCACTATAATCTTTCGGAATCAGATGGTACATTTCTTTGATGTTGACAAAAATCAGTATCATGATAAAGCCACCTATCACTTGGAGGTTAATGGCACTTTTTTTATATAGATCATTCAGTTCATCGTGTTTGTTTTCTACCATTAATTTGGCGGTAATTGGAGCAATAATTTGAGTCATGGCTCGACTTGGAACCGCAATTACGGTTGAGATAAAAATCGCAACAGAGTACAAGGCATTTTCACTTATCGGAAGGTATTTAGCAATCATTACTTTATCGAAATCGATTAGCATTACAGCAACACCGCCCGAAACAATTATGAAAATCGAATAATAAACGATTTCCTTAACGTTTTCGGGAATGGCAAATCGCAATACCGGCATTTTAACCGAAAAAGCATAGAGTTGCATTCCGATCAATTGCGCTAAATAGGCAATGGCAACACAATAGACAAAAGTATCTTTGGCAAGCCAGTCGAAATGGACTGCTACTAATAAAATCATTACGATAAACCGCAACAAAACTTCATAAATGAAACTTCCTGTGACTGATTTCATATGAACTTTTGCCCAAGCATAAAAAACCTCGCAATAAGCCATAAAAAGGCCAATTAGTGGAATAAGCCAAAAAAATGGTTTAAGTATTGGGTTTTCCTCAATCCAGCTGTGTGAAATTTCATCGTAAAAAATATAAAAGGCTAAAGCAACAGGTAGGATTAAAGCAAGTGGAAGAAAGAGCATAAACGTCAGAAACTCGTCGCGTTCTTTTTGATTTTTATACGAAGAAAAGAATCTAATTAAAGTATTCTGTGCTCCAAAAGCCATCAACGGCATCATGATATTGGCTCCCGAAAGAATTGTAGTTATGACTCCGTAATGCTCTTTCCCGAGAAAATTAGTGTAAAAAAACAAAGCATTAATCCCGCCAATCCCAAAACCAAGAAAGGTAAGAAAGGTGTTTTTGATGGATTGACTTTGAACGATGCCCATATTAAATTACGAATTACGAATTACGAGTTTTGACAATTGTTCCGTTAGGCTTTTTCTAGAATATTGCTGTAATCCAACCGCATGAACTTTCAAGTTTTGATTTTGGTATTCCTGATAGTACTTCAAAAGTAATGCTTTTAGTTTTTCTTTTTCGTTATAATTAAAGAAAACTCCAGTATTGGTTGTTGTAATGATTTCGGCAAAGTCAGAATCCTTTGGGCCAATGGCTACTATAGGTCTTTCAGAAACCATATATTCAAATAACTTTCCTGGAATGATGCTTTTGGTATCTTGAGAATCGATTTCGATGAGTAATAAAACTTGTGATTTTCTTTGATGCTCCACCGCTTCTTGATGGGAGACGTAGCCTAAATTTTGAATGTAATCTTTTAGTTTAAATTCGGTAATCGTATCCAAAACTTCTTGACTAGTGGCACCTATTAATTTTAGTCGGAAATCGTTTTTGAAGGGGGCATTTTCAGAAACTAATTCCTGTAATGCTTGCCAAAGTATCGTTGGATTTCTTTCGGATAAAAAGGAACCAATATGCGCTAAAGTAAACTTTTCGTCTAAAGCTTGTTTCTCGATTTTCTCCACATCATAGCCATTGGTAATGACTTCAATAGGTTTGGATGTTATGGCTTGGAACTCGGTTTTGGTAGTTTTGCTTGTGACAATTAGGGTATCGGCAGTTGTCAACACTTCTTTTTCTAATGCTTTGTGTTTCTTTTCGGCATACGAAGATAATTTCAAAGCTTTGTGATACCCAATGGTAGTCCAAGGATCACGGAAATCGGCAAACCATTTTACATCTAATTCTTTTTTTAGTGCTAGACCAATTAAATGCAAACTATGCGGCGGTCCCGATGTAACAATGGTATCAATATTATTTTCCTGGATGTATTTTTTAAGATACTTTACAGATGGAGTCACCCAAAGAAAACGCGCATCAGGAATAAAGAGATTGCCTCGAACCCAGAGCAAAGTCTTTTCTAAAAAAGATTGTTTCTTCTGATTGGGAATGATACCCGAACTGATTTTCTTGGTTTTGCTTTTACCAAAAAAAGAAGCCAAACCATAAGGTTCGAAGATGGGTCTTTTGAGAATAATTGCCTTTTCTGAAACTTCGCTTTCTAATCCGTTATCAATAATAGGATAGGTTGGATTTTCAGGAATGTAGACTATCGGCTGGATATTAAAATCGGGTAAATATTTGACAAACTTTAACCAACGTTGCACTCCCGGTCCGCCTGCTGGGGGCCAATAATAAGTGATGATTAAAAGTTTCTTTGGTGCTGACATTACGTCTTTTTTCTGTTATCTAAATATACGCCAGCTATAATGGCCAATACCATAACTATAAAGCTAATCAGTGCAATAAGGCTTCCCGTTTTTACCACTTGTGGCTCAAATTTGAACTCGATGGTGTGTTTTCCTTTTGGGATAAACATACCTCTTAAGGTGTAATCTACTTTTTGGATATCGCTTTCCTTGCCATCGATAGTAGCTTTCCAGCCATTTTTATAATAGATTTCAGAAAAGACAGCATAGCCATTATTGGTGTTATTAGAAGTGTATATCAAATGGTTTGGTTTGTATAAATCGAGTTTTATAAAAGCTAAACTATCTTTAGCAAATGGCAAAGAGATTTCAAAAGACTTTTCATCTTTTTCTTTTTGTCTAACAGCGATTTCTTTAGTATCAATTTTTCCTAAAGCTTTCAGTTCTTCATCAGCAGAATTAACAGCCTCAATTTTAGTTACAAACCAAGCATTCCCATTATGAAACGGATTTACAATTGGAATATCGCCTTTTTCAGTGCCAACGATTAAATACTTAATATTGAAGGCATTGATAACTGGGAGACTTTTAGAAAGTGATAGTGTTTTAGGGTCGATAATGCTACCCAAATCCGACATGCTTTTTTCTATTTGGTACTCGTACACTTCTTTGAAGCGTCTAGGCATAACGGCACTATAACCTCCAATGGATTTGTGGAAGTAAGAAGAACGTGGACTGTAAATTCCTCCAGCTACTTCGTATACTCTAAAGTTTGTAGTGTCTTGTAGTATCAAAGAATCTGCTTGGGTGGCTTGGTAAGGAAGGTCTACCTCTTGAGCGCTTCTGAATTGTTTTCCATCATTACTAACATAATTTTTATCTACAAAGAACAAATCGCCCACCATGAATATTCCAATTAAAATCACAGCGGTATTGGCAGCCAGTTTATTTTTGATATAAAAATAAAGTACTCCAAAACTAACCGCAATTAAAAACCCAGAACGTAATAAATCGGCAGAATACAAATCTTTTCTATCTTCTTTCAGCGCGTCTATGAATTGAGGTCCGAATGCTTTATCAGGATGTTGTTTTAAAGCTTCAATAAGTTGGCTATCAATTTCACCTGAGAAATGGAACATGCTTTTGCAAACAAAGAGTAAAACTATAATTCCTAAGGTTGTGGCTCCTGTTTTCCATAAGCTTTTCCAACGATTTTCTTCATCCGTAAAGAAGGATTGCAGTCCCATAATAGCTAAAGCAGGTATGCACAATTCTAATAAAACTTGAATAGAAGACACAGCTCTAAACTTGTCATACATCGGAACATAATCAATGAAGAAGTCTGTCAGTACCGATAAGTTTTTACCCCAAGAAAGGAGTAATGAGAATACAGCTCCGGCAACTAGAGCGTATTTTATTTTACGTTTGTCATGATACAATGCCAATACAAAAAGGAAGAAAACAACTGCTCCAATATAAGCGGGCGCTGCTACTTGTGGTTGGTCTCCCCAATAGGTTACTGCGTAGTTGTCGGTAAGTTGTTTTGCTTCTTCAGAAGAGGCACCATAATTCAACATAAAATTGTAGACATGAGAATCTTCTCCTAGCTTTTGGTTATTACCGCCTCCAAATAATCGAGGAGAAAATAAGTTTAGACTTTCTACAATTCCATAACTATATTCAGTGATATAATCTCTGTCCATTGAAATGTTGCCTTCTTTTTTAGTACCATCCGTGTTGAAAGTCAATTCGCTTTTTCCACGAGTACTGAAATCAGTGTATTCTTTGGTTGCCATTAAACTTGTGGCATTTACGCCGACTGCAAGAATTATTGCGACTATAAATGTCCCTATGATTTTAGGTAACGATTTTAAGTCCTTTTCTTGATAAAGTTGGTACACAAAAAAGAAACCCATTACTATCAAAAGCAACAATAAATAATAAGTCATCTGGAAGTGATTGGCTGTAATTTCGAGAGCAACGGCCAGCATGGTTAGAATTCCACCATGAATATATTTCTTTCGGAAGACTAGAATAAACCCAGCTACTACAAACGGCATATACCCAATGGCATGGGCTTTGGCATTATGTCCAACGCCGAGAATCACAATCAAATAGGTTGATAATCCGAAGGCAAGTGCTCCAAAGAAAGCTTTTAAAGGATCAACTCTAAAGACTAACATTAAGGCATAAAATCCTAAAAAGTAGAGGGATAAATAATCCGCGGGGCGAGGAAGAAAACGAATAGCGTTATCCAACATTCCGATATAATCATTTGGGTAATTAGCTCCTGATTGATAAGTGGGCATACCACCAAAGGATGAGTTTGTCCAATAAGGTTCGGTATGAGTTTCGGCTCTGAAGTCGATTTGCTCTTTGGCCATTCCAGTATATTTTGCAATATCGGATTGGTAGATTTTTTTGCCTTGAATAACGGGATAGAAGTAGACTAAAGAGATAATAATGAAACCAATAATGGCTAATAGATGTGGATATAACTTTTGCAGTTGCTTCATTTAATTTGGTTTTTTTCCGCTGCGCTTCAAACAATTCAGCTACGCTTCGGGTGTGGTTTAGGTAAGGTGTTCCTGATTGGAGTACTAAATTATTCTATTTCTTCAAAATCAACATAGTCGCCTACGATTTTTTTCTCTTTTGGTTTTTCAGAAGAAGTAGCTTGTGACTGAGTTTGTTGTTGATAATTTTGCTGTTGTTGTTGGAATTGCTGCGAAGCTTTTTCGACTACTTTTTTGGCAATGACTGGTAAAAATAAACGGGCTAGGAATTTAGCAGCATAATAAAAAACTATTATGAAGATAAGCGTATCAATAAGTCCGTTGAAAGATGCGGTTTCCATTGTTAAAATAATTTTGTCAAAAATACTAAATTCCACAATTTAAATTTCGCTTTGCCGTCTTAAATAAATGATAAAATATATTACTTTTGGTTGACAAAGATTCAATGCTTAATCTCCTTGCTTTATGATGAATTTAAAAAAAATGTTAGTGGCTGGTTTTCTTCTAATTTCAGCTACTCAATATGCACAATATACTGATATTATAAATTCCAATAGACCTGGTAAGTCTATGTCAGCATTTTCCGTTGG
The DNA here is from genome assembly GCF_025947145.1 of Flavobacterium sp. N1994. NCBI lineage: Bacteria > Pseudomonadati > Bacteroidota > Flavobacteriia > Flavobacteriales > Flavobacteriaceae > Flavobacterium > Flavobacterium sp. N1994. Next base: position 2,971,525 of record NZ_CP109999.1, read on the forward strand.
AAAAACAGTGATTCAAGCTGAGGCAGGATTGTATGCTATTAGAGAAAAGCATGATTTATTGCGATATCAAGCCAACGGTTTTGGGACTGAATTAGATGTTAGATACGGTGCTTTTTTTGATCAATTTGAATTTGATTTAAATACTCAATACCAATATGATTGGTATGAAGCTCCTCTGGTAAATGATACTAGAGGCGGTTTTAAACAAGTTACTGTTGGGGCAAAATATTTGGTTTATGATCCATTTATAAAAGAAGACAAGCCCAATTTATATAGTTGGAGAGCTAATCATAGTTTCAAATGGAGCCAATTTATTCCAGCTGTTGCGGTTTATGCCGGAGTGAATTTAAAATTTGGGAACAATCCGTTTACTTTTCCATCGGACAAAACTATAAGCCCCAAATTGATGGTAATTACACAGCATCATTTTGGAACTAAATGGGTTTGGGTTAATAATATTATTGCGGATAAATACATGACGGATTATCCAACGCTGGGTTTTATATCCACAATGACGAGAGGATTTAATATGCGTTGGTCAGGGTTTTTGGAGTTTCAAGGATATAAAAGTGATTATTATGCAGATACTGTATTTCGTTTAGGAGCGGCTTATTTGGTTCGTGAAAATATTCAGTTGGATGCTTCATTTAGTAAAAACGTAAAAGAAACACCATCGTTGCTTTTGGTCAATATTGGGATGGCTTGGCGTTTTGATAGTAATTATGAAGTCAATTACAAAAGAGTAAAAGGCGATAAAAAAGATAAAAAGAAAGATAAAGAATCAAAAAAAGATAAAGGCAAAAAGCGTAAAGACGAAGTAGAATTAGAAAAGACCAAATAAATGATTACAATAGTCGAAGCCAATACTAAAAAACTACTTAAGGAGTTTGTGTTATTTCCTTTTTTCCTATATAAAAATAATCCTTATTGGGTTCCACCATTAATTAATGATGAGTTAGATACTTTTGACAAATCAAAAAACCCAGCCTTTAAATCGGCAGAAGCTACTTTTTATTTGGCTTACCAAAAGGATAAAATTGTTGGGAGAATTGCTGCTATCATCAATTGGGATGAAGTAAATCATCAGAAAAAGCGTAAAGTGCGTTTTGGTTGGTGGGATGTAATAGATGATATAGAGGTGACCAAAGCATTGCTTGAGAAAGTTTATGAATTGGGCAAAAAAAACAAGTTGGAATATGTAGAAGGACCAATGGGTTTTTCAAATTTGGATAAAGTAGGGGTGCTGACGGAAGGTTTTGATGAAATTGGATCTATGATTACTTGGTATAATTTTCCGTACTATAAAGACCATTTAGAAAAGTTAGTCTACGTTAAGGAGAAAGAATATCTCGAAAACAAGTTTCCGTTTACTAATGTAAAGACAGAGTTTTTTGTAAAACCTAATGAGTTGATAAAAAGACGATACCAACTTACAGCATTAAATTTTACAAATACCAAAGATATTCTACCTTATGTAGACAAAATGTTTGACTTATTCAACGCATCCTATGCTAACTTGTCTTCGTTTGTTGCTATTACCGATGTTCAAAAGGAATATTTTAAAAAGAAATACATCAGTTTCATCAATCCTGAATACATCAAATTTGTTATGGATAAAGATGATAATATGGTTGCCTTTAGTATCGTTATGCCAAGTTTTTCAGAAGCATTGCAAAAGACCAAAGGTAAATTATTTCCTTTTGGATTTTATCACTTACTTAAAGCTAAAAAAGAGAGCAAAGATGTACTCTTCTATTTAATAGGTATTGACCCAGAATATCAGAGCAAAGGAGTTACCGCCATTATTTTCAATGAATACTATATTACCTTTAAAGAGAAAAAGATTCAAAACTGTATTAGAACTCCAGAATTAGAAGACAATCACGCAATTCACAACATGTGGAAGCATTTTGAGCCCGTAACTTTCAAAAGACGAAGAACTTATAAGTTGGATTTATAAAGCTGATGGGATTTATAAAAAATAACCTCTTTGGAAACGAAGAGGTTTTTTTATGTGCAAAAGTAAATTTAGATTTTAATATAAAAAATATAAGAATATTTCTTTATAAATTAGTTAAAATGTGTACTTAATCGATTTTATTTGTATTTTAATCGATAAAATGTTTAATATTGTTATAGTGATTAAGCAGTTAAAAGTTCTACTGTAGAATTGTAAAAGAGTATTTATAATTGTACGAATAAAGTATCTTTTTTTGAATCCGAAAAATGAGATTTTATTTTTAACGTTAAAAATCTTACTAAATAAAAAAGAATGTATTTCAACGGATATTTTTACACTTCACAGATAAAATCTTAGTTTAGATGTATTTTCTTTCGGTTATTAAATTCATTAAAATGTTAATATATAATATATTAATTATCTATTTAACAAATAGAGTAAAATATATAAATAAAAAATGTTAAAAAAAATTAAATACAATAAAAACAATATTTTGTTGATAACTATTGATAAGTAATTTTTAATAAAAAACCTACATTTTTAAGATGTTAAAATTTGCCAATCTTTTGATTTGAAAGCATTTAAAAAATAAAAATTATATATCATTGCAATACTAAATCCAAATGAAAAAAAATACTAAAACATATTTTAATTTAGTTGAAATGATAAAAGTAACTCTTGATAATTATATTTTATTAGAGCCAAAACTATCAAATGAAAGACAATTATACATGAAAAGAATTTTGTTATTACTTTTCATAGTAGCGTCTAACTCATTTCTTCTAGCACAAGTACCAAGCATATCTTATTCAGGGGTACAAAACAATTATATTATTAACAACGCAATCTCTCCACTAACACCAACAAATAGTGGAGGAGCTCCATCAGTTAGAGCTAATGTAGGGACCGTTGCTGGAAATGGAGTGTCTGGTTATGCAGATGGAACAATTGCGTCACCTAAATATTATAGTCCAACTGGAGTTGCTATTGCTACATCTGGAAACATTTATGTTGCGGATAGTCAAAATCATTGTATTCGAAAAATAACAGCTTCTGGTTTTGTGTCAACTTTTGCAGGGACTGGTATTCCTGGGTTTGCAAATGGAGATGGAACAGTTGCACAATTTAATTTACCTTATTCTATTGCTGTTGATGCTTCGGAAAATGTATACGTTACGGAATCTAATTCTAGTGCCATTCGAAAAATATCTTCACTAGGTGTAGTTTCGACACTTGCAGGAAATGTAACCACATCAGGTTATCTTGACGGGCAAGGTACTTCTGTTTTATTTTTGAACCCAAAAGGATTGGGAGTTGATGCATCTGGAAACGTTTACGTTGCGGATTCAGGTAACAATCGTATTAGAAAGATCTCAACATCAGGATTAGTGACAACAATTGCAGGAGACGGAACAGCTGGTTTTTTAGATGGTCAAGGAACTCTAGCTAAATTTAATAATCCTGTTGGTGTTGCTGTTAGTTCAAATGTAATATATATAAGCGATACATCTAACAATCGTATCCGTGCAATATCAAATACTGGATTAGTAACAACTGTTGTAGGAAATGGTAGTCCTGGACTTGTTAATGGTCAGGGAATAGTCGCGCAATTTAATGCCCCTAGAGCATTAGCTGCTGATACATCAGGAAATTTATACGTTGTTGATTATAATAATAATTGTATTCGAAAAATAAGTAATACTGGGTTGGTAACTACCTTGTCAGGTACAGGTGGTTTTGGAGCAGTTAATGGGATAGGATCAGTGGCTACATTTAAATACCCAGAAGGAATTACTGTTGATTCTTCAGGTAATGCTTTTGTCGCTGATGTTACTAATAATTGTATTAGAAAAATAACTAACGTAGGAGATACATCAACATATTCTGGATCGGCTGTTCGTGGTTTAGAAAACGGGCAAGGAGGTACAATGGCAATGTTTAATAGTCCAGTAGCAGTTGCTGTTACATCAACAGGTATAATTTATGTTATAGATGATTTTAATTCTTGTATAAGAAAAGTTTCCACAAATGGTATTGTTTCTACACTTGCTGGTAACACCACTACTGGATTTGTTGATGGGCAAGGAGCAACAGCTTATTTTAATAATCCAAAAGGAATAGCACTTGATTCTGCTGGAAATATATATGTTGCAGATACCTTTAATAATTGTATTCGTAAAGTTACTAGCACAGGAATAGTAACAACTATTGCAGGTGATGGGACTGCGGGTTATCTTGATGGTCAAGGTGCTGCTGCAAAATTTAACAATCCTTACAGTTTAACTGTTGATGCTTCTGGAAATATATATGTTGCAGATACCAAAAACAGTCGTATTAGAAAAATAAGTACTACTGGTATGGTAACTACAGTTGCAGGATATATTCTTTCAGGATATGCAGATGGTGCATCAACCATAGCTAGGTTTAAGAATCCGCAAGGGATAGCTATTGATAATGCAACAGGTATTATATATGTAGCTGATACAGCAAATAACAGAATTAGAAAAATAGCAACTGATGGAACTGTAAGTACATTTGCGGGTAGTTTTGCTGGTTATACAGAAGGTCAAGGAACATTAGCTAATTTTTATAATCCAATTGGAATTACTCTTGATACATCAGGAAATATTTATGTTGGAGATTACTATAATTCAGTTATTAGAAAAATTACAAACACGGGATTAGTTAGTACATATGCTGGTGATGGTTCTAGTAATTATGTTGATGGAATTGGCAATGTTGCTTCATTCTATTTTCCTGTTGGCGTAACAACGGATTTATCTGGAAATGTATTCGTCGCAGATTCCTACACTCAACGTATAAGAAAAATAACTTCAATTGATCCATATACAATTACTCCAAACTTACCACTTGGAATTAATTTTAATACTACTACTGGTGTTTTGTCTGGTACTCCAACAGAAGTTAAAGCAACAACGGTTTACACTATTTCAGCTTCTAATTATAGTGGGACAGGAACAACAACAATAAGTTTTGCAACTGCTGCTTCAGGAACAACTCCACCTGCGCCAATAGCAACATCACAAACATTCTGTAATGGAGCCACTGTTTCAAATTTGGTAGCTACTGGAACTTCACTGCAATGGTATAACATAGCAACAGGAGGAACAGCATTAGCTTCAACAACACCATTAACTACAGGGAATTATTATGTTTCACAAACCGTAAACTCAATAGAAAGTGCTAGAACAACTGTTGCAGTAACTGTTAATATAACTGCTGTACCAACAGCAACGTCTCAAACATTCTGTAATGGAGCTACTATTGCTAATTTAGTTGCTAGTGGAACTTCATTAAAATGGTATACTGTTACAACTGGAGGAACAGCATTAGCCTCAACTACAGTATTGGCTACCGGGAATTATTATGTATCACAAACATTAAATTCATGTGAGAGCTCAAGAATTGCAGTCAATGTTACTTTAAATACGACCGCACCTCCTATATCAACTTCACAAACATTTTGTAATGGAGTTACAGTTGCCAATTTGGTAGCCACAGGAACTTCTCTGCAATGGTATAACATAGCAACGGGAGGAACAGCATTAGGGTCAACTTTACCATTAACTACCGGAAATTATTATGTATCACAAACATTAAATTTATGCGAAAGTACTAGAACAGCAGTATCTGTAACAATAAATAATACCATTGCACCAACAGCATCGGCACAGACTTTTTGTAATTCAGCTACTGTAGCTAATTTAGTAGCCACTGGAACTGCTTTAAAATGGTATAATGTAGCAACAGGCGGAACAGCTTTAGCATCTACTATAGCATTGATAACAGGTAATTATTATGTCACACAAACAGTAAATTCATGTGAGAGTTCAAGAACTACAGTTAATGTTATTTTAAATACAACAGTTGCACCAACAGCATCGGCACAGACTTTCAATAATTCAGCTACAGTTTCAAATTTAGTTGCTACGGGAACTTCACTGCAATGGTATACTGTTGCAACAGGAGGAACTGCTTTAGCCTCAACGACACTATTAAGTACAGGAAATTATTATGTATCACAGACATTAAACTCTTGTGAAAGTACGAGAACATTAGTTGCAGTAACAATTAATAGTGCTCCAGGAGCACCAGCAGCAACGGCACAAACATTTTGTGGTTCGGCTACTGTTGCAAATTTGGTTGCTACAGGGACTTCTTTGCAATGGTATAACGTAGCAACAGGAGGAACAGCATTAGCATCCACTTCACTATTAACTACAGGAAATTATTATGTTTCACAAACCGTTAACTCAATAGAAAGTGCTAGAACTACTGTTGCAATAACTGTAAATTTAACCGCAGCACCATTAGCAACGACACAAACATTTTGCAACGGAGCTACTGTAGCTAATTTAGTAGCTACTGGAACTTCATTAAAATGGTATACTGTTACAACTGGAGGAACTGCTTTGGCGTCAACTGCACCATTAACTACAGGGAATTATTATTTATCACAAACATTAAATTCATGTGAAAGTGCTAGAACAACAGTTGGTGTAACAGTAAATACGACAGTCTCTCCATCTGCATCAGCGCAGACTTTTTGTAATTCGGCTACAGTTTCTAATTTAGTTGCTACAGGAACTTCTTTACAATGGTATAATGTAGCAACAGGCGGAACAGCTTTAGCATCTACTATAGCATTGATAACTGGTAATTATTATGTCACACAAACAGTAAATGCATGCGAGAGTTCAAGAACTACAGTTAATGTTATTTTAAATACAACAGTTGCACCAATAGCAACGGCACAGACTTTCAATAATTCAGCTACAGTTTCAAATTTAGTTGCTACGGGAACTTCACTGCAATGGTATACTGTTGCAACAGGAGGAACTGCTTTAGCCTCAACGACACTATTAAGTACAGGAAATTATTATGTATCACAGACATTAAACTCTTGTGAAAGTACGAGAACATTAGTTGCAGTAACGATTAATAGTGCTCCAGGAGCACCAACAGCGTCGTCGCAAACATTTTGTGGTTCGGCTACTGTTGCAAATTTGGTTGCTACAGGGACTTCTTTGCAATGGTATAACGTAGCAACAGGAGGAACAGCATTATCCTTAACTACACCATTAACTACAGGGAATTATTATGTATCACAAACTGTAAACTCTATAGAAAGCGCTAGAACTACTGTTTCAGTAACTGTAAACATAACCGCTGCACCAACAGCAACGTCACAAACATTTTGTAATGGAGCGACTGTAGCTAATTTAGTAGCAACTGGGACTGCTTTAAAATGGTACACAGTTACTACTGGAGGAACTGCTTTAGCGTCAACCTTTAGTTTGGTGTCAGGCAATTTTTATGTTACACAAACAGTAAATTCATGCGAAAGTTCAAGAACATTAGTAATTGTTACAATTAATAATACTAGTGCGCCAACTTCAAGTTCACAAACTTTTTGTAATGGAGCTACAGTTTCGAACTTAGTTGCCACTGGAACTTCATTGCAATGGTATAATGTGTCGACAGGAGGAACAGCTTTAGCTTCAACTTCGGCTTTGACAACAGGAAACTATTATGTATCTCAAACAGTAAACTCTTGTGAAAGTGTTAGAACAACTGTTGCGGTAACAGTAAACATAACAACTCCACCAATTGCTGCTGCAACTCAAAGTTTTAATAATTCTGCTATTGTTGCCAATTTAGTGGCTACTGGAACGGCTTTGAAATGGTATAGTAATGCAACAACAGTAACGTCTTTAACACAAACAACAGCTTTAGTAAGCGGTAATTATTATGTGTCACAAACATTAAATTCATGTGAGAGTTCAAGAACATTAGTTACTGTAATTATTGACTCAACACCTGCTGCTCCAATAGCTAACTCCCAAACATTTTGTAATGGGGCTATTGTTGCTAATTTAGGTGCCACCGGAAATTCATTAAAATGGTATGATGTTGCTACTGGTGGTCTTCCATTATCTACAACAACATTACTAAATACAGGGAATTATTATGTATCACAAACTGTAAATTCAGTTGAAAGTCCTAGAACAATAGTAGCAGTAACGATAAACACAACTTTTGCCCCATCAGCATCGGCTCAAATTTTTTGTAATGGAGCTACTGTTGCTAATTTAGTGGCAACGGGAACCTCTTTGCAATGGTATAATGTTATGACCGGAGGAACAGCTTTAGCTTCGAGTACAGCAGTAGTTTCTGGGAATTATTATGTCTCGCAAACAGTAAACTCATGTGAAAGTACTAGAACATTGGCAGTTGTTACTGTTAATACTACAGCTGCACCAATTGCAACAGCTCAAACTTTTTGTGATTCAGTTACTATTGCTAATTTAGTCGCAACTGGAACTTCTTTACAATGGTATACTGTTGCAACAGGCGGAACGGCTATAGCCTCAACTACAGCTTTGACAACAGGAAGCTATTATGTGTCACAAACACTAAACTTATGTGAAAGTACAAGGACTACTGTTGCGGTGACAATCAATACAACTGCATCGCCAACAGCAACGGCTCAAACTTTCTGTAATTCAGCTACTATTGCTAATTTAGTGGCAACTGGAACCTCTTTGAAATGGTACGATGTTGCTACTGGCGGAACAGCTTTAGTTTCAAGTACAGCCTTAGCTTCTGGTAATTACTATGTTTCACAAACAGTAAACTCTTGTGAAAGTGCAAGAACAGCTGTTGCTATAACAGTAAGTACGGTGGCAACTCCATCGACATCAGCACAGACATTTTGTAATGGAGCTACTGTTGCTAATTTAGTTGCAACGGGAACTTCTTTGAAATGGTACAATGTTGCGACTGGCGGAACGGCTTTAGTATTGAATACTGCCTTAGTTTCTGGAAATTATTATGTTTCACAAACAGTAAACTCATGTGAGAGTGCAAGAACAGCTGTTGCTATAACAGTAAATACAACAGTTGCACCATTGGCATCAGCTCAGACTTTTTGTAATTCAGCTACTGTTTCTAATTTAGTGGCGACTGGATCTTTTTTAAGTTGGTATAATGTATCTACTGGTGGAACTGCTTTAGCATCAAATACTACTTTGAGTTCTGGTAATTATTATGTTTCTCAAATTTTAAATTCATGTGAAAGTAATAGAACAATAGTTGCAGTAACAGTAAATGTAACACCTGCTCCAACTGCAACTTCTCAATCATTTAATGCTGGAGCTACTGTTGCTAATTTAGTAGCAACAGGAACTTCATTGAAATGGTATACTGTTGCAATTGGCGGAAGCGCTTTGTTGTCAACGACTTCAATATCTACAGGTAATTATTATGTTTCACAAACATTAAATTCATGTGAAAGTGCTAGAACTTTAGTGGCTGTAACTGTTAGCAATATTGTTACTGCTCCAATAGCTTTAGCACAAACATTCTGTATTTCAGCTACTGTTTCAGACTTAGTGGCAACTGGAATTTCATTGAAATGGTATACTGTTGCAACAGGAGGCGCAGCATTGGCATCAACGACAGTTTTGGTTACAGGAAATTATTATGTATCACAAACGATAAACTCAATTGAGGGACCAAGAACACTAGTTTCAGTGAGAATTTATGCAGCTCCAATTGCTAGATCAATTAACTCACCTACAACTTCAGGAAGTGTTAGGTACCCAATATGTACTTCTGCTACTAAAGTTTTGAATGTTAGACAAGGGTATAGTGCTACTAAAATTCTTTGGGAAACAGCTGTTGTCCCACTTAATTCAAATACAGCCCCTACATCAACTGATTACACACTAATAGATGGTGCTAACGGACCAAGTTATACTGTAACAACCGCAACAGCTGGAAAAAATTACTTTAGAGCCAAATTTATTAATGGAGATTGCGATGCAACTGCTGTTTATAGTTCACCAATAATAGTATATTATAATGTATGTGCTACTAATAAGTTGATTTCTGTTTTTAGTTATCCAAATCCATATTCACAGAATTTCAATTTAAATTTAACTACCACTAGTGAGGAAAAAGTTGGAGTTTCTGTATACGACATGACTGGTAGATTAATGGAGGAGCGAGAACTGAATCTGTCTGAAGTATCTGAATTTAAAACAGGTGAGCGTTACCCTACTGGAATTTACAATATCGTTGTTAATCAAGGAGGAGAAATTGAAACTACTAGGGTGATTAAACAGTAGTCGATTTTAAAAATAATAATAAGGGCTCTTTAATTTAAATTAAAGAGCCCTTATTATATAAAAAGATATGAAAAATGAGTAATGTTTGTAACCTTACTTTTTAAGTAATAAAATGAACCCAAATGAAACAGATAATTGCCATTTTATTGATATTGATAAATTAGTTTATTATTAGCAATTTTTTTCTTTCAATTTCTTTTTAACTACACAAAAAAGCATATAATCGATTAAATTAATTTTTTTAACTTTGAAAAACTGCACTTAATCGATGAAATAAATTCATTCATAGAAAATTTTAGGTTTTTTTAACATCCATTATTTTTTCTATATACTTTTATCATCCCAATTAACATCTACCATCAATTATTTCTTAATTGACTACATTAAGTTTGAATATCAAATTTTAATTAGTCATACTAAAATACTAAACTGATCCTATTCATGATGTGGTATAAATTTAATACCTAATCATTATGAAAAACAGTACTTTAATTAATTTTCTAGAATGCCTGCACATTCGAGACTACAGTTCTCCTGTAGAAGAAAACGGCTTTAAGATGGATTTTAGTCGAGTGAATTATTCACAAAACACAACAAATTCCATTAAAAAAACTTCTGAAAAGAAAGGTAGTATTCCAAGTTTTTTTATACTTGTTTTACTCTTTCTATTTACTAATTTTTTATTTGCTCAACAACCAGCATGTAATTTGAATGGTGTTTTAGAGGCCAAACGTCTAAGAGATGGAGGTCAAAATTTCACTATAAATTCTGAAGTTTATAGATCAGTTCCTGGAACGATTTATAAATGGGAATTTAAATCCAATAATTCTGCTGCGTCTTTTGCTACACAAAATGGACAGCCAAACATTACAATAAATCCCGGTAATAAAATCGGAGCATTTAATTTAAAATTAACGGTTATCAACCCACCTACTTCAAGAGGTGCTAGTAAAACATGTTCTTGTACAAAATCGGTTTCTATCGGTAACCTTTAATTTATTTAAAAACCTAATACATGAAAAATTCAACTTTATTCAGTATAGAAACAAGATTTAAAAATCGTTTCTATTGTTGTTGCGAAAGTCTTAAAGGAAATTTCAAATTTCTTTTGGTTTTCCTACTATTTATGGGTTCCTTTTCTCAAGGAGTTTCTGCACAAGGAACATTAGTGCCTGCTTGTAATCTTATCGGACCACTTGAAGGTTGTGCAGTAGCTAATTCTTTAGACACTTCAGGCGATATCACAATTAATATTGTGGTAGCAAGAAGTGGATTGCCAAATCTTTTAGATCCACAGCATAATTTAAATTTTGCGTATTCATTTCCTTCTAATAGTTCTGGAGCTTTTATCAGAACTTATGGGAATGTAGTATATGATCCAATTGCAAATAAAACTACACAATCGTTACAGGTTTTTCCTGGTACTACTACTGCAGAGTTTAATTTACAATTAGACGTAACTAATTCAACAAGTTCTCCTCATACATTTTGTGAGTGTAGTAAATCAGTTTCGATATCGAAAGTGGCTGCTACTTCTTCTTACAGTCCAATCTTATGTTACGGACAATTATCAACTCTTACAGCAGTAGGTTCATTCTCTGATGTTGGAACTTACACCTATACTCTTTTACCGAGTGGACCTTCTAATTCAACAGGTATATTTCCTAATTTACCAGGAAGTGTATCTGGTATCACATATATTGTAGATGTTATGTCAGCTGAAGGATGTGAAACAACAACTTCACAAACAATTACACAACCAGCATTTAATCCAGTTATTTTGAGTTGTCCTCAAACAACAACAATTACAGCATGTCAAACTCAAGACGCAGTTAATACGGCATTTAATAATTGGTTAAATTCATTCAGCTATACAGGAGGTACAAATCCTTCTTTAATTAGAAATCCTTTGCAACCATCTGCACCTTTAGCATGTGGTGGAGCTACTTCAGTTACTTGGACGGTTACTGATCAATGTGGTCAACAACAAACTTGTACAAGTACATTTACAGTTCCTGTACCACCAACTGTTAATGTAACAAAACCACAAGACAGTGTAACAGGAGCATGTACTTATGCCAATCAAGATGCAGCCAATGCAGCATTCACTACATGGTTAGCAGGATTTACAGTAAGTGGAGGATGTTCTCCAATAGGAAGTTATGGACAACCACAAGCTCCAGCATATTGTGGAGGAGCAACAACAGTTACTTATACAGTATCTGATAAATGTTACCAGTCAACTACACATACAGCAACCTTTACTATCACACCAGCACCAGCTGTTAATGTTATAAAACCACAAGACAGTGTAACAGGTGTATGTACCTATGCAAATCAAGATGCAGCCAATGCAGCATTCACTACATGGTTAGCAGGATTTACAGTAAGTGGAGGATGTTCGCCAGTAGGAAGTTATGGACAACCACAAGCACCAGCTTATTGTGGAGGAGCAACAACAGTTACATATACAGTATCTGATAAATGTTACCAAACCACTACTCATACAGCTACGTTTACTATTACACCAGCACCAGCAGTTAATGTGACAAGTGCACAAGACAGTTCAACTGGAGCTTGTACCTATGTTAATCAAGATGCAGCCAATGCAGCATTCGCTAGATGGTTATCAGGATTTGCAGTAAGTGGAGGATGTTCACCATCAGGAAGCTTTGGAGAAGGAACACCTTCTGCACCAGCTTATTGTGGAGGATCAACTACAGTTACTTATACAGTATCTGATAAATGTTATCAACCAACTAGACATACAGCTACGTTTACTATTACACCAGCACCAGCTGTTAATGTTATAAAACCACAAGACAGTGTAACAGGTGCATGTACCTATGCAAATCAAGATGCAGCCAATGCAGCATTCACTACATGGTTAGCAGGATTTACAGTAAGTGGAGGATGTTCGCCAGTAGGAAGTTATGGACAACCACAAGCACCAGCTTATTGTGGAGGAGCAACAACAGTTACATATACAGTATCTGATAAATGTTACCAATCAACTTCTCATACAGCTACGTTTACTATTACACCAGCACCAGCAGTTAATGTGACAAGTGCACAAGACAGTACAACCGGAGCATGTTCTTATGCCAATCAAGATGCAGCCAATGCAGCATTCGCTACATGGTTATCAGGATTTACAGTAAGTGGAGGATGTTCACCAGTAGGAAGCTTTGGAGAAGGAACACCTTCTGCACCAGCATATTGTGGAGGAGCAACAACAGTTACTTATACAGTATCTGATAAATGTTACCAATCAACTTCTCATACAGCTACGTTTACTATTACACCAGCACCAGCAGTTAATGTGACAAGTGCACAAGACAGTACAACTGGAGCATGTTCTTATGCCAATCAAGATGCAGCCAATGCAGCATTCGCTACATGGTTATCAGGATTTACAGTAAGTGGAGGATGTTCACCAATAGGAAGTTATGGACAACCACAAGCACCAGCTTATTGTGGAGGAGCAACAACAGTTACTTATACAGTATCTGATAAATGTTACCAATCAACTTCTCATACAGCTACGTTTACTATTACACCAGCACCAGCTGTTAATGTGACAAGCGCACAAGACAGTACAACTGGAGCATGTATTTATGCCAATCAAGATGCAGCCAATGCAGCATTCGCTACATGGTTAGCAGGATTTACAGTAAGTGGAGGATGTTCACCAATAGGAAGTTATGGACAACCACAAGCACCAGCTTATTGTGGAGGGTCAACAACAGTTACTTATAGAGTTAGTGATAAATGTTACCAATCAACTTCTCATACAGCTACGTTTACTATTACACCAGCACCAGCAGTTAATGTGACAAGTGCACAAGACAGTACAACCGGAGCATGTTCTTATGCCAATCAAGATGCAGCCAATGCAGCATTCGCTACATGGTTATCAGGATTTACAGTAAGTGGAGGATGTTCACCAGTAGGAAGCTTTGGAGAAGGAACACCTTCTGCACCGGCATATTGTGGAGGAGCAACAACAGTTACTTATAGAGTTACTGATAAATGTTACCAAACCACTACTCATACAGCTACGTTTACTATTACACCAGCACCAGCAGTTAATGTGACAAGTGCACAAGACAGTACAAGTGGAGCTTGTAGTTATGCAAATCAAGATGCAGCTAATGCAGCATTCGCTACATGGTTATCTGGGTTTACAGTAAGTGGAGGATGTTTGCCAGTGGGAAGCTTTGGAGAGGTAACGCCTTCTGCGCCAGCATATTGTGGAGGAGCAACAACAGTTACTTATACAGTATCTGATAAATGTTACCAAACCACTACACATACAGCTACGTTTACTATTACACCAGCACCAGCTGTTAATGTGACAAGCGCACAAGACAGCACAAGTGGAGCATGTACTTATGCAAATCAAGATGCAGCCAATGCAGCATTCGCTACATGGTTATCAGGATTTACAGTAAGTGGAGGATGTTCACCAATAGGAAGTTATGGACAACCACAAGCACCAGCATATTGTGGAGGAGCAACAACAGTTACTTATAGAGTTACTGATAAATGTTACCAATCAACTTCTCATACAGCTACATTTACTATTACACCAGCACCAGCTGTAAATGTGACAAGTGCACAAGACAGTACAAGTGGAGCATGTACTTATGCCAATCAAGATGCAGCTAATGCAGCATTTGCTACATGGTTAGCAGGATTTACAGTAAGTGGAGGATGTTCACCAGTGGGAAGTTATGGACAACCACAAGCACCAGCTTATTGTGGAGGAGCGACAACAGTTACTTATACAGTATCTGATAAATGTTACCAAAACACTACTCATTCAGCTACGTTTACTATTACACCAGCACCAGCTGTTTTAGTTAATACACCTTCAAATAGTATAACTCCCGCTACTAATTATGCAGATCAAGACGCAGCAAACGCAGCATTTGCTACATGGTTAGCAGGATTTACAGTAAGTGGAGGATGTTCACCAGTGGGAAGTTATGGACAGCCACAAGCACCATTATATTGTGGAGGGTCAACAACGGTTACTTATACAGTATCAGATAAATGTTATGAACCAACAATTCATATCGCTACGTTTACGATTACACCAGTAACACCAGCAACTATTAATACACCAAATGACAGTTTAACAGGAGCTTGTACTTATGCAGATCAAGATGCCGCAAATGCAGCATTCAATGCATGGTTAGCTCATTTTAGTGTAAGCGCAGGTATTAACCCATCAGGAAGTTTTGGAGAGGGACAACCACAAGCACCAGCTTATTGTGGAGGATCAACTACAGTTACTTATACCGTAACTGATAGATGTCATGAGCCAGTTGTAATTGTAAGAACCTTTACTATTACTCCAGCACCAACTGTTAATGTGACAACACCAGATAATAGTACTACAAATGCTTGTAGTTATGCCAATCAAGATGCAGCCAATGCAGCATTCGCTACATGGTTATCAGGATTTACAGTAAGTGGAGGATGTTCACCAGTAGGAGTTCTTGGAGTTATTGGAACTACACAAAGTATCCCGACTGCACCAGCTTATTGTGGAGGGTCAACAACAGTTACTTATACAGTATCTGATAAATGTTACCAATCAACTAGACATTCAGCTACGTTTACTATTACACCAGCACCAGCTGTTAATGTGACAAGTGCACAAGACAGTTCAACTGGAGCATGTACCTATGCTAATCAAGATGCAGCCAATGCAGCATTCGCTACATGGTTATCAGGATTTACAGTAAGTGGAGGATGTTCACCATCAGGAAGCTTTGGAGAAGGAACACCTTCTGCACCAGCTTATTGTGGAGGAGCAACAACAGTTACTTATACAGTATCTGATAAATGTTACCAATCAACTTCTCATACAGCTACGTTTACTATTACACCAGCACCAGCAGTTAATGTGACAAGTGCACAAGACAGTTCAACTGGAGCTTGTACCTATGCTAATCAAGATGCAGCCAATGCAGCATTTGCTACATGGTTAGCAGGATTTACTGTAAGTGGAGGATGTTCACCATCAGGAAGCTTTGGAGAAGGAACACCTTCTGCACCAGCATATTGTGGAGGAGCAACAACAGTTACTTATACAGTATCTGATAAATGTTACCAATCAACTAGACATACAGCTACGTTTACTATTACACCAGCACCAGCTGTTAATGTGACAAGCGCACAAGACAGTACAACTGGAGCATGTTCTTATGCCAATCAAGATGCAGCCAATGCAGCATTCGCTACATGGTTAGCAGGATTTACAGTAAGTGGAGGATGTTCACCAATAGGAAGCTTTGGAGAAGGGACACCTTCTGCACCAGCTTATTGTGGAGGAGCAACAACAGTTACTTATACAGTATCTGATAAATGTTACCAAACTACTACACATTCAGCTACGTTTACTATTACACCAGCACCAGCTGTTAATGTGACAAGTGCACAAGATAGTGTAACGAGTGCATGTAATTATGCCAACCAAGATGCAGCCAATGCAGCATTCGCTACATGGTTATCAGGATTTACAGTAAGTGGAGGATGTTCACCGGTAGGAAGTTTTGGAGAAGGAACTCCACAAGCACCAGCTCATTGTGGAGGAGCAACAACAGTTACTTATACAGTATCTGATAAATGTTACCAAACTACAACTCATACAGCTACCTTTACTATTTCACAACCAGCGCCAGTTGTTATAAATGCAGCTAGTAATGTAACATATAGTTCTTGTGCTTATGCAAATCAAGATGCATTAAATGCTGCATTTAACACATGGTTAAATGGATTAAGTGTAAGTGGTGGGTGTTCGCCAGTTGGAACTGTTCAAGGGCATCCAACTGCACCATCATTATGTTCAGGAGGTTCAGTTTGTGTTACTTACAATGTAACAGATAAATGTTACTCAGGTTCAGTGACAATTAAATTTACTATTACACCAGCACCAGCAGTTAATGTGACAAGTGCACAAGACAGTTCAACTGGAGCATGTACCTATGCCAATCAAGATGCAGCCAATGCAGCATTCGCTACATGGTTATCAGGATTTACAGTAAGTGGAGGATGTTCACCAGTAGGAAGCTTTGGAGAAGGAACACCATCTGCACCAGCATATTGTGGAGGAGCAACAACAGTTACTTATACAGTATCTGATAAATGTTACCAAACCACTACTCATACAGCTACGTTTACTATTACACCAGCACCAGCAGTTAATGTGACAAGTGCACAAGACAGTTCAACTGGAGCTTGTACCTATGCTAATCAAGATGCAGCCAATGCAGCATTCGCTACATGGTTAGCAGGATTTACTGTAAGTGGAGGATGTTCACCATCAGGAAGCTTTGGAGAAGGAACACCTTCTGCACCAGCTTATTGTGGAGGAGCAACAACAGTTACTTATACAGTATCTGATAAATGTTACCAATCAACTTCTCATACAGCTACGTTTACTATTACACCAGCACCAGCTGTTAATGTGACAAGCGCACAAGACAGTACAACTGGAGCATGTTCTTATGCCAATCAAGATGCAGCTAATGCAGCATTCGCTACATGGTTATCAGGATTTACAGTAAGTGGAGGATGTTCACCAGTAGGAAGCTTTGGAGAAGGAACACCTTCTGCACCTGCATATTGTGGAGGAGCAACAACAGTTACTTATACAGTATCTGATAAATGTTACCAATCAACTACTCGTACAGCTACGTTTACTATTACACCAGCAACACCAGTTGTATTCAATTGTGGAACTAATGTAACAGTACCAGCATGTAGTACACAAGCTCAAGTTAATGCGGCATACGCTTCATTCTTAGCTTCAGTTACTGCAAGTGGAGGTTGTACTAATGGTTCGATTACAAACAATGCGCCAACAACAGCACCATCAGCGTGCGGAGGTTCAGTAAATGTTACTTGGACTTATAATGTAATTGGATGTGGTACATCTCAATCTTGTACTAAAACATTCACAGTTGCAGCTCCAGCACCAGTTGTTATCAACTGTGGTAATGTTGTAACTTTACCAGCATGTAGCACACAAGCGCAATTAAATGCTGCTTGGAGTGCATTCTTGGCTTCAACAACTGCTACAGGTGGATGTAATGGAGTATTAACAAGATCTGCATGTAGTGCACCTGCATTATGTGGAGGATATGTAGATGTTACTTGGACTTATACAGTAAGTACATGTGGACAACAATCAGGGTGTGGAAGCAACAGTAATTCAGTACACTGTACTAGAAGATTTACAGTTGCAGCACCAGCACCAGTAGCTATAAGCTGTGGAACTAATGTAACAGTACCAGCATGTAGCACACAAGCTGAAGTAACTGCAGCTTGGAATTCATTCTTAGCTTCAACGACAGCAACAGGAGGATGTAGCGGAGTACTGACAAACAATGGAACAACACCACCTTCATTATGTGGAGGTTATAAAGATGTTACTTGGACTTACACAGTAGGTTCTTGTGGTCAACAATCAGGATGTGGAAGTAGTAATACAGTATCATGTACTAAAAGATTTACTGTTTCAGCTCCAGCTCCAGTGGTATTCAATTGTGGAAATAATGTAACTGTACCTGCTTGTAGCACTCAATCTCAATTAGCAGCAGCATGGAATTCGTTCCTAACTTCAACAACTGCTTCAGGTGGATGTAATGGAGTATTAACTAGAACTCAAGCTACAATGCCATCATTGTGTGGAGGTTATGTTGATGTTACTTGGACTTATACAGTTGGTAGTTGTGGAACAACTGCAACTAGTTGTGGTGCTCCAGCTACAAGTTCTAATGGAGTGTATACTTGTACTAAGCGATTTACAGTTGCTGCGTCTTCTCCAGTTGTATTCAACTGTGGAACTGATGTAACCGTACTAGCTTGTAGTACAGCTGCACAAGTAACTACAGCTTGGAATGCATTCTTAGCTTCAACTACTGCAAGTGGTGGATGTAATGGAGTGTTAACAAGAAGTACTTGTACTATGCCATCAGCATGTGGCGGATATGTAGATGTAACTTGGACTTACACTGCAGGATCATGTGGAGGAACTCCTACTACACAATCATGTACTAAACGATTTACAGTTGCTGCACCATCGCAAGTGGTATTCAACTGTGGTAATAATGTAACAGTACCAGCATGTAGCACAGCTGCACAAGTAACTGCAGCTTGGAATTCATTCTTGTCTTCAACAACTGCTTCAGGTGGATGTAACGGAGTGTTAACAAGAAGTTCTTGTAGCGCACCTTCAACATGTGGAGGTTATGTTGATGTTACTTGGACTTATACTGTAAGTGTATGTGGACAACAATCAGGTTGTGGAAGCAGTAATACGAATTCAGTGTCATGCACTAAACGTTTCACAGTAGAAGCTGCACCAGCTGCAACTCTTAATTGTGGAAATAATGTAACTGTACCTTCTTGTAGCACTCAAGCTCAAGTGAATACTGCTTGGACTTCATTCTTAGCATCAACTACTGTAAGTGGTGGATGTAGTGCAGGAACATTGACAAACAATGCACCATCTACACCACCAGCAGCATGCGGAGGATATGTAGATGTTACTTGGACATACAGAACTAATAGTACTTGTGGACAAACAGTAACATGCGGTGGTCAAACTTCAACTACAGGAACACAAACTTGTACTAAACGTTTCACAGTACAAGCAGCAACACCTGCAACTCTAAACTGTGCAAGTGATGTAAGAGTTCCTTCTTGTAGTACTCAAGCACAAGTAAATGCAGCATGGGCTTCATTCTTGGCTTCAACTACTGTAAGCGGAGGATGTTCTACTGGAACATTAACAAACAATGCACCTTCAACACCACCAGCATCTTGTGGAGGATATGTAGATGTAACTTGGACTTACAGAACAAACAGTACTTGTGGTCAACCAGTAACATGTGGAGGTCAAACTTCAACTACAGGAACACAAACTTGTACTAAACGTTTCACAGTAGAAGCTGCAACAGCTGCAACTCTAAACTGTGCAAGCGATGTAACAGTACCATCTTGTAGTTCACAAGCACAAATAAATGCAGCATGGGCTTCATTCTTAGCTTCGACTACCGTAAGTGGTGGATGTTCTTCTGGAACATTGACAAACAATGCACCAGCTAATGCACCATCAGCATGCGGAGGATATGTAGATGTAACTTGGACCTACAGAACAAACAGTACTTGTAGTCAACCAGTAACATGTGGAGGTCAAACTTCAACTACAGGAACACAAACTTGTACTAAACGTTTCACAGTGGCCGCTGCACCAGCAGTAACATTCAACTGTGGTAATAATGTAACAGTACCATCATGTAGTACTCAAACTCAAGTTAATTGTGCATGGAATTCATTCTTAGCATCAACTACCGTAAGTGGAGGATGTAGCACTGGAACATTGACCAACAATGCGCCATCAACACCACCATCAGCTTGTGGAGGATATGTAGACGTGACTTGGACTTATACAGCAGGAAGTAGTGCATGTGGACAAACAATTACTTGTGGAGGTCAAACTACTACTGCTAGTACTTATACTTGTACTAAACGTTTCACAGTAGCCGCTGCACCAGCAGTGACTTTCAACTGTGGTAATAATGTAACAGTACCAGCATGTAGCACTCAAGCACAAGTAAATTGCGCATGGACATCATTCTTAGCTTCAACAACTGTAAGCGGTGGATGTAGTTCAGGAACTTTGACTAACAATGCACCATCTTGTGCACCATCAGCGTGTGGAGGATATGTAGATGTTACTTGGACTTACAGAACAAATAATACTTGTGGTCAAGCTATTACTTGTGGAGGACAAACATCACAAGCAACTGTTTATACTTGTACAAAACGATTTACAGTTGTTGCTGGAGGTGCTGTTGATGTAGCAGGACCATGTAATGTAAGTTACCCAGCTACTAACTATAGTAGTCAATATGCAGTTAATTGTGCATTTGCTAATTGGTTAGCTCAATTCACAACAGTAAGTTCAGGATGTGGAGCAACAGCAGTCTTCAGTGGAGATTGTAGAGTAGCACCAAGTTGGACATACGGTGGAACAGTGAGAGTGGTTTACAGTATTACAGGAAATTGTAATTCAGATAGCGTTTGTGCAACATTCACAATCACTAGAGGTTCAACTTGTGCTAAAGCTACAAATGATAACTTGACAACTACAATGACTGCTAAAGCTTATCCGAATCCATTTAGCAGTAGCTTCAACTTAGATGTAACAACATCAAGTGTTGATAAAGTAGCGGTGACTATTTATGATATGACTGGAAAATTAATCGAACAACGTGAGGTTAATGCAGATGAAGTATCAGGATTGCAAGTTGGAGAACGTTTCCCTGCTGGAGTATACAATGTAATTGTTTCTCAAGGAACTGAAGTTAAAACTTTAAGAGTAATTAAAAGATAAATCTATAAATAAGAGGTAATAAAGCCCTTCAGCTTATTTGAAGGGTTTTATAAACCTTTTTAAATTCAAATATTATGAAAAAAAGAGTTCTTATTAGTTTTATCCTAACACTAATGTTAGGTATCACTTCAGGGTATAGCCAAGGTTGTTCAGGTCAGTTCAAAACATTCACAATTGGTGGATGGGGAACAAATTGTAACGGAAACAATCCAGGATGTTACAGAGATGCAAATTTCGATGCTGCTTTTCCTGATGGAGTAATGATTGGATGCGGAAGCAATACATTGACTTTTACATCATCATCAGCTGTTGCAAATTATTTGCCTGCAGGTGGAAGCCCAGCTGTTCTTAATGGAAGTGCAACAGATCCAACTACTAGTAGAGGGGTTTTATCTTCTCAAGTACTTGCTATTGCTTTAGCAGTAGGTTTTGACGTTTATGATCCAAATTTTTCTACCAGTAGTACAAGTTTTGGTTCATTAACAATCAAATCGGGGACATTTGCCGGTATGAGTATCGCTAACTTTTTACAATTAGCAAATAATGTTCTTGGAGGTTGTTCTACACAATATTCGTTATCAGCTATTAATGATGCCGCAACGGCTATCAATCAAAATTTTGACAACGGAACTGTTGATAATGGATACATTAATTGTAGTAGAGGCATTTCTTTAAACATTCAAATTGGATCTAATCCTGACGTATGTCAAGATGGAAATGGTTTAGTAACTATTACTATCACTGGAGGAACTGCACCATACCAACTTAAAATTTATAAAAACAATGTTCTAATTTCAACAGTTAATTCAAATGATGCTGTTGCTTATTTAAGCGGTTTAGGAACCGGTAACTTCTCAGTTACTGTTACTGACGGTAATTCGCAATCCGCAACAGGAACTTGGACATTGTAATAGAATAAAATTTAATTATTAAAAAAAGGCCATCTAAATTAGATGGCTTTTTTTATTTATTATTAAATCGATATACTAGTTTTCTTCAGATGATTTTAAAACAGAAATAGCTACTCCAGTTATAAGCGACAGGGCAATAAAACTCAACGAAACCCATTCAGGAAATTTATAATATTCAACAATCAGCATTTTGATGCCAACAAATGATAAAATGGCTATTAAACTGTATTCTAAATAACTAAATTTTTCTAGCATATTGGCCAAAAAGAAATACATGGATCGTAGACCAAGGATAGCAAAAATATTAGAACTAAATACTAAAAAAGGATCAGAGGTGATTGCTAAAATTGCCGGAACGCTATCTAAAGCAAAAAGCATATCCATTACTTCTATGACTAACAAAGCAACAAAAAGAGGTGTTGCATAATTGATACTATCGATTTTAGTAAAAAAATGATCTTTCTCTGTATGACTTGTTATAGGGATAACTTTGCTAATCATTCTGTAGACAAAAGACTTCTTTGGTTCAAACTCTCCTTCATCTCCTTTGAATAGCATTTTAAAAGCTGTAAAGAGTAAGAATGCTCCAAATAAATAAGTCATCCAGCTAAATTTATTTATCAATACAACACCAAAGTATATCATTAATCCTCTGAAAATGATAGCGCCTAATATTCCCCAAAACAAAACACGATGTTGGTATTTTTGTGGTATTCTAAAGGAAGCGAAAATTACAGCTATAATAAAAATATTATCAATACTTAAAGACAATTCTATAAGATAACCAGTAATATATTTTATGGTGGCTACAGCAGGTTTTATTCCTGTTGGATTGGCAATGTAGTTAGTGCTATACAACCAGTTGATAACGCCAGAAAAGGCAAAAGAAAGAACAACCCAAACAAGAGTCCAAATCCCTGCTTCTTTCGAGCTTATAATATGTGGCGTCTTATTAAAAACTCCCAAATCTAATGCTAAAAATAATAAAATAGTGGCTAAAAAAATGATCCAAACAATCATGAGGTACGATTTATTATTACAAATATAGTGGATTGTGTTTTTATGGGTATTATTTAACGAATTAATAACTTTTTATAAAAATAATAAACATTTAGTATTTTGACCCTATAAAAAATAGGGTATAATTATTTTTTGAATAAAATATTTTTATATTTGTGCTAAATTAATAGGGTATAATATTAAAATTTAAATTTATGTCAACTTTACGTTTCCAAGCATTAAAAGATGCATCAGGTAGAAAACCTGTAAAATTTGAAGAAGCCGGAAGAAAATCAGACCTTTTCGGTTCCAATGTGTTTAATGACAAAGCCATGAAGCAGTTCTTGACTTCTGACGCTCACAAGGGGGTAAAAGATGCCGTGCAGCATGGAACTAAAATTGACAGAAAGCTTGCTGATTATATCGCAATGGGAATGAAAGAATGGGCTCTTGCCAAAGGCGTTACTCACTATACTCACTGGTTTCAGCCTCTAACGGGAGCAACTGCAGAAAAACATGATGCTTTTTTTGAAACTTCTTATGATGGTTCTGATCCTCTTGAAAAATTTGGTGGAGGACAATTAGTACAACAAGAACCAGATGCTTCTTCGTTTCCAAATGGTGGTATTAGAAATACTTTTGAAGCTCGTGGTTATACAGCTTGGGATCCAACTTCTCCAGCCTTTATCTTCGGAACTACATTATGTATTCCTACTGTTTTTATCTCTTATACAGGTGAAGCCTTAGATTATAAAACACCTCTATTACGTGCCTTAAATGCTGTTGATGAAGCGGCAACTGATGTATGTAAATATTTTGATAAAAATGTTAAAAAAGTTACCGCCACTCTAGGTTGGGAACAAGAATATTTTTTGGTTGATTCCGCATTGGCTAATTCTCGTCCCGATTTAATCATGACTGGTAGAACTTTATTGGGACATACTTCAGCCAAAGGACAACAGTTAGATGATCATTATTTTGGTTCTATTCCTTCACGTGCTTTAAACTACATGAGAGAATTGGAAGAAGAATGTATGTTACTAGGTATTCCTGTAAAAACAAGACATAACGAGGTAGCTCCAAATCAATTTGAATTGGCTCCAATATTTGAAGAAACGAATCTAGCGGTTGATCACAATTCTTTGTTGATGGATGTCATGCAAAAAGTGGGAGAAAGACACGATTTTAAAGTGCTATTTCACGAAAAGCCTTTTAAAGGAGTTAATGGTTCTGGAAAACATAATAACTGGTCAATGGCAACAGATACTGGAGTGAATTTATTGTCTCCAGGAAAGACACCAATGAGTAATTTACAATTTTTATCCTTTTTCATTAATACCATCAAAGCGGTTAATGAATATGAAGAATTGTTGAGAGCCTCTATTGCAACGGCTAGTAACGATCACCGATTAGGCGCTAATGAAGCACCACCAGCTATTATTTCTGTTTTTATTGGTGCTCAATTAACCAGAGTTTTAGCCGATTTAGAAGGGGTAACCAAAGGGAAATTATCACCTGAAGAAAAAACAGATTTGAAGTTAAATGTAGTGGGTAAAATTCCAGATGTATTATTAGATAATACTGATAGAAATAGAACTTCGCCTTTTGCCTTTACTGGAAATAAATTTGAATTCCGTGCCGTAGGTTCTTCTGCTAACTGTGCTAACGCTATGACTACTTTGAACTCGATTGTAGCAAAACAATTAAAAGAATTCAAAAAAGAAGTA
Source organism: Flavobacterium sp. N1994 (assembly GCF_025947145.1). NCBI lineage: Bacteria > Pseudomonadati > Bacteroidota > Flavobacteriia > Flavobacteriales > Flavobacteriaceae > Flavobacterium > Flavobacterium sp. N1994. Next base: position 2,996,691 of record NZ_CP109999.1, read on the forward strand.
GATGCTTTAATCGAGAAAAAAGATTTGAAGAAAGACGAAGCCATTTTTAATGTTTTGAGAGAATACATTAAGGATACTAAAAACATTCTTTTTGAAGGTGATGGATATAGTGATGCATGGGAAAAAGAAGCTAAGAAACGTGGTTTGAGCAATCATAAAACTACTCCAGCTGCTTTGAAAGCTAAAGTTTCTAATAAAGCTTTAGACTTGTTCAAAGACTTAAATGTAATGAACCATGTTGAAGTAGAGGCGCGATACGAAATTGAACTAGAAGAGTACACTAAGAAAATCCAAATTGAAGGTAGAGTATTAGGTGATATTGCCCGCAATCATGTGATTCCAACAGCTATTCGTTACCAAAATACCTTGATTGAAAACGTACGTGGATTAAAAGAAATTTTCGGAAAAGACTTTGAGAAAATAGCCAAAGAACAAATTTCGTTAATCAAAGAAATATCTCATCATATTGAAGGTATCAACACCAAAGTAGAGGAAATGACCGAAGCTCGTAAAAAAGCTAATGCTTTAACAGATGCCCAAAAAATGGCCGAAGCGTATTGTGATAAAGTAAAACCTTATTTTGAAGTAATTCGCGAACATTGTGATAAATTAGAATTACTAGTAGATGATGAAATTTGGACGCTAACCAAATACAGAGAGTTATTGTTTACTAGATAATACCACTCATAAAAAAAAACCGCTCATTGAGCGGTTTTTTTATTTAGCAGCATCAATAAAACTTCCGTTCATGCTTACTGAAGTCCAGTTGAATGATCCAATCGCATTTGAAATTGACACAGGAGCAAAAGTGTAGCAACTGGTTGATGTGAAAATAGAAAATAGATCTTCATTAACCATAGCTTTAATAAATTGGCCCGTTATAGGGTTTGAAGCATACCAGTTGCAGGTAGATACAGTATTGGTATTAGAAATTGTTTTGCCAAAACCATAGCCATTAGTGGTTGTTACAACTCCAATCCCTCTAAATAAAGGCATAATATCAATAGGAGTCCCGTTAAGGCTTTGACTAAACCAACTAAAAGTCACATTGTTATTGGCATCTTCACTATCTGAAAAGACATAAGCATTAGTAGTTGTTAATATTCCAAATTTTCCACCAGTAGCTATTATTTTTATTGGAGTTCCTGTTAAAGAAATTGAATACCATTGAATATTATTATTATCACTATTTATTGCAGCAACATAAGCATGTGTTGAAGTTAATATTCCTATGTTAAAGTCTGATCCTACGATTTTTATGGGTTGACCCGATAATGGTTGTGAAAACCATTGGTTTGCCGTGTTATACCCATTTAAAAAACAGTATCCGGTATTTGATGTCATGTACCCAACCGTTCTAGCATTAGAATCAGTATAGCCTATTATATCAGTAGCATTAACATTGTGGGCTGATTCTGCATACAAAGCATAAGGCACTGAGAGCAATTGGGTCGTACCAACATAGTTGTAATTTGAACCACTGCCGGTTTGATTTAATTCTACTTTTAAATATTTAGTATTAGTACCCCAAATAATAGCAGGGAATGTACCTGTAACTGGAGTACCAAATCCTATAATCAAATTAAATAATCCTCCCCTGCCAGTAGTCACTTGATGAGTTTCAGTATATAAAACACTCCCGTTGACACTACTATCAAGTATAGAAAGTCTAATACCAATAACGGAATTTGGAATAGGATTTCCATTAGTATCTAGAGCAATAGCTTGATAAGAAATACCCTGAGGTACTTGTGCCCAACTATGAAAAGTAATAAATAATATAAGGGATAGTAATACTTTTTTCATAATGTAAAGTTTTATATGCTTTATGTAATCTAAATAATAAGGACTTAAATAGTAGCAAGGTGTACTTCAATAAAACTCTTTTAATTTGTTTCTGAAACGGTTATTGTTGGTGATGAATTCGAGTTAAATGTTTGTGAAACCCAAGTTCCAGTTCTTCCGTTATAAGTATATGCTTTACTATCTGTAAAATCTATAAAGGCAAAATTTCCATTAGAAGCTGTTAAAGTAGGCGAGGAATTTGAATTGAATGTTTGAAATGACCAACTGCCTGTTCTACCATTAAAGGCATAGACTTTACTGTCTGTAAAATCTACAAAGGCAAAGTTACCATTGGTTTGTACTAAGTCAGGAGAAGAATTTGGATTAAAGCTTTGTGAAGACCATGCACCTGTTTTACCGTTATAAGAATATATTTTACTACCTGAATAATCGGTAAAAACAAAATTTCCATTAGAAGCCGTTAAAGTAGGTGAGGAATTTGAATTGAATGTTTGTGAGGACCAAATTCCGGTTTTTCCATTACAAACAAAAACCTTACTGGTCGTAAAATCTATGAAAGCAAAACTACCTTTAGTTTCTACTAAATCAGGTGAAGAATTAGGATTAAAAGCTTGAGAAGACCAAGTCCCTATAATACTGTTGAAAACATAGGCTTTGCTATCGGAGAAATCAATAAACCCAAAATTAGAAGATTGGTTGGAAACGATATCATCATTTATCCCTGTGTTTCCAGCAATACTAGCTACACTTCCTGCATGCATTGCATAAGGAACTGAAAGCAATTGTGTAGTACCAACAGCAACATAGGTTGTCCCACCAGTTGCATCCATTTCAACTTTTAAGAATTTAGAATTGGTTCCCCAATTGATGGCAGTAAAAGTTCCCGAAACTATTGTTCCTTGACCAATAACAAGATTAAATAAACCTTGAGCATTCGTGGTTTTTAATTGTGTTTCTGAATATAAAACGGTTCCAGTCGCAGAAGTATCTAATATTGAAAGTTTCACTCTTACGTTGCCACTTACAACAGGAGCACCTGAACCATTTATAGCTATAGCTTGATAGGATATCCCTTGTGGGACTTGTGCAAAAGTTAAAGCAGATAGAAATAGTGACGCTATTATTAATATTTTTTTCATTGTATTTGATTATATGTTTGCTTGATAAGAGCAGGTTTTTTTTATTCTACGATTATAATAAATAGTACTTTTTTTTAATTAGAAGGGGAAGAAATTAATCCCCCGGTAGCACTAACTGTTCCAGCTTGAACTGTCCATACTCCTGAACTTTTTGTATAAGCATATACATTTCCAGAGGTGGTACCAAAAGCAAAATTTCCATTAGAGCTTATAAGTCCTCCTGAACTGCTAACAGTTCCTGATTGGGCAATCCAAGTATTTGTTGATGGGTTAAAAGCATACACGGTTCCAGAAGTACTGCCAAAAGCAAAACTTCCATTAGATCCTACTAAACCTCCAGTGCTACTAACAGATCCGCTTTGGCC